>NZ_JBEYEY010000007.1:0-58597 GCF_040703635.1 Streptomyces sp. NPDC007189
GTCCACGTCGCTCATGCTGATGGCCATGCCGGGGATCCTAGCTGGCGGGTCCGGGCACGTCCTCGGGGTTCCGGGCGGGGCGTCGCCCCCCCCCCCGCATCCACACAGCCCCGGGTCCAGAGGACCGGGGGCTGCGTGTCGGCGGACCGGCGGCCCGGCTAACGGGCGCTGTGGGCGTCGGGTGCGGGCAGGTGCTCGCCGGGGACCACGGCGGGATCCGGAGCCGGCCGGGCGCTGCCGCCGGCGGGGGCGGCGGGCGTCGCGGCGAAGGCGGACCGGCCCGCGGACTGCGCCGGCAGATCGCCGTCGGCCGCCCAGTACGTCGTCGTCCAGGAGCTGTTCGCGGCGATCGCCGAGGCGATGGCGGTGCGGTTGGCCGGCGGGTAGGAGGCGTTGCCGCCGAAGGTCTGCACGATCCAGATGCTCGCGGCCTCCTGGCCCAGGTAGTACGAGGCCGGCGCGGACAGCGTGGACTCGGTGGACCAGAGCATGGGCCCGTACGTGGCCGTGGCGGCGCCGCCCGCGACCGCGTTCTGCCAGGTCCAGGTGTCCTCGACGGTGGCGCTCGTCGGCGCCGACCACCAGAAGCGGGCCAGGTTGGCGGCGACGTCCTCGTGGGTCTTGCCGCCGATCGTCCAGAAGCTCCACGCCTTGTCCAGCGTCGCGTGCTCCATCGCCTGGGTGGCGTTGTAGCCGACCGCGACGAGGTTCGTGGTCTTCGGGTTCAGGGCGTTCAGGTAGTTCCTCACCGAGGCGGGGACCGTCTTGCCGTTGGTGAGCAGGACGACGCCGGTGCCGTGGTAGCCCAGCGCGCCGGCGGCCGTGGAGGCGGCGATCGGGTCGTGGTAGTCGGCTCCGTCGGCGACGAAGACCCAGCTCGGGGTCGCGCTGATCTGCCTGGCGACCCGGGCCGACAGCGCGGACAGGTCGGTGCCGTCGAGGCGCAGCGCCTTGTAGCCGAGCGCCTGCACCTGGCTCGCCACCTTGGAGCCGAGGATGCTGGTGCCGCCGTTCAGGTAGACGGTGCCGCCCTTGGGCAGGGACCGCTTGAGCTCCTTGGCGGCGGACGCGTCCAGGCCGCTGCCGGAGGTCATCAGCACCGGGCCCTGCTTCTCGGCGGCCAGCGCGATCGCCGGGGCCGAGTAGGTGGCGTTGCCCTTGTTGACCAGGACCGCGGACTTGGCGGCGAGCAGCCCCGGTACGTGGGTCGCGCCCACGGTGTCGAATGTCCAGCGGGAGGCGGCGGCGTCGATGCCGGTGGAGCCGGTGCCGTAGACCCGGGTCAGGGAGTTCTCACGCAGCGGCTGCCAGGACGGCCCGGCGCCCTGGCCGGCGCCGGTGACCTGGGCCGACGTACCGCCGGCCAGGTCCAGCAGCCGTACCGTCTGCACGTCGTCGGACCAGCCGGCGTGCGAGCTGTGCGCCTCGTAGGCGATCCGGCCGCCCGCCGGGTCCCAGGCCGGGGACAGGTGGTCGGAGGCGTCCGTGGTGACCTGCTGGACGCCGGTGCCGTCCGCGTCGGCCGTGAACAGCTGGTTCCAGCCGTCGACCTGGCGGGTGAAGGCCAGCTTGGTGCCGTCCGCCGAGAAGACCGGGGCGGAACCGGAGGCGATGATGTTCTTCAGCGCCTTGGTGGACGGGTCGTACGTCCAGATGCCCTGGCTGTCGGAGCAGCCGCCGTGGTGCCGTTCGAAGGCCAGCGTGCCCGTCGGGCTCGCCGTCGGGTGGGTGTCGCACACCGTCGACGGTTCCTGGGTGTCCGTCAGCAGCGGCTCGGGCGCCCAGGATCCGTCCGAGGGGCCGTAGGCGAGCTGGCCGCCCGTGCTGAACACCACGTACCGGCCGTCCAGCCAGAACACCGGGTCCTCGTACGACGCGCTGGAGCGCATGTCGGTGGCCCAGGGCAGCGTGACGACCGAGGTGGTGCCGGTGACGCGGCCCGTGGCGAGCCGGCTCCAGCCCGCCACCACCCTGCTGCCGTCCGGCGCCCAGTTCGGCACGTACCCGGCGTTCGGGATGTTGGGCACGGACCGCAGCCCGGACCCGTCGGCGTTGACCGTCTCCACCCCCGTGGAGCCGCCGTACAGGCTGATCTGACCCCCGGTCACCTCAGCCTGCGCGGCCTGTGCGCCCGATGCCGCGGCACCGAGCAGGCCGGCCGCCATCGAGACGGCCGACGTGAGCGCCGCGATACGACGGCGCGTGCGAGATCTCAACGAAGAAGCCCCCCTGCGACATGCCTGCGTGTTCCCGCAGGTCACTGCTGGAAGCAGGACGCTATGTGATGACGGACGGGGGGCACCGGAAAGTGTGTTCGAACAGTGGGTGAACAAACTTCGATCCACGTACTCGGCTCGCCGCAGCGGACGTTACTTCCCCCGTCGGACGCGCCGGGCCGGTGCGGATGGTCGTGCTGTCCGTCTTCTCAGGTCTGGCGTGGGTCCGGCCTGAGGACGGCGAACAGGGCCTGGGCCGGGTCGGTGAGCCAGGCGACGCGGCCGACGCCGGGGATGTTCGCCGCCGGCATGACGACCGAGCCGCCGCCCGCGGCCGTCGCGGCGACGGTCGCGTCGACGTCGGTCACCGCGAAGTACGGCACCCAGCGCGCGTCCTCCCGCTCGTCCGCCAGCGGGGCCACGCCGCCGAAGGAACCCTCCTGCTGGTCGCCCTCCGCGATGCTGAGCACCTGGTACGTCATGCCCGGCCCCTGCATCTCCTGGGTACGCCAGCCGAACAGCCCCTGGTAGAAGCCGATGGCCGCCGCCGGGTCGCCGACGTGCAGCTCCACCCACACCAGGGCGCCCTCCTCCGACGCCCGCTGCAGTCCCTGCCCGGACTGCAGCACCGCGAACTGCGCGCCCTGCGGGTCGGTGAACTGGGCCAACGTGGCCTCGCCCATGCTCATCGGCGCGGTGCGCACCGTGCCGCCGGCGTCGGTCACGGCGCGCGCGGTGGCCTGGGCGTCGTCGGTGCGGAAGTACGTCATCCAGGCGGACCTCGCCCCCGGTTCGGTCAGCGGGCCGAGTCCGGCGACGGTGCCGCCGTTCTTGCGGAAGAAGCCGTAGCCGCCGCCCTCCGGCCCCGCGGAGGCGAACTCCCAGCCGAGGACGGCGCCGTAGAAGGCGGCGGCCGCCTGGGTGTCGGGGCTGCCGAGGTCGATCCACTCGGGCGATCCGGTGCGGAACTCTGTACCGAGCATGCGTCTCCTCCTGCCGGTCCGGTACGAAAGCCGCCCGCCACTATGCCGACGCCGACGCCCGGGCACGGCCGGGACACGGGAAAAGAACCCCAGGAATCTGCGCAGGAGCGCCACAAGGGCTGCACACAGCCTTTCGAAAGGCTCGTTAGCGTGACGGACGCCCGCTCCCCTTTGGACTCAGGAAGACCACAGATGGACTACTGCTCCTCGTGCCGCCGGCACCTCAATGGCGCCCTGGTCTGCCCGGGGTGCGGTGCCTACGCCCCGGACATAGCCCCGCCCCAGACCGCAGCTCCCCGCCCCGGCGGACACGCCACGACGCCGCCCGCCGCGCCGCCCACCGACGACTGGTTCGCCACCGAGCACCCGTCCGGATCACCCGGCTCGGACACCGGCGCCTCGGCCGATGTCACGGACGCGCCGCGCGCTCCCCAGGGCCGCGCCGCTCGCCGCCGGCAGCTGGCGCGCTGGAAGAAGAACCAGCGCCGGGCCGTGGTGGCGACGGCCGTCGCGCTCGTCGGCGGCGGTATCACGCTCGCCTCGCTGGACCGCGGCAGCGGCGACAAGGCGCAGGCGGCCACCGCGCCGGACAACCGCAGCATGGGCCTCACCGACGAGCCGTCGGCAGCGCCCAGCCAGCCGGCGCCGGCGCCCACGTCGCCCGCCGCCGGGCACCGGCACACCCCGGCCACGCCGACGGCGCACACGCCCGCCGTCAGCGTCCCCCGGCAGCAGTCCGCCGCACCGGCGCCCCGCACGGTCCAGTCCGCCGACCGGCCGCACACCGCCGCGGTGGCCCCCCACCCGGCCGCCACCGCGTCACCGGCCACCCCGGTCGTCCCGCAGCAGCGCGGCACCACGACGTCGTCATCCGGAACAGACACGGGCACGGGCACGACCACGAACACCGGCGCGAGCAAGGGCTCCTCCGGTACGGCGGCCCAGCCGGCCCCCAGCACCGGCGGCGGCACCTCCGCGTCCTCCCCGTCCACACCGTCCCCGTCGCAGACCTCATCCTCCGGCCAGCTCTGCCTGGTCCTGCTCTGTCTGGGCTGAGACGACGCGTCCGGCCCCGGACTCACTCCCGGTACCGCCGTGCCGTGCGTCGGTCCCGGCGGATCAGGAGGGCCGTGGTCAGGGCGGTGAACGCGCATGCCGCCGACAGGGGGATGAGGAAGCAGGCCATCAGCGGGTCCGTCCTGTGTGCCGGGGGCGGTTGATCGCGGACTCCACTGCCGCCACGCGGTCCGCGAGCAGGCCCAGGGCCGCTACCGCGCGGCTCAGCGGATCGTCGTCGGGGCCGCCGAGGGTGCGGGTGCGGACGTGGGCGGTCTTCACGTCGGCCCAGCGGGCGGCCTGGGCCTCGGTGAGCGTGCCGCGCAGTTCGGCGAGTTTCAGGAGGTTGGCCTCGGCGCCCGTGGTCAGGGTCTGGGCCTCGGCGGCGTAGTGGTCGTCGACGACGGCCTCGCGTTCGGTGTCGTTCATGACCGGGCGCAGGCGCCCGGCGATCCTGTTCATGTCGCGGTAGGAGCCCTGGAGGCGGAAGGGCGGCTCGGTGCGGGCGTCCTCCGACTGGGCGGCGGAGGCGATGTAGGCCGCGTTGACGCTGAGCACGGTGTCGCGGACCGCCGTCAGATGGCGCAGCACCGCCAGCACGGCGTGCAGTTCGGCCGCCGGCATCGGATGGGCGAGGCGGTCGGCGCGGGCCGTGGGATCGGCCGCCGCGAGCCGGACCAGCAGGTCGAGGTCGGCCCGGTCGCGGGCGGCGAGCGGGGCGAGCACCGGGTTGGCGGTGAGGGCGTTCTCCACGAAGCTGAGCGCGAAGACGTCCTCCTTGCCGGTCAGCACGTCGCCGAGGTTCCACACGTCGGCGCGGTTGGCGAGCATGTCGGGGATGCGGAAGCGCTCCCCGGACTCGGTGTAGGGGTTGCCGGCCATGCAGACGGCGAACCGCTTGCCGCGCAGGTCGTAGGTGCGCGGCCGGCCGTCCCACACGCCGTCCACGCGCCGGGTGGCGTCGCACAGCGGGATGAACCTCTGCAGCAGCTCGGGCGAGGTGTGCTGGATGTCGTCCAGGTACAGGAGCGTGTTGTTGCCGGCCGCCAGCGCGAAGTTGATCTTCTCGATCTCGCGGCGGGCGGTGGCGTTCGGGGCGTCGGCCGGGTCGAGCGAGGTGACGGTGTGGCCGAGCGCCGGGCCGCTGACCCTGACGAGCATCAGGCCGAGCCGGTCGGCGACGTACTCCATGAGGGTCGTCTTGCCGTAGCCCGGAGGGGAGACGAGCAGCAGCAGGCCGCCGGTGTCGGTGCGTTTCGACTCGCCTGTGGTGCCGAGCTGGCGGGCCAGGCTGTCGCCGATCAGGGGAAGGTACACCTCGTCGACCAGGCGGCCCCGGACGAACGCCGACATCACGCGCGGGCGGTGCTCGTCCAGGCGGAGGCGGTCGCGTTCGGCCGCCACCAGGGCCGTACGGCGGCGCTGGTAGGCGCGGAAGGCGGGCACGTCCGAGGCCGCGAAGCGGGACGTGCGGGCCAGGAACTCGTCCAGCCGGAGATGGAGCCGGCCGCCGGCCACGCGCGGGTGGGTGCCGAGCAGGCCCTCCGCCGTCGCCGTCAGCGGGGCGTCGCCGTCGTAGCGGGGCAGGCCGGGGCACAGCTCGGCGGCGACCGCCTCGGCCAGCTCGCCGGGCGTGGCCTCGGTGCCGGTGGCGGCGGCGTACGCGGCGAGCCAGGCGTGCACCACCTGCCGGCGTGCGGCCAGGTCGGTCAGCCCCTCCAGGTCGGCGCGGTAACTGCCGCCCGCGTGCCGGAACTTCTCCAGCAGCGTGCGCGCCGTGACCCCGAGGACGAAACCCTCCGGGCCGCCGGTCAGCTCCTCGAAGAGGTACGAGGCGGCCGGCCCGCCCGGCGCCGACGCCTCCCACGCCGCGATCGCCCCGGCCAGCTCCCGCTCCAGCTCCCCGATGGCCGGTACGGCCCCGAAGGCGTCCCGGGCCCGCGCCAGCGACACCGCCCGCCGGGACCAGGCCGTCCGGGCCTCCTCCGTCGTGCCGTGCGCCCAGAACAGCTGGGCGGCGGCACGCGCGGCGGGCTCGTGCCGCAGGGTCCCGGCGCCCTCGTACAGCGGCAGCAGGGCCCGGAGCACGAGTGTCGCGTCGTGGTCGTGGACGCCGCGCTCGTAGCCCTCGTCGTACGACTCCTGCGCCGCCCGGCGGACCAGGTCCGGCAGGTCGTCGGCGGCGGCGAGGGCGGCCGGGCCGTGCTCGGCGAGCAGGCGGGCGGCTAGGTGCTCGGCGCGGTACACCTCGGGCGACTCGGAGGGCAGACGGCGGTCCCAGTAGGGGCGGTACGCGGCGAAGTCCGGGTCGGTGACCGGGGCCCGGTAGTCGGTGCCGGTGACGGCGAAGGCCAGGGTGTCGCCGTGCGGGACCAGGGTGAGGTCGAGCGGCTGGGTGTTGACGGCGAAGCGGTGGCCGCCGAGCAGCAGGGTGCGGCCGTCCCCGTCGTACAGGTCGGCGCGGTCACGCAGGGCGCGGGCGGCCTCCTGGCGGGCCGACTTCAGCCGGCCGTCCAGCTCCTCGGCACGCACGCTGTCGCCGAGGGCGCGCAGCTCGTCGGCGGTGCGGCGGACCTTGGCGACCAGCGGGTCGGAGGCGAAGTACGCGGCGACCGCGTCGCCGTCGGCCAGGGTGGCCGCCCGGCGCCCGACCGTCTCCAGCACGCGCCCCGCCGAGACGGCGAGCTGCTCGGCGCGGCGGGCGCGGGCGTCGGTCAGGGACTGCTTGCGGGCGGCGAACGCCTCGTAGATCTCGGTACGCCGGTCCGCCAGCTCGGCGAGGAAGTCGTCGGACTCGGCGAACCGCCCGTCCAGGTCCTCCAATCGGGCCAGCACGGAAGCGAGTTGGTCGTCGCACTCCTCGGGTGTGCCGGACGCGGCGAGCGCGGCGGTGACGGCCTGGGCGAGCAGCGCGGTCTCGGCGGCGAACTCGGCCCGGCCCTCGCTGTCCTTCAGGGCGCGGCGCCGGCCGTCGAGAAGGGCACGGGCGCGGTTGACACCGCCCAGCACCTCGGCGATCCGCTCCAGCACGGCCGTACGGACGGTGGCGTCGGCGATGTCGAGACCGGTCACGACCTCGGTGACGGTACGCAGCCCGTCGGCGAGTGTGTCGAGCCGCTCGGCGACCGGCCGGGCGCCGGCCACGGTCTCGACGGCCGCAGCCTCCCCGGCCAGGTGCTCGACCTCCGTCTGCTGGGCGGCGAAGGCGTCCTCGCGCGCCAGGAACTGCACCGCGCGCCGCCCGAACCCGGCGAGGTCGTCCTCGGCGGCGGCCGCCAGGGCGTCGATCCGGGCGGTGTCGGCGTACCGCAGGTCCCGCAGCGTGAGCAGGTGCCCGTGCGCCTGCCGCAGCTCGGTCAGGCCGCGCACCCAGGCGGCGGCCTCGCGCGGGGCCTCGCCGCGCAGCCGGCGCACCACGGCCGCGATCCGCGCCTCGGCGTCGTCGAGGGCGTCGGCGGCCTGCCGGGTCAGCTCCCGTACGGTCTCGAACTCGCCCAGCACCTGCTCGGCGGTCGCCCGTACCTCTCCCAACGGACCGGCAAGGCCGCCCAGTTCGGGATCGGCCAGCCAGTGATGGGCGTCGGCGGCCCGCACGCACGCGGCGACGAGCGCCCGGTACCCCTCGCTCGTCCCGACGCCGTCGGTCACCAGCCGGGCCACGGACAGGCAGTCGGCGAGCCCCCGCACGAGATCGGCGTTGCCGACCCGGGCGAACGCGCCGGTGCCGGTGCGCAGCGCGGCGGCGTGCGTGTCGGAGACGTACGGCGAGGTCCACCACTGCACCGGATGGGTGTGCGCGGGCTCCTCGCCGGCCGCCCGCAGCACGGCGAGCGCGCCGTCCCCGAACAGCGCCCAGCCCCGGCACGGCAGCGGGGCGGCGACCTCCTTGCGCAGGGTGTTGTACGACAGCAGCAGCGCGCGCCCCCCGGCCCGGGACCGGAACGCGTACAGCACGTCCTCGCCGTTCGGCGCGCGCACCTCGCACTCGAACTCCAGGCCGGCCACGTCGAGGTCGTACGTCTTGTGGGCGCCGCCCGCGAGGCAGTACCCGCCCGGGAAGACGATCCCCTGCTCCTCGGGCAGCCGCCGGCACGCCTGCCCGATGCCGTCGAGCCGCACCACCGTACGGCTGAGGGTGTCGAAGACCAGGTACCGGTCGTCCTCCTCCTTGTACGGCCGCACCCGCAGCAGCACCAGCGGGCCCACGCGCGCGTGGGCGACGGCCGCGTCGGCGAGCGCCTGCAGCGGCTCCCGCACGGGCTCGGCGTACAGCTCGTCCCCTTCCGGGGTGCGCACGGTGAGGGAGCCGCCGACGGTCGACACCCCGAGCCCACCGGGGACGGCGACGTACGGGCCGCCGCGTTCGAGGACGTGGTCCTCGCGGGTGGTCCGCGCCCAGGTGAGGTCCTGGGCGGGCGGGAAGACGTCGTCGCGGTCGCCGCGCGCGTCCAGGAACGCCACGGCGCCGTCCTCGGCGACGCTCCAGCGCAGCACGCGGACGTCGTCGGCCTTCTCGCCGGTGCGGAACACCGCGAGCAGCCGGCCGTCGACCCGGCGCAGGCGCAGCAGACTCGCCTCGCGGTAGTAACGGTGCAGCGCGCCGAACTCCCTCACGAACCCCGGGTCGTCCAGCAGACCGGGTACGGCGTCCCCGGCCGGCCGCTCGCCGTCGCGGCCGTACAGTGCGAGGACGTCCGTGACGGTGCCGGTCGCGCCGAAGAGGAGTGCGTCGCCTACGGCCACGATGTCGCTCGGCACACACGCGTGCTCGGTGCGGAGGCGAGCGGTGCGCGCGAGGTCCAGCCCGGCCGAGCCGAACTCCTCGGCTCGGCGGGCGTTCAGCGTCTCCGCCCTGCGGGCCAGCTCGGCCGCCTGCACGGCGAGCCGGTCGCGGAGCACCTCGTAGGTACCGGGGTCGACGGCACCATCGGTTGCCATGGCGGATGCGGTTCCCTTCGTGGATCGGACGGCTGGGAGCTCGGTGGCGTGCGTCGTATGCCGGGTGCGGGTGCGGGGTGGGCTGGTCGCGCCCGCGCGGCGGAGCCGCGTATCAGGCACAGCCCCGCGCCCCTCCCCGGCCGCCTCAGTTCTGGCTCACGCTGCCGTTCAGCGCCGTCACCGGTGTGTCGGCCAGCCCCAGTTCGCTCGCTCGGTCGAGGAGTTTCTGGAGCTGGCCGGCGTTCGGGCCGCCGCCCTTGATCTGCTTCATCAGCAGCGCGGACACCGTCAGGTTCCGTACGTCCGCCGAGCCCAGCGAACCCAGCACCCGGCTCAGGTCGTCCGTGAAGCTGCCCGAGCCGTCCAGCCACGGCTTCGCCAGGGCCTGCGCGGTGTGGGAGCTGGAGAGGAAGCCGTCCACGCCCTTGCCGAGGGCGATGGAGGACACCAGCCGGTCGAAGAAGACGGACTCCCCGCCGACGATGTCGATGTCGGCGTGCTCCAGACCGGTCGCGAGGACCGTCGCCTGGGCCTCGGCCACCTGCCGCTGGGTCTCCAGTCCGGCCAGCCGGATCTCCTTCTCCGCCTGGAGCCGGAGCCGGTACTCCTCGTGCCCGCGCGACGCCTCGTCCAGCGCGGCCATCGCGGCGGCCTTGTCGGTCAGACCGGCGGCCTCGGCCTTCAGCTTCTCGCCGATGGCGGTGGCCTCCGCGAGCGCCTTCGCCTTGGCGCTCTCCGCCTCGGCCAGGCCCTTGGCCCGCGCGCCCTCCGCCTCGGCCTTGAGCCGCGCCTCGGTGGCCTCCGCCGCCGCCCGCGCGCCCTCGGCCTCCGCGAGCCCCTTCGCCCGCGCGCCCTCGGCCTCGGCGAGCGCCTTGGCCTGGGTGCCCTCGGCCTCGGCCCGCAGCCGTGCCTCGGTGGCCTCGGCCTCCGCGCGGCCGGCCTTGACGGTGACCTCGGCCTCCTTGTCGCGGACCTGCACCGCGGCGAGGCCCTCGGCGGCGGCCTCGGCCTGGACGCCCTCGGCGAGGCGGAGCTTGGCCCGGGCGTCGAGGTCGGCGGTCTTCATCCGGACCTCGGCGAGGGTGAGTTCCTCGGCGGCGCGGTGCGTGGCGGCCTGTTCCGCCGCCTCGGCGGCCTTGATGTCCTTGACCAGCTTCTCCTGCGCCTCCGCCTCGGCGGCGATGACGAGGGCCTGCCGCTCCCGCTCGGCCTCCTCGACCACGCGGAGCTTCTTGATGGACTCCTCCTGCTCGGCGACCGTACGGTCCACCGCGACCCGCTCCCGGATGACCTCGGCGATCTCCCGCTTCTCCGCCTCGACCTCCTTCTCGGCGGAGATCCTCGTCAGCTGGGTCTCCCGCTCGCGGGCGATGACCTCCAGCAGCCGGTCCTTCTCGATCCGCTCGTTCTCGACGGCGATGACCCGCTCGCGGTTCTTCGCGGCGACGGCGATCTCCCGGGCCTGGTTCTCCCGCTGGACGCCCAGCTGCTCCTCGGTGCGCAGGAAGGCGGCCTGGGCGCGCAGCCGTTCCTCCTCCACCACGCGGGCGGTCTCCGCCTCCTCGCGGGCGCGTGACGTCTCGATCTCCCGCTTCTGCTTGATCTCGGCGTCCGCCTGCCGGCGCTCCAGCTCCAGGATGGCCTCACGGGCGTCGACGTTCTGCCGGGTGATCTCCTTCTGCTCGGTGCGCTGCGCCTCGTTGGTGCGCACGTGCTCGACCGCCGTCAGCTCGGTGATCTTCCGGATGCCCTGGGCGTCGAGGACGTTGGCCGGGTCCAGCTGGGTGAGCGGGGTCTGCTCCAGGTAGTCGATCGCCGCGTCCTCGAGGTGGTAGCCGTTGAGGTCGATGCCGATCAACTCGATGATGTGATACCGGAGTTCCTCGCGCTTGGTGTAGAGGTCGGTGAAGTCCATCTGCTTGCCGACGGTCTTCAGCGCCTCGGAGAACTTCGCGTGGAACAGCTCCTGCAGCGTGTCCTGGTGGCTGGCGCGCTCGGTGCCGACGGTCTGGGCGACCTTGATGACGTCCTCGACGGTCTTGTTGACCTTGACGAAGAACAGGATCCGGATGTCGGCGCGGATGTTGTCCCGGCAGATCAGGCCGTCCCGCCCCGAGCGGCTGATCTCGATGGTCTTCACCGAGATGTCCATGACCTCGGCCTTGTGCAGGATGGGCAGCACGACCTGGCCGGTGAAGGAGACGTCGACCCGGCGCGTCTTCGACACGATCAGGGCCTGGCTCTGGTCCACCTTCCGGTACAGCCGCGAGAACCCGAGCAGCACGAGCAGCACGACGACGAGACACGCGGCGACGAGCGCGCCGAGGACTTCCATGGCATACGTCCTTGCGTCAGACGACGAAACCGGAGCCCCCTCAGGGCCGCGGTGCCGGGCGTCTGATGGCGCCCGGCACCGCGGCCCTCCGTAGTGCTCCCCGCGGACGATGGTGCGGCCCGGGCCGCGGCCCGCGCATTGCCGGTTTCCGGCAGTGTTCACTAGGGTCTGCATGCCGGACAGGCGCTGAGGATGTGTCACCGGCGCGTCAAAATCGCGGGAGTACGGGGACACGGGGGACGGGAACCGCCATGGGGGACGAGCACGACAGACACGGCGCGCCCGAGCACTACCTGGACGGGTTCGCCCGGACGCTGGCGGAGGTCGCGGCCACCGGCCGGCGGCTGACCAGGGAGGAGCTGAAGGCCCGGCGGGCCCTGGGCGAGCAGGCCGCCGACGCCGGACACGGACTGCGCGCGCTGATCGTGGCCCATCTGGCCGTCACCCGCGCCGCCTGGCCGGCCGTGCCCGGCTCCGCCGAGAGCGGTCTGGCCACGCTGGCGGCCGCGGAACAGGCGATCGACGCGTTCGCCGAGGGCTACGAACGCGCCCAGCGGCTGACCGTACGCCGGGAGGAGGCAGCGCGCCGGGAGTTCATCGACGACCTGCTGTACGGCCGCAGCGACCTGGGCCGGCTCGCCGAGCGCGCCGAGCGGTTCGGGCTGCGCCTGTCCCGGGCGCACGCGGTGGCCGTCGCCGAGGGGCCGTCCGCGTACGTCGAGCAGGGGCCGGTCGCGCGCCGGGTCGAGGCCGCCGTACTCGCCCGCTTCGACTCCCGCAGCATCCTGCTGACCACCAAGAACGGGCGGATGCTGTGCGTGGCGCCCGGCGAGGAGGACGAGATCCTCCAGCACTTCGCCCAGCAGGCGCACGCGGCGACGGACGGCTGCCGGGTCGCCATCGGCCGGCCGCAGCACGGCGCGAGCGGGGTGGTGCAGTCGTACGAAGAGGCCCTCGCCGCGCTGGAGATGGCGGCGCGGCTCGCTCTGCCCGGGCCGGTGCTGCGCGCCGCCGACCTGCTCGTGTATCCGGTGCTGGCCCGGGACCGGCAGGCGCTGGTCGACCTGGTGTCGCACACGCTCGGCCCGTTGACGGCGGCGCGCGGGGGCGCCGTGCCCATGCTGGACACGCTCAGCGCGTACTTCGACTCCGGGTGCGTGTCCGCGGAGGCCGCGCGGCGGCTGTCGCTCAGTGTCCGCGCGCTGACCTACCGCCTGGACCGCATCCGCAAACTCACCGGCGCCGACCCGTCCGACCCGGCGCACCGCTACATGCTCCAGACAGCGGTCATCGGCGCCCGCCTCCTGGACTGGCCGAACCTGCCTCTGTGAACACGGCTGGCTCTTGCGGCTGTTGGGCGAACAGCCCGTCGGCCGGCTTCAGCAGGGGCTGACCAGGCGCGGGCGCCCGGTGTGTTCCCCGCGGGGCGGTGGTACGAAGACGCAGGTCTGGTCGCCGGACTCGATGGCGGTCAGCAGTCCCTGGAGCGCCAGTCCCGGTACCTCTCCCGTGCGGTCCAGGACGGCCAGCGCACGGCGGGCCCGGCGCCAGGCCCGTTCGCCCCGGCCCTGCCGGTGTTCGACGTACGCCCGCGCCCAGTGCCCCACGGCCACGGCCCAGGCGTCGTCCCGCACCCCCGGCCACGCCAGCGCCCGCCGCGCACTGCGCCGTGCCGCGGCCGGCGCCGTACCCGCCTGGACGACGGCCAGCGCGGCGAGGCTCACCGCCGCGGACGGCCCGCCGGGCGCGTACGCCGGTACGGCGCCCGCGGCCTGCCGGAAGCACTCGGCCGCCGTGCCCGCGTCCCCCTGCTCCCAGGCCAGCACCCCCTGCACATGCGCGATCCACCCCACCAGCGCGTCGTCCCCGGCCAGCACGGCGGCCGGCCAGGCCCGGTCGAGCAGGGCGCGGACGGCGGCCGGGTCGCCGGGCGCGTGCAGCCAGGCGGCGAGCCAGCGGGCGCGGGCGGCCAGCCGGTCGTCGGGCGCGTACCGGGGCAGCAGCAGCCCCAGCTGCTCACGGCCCTCCTCGCCGTGCTCGTGCACCGCCCACCAGAACCACAGGTCGACCACGGTGGCGAGCGCCGCCCGCACATGCTCGGCGGGGGCGTCCGGTACGAGTGCCTGCCGGATCAGTGCGGTGAGGTCCTCCCGGTTGTCGCGCACGAGTTCGGCGGCCTGCCGCTGCTCGCCCTCGCTCCACAGGTTCCCGGCGACCTCAGCGAGCCGCCGGTAGTGCAGCAGATGCCGTTCCCGCGCGACCGGCGTCTCGCTCGCGTGGCGCAGCCGTTCGGCGCCGAAGTCGCGGGCGGCGCGGGCCATGCGGTAGCGGGGCGGCCGTACCCCGCCCGGGTCGCCGACCGTCTCCAGCACCCCTTCGGCGGCCAACCGGGCCAGGCAGGCGGGCACTTGCTCCGGGGTGGTGCCGGCCCCGGAGCACAGGTAGACGGCGGTCGCCTCGGTGAACGCGCCCACGAACACGCTGGCCCTGCTCCACACCGCCCGCACCGGCCCGTCGCTCAGCAGGTACCCGGCGCCCAGGGCGGCCCGCAGCGAGCGGTGTCTGCGCAGCCGGGCGCCGGGCGCGGTGAGCCAGCACCGGTCCCGCTCCAGCCGCTCGGCGACCGCCCGCACGGACATGCCCCGGCGCAGGTGCGCCGCCGCGAGCTCCACGGCGAGCGGCACGCCGTCCAGCAGCCGGCAGACCCGGGCCACCTCCGCCAACTCGCCCTCACTGGGCTCGAATTCGCCCCCGTACTCCCGGACCCGCGCCAGGAACAGCCGTACGGCGTCCGGTTCCGCCAGCGGGCCCAGCCGCACCACCCGCTCGTCCCCGAGCCCCAGCGCCCGCCGCGAGGTCACCAGCACCCGCACCCCGGGCACGGCCATCAGCAACCGTTGCACCAGCCCCGCACACTCCGCGTGCACGGCGTCGGCGTCGTCGATGAGAAGCGCACGGGTCGAGGAAGGCCCCGGCGCCGCCAGCCCCCGGACGATCCGTTCCGTCAGGGCGTCCAGGTCGGTCCGTTCCTCCGGTGCCGGGCGGCTGCCCGTCACGGCCTGCGCGAGCAGTGCCGTCAGGGTGCCGGGGACCGTGGGGGCGGTGTCCGGGCAGCGGACGCGGATCGCTGTGCGCCACGGCTCGCCGCAGGCCGGGGCGGCCTCGGCGGCCAGTCGGCTCTTGCCCACTCCGGCCGCGCCGGTGACGGTCACCAGCCGGCCCCGCTCCAGGCCCTCCCGCAGCGCCGCGATCTGCACGCCCCGCCCGATCACTGTTCCCGACACTCCACACCCCCGAGCGGTCCGATCCCACCGGCGGCAAATCGTTCCTGCACGCCGCCACCGGCAAGTCCAACGCCCCGCCCGCACCCCCGGTGGCGCTCCCGGAGCAGGGATCACACGCCGCACTGAAGGGTCGAACGCGCGTCCAGACCGCGTCCGTCGGCGCCGGCACGCCTCCGCGCGGCCGGCTACTCCTCGTCGGTGGTGCGTACCGGCGTCGCCCGCCCCGGCTCCCGCGGTTCGGCCGTCTCGGCGCGCAGCAGCAGGACGTCGCCGATGAAGAGGTCGTACACGAGGATCCCGACCACGGCGCCGATCAGCGGGCCGACGATCGGGATCCACCAGTAGCCGCTGTACACGCCGGACACGCTGCCGGGGAACGCCAGACTGTTCCAGCCGGCCGCGTAGGTGAACAGGCGCGGCCCGAAGTCACGGGCCGGGTTGATGGCGTAGCCCGCGTTCGCGCCGTAGGACATGCCCACGGCGGCGACGACGAAGCCCACGACCAGCGGCCCGAGGTTGGCCCTCACGGCCTGGTTGCGCAGGTCCAGGACGGCGGAGATCAGCATCAGCAGGAAGGCCGTGCCGACGATCTGGTCGACCAGGGGCCCCCACACGCCGCCGTGGAAGTACGCCGCCGGGAAGGTGGCGAAGATGGAGAAGGTGGCGTTCGTGTGGCCGTTCACCTTCGGCCCCGGCGCCGCGTGGTCGTAGGCGTGGATGGCGTCGTGGTAGACGAGGTACACGATCGCCGCGCCGGTGAGCGCGCCAGCGACCTGCGAGAACCAGTACGGCAGCACCTTGGCCCAGGAAAAGCCGCGCCGCACCGCCATGGCCAGGGTCACCGCCGGGTTGATGTGGGCCCCGCTGACGCCGCCGGCCACGTACACGCCGAAGACCACGGCGAACGCCCAGCCCCAGGTGACCAGCAGCCAGTCGCCGGCCGCCAGGAAGATGGTGGTCGGCGTCGCCGCGCGGCCGGAACCGGGCAGTGCGGCGACCGCCATGGCGACCACGCCGCAGCCGAAGGCGATGAGCACCAACGTCCCGAGGAACTCGGCGAGGCACTCGCCGAGCAGGCCTCCCCGGCTTCTCAGCCGGGACGGCTTGATGATCGGGGGGATGTCGACAGCCATGCGGGCCCCCTTGAAGAGAGCGATACGGCCAACGTCACCATCTTGGCCCACAAACCCCTGCACCGCAGGTTGACAGTGCCCGGTCAGCTGTCGGCAGGGCGGGCCGGGGCCGTCGCCGGCTCAGGCGTCGAGGTCGTCGGCGAAGTGCCGGAACCCGTGCCGGTCCCGGTGCAGCCCCCACAGGGTCTGAGCCAGCACGGCCGGGTCCTTGCGCGCGTGCCCCGGGGTGATCGCGCCCGGGATCACCAGCTGGGCGACGTGGATGCCCTCGCCCGCGAGGCGTTCGTGCAGCAGATGGCCGTACGCGCTCTCCGCGGCGAACGCGATGGACGTACCGGCCCGTTCGGTGTGCGGTACGACGGCGGTGCCGCCGTTGACGAACAGGATCGTGCCGCGCCCCAGCCGCCGCATCCCCGGCAGCACCTGCTGCACGGCGGCGACGGCCCCGTACACGGAGAACTCGATGGGCCCCACCAGGTCCCGGTGCCGGGTCTCCAGCACGGGCCGCATGAAGTCCCGGTGCGGCACCGGGCTGTACTGGAGCACCTCGACGGTGCCCAGTTCGTCCGCCGCCCGCGCCAGGGCGGCGGACAGCTCCTCCGGTCTGCGCACGTCGGCGGCGAAACCCCGCGCCCGCACGCCGTTGCCGTCGAGGTCGCGCACCAGCGCGTCCAGCCGCTCCCGGTCCCGGGCGAAGAGGGCGACGGCGAACCCCTCCCGCCCGAACCGCCGTGCGACGGCGGCTCCGAGACCCGGCCCGGCACCCACGATGGCGATGGTGGTCATGCCCTGCATCCGTACCGCGCACCGCGGCTGTCCACACACGCCGCCGAGCGTGCCGGACGGCGCGTGGCGCGAATGGGCCGTCCGGGTGCATCCGTCACCCGGACGGCCGCGCGTCGGCCGCTCAGCGCCGCCCGGACGCCCTCGCGCGGCAAATATGGCGGGTAGCCGACGTCATGGCGTGCGCGGACCGCGAGCAGCAGGAGACAGACGACTTGTGAGCATCCTCAACGAACCCCATGGTGCCGCCGCGGCCGCGGAGTCGTACGAGAGGGAGATCCCGCTCAGGGGCCGGGAGCCCGGCAACGTCGTGGTGAAATGGCTGACGACCACCGACCACAAGACGATCGGCACCCTGTATCTCGGCACGTCCTTCGCGTTCTTCCTGGTCGGCGGCCTGATGGCGCTGATCATGCGCGCCGAGCTGGCCCGGCCGGGCCTGCAGATCGTGTCCAAGGAGCAGTTCAACCAGCTGTTCACGATGCACGGCACCGTGATGCTGCTGATGTTCGCGACGCCGCTGTTCGCCGGTTTCACCAACTGGATCATGCCGCTGCAGATCGGCGCGCCCGACGTGGCCTTCCCGCGGCTGAACATGTTCGCCTACTGGCTGTACCTGTTCGGCTCGCTCATCGCCGTGGGCGGCTTCCTCACCCCCGACGGCGCGGCCGACTTCGGCTGGTTCGCCTACTCGCCGCTGACCGACGCGAAGTACTCCATCGGGCTGGGTCCGGACGTGTGGATCATGGGTCTGGCCTTCTCCGGCTTCGGCACGATCCTCGGCTCGGTCAACTTCATCACCACGATCATCTGCATGCGCGCTCCCGGTATGACCATGTTCCGCATGCCGATCTTCACCTGGAACGTGCTGCTGACCGCCGTGCTGGTCCTGCTGGCCTTCCCGGTCCTGGCGGCCGCGCTGTTCGCCCTGGAGGTGGACCGCCAGTTCGGCGCCCACGTCTTCGAGGCCGCGAACGGCGGACCACTGCTGTGGCAGCACCTCTTCTGGTTCTTCGGCCATCCAGAGGTGTACATCATCGCCCTGCCGTTCTTCGGCATCGTCAGCGAGATCATCCCGGTGTTCTCCCGCAAGCCCATGTTCGGCTACATGGGCCTGATCGCCGCCACCATCTCCATCGCGGGCCTGTCCGTGACGGTGTGGGCGCACCACATGTACGTCACCGGCGGTGTGCTGCTGCCGTTCTTCTCCTTCATGACCTTCCTGATCGCCGTCCCGACCGGGGTGAAGTTCTTCAACTGGATCGGCACCATGTGGAAGGGCAGCCTGTCGTTCGAGACGCCGATGCTGTGGGCGACCGGCTTCCTCGTCACGTTCCTCTTCGGCGGCCTGACCGGCGTCATCCTCGCGTCCCCGCCGATGGACTTCCACGTGTCCGACTCGTACTTCGTGGTGGCCCACTTCCACTACGTGGTCTTCGGCACGGTCGTCTTCGCGATGTTCGCGGGATTCCACTTCTGGTGGCCGAAGTTCACCGGCAAGATGCTGGACGAGCGCCTCGGCAAGATCACCTTCTGGACGCTGTTCGTCGGCTTCCACACCACGTTCCTGGTCCAGCACTGGCTGGGCGCCGAGGGCATGCCGCGCCGGTACGCCGACTACCTGGCCGCCGACGGCTTCACCGCCCTGAACACGCTGTCCACGATCGGCTCGTTCCTGCTCGGCCTGTCGATGCTGCCGTTCCTCTACAACGTGTGGAAGACCGGCAAGTACGGCACGCCGGTCGGCGTGGACGACCCCTGGGGCTACGGCCGCTCCCTGGAGTGGGCGACCTCCTGCCCGCCGCCGCGTCACAACTTCGTCACCCTGCCGCGGATCCGCAGCGAGTCCCCGGCGTTCGACCTGCACCACCCCGACATCGCCATGGGCGAGCACGCGCTGCAGTCCCCGGCGGGGATGCCCGACCGGAGCCAGGGGTGAGCGGTCCGCCCCGGCGCCTGCCCATGCAGGGGGCCGACGACGCGCTCGCCAACCAGGTCGAGGGCTATCTGCTGTGGCAGGCCCGGATCGCCGAGGCGGAGCAGCGGGCCCGGGAGTTCACCGGCCCGCTGGAGTGGCTGACGACCGCCCAGCGCGAGGAGATCGAGCGCCGCTACACCGCCGACAGCCTGGCCCGGGCCCGCGCCGACCTGGAGCGCATCGCGGCCCGCTGCGTGTCCCTGCGCGCCGAGTACGAACACCGCTACCAGGACCTCAAACGCCGCTGCCTGGCCGTCACCCTCGCCGTCTGCGCGCTGTGCGCGGCCCTGGCGGGGCTCCTGCTGCTCCTGTGACCCGGCCGGCGGCTCACGCCATCCAGAAGAAGACCGCCGTCATCCGCTTCTCCTCCAGCGTCGTGCCGTGGTACGCCGTCGCGCTGTGCACCAGGTTGGCGTTGTAGAGGAGCAGGCGGTTGTACCGGTGGGGGACGCGGACGTCCTCCTCGAAGTGGTCGGCGGGCACGAAGCGGGTGCCGAGGGCCTCGACAAGGTTGTTGTGCGGGGCCTGGACGATGTTGCCGCCGAGCCGGCCGCCCGGCAGGGACTGGCGGTAGAAGGCGGTGCCGCAGGCCTTGGGCACGTGGGGGCTGAGGTAGAGCACCGCCGCGTACCGGCACAGGGCGCGGGAGTCGGTGTGCGGGCGGGGCTCGCTCTCGCCCTCGCCGACCACCTGGACGCAGTTGTGGTTGAGGGTGCCGCCGCCGGGCGCCTGCTGCACCCACAGCTCCTTCGCCCCGGTCGCCTTCTTCACCAGCCGTTCGATGACGGCGAGTTCACCGGGCTCGAGTCCCGGCATGGCGCGCAGGCCGGGCCAGGTCTCGGAAGTGTACGGGTAGCCCTCGACCCAGTCGTCCTTGGCCAGGCACCGCTCCCGTACGGCGTCGACGTCGGGCAGGGCGTCGTCGATGACCCAGTAGTCGCGGCCCTTCGTGGGCTTGCGGTAGGGCAGGACGGGGAGGGCGGCGGCGCCCGGGGGGCGGGACGCGGGCATGCCGGATGCGGGCATGCGGGACGGCGGCTGTGGGGGCATGCGGCGAATCTAGGTCCGCGCTTGGTCCGCCTTCTCCCGGAGATCGGTCAACGTTTCACCAACCGTTTGTCATGCACACCAATGCATGGCAATCGCCGGTGGAGTTCCGGCCCGCGCCACGGACGCACTTTTTACCCGCGCCACCGATACGAATCGCCCCCGCGTCCGTATTCCTGTGCGTCCGAACCGCCCGGAGCCGCCGTCGCCCTGGGTGGATCCACGACCGGGCAGGAGGCACGGTGCGCTTTTCGCGGAACGCGACGGGAACTCTCTTCGTGGGCGGTGCGATGGCCATGACGCTCGCGGCCCTCGCCTACCCGAGCATGCTCGGCCTGAGCAAGGCCACGACCGCCCAGGACCGTGTCATCGCCACCACCCAGTGGGGGCCGCTCACCGAGCAGGACCGGGACTTCGTGGTGAAGGTGCGGGCGGCCGGTCTGTGGGAGTACCCGGTGGGGCAGATGGGGCTGCAGAAGGGCACCACGCCGGGCGTCATCACGGCCAGCAAGCACCTGATCGACGGGCACGCCGCGCTGGACACCACCTGCCGCAAGATCGCCCCGCTGCTGAACATCACCCTGCCCAACCTGGCGAGTCCCCAGCAGCAGGGCTTCGTCAGCCAGTTGAAGGCGGACAGCGGGAAGAAGTTCGACACCGACTTCGCCAACATCCTGCGGATGACGCACGGCGCGATCTTCAACGCCATCGCGAAGATCCGCTCCACCACCAAGAACTCGCTGGTGCGCGCCCTCGCCGACCAGGCCAACGACACCGTGCTCGACCACATGACGGTGATGGAGAAGACCGGTCTGGTCGACTTCGACCAGACCCTCTTCCAGCAGACGACCCCGCCGAAGCTGCCCGCCTCCGACCTGACCCCGCCGCCCCCGGCCGCCGGCCAGCCGCAGGTGGTGCTCACGCCGCCGCCGACCGCCACTGCGACGCCGGTCGACATCAGCGGGCTGACCGGCGGCAACGCGTCGGCGGGGCCGAGCCCGAGCCCGACGGTGCGCTGAGCGGGCCGCTCAGCCGAGCCAGACCGTGGTGTCCGGCGGCAGGGTCCGGGCGTCGGGCAGGGGCGTGCTGGCCAGCAGCAGCTCGCCCGGCGGCAGCGGTACGGGCCCGCCGCCGAGGTTGGTCACGCACCGCCAGCCCTCGCGGCGGGTGAAGTCCAGCACGCCGGTGGGGCTGTCGGCCGCCCAGGTCAGCGTCTCGCCCTCGAGCAGCTTGCGGCGCAGCCGCAGGGCGGTGCGGTACAGCTCCAGGGTCGAGCCCTCGGCGCCCGCCTGGGCCTCGACGGCGTACCGGGCGAAGGAGGACGGCTGGGGCAGCCACGCCGCGCCGGGTCCGAAGCCGTACGACGGTCCGCTCGTCGTCCACGGCAGCGGCACCCGGCAGCCGTCGCGGCCCTTGCGGACATGGCCGGTCTGCTCCCAGATCGGGTCCTGCAGGACCTCGGTGGGCAGGTCGGCGACCTCGGGCAGCCCGAGTTCCTCGCCCTGGTAGAGGTACGCCGATCCGGGCAGCGCCAGCATGAGCAGGGTCGCGGCGCGGGCCCGGCGCAGCCCGGCCGCGGTGTCCAGCGCGGGCGCGGTGCCGCCGGAGATCAGCCAGGCCTCCGGGTCGGTGCCGGGCGGCAGCATCAGCCGGGAGGCGTGGCGTACGACGTCGTGGTTGGACAGCACCCAGGTGGCGGTGGCGCCGGCGGTCCGGGCGGTGGCCAGCTCGTCGGTGATGACGCGGCGCAGCTCCTCCGCGTCCCAGCCGGTCTCCAGGTACTCGAAGTTGAAGGCCTGGCCGAGTTCGTCGGGGCGCGCGTACAGGGCGCGGCGGGCGCCCGGGACCCAGGCCTCGGCGACCGCCGTGCGCGGCGGGCTGTAGGCGTCGAACACCTTGCGCCAGTCCCGGTAGATCTCGTGGACCTCGTCGCGGTCCCAGTAGGGGTGGCTGCCGGGCGGCAGGAGCGGCAGGGCCGCCTCGCCGGTCGCGCCGATGCTCCCGATGTCCCGCAGCGGCTCGGCGAGGTCCTTGGCGAGGCCGTGGGCGACGTCGACGCGGAAGCCGTCCACGCCCCGGTCGGACCAGAAGCGCAGGGTGGTGCGGAAGTCGGCGCGGACCTGCTCGTGGTCCCAGTCGAGGTCGGGCTGTTCGGGGGCGAACAGGTGCAGGTACCACTCGCCGTCCGCGGTGCGGGTCCAGGCGCTGCCGCCGAAGACGGACGGCCAGTCGGTGGGCGGGAGTTCGCCGTGCGCGCCCCGGCCGGGGCGGAAGACGTAGCGCTCGCGGGCCGGGGAGCCGGGCCCGGAGCGCAGGGCCTCCTGGAACCAGGGGTGCAGGTGCGAGGTGTGGTTGGGGACGATGTCGACGACGACCTTCAAGCCGAGCCGGTGGGCCTCGGCGACCAGGGCGTCGAAGTCGTCCAGGGTGCCGAGGCGGGGGTCGACGTCCCGGTGGTCGGCGACGTCGTAGCCGCCGTCGGCCAGTTCGGAGGGGTAGAACGGGCTCAGCCACAGGGCGTCGACGCCGAGCGCGGCGAGGTGGTCGAGGCGGCGCGTGACACCGCGCAGATCACCGAGCCCGTCTCCGTCGGCGTCGGCGAAGCTGCGCGGATAGACCTGGTAGATGACGGCCTGGCGCCACCAGTCGGGGTTCTTGGAGGAGAGGTCCGGGAAGCGGTCTGCCATGCGGGCTCCCTTCGAGGGTGGACGACGGTACAGGAAATCTGTCCCCATTGCCCGGAAAAAGAACCCTTGCGCCTCCGGCGGTTCGGCGCGAAGAAGTTCGCTCCCCCGGCTGACCCGGACCGCTACGGCCGCTCCACCGTCTCCAGGTACAGCTTCACGTAGCGCTCCACGTCCACCTCCAACGCCACGTCCACCAGGGCCTGTTCGCGTGCGCCCTCGTGGATCTCCGACTCGCCGGGGCGGGGGCGGCGGTCGACCAGGGTCTGGCCCCGGGTGGGGCCGGGGGCGAGGGCGACCTCGACCGGGAGGAGCCGGGTGCTGATGCCCTGCGGGTCGATGACCGCGCACACCGCGCCCGCGTCGCCGAGGCCGCCCGCCTCCTCGGCCTCAGGGGCCTCGCCCTGGAAGGTCGGCCGGTGGGAGAGGAGTTCGCCGGCCAGGCGGGTGCCGGGATCGCCGCTCGCGCGCATCCGGTGGACGTCGGCGGCGGGCACGACGACCTGCATGAAGACGTCGAGGCCGTACATCGTGACCGGCACCCCGGCGGTGAGCAGGACCGCCGCCGCCTCCGGATCGTGCCAGACGTTGAACTCGGCGACCGGCGTGGCGTTGCCGGTGGCCACCGCGCCGCCCATGAACACGATCCGCTCGATGTTGCCGGTCACCTCCGGATGGGTGCGCAGCAGCAGGGCGATGTTCGTCAGGGGCGCGGTGGGGATCAGCGTGACCGGGCGCGGGGAGGCCAGGATCTCGCGCCGCAGGAGCGTGACGGCGTCCACGTCGGCCGGGGTCCGGGCCGGCGCGGGCAGGCCCAGGTCGCCCATGCCGTCGGAGCCGTGCACGTGCCGCGCCGAGCGCGCCGGCTCGATCAGCGGGCGGGCGGCGCCCCGGCCCACCGGGATGTCCGGGGCGCCCGCCTGCTCCAGCACGGTCAGGGTGTTGCGGACCACGCCGTCGACGTCCGTGTTCCCGGCGACGCAGGTCACCGCCCGCAGGTCGAGGCCCGGGTGGCGCACGGCCAGCAGCAGCGCGAGGGCGTCGTCGACGCCGGTGTCGCAGTCGATGATCACGGGGATGGGCTGACCGGTCACTGCGGGCTCCTTCCGTCACGCCGACCTTAGATCAGGACGGATCGGTACGGTCACTCCCACAGGGCGGTACCGCGCGCCCGCACCCGGTCGGCGATCCGGCCCAGCAGCTCGGGCACCGGCAGCTCCCCGGGCCGCCCGCCGCCACGCAGCCGTACGGCCGCCCGCCCGGCCCCGGCCTCCCGCGCGCCGATCACCGCCTGGTACGGCACCAGGCGTGCGGCGCGGATCCGGGCACCGAGGGTGCCCTCGGCGGGACCGGCGAGTTCGGCACGCAGGCCCAGCGCCACGGCCTCCCGCACGACCTTCGCCGCCCGCTCCTCCTGCTCCTCGGAGACCGGCAGCACCACCAGCTGAACGGGCGCCAGCCAGGCCGGGAAGGCGCCCGCATGCGCCTCGATCAGGTGGGCGACGGCCCGCTCCACGCTGCCGATGATGCTGCGGTGCACCATCACCGGGCGGTGCCGGGCGCCGTCCGCGCCGATGTAGTGCAGGTCGAAGCGGGCCGGCTGGTGGAAGTCGATCTGCACGGTGGACAGGGTGGACTCGCGCCCGGCCGGGTCGGCGATCTGCACGTCGATCTTCGGCCCGTAGAAGGCCGCCTCGCCCTCCGCCTCCTCGTAGCGGATGCCCGACTCGTCCAGCACCTGCCGCAGCAGTTCGGTGGCCCGGCGCCACAGCTCCGGGTCGGCGACGTACTTGCCGCCTTCGCCGGGCAGCGACAGCCGGTGCCGTACGGCCTCGATGCCCAGGTCGGCGTAGGCGCGGGCGATCAGCTCCAGCGCGGCGCGGGCCTCCTCGACCGCCTGGTCGAGGGTGCAGAAGATGTGCGCGTCGTTGAGCTGGATGGCGCGCACGCGGGTCAGCCCGCCGAGGACGCCGGAGAGTTCGGCGCGGTGCATGCCTCCCAACTCGGCGATCCTGAGCGGCAGTTCACGGTAACTGTGGGGGCGGGACCGGTAGATCAGCGCGTGGTGGGGGCACAGGCTCGGGCGCAGCACGACCTCCTCGGCGCCGAGCTTCATCGGCGGGTACATGTCGTCGCTGTAGTGGTCCCAGTGCCCGGAGATCTCGTACAGCTCCCGTTTGCCGAGCGCGGGCGAGTACACGTGCCGGTACCCGGCCAGGCGTTCGGCCTCCCGGATGTACTCCTCCAGGGTGTGCCGTACGACCGCGCCGTCGGGCAGCCAGTACGGCAGACCGGCGCCGATCAGCGGGTCGGTGTCGAAGAGGCCGAGTTCACGGCCGAGGCGGCGGTGGTCGGGGATCCGGTCGTTCATGGGGGTTCCTCCGCGGGTCCGGTGGGCGGGGCGAGGAACCGGGAGAACACGGCAACGCCGAAGCCCCGGGGCGCTCGCCCCGGGGCTTCGATGCTGGTCATCTGTCAGCGCGCCGGGACGGTCTCCGGCGTCGTCGTGCTCTTCGGGCACTGCGGGGCGCGCTGCATGCGGCGAGGGTAGCAGGCAGCGAAGCCGCCGCTCGAGCGCATTACGCCGAGCCACCCGGGCGGGCCGGGCCGGCCGCCGTTCACACCGGTCCGGCAGGTGTTTCACCCGGTTTCGGGGGGCCGGTCACCCGGACGGACGGGAGCGCTGGTGAGGCGGTCGGGGCGGTGGTGCCGTGAGATCAGGGACCACCGGCAGGTGCCCCCACCGGCAGTCACTCGCCGGCAGCCCCACCGGCCCCGAGCACTCAGGAGGCACCGATGACCCCCGCGATACGCCCGCGCGACCCCCGTGCCTCCAAACTCCACGGCGACCACGGCGACCACGCGGATCGTGACCAGCACGGCGGTCACGGTGACAGCGCCCCAGGCACCCGGAGCACGCCCCGTGTCCCGTGGAACCCGTACGGCCCGGGCCTGCGACAGAGCCGCCTGCCCGGTCTGCCCCTGCTCGCCCGTCTCGCCGATCTCCCCCGCGGTGTCGTGCTCTCCCTCATAGCCGTCGGTCTCGTCCTCGCCGGCGGCTGCGCGGCCCTGGGGCTGAAACAGCAGGAGACCGCGACGCCGCCGATGCCGACGATCGACAAGCCGTCGAAGGCGCCGAAGACCTCGCCCCGGCCCGACGGTTCCACGCTCACCGACGAGCAGGCCCAGGCCGCGCTGCTCACCCAGACCGACCTCGGCGCCCCCTGGACGGCGACCCAGGGCGCGGCCACCTGGCGGGACCAGCTGCTGAAGGCGACCACCTCGGCCGGCGACTGCCAGCGGCTGCTGGACGCCCTCTACACCGACGAGATCCTCGGCGGCCCCGCCCGCGCCGCCGTCGGCCTGGACGACGCCGACACGGGCGCCCAGCTGCGCTACCAGATCGCCGCCCGCCGCCCCGCCGACGTCGACGCCGCACTGGCGTGGCTCGGCACGATGCCGGCGCGGTGCGCGCGGTTCACGGCCACCACGCAGACCGGGATCCAGGAGGACGTCCAGGTCAGCGACGCCCCGCTGCCACAGGTCGGGGACAAGCGCCAGGGCCTGCGGATCAGCCTCGCCGCCACCGACTCCGACGACCGCCACGCCGTGCTCACCCTGGACGTGGCCGCCGTCCGCGTCGGCCAGGACGCGTTCGCCCTCACCAACGGCGGCCTGCACGACGTGCCGAACGACGCGACCCAGGCCGCGGTCCAGGTCGGCGCCCTGCGCCTGGCGGACACCCGCAAGCAGGGGAGGGTGCAGGTGTGAGCGTCACAGCGGGGGCTGTGCCGGGGCCGGGCCCAGGGTCGTCGTACCCGGCGCCGTGCGGTGGCCGAGACCGGTGCGGTAGGCGTCCAGGGCGGCCTCCACGCGGCCGGTGCGGCGGAACAGGTCGCCGAGGAGGCGGCACAGGTCGGCCAGGTCGCCCGCCGCGCCCGCGCGTTCCAGGAGGCTGAGCGCGCGGACGTAGTGCTCCTCGGCGGCCTCGGTGTCCCGGGCGTCCTCGGCGATGATGCCGAGCAGCCGGTGGGCCGCGGCGGCGTGCACCGCGCCGCGCTCGGAGGAGAAGTCGCCGAGGACGCCCTGCAGGAGGACGGCGGACTCCTCGGACTTGCCGCGCCGGTGCAGCACGTCGGCGAGTTCCACGGCGGCTTGGCTGCGGTACAGGGCGGCCCGGCTCTCCGCGAGCATGGCGTGCGCCTGGCGCAACTCCGCCTCCGCGCGCTCCAGTTCACCGTTCTGCACGCAGACGTACCCGCGCATCCAGTGGCAGTTGGCCAGCTCGGTGCGCAGCCGCAGCCGGCCGTACAGCTCGGCCGCCTTGGCGAGGGAGGCGTCGGCCTCGGCGACCCGGCCCTCGGCGATCAGGGTGCGGGCCACCGAGCGGTGCATCCGGGCGATCAGCGCGGGGTCGCCGGCCTGCGGGGCGAGCGCGAGCGCGAACTCGGCGGCCTGGGCGGCCCGGGCGTGCGCGCCCATGTCCATGTACGGGCCGATGATGCCGGCGTAGAGCAGGAGCAGGGCGTCGGGGTCGTGCAGGCCGCCCCGGTTCAGCTCGTCGAGGGCGGACTCCAGGAGGTAGACGGCGTACCGGAGTTCGCCGGCCAGGTAGTGCGCGACCGCGCGGCCCCGCACGGCCGGGACGCGCACCGGCAGCGACTCGTCCGCCAGGTGCCGCTCGGCCCGTTCGAAGAACTCCCGCGCCCGCTCCAGCTCCCCGGTCTCCAGGGCGCATTCGCCGAGCCCGAGCAGCGCGGTCGCCTGCTCGCGGCCCAGGGCGTGGGTCTCGGCCCGGGCCAGCAGTGCCGCGTACTGGACGGCGGCCTCCTCGGCCCGTCCGTCGGCGAGGATGCGCTGGGCCTCGGTGAGCGCCAGCCTCAGGTCGGTGGCGAGGTGGGCGGGCCGGCCGACGGCCAGCTCCTCGAAGGCCACGCCGAGCCGGCCGGCGATGTGCCGCAGCGCCTCGTCGGAGGCCCGCACCCGGCCCGCTTCCAGGGTGGAGATGTAGGCGGGCGTGTAGGCGGGCTCCGCGAGCTGCCGCTGGGTGAGTCCCCGCTCGGTGCGCAGCTGCTGCACGCGCTGCCCTATGACCACCGGGTCGTCCCGCTCCGGCATCCCCCGCACCCCCAACTCCCCTGGTGCCTCTTGCCGTTGGCACCGCTCAGCCCCTAGGTTAAACGGCAGATTAAGTGTGCTTAATACGTCGCTGTTGTGTTGCGAGGTCGCCGTGCCGGGACGTACAACCGCACCCTACGGAAACACCACCGTACGCAGAGCCGTGGCCGCAGCGGTGATAGCCGCGTCGGCCCTGATCCTCGCGGCGAACGCGGGCCCGGCCCACGCGGCGAACCCCGGCCGGGGCGTCCAGACCCAGCAGGCGGCGCCTGTGCAGCACGATTAGGGACGACGAAGCCCAGGGGAGCGGCCAGGGGACGGACCGGCCGAGCCCGCAGCACCAGGTGAGGGTGTCGGCGCAACCAACGGAGGCCTACGCTCCCGTCATGACCTCTGCCGCCGCCCGTGCCGCCCTGGACCTGACCGCCGACCTGCCGGTGCCGGACCTGGAGGACCTGTACCGGGATCTGCACCGGCACCCCGAGCTGTCCCTGACCGAGCACCGGACCGCGGGGAAGCTGGCCGAGCGGCTGGCGAAGGCCGGGTACGAGACGGCGCAGGGCGTCGGCGGCACCGGGGTCGTGGGGCGGCTGGCCAACGGGGACGGGCCGACCGTGCTGCTGCGGGCCGACATGGACGCGCTGCCGGTGCAGGAGGAGACCGGGCTGCCGTACGCCTCGCGGACGGACGGCGTGATGCACGCCTGCGGGCACGACCTGCACGTCACCTGGCTGACCGGCGCCGCCGCCGCGCTCGCGGCCGGGCGGGACGCCTGGGCCGGCACCCTGCTGGTCGTCGGGCAGCCCGCCGAGGAGAGCGGGCAGGGGGCGAGCCGGATGCTCGCGGACGGGCTGTACGAGCGGTTCGGCCGGCCCGACGTCCTGCTCGGCCAGCACGCCACGCCCGGCCCGGCGGGGCTGTACCCGCACTCGCCGGGGCTGATCATGTCCGCCGCGACGGACGTGGACATCGTGGTGCACGGCCGGGGCGGCCACGGCTCGCGCCCGGAGTCCACCGTGGACCCCGTCGTCACCGCCGCCTATCTCGTGACCCGGCTGCAGACCGTCGTCTCCCGGGAGATCGCCGCCGGCGAGTCCGCCGTCCTGACCGTCGGCCGGATCGAGGCGGGCACCCGGCACAACATCATCCCCTCCGAGGCGCGCATCTCGCTCAACCTGCGCACCCAGTCCGAGACGGTACGGCAGCGGATGCTGGAGGCGATCCGGCGCATCGCGCACGGCGAGTGCCTGGCCGCCGGCTGCCCGCGCGAGCCGGACGTCACCCTCGGCAACAGCTTCCCGGTGACCGTCAACGACGCGGACACCGACGCGCGGGTGGCCGCCGTGCACGGGGAGGTCTTCGGCGCGGGCACGGTGTTCGACCCGGGCCCGGCGATGGGCAGCGAGGACTTCCCGCAGCTCGCGCTGGACAACGCCATCCCGTACTCGTACTGGTTCGTCACCACGACCCCCGCCGACGTCTGGGACCGGGCGCCCGGCGACAGCCTGCCGGAGAAGTTCGCGGCCGTGCCGAGCAACCACAGCCCGCACTTCGCTCCCGATCTGTCCGTGATCGCCCCGGGCGTCCGCACGCTGGTCTCGGGGGCACTGGCGCTGTTGTCGGAGGCATGACCTAGTCTTCGCTCACTCGCCACACGAGGAACACAGGGCAGGCACAGGGGAGTCAGAGCGCCGTGCCCGCGTGGCGTCCCATTCGACATTCGTTCCGGGGGGTTCGCATCAGCGTGCGCAAGCGCTCTCTCACGGCCGCCACCACCTTGGCGGTCCTCTTCGCCTCGGCGGCCCTCGCCGCCGGGCCGGCCTTCGCCGACTCCAGCGCCGTCCTGCCGGTCAAGCAGACCGGCGCCGTCGTCGTCGACGGCGTCCACCACCAGGTCTTCGTCAGCGATCCGGCGAACGGCAAGATCGTCGTCACCGACTACAGCGGCACCGTCGTCAAGCAGCTCGGCTCGCTGCCGGGCGTCCTCGGCCTCGAACTGTCCCCGGACTCCGGCACGCTGTACGCCGCGGTGCGGGACGCGGACCGGATCGCCGTCATCGACACCGCGACCGACACCGCGGGCACGCCGTTCACCGTGGGCGACAACCCGGTCAGCGTCGCGCTCGCCGGCGGCAAGCTGTGGTTCGGCTACGGCGCGGCCGGCGAGGGCAACATCGGCTCCGTCGACCTGTCCGACGACCAGCACCAGGTCACCCTCGGCGAGGAGGGAGTCTTCTGGTACCAGGGGCCGATGCTGGACGCGGCGCCCGGCTCCGGCACCCTGGTGGCGGGCTCGCCCGGACAGAGCCCGGTCTACCTGGCCTCCTACGACGTCTCCTCGGGTACCGCCAAGCGGCTCGCGTTCACCTCGGACGCCGGCAGCAACCTCGGCGACCTCGAGGTCACGCCCGACGGCAAGGACGTCGTGGTGGCCTCCGGCGCCCCCTACCACCACCAGGTGTTCAAGACCTCCGACCTCACGGCGGACGGCCAGTACGCCAGCGACGCCTACCCGAACTCCGTGGCCATCGCGCCCGACGGCGCCGTCGCGGCGGGCATCTCCGGCTCCTACGAACCGGACGTGTACGTCTACCGGCCGGGCGCGACGACCGCGGTCCGCCAGTACGACTTCCCCAACACGGGCCAGACCACCGGCGCCGACCTGCTCGCCGACGCGGGTCTCGCCTGGGCGCCCGACGGCTCCCGGCTGTTCGCGGTGACCTCCAACAGCGACGGGGTCTACTCCCTGCGGACCCTCGACGCGCCCACCAAGGCGGCCACCACCGTCACGGTGAACGCCCCCTCGTCGGCGACGCGCGCCAAGCAGCTCACCGTCACCGGCAAGGTCGCCTCGAACATCGCCGTCCCGGCCGGCGCCAGGCTCACCGTCACCCGCACCGACCTGGAGTCCCCCACGGGCAAGGCGCTGCCCGCGGTGACCGCCAAGTCGGACGGCACGTTCTCCTTCACCGACACCCCGCCCGCCGGCGGCTCGGTGAAGTACAAGGTGTCCTACGCCGGCGACGCCGACCACGCGGCCGCCTCCGGCTCCGACACGGTGTCCGTCTCCCGCGCCAAGACCTCGCTGACGCTGAACAACAACGGCAAGCTGTACGACTACGGCAAGGCCGTGAAGTTCACCGCCCACCTCGGTACGACGTACAAGAACCGCACCGTCGAGATCTGGGCCGACCCCTACGGCTCCGACCGGCCGAACAAGCGGGTGAAGTCCGGCAAGGTGGACTCCCACGGCAACCTGTCGGTCACGCTGAACCTGTACCGGGACACCAAGCTCACCGCGAAGTTCGCGGGCGACGCCCGGTACGGCACGGCGTCGGCGGTGAGCACGGCCTACGACCGGGTGAGCGTCTCCACCTCGGTCAGCGGCCAGTACAAGTCCCAGTCCGCCTGGGGGCACACGTACTACTTCTTCCACAAGACCAAGAACCCGCTGGTCACGACGAAGATGACGTACTACCCCGGCCGGGCGCAGAAGTTCGAGTTCCAGGTGTACTACCAGGGCGCGTGGCACTCGGGCGACCCCATGTACGTCAAGCTCGGCGCCGACGGGGTCTCCCGCGTCCAGATCACCGGCGACCACAGCCAGGACATCGGCTGGCGCTTCCGCGTCCGCTCCTCGTACGTCAACGGCTCCTCCGGAGACACGGTGAACTCGACGACGCACGGGGCGTGGAAGTACCTGACGTTCACCAAGTAGGCCGGTCGGGGGGCTTCGGGGGCGGGGGCCTTATGGGGCGGTGGCCTGCAGTTGCCGTAGCTGGCGTCGGACGTTCTCCAGGGCGCCCTGCCGCCGGCCCGGCACCCGCAGCCTCAACTCCGCCAGCGCGGGCCCGAGTTCACGGGCCCGCGCCGGGTCCGTGATCCGCGTCCACTGATGGTGCGCGCGGTCCGCGGCCGCCTCCACGGCGGGCGCGTCCACGGCTTGCCCCGCGGTCAGCCGCGCCTGGGCGACCGCCAGCCAGGCGCGGCAGCTGCGCACCGCGTCCCCCGCGAACATCGCGAGATCGGCCCGCACTTCGGCCCAGTGCAACGCCTCCTCGGACCCCGCACCGCGAGCCCCCACGGCACGCTCCTCATACCGAGCGGCAAGAGCCTCGGCTTCCTCGTGCCGCCCGCTCTGGACGGCGGCGCTGATCATGGCGTGCGGGTCCTGATCGGGGGTGCGTGTCGAGGGGTGGGGGATCGGAGTGTTCGGGTGAGGGGCCTGCCCGACCCCGGACGGCACCGGCTGCGCGGCGGGCGGGAGTGAGCTGACGGGGGCCGGGACCACCGGACCGGTGCCGGGCTGGAGCGTGCTGGGTCGGCCGCTCAGCCGGCCGAGTCGGGCGGGCGCATGGGCGAACGCGGGCCTTGCGCCCCCGGGGAGGGTCAGCAGCAGGTCGCGGCCGGCGCTCGCGTCCGCGATCCGGGCCAGCGCCTGCTCGTGCAGCTGAGGGAGCGGCGGCCGGTACCCGCTGCGCAACAGCGTGGCCACCGCCTTCATGTACGCCGGCTCGGCCACCCCGCGCCGCCCGGCGGCAGGGGCGACACGGCCGTACACCGCGGCGTTGGCCCCGCAGTCCAGGCCCCGCTCGGCGACGTACCGCCAGGCCTCCGCATCCGCGTGCAGATCCACCACGAGCGCCGTGTCCGCGGCGGACCGCAACCGCAGCTCCTCGCGCACCCAGTGCCACGGCAGCGCGGTGTAGCGCACCGTCGCCGCCGTGGTGCGGGCCAGCGCGAGATGCGGCAGCCGCTGCCGCCGGTCCAGGTGCAGTTGCCCGGCGACGTACACGGTCAGCGGCCCCGGCGCCGCCGCGGCGGCCCGCAGCCGGGTCAACACCGCCTGCGGCTCCAGCGGATCGGCGAGTTCGACGACGTTCGCGGTGTCGGTGCCGGACAGCACGGCGGGGGCGACGGCGGCCAGCACCGGCAGCACCCCGGCCGCGTCCACCAGGCGCCCCCGGCCCAGCGGCGAGGCCGCGAGCAGCAGCACGGTTCCGGGCATCGTCCCTCCCCCTGTCGGACCCAGATCGGCTCTCCAGCCAGCACCGTAACCGCTGCGGCTGCAAACGCGCGCCCCACCAAGGCGACAGGCCCGCAATCGCCCCTCTTCACCCCCTTCGCCCCCGCCCACTCCGTCCCCCATCACCCGCCGCCCACCGCAGGCGGCCGCGAGCACCCCTCCGCCCCCCTTCCCCTCCAACGGCCGGCCCTTCGCCTCCCACACCCCCGCACGCCATCACCCCCCGCCCCACCGGCAGCAGCCATCAGACCCGCGATCGCCCCTCGTCGCCCGCCACCCACCGCAGGCGGCCACGAGCGCCCCTCCGCCCCCTCGCCTCCAACGGCCCTTCGCCTCTCACACCCCCGCACGCCATCACCCCCCGCCCCACCGGCAGCAGCCATCAGACCCGCGATCGCCCCTCGTCGCCCGCCGCCCACCGCAAGCGGCCGCGAGCGCCCCTCTCCCCCTTTCGCCTCCAACGGCCCTTCGCCTCTCACGCCCCCGCCCACTCCATCAACCCCCCCCACCCCACCCGCGTCAGCCATCAGACCCGCGATCGCCCCTCGGCCTCGTCGCCCTCCGCGCCCTCGCCGCCCTCCTCCCCCTCCGCACCCCGCAGTCGCCGTACCGCGAACACCGTGGTGTCGTCGGCCAGGTGGCCCCGGCAGTGGCGTAGTACGCCGTCCCGGACGCGGCGGACCAGTGCCCGGGGGTGGGCCTGCGCCGGGTCGGTGGTGACCGCGGGGGTGATGTCCTGGACCAGCGGATAGAAGGCGCCCCCGGGGTCGCGGGCCTCGGTCACGCCGTCGGTGACCAGCAGCAGCGTCTCGTCGTCGGCCAACCGCACCCGGTGCACCGGCGGCAGCCCGCCCCCCAGGTCGCCGAACCCGATCGGCAGCCCGTCGCCGCTGGGCAGCTCGCGGACCCCGCGCGGGCCGACGGCGAGCGCGGCCTCATGACCGAAGTTGACCAGCTCGACGGTCTCGGGACTGCCCTCGGGAAAGCCGATCAGCACGGCGGTGGCGAACCGGTCCCCGTCGTCCCGCCCCAGCGCGGTGACATGCCACCGGTGCCGCAGCATCCGGGTCTCCAGCCGCTCGGCGACGGTCGCGAGATCCTTCTCGTGGTAGCCGGCCTCCCGGAACGTGCCGAGCAGCGCCGCCGCCGTCTCCACCGCGCCGAGCCCCTTGCCCTGCACGTCACCGACCAGGATCCGGGGACCGTGCGGGCCGGGCTGGATGTCGTAGAAGTCCCCGCCGACCTGGGCGTCGACGTCCGCCGCCAGATACACCCCGGCGTGCTCGAGACCGGCCCAGGGCGCCGGCAGCGGACGCAGCACGGTGCGCCGGGTGGTCTCGGCGATGTCCCGGATGTGCAGGCTCTGCCGCTCCTTGCGCACCCGCGCCACGCAGGCCACCACGGCCAGCAGGCCACCGAGCGCGACCAGGACGAAGTCGCCGAGGCCGGCCCGGTACTGGCCGGGCCAGGCGGAGTCGACGGCGACGTACGTCACCACGGCCAGCACGACGTACAGTCCCGTCGTCCACGCCCCGCAGATCGCGGCGGCCGTGCCGGGGACCAGCACGATCCAGGAGACGATCCGGAACCGTTCGCCGGTGTTGAAGTCGAGCAGCACGATGCCGACGAGCAGCAGCAGAGGGAACAGCCAGGCGACGTTCCGGCCGTATCCGCCCAGCGGTTGCCGCCGCCGGCCGAACTCCATCTCCGTCACGGCGGGCAGCCTCCATGTATCTCGGATTTCCAGCGAAACACGGGAGGGAAACCGTCGCATCCGGGCCCCGTCACCCTCCCGGCCGACTTGCCAGGCCGTGCCCCCCGGTGTGCTCTGGAAGGCGGGGGCGAGGAGAGAGGAGTGCTCTCATGGCTCAAGCGGCACCCGCGCCGGGTGGCACGCCCCGCCCCGGCCGTACGGCTCCGATCGAGCGCCGGACCTCCGGCGTCCCCGTCCGTTCGCCGGACGTCTTCGACGCGCGCACGCACCGCATCGCGCACATCGCGGTCCCGGTGGTGCTGGGCCTGGTCTACGGCTACTGGGTCGCGGCGAACGCCCGCCAGGGCGGCCCCATCACGGACGGCAACCTGCTGCTCGGCTGGCTCAGCGCGCTGGTGTTCGCGGTGGTGTGCATCGCCCTGCTGACGCTGGCCCCGCGCATGCTCCGGGAGGTGCACGCGCTGCTGTGGACGGCCTTCACCGGCATCGCCTTCGGCTTCCTCTACATCCAGACACCGCACTCGGTCTGGCGGTCGGTGATCATGTCGCTGCTCATCGCGGGGTGCACCTTCGCCGTGTTCTTCTACCGCTACTACACGCGCGAGGACGCCTTCGGCCGCCGGGTCCGCTGAGCCGGGCGGCCGTACAGGAGTGCGGACGTACGGCACGCGGCACGGTGACGGAGCAGGGGTGTGCGGCGGCACCGTCACGGCAGCGCGGGCCCCGGTTCGCCGGGACCCCCACGCCCGCCCTCCCGTGTTCCCGCTTCCCTCACCCGGCCGTGGACCCCGGCCCGAGGACCGGACTCCCGCTCCCCCACACCAGGAAACACCCGTTCGGGTGAAGCCTCCACCGGAGAGCGCAAGCCCCGGTTCCGCCCAGGGGTACGGTCCTTCCCCCGAATGCAGTCGTCCCGCTCGCGGCCCCGCCCCGCAGGCCGTTGCCTGGAAGCGTGCCCCCACGCCTCAGGAGCGCCCTGTCGGCCGTACTGCTCGCGCTGTCCTGCCTCCTCGTGCCGTTCGGCACGCTGGCGGCCTGGGCGGCGTACGGGCTCGCCGACACGGGCCGGTACGTCACCACGATGGCGCCGCTCGCCGCCGACCCGAGCGTGCGGGAGGCCGTCGCGGACACGGTCGGCGACGGCATCCTGCGCGCGGTGGACCAGCACATGGACGTCCGCCCGGCTGGGGGTACCCCCGCTGGGGGAGGTTCGCTCCGCCCGTTCGTGCGGGACGCGGTGCGCTCCTTCACCCAGACCGAGGCCTTCCGCCTGGCCTGGGACACCGGCAACCGGGTCACCCACGACGCGGTCCTGCGGGCCCTGCGCGAGGAGGAGGACGACGGGACGGCCGGACGCCCGGTCACCGTCGACCTCGCCCCCGTCACCGACCAGGTCAAGCGGCAGCTGACCCGGGACCACGTGCCGCTGGCCGCCCGCATCCCGGTGGAGCACACCGCGGTGTCCGTCCTCCCGGCGAGCCGGCTCGCCGCCTTCCGGAAGGGGTTCCACGTGCTCGAAGTCGCCGGTCTCTGGCTGCCGGTGGCGGCCGTCGCCCTCGCCGCCGCCGGGATCGCCCTCGCCGTGCACCGCCGGCGCGCCGTCGCCGCGACCGCGCTGGGCACCGCCCTGGGCGGGGCCCTGCTGTCCCTGGCCGTGGCCGTCGGCCGCGGCCTCACCCTCGCCGACCTGCCCGCGGACGTGCCCCATCCGGCGGCCGGCGCGGTCTACGACGCCCTCACCGCGAGCCTGCGCACGGCCTCCTGGCTGCTGCTGGGCCTGGGCCTGGCGGTGGCGCTGACCACCTGGCTGACCCGCCGCCTGCGCCTGAGCCGCGCGACCCGCCCCCGGCCCCCGTCCGGCCCTGACACCCCACCACCGCCCTCGGTCCACACCCCGACCCAGGCCCGGACCTGACCGGTCGACCAGGGCCCGAAACGCCGGAGATGCCCGACCGCTGCGCGCCCCCCGGCAGCCGACACGGCACACTCTGCCCCCACCCTGTGGACAACCGACCGACGCCCCGGCCACCGAAGCCACCGCGCGCCCCCCGGACCTCCCGGTAGCCGACCCGCCAACCGCGCAACCACCGGCCCCCGCCCCTGCCGCATCCTGGCGCCCACCCGAACACCCCCCGTACGCTCGCCCCGTGAACCGTCGCCGCGGACGCGGGCTCGGTGTCTGGTGTGCCGGACTGCTGCTCGCCGGGGTCGGTGTGGTCGCCGGCTGCCGGGCCGCCGGCACCGACGGTGTCACCCCGGTGCCCCAACTGCTCGCCTTCCTGCCCTGGCTGCTCGTGCCGACCGGCTTCGCCCTGCTCTGCGCGCTGCTCGCCCGCTGGTGGCCGGGCCTGGTGTGCGGGGCCGTCGTACTCGGCGTGCTCGCCTGGTACCTGCAGCCGTACGGCGGCGCCGCCGATCCCGGCGGTCCGCCGCTCGCCACCCTGCGCGTGCTGACCTCCAACGTGGAGTTCGGGCGCGCCGCCCCCGCCCTGGTGCCGCTGATCCGCGACCGCCGGCCGGACGTCGTCTTCGTGGAGGAGTGCGAGTTCACCTGCCAGGGCATGCTGGAGACCGCGTTCGCGACCGCCTACCCCTACCGGCGGGCGGTCCGCGCGGCCGGCTCGCACGGCTCGCTCATCCTCAGCCGCCACCCCTTGAGACCGACGGCCGGTGTCCCCGGCACCATGGGCATGCCCGGCGCGATCGCCGACGTGCACGGGCAGGCCGTGCGGCTCCAACTCGCCCACCCCATGCCCCCGCTGCCCGGCCAGGTCGGCCTGTGGCGCCGCGAACTCGGCTCGCTCCGCGCCTTCGCCGCCGCCGACCGGGGTACGCCCACCGTCCTGGCCGGCGACTTCAACGCCACCCGGGACCACGCCGCCTTCCGCCGCATCCTCGACACCGGCCTGACCGACGCCGCCCGCCTCGCCGGACCCGGCCTTGCCGCCAGCTGGCCCGCGCGCACCGCCTCGGTCTTCGGCGCCCAGATCGACCACGTCCTGCTCTCCCCGGACTTCACCGCGACCGGCGCCCACTTCCTGCGCGTGACCGGCACCGACCACCGCGCCCTCGTCGTGGACGTCACCCTCCACCACCGCGGCTGACTCCGCCCTGACCGGCGCCAAGAGCTGGGGCGACTCCGGCCCCCCCGGGTACGAACCGGTGATAATGGCCGCATGTCGCGCGAGTTCCCCATCGGCCTCACCCCTCCCGACTGGCTGGTGCGGAACCTGCGCCCGGAGCAGGCCCCCGTCAACAAGGCCGCCGTGGCCCGGGCCGCCGTCGCGATGGCCCTCCCCCTGGTGCTCGGCCTCGCCGCCGGCTATCCGGCGTACGGCGCCCTGGCCTCCATGGGCGCCGTGTCCGGCGTCATCGGCGACACCGCCGACGCCTACCGCATACGCATCCTCAACATCGCCGTCCCCCAGCTCTTCGGCGCGGTCGGCGTGACCCTGGGCACGCTGGTGTACGGGCACGGCTGGTACGCGGTGGCCGCCGTCACCGGGGTCGCCCTGGTCTCCGGCATGATCTCGACGATCGGCGCGGTGGCCTCGGTCTCGGGCCTGCTCCTCCTGCTGAACTGCGTGATCGGCGCGGGCCTCCCGCTGCCCCGCCCCTGGTGGCTCGCCCCCGTCCTGATGACGGGCGGCGGCCTGCTCGTCCTCCTCCTCGCCCTCCTGGCCTGGCCCCTGCGCTCGGGTGTGCCCGAACGCACGGCGGTCGCGGCCACCTACCGCACGCTCGCGGCCCTGCTCGCCGTCTCCGGCACCGACCGCACCGAGGCGTACGACGAGGCCCGGCGCACGGTCACCCAGTCCCTGAACCAGTCGTACGACCTGATCCTGGGCCGGCGCGCCCGCCACCACGGCCGCAGCCGCGAACTCACCCGGCTGCTGGCCCAGTTGAACGCCATCACGCCCGTGATGGAGGTGGCCCCCGCCGCGCATCTGGCGGGCCGCCCCCTGCCGTCGCAGGTCCCCGAGGCGGTCGGCCACCTCGCCCGGGCCATCGAGACCGGCTACACGGGCCCGATAGCCCTGGACCTGCCGCTCCCGACGACCGAGACGGCGCGCGCCGTGGACCACGCCCTGCGCCACACCGCGGAGGTGGTGACGGCCCCCGACACGGACCCGCGGGGAATCGACGACCCCCTCGGCCGGCCCCCGACGCTGGGCATCCGCACGGCACGAGCGGCCCGCAACGTCGTCCTCTCCGCCAACTCCTGGCGCTACGGCGTACGCCTGGCGCTCTGCATCGCCCTCGCCCAGGCCCTGGTCTCCCTGGTCCCGGTCCCGCGCTCGTACTGGGTGGCCCTGACGATCACGTTCGTGCTCAAGCCCGACTTCGGCTCGGTGTTCTCCCGCGCCCTGCTGCGCGCCCTCGGCACGGTGGCGGGCCTGGTGATCGCGGCGGTGGTGCTGGCGGAGGTACCGCTCGGCTGGTGGGACGTACCGGTGATGCTCGTCCTGGCCCCCCTGATCCCGGCCCTCACCCCACGGGGCTACGGCTACCAGACGGCGGCGATCACCCCGGTGATCCTGCTCCTCTCCGACCTGCTGAACCGCCAGGGCACGGCCCTGCTCCTGCCCCGCCTGACGGACTCGCTCCTCGGCTGCGCCATCGCCCTGACCGCCGGCTACCTGCTCTGGCCGGAGAGCTGGCGCACCCGCGTCGGCGACCGCCTCGCGGACGCGGTGGCGGACACGGCCCGGTACGTGGAGACGGCGTTCGGCGCCGACGGCGACCCGGCCGCCCGGGCCCGTATGCGCAGGCGGCTCTACCGCGACCTGTCGGTGATCCGTACGGAGTTCCAGCGGGCCCTGACCGAGCCGCCGCCGACCGGCCGGCGTGCGGCGGCGTGGTGGCCGCTGGTCGTGGCGGTGGAACGGATCGTCGACGCGACGACGGCGGCCCGCGTCCGCGTGCGGCACGGGGCGCCGCCGCCGTCCCCGGCCGAGATCGCCCACGTGGTACTGCAGTTGAGGGAGTTGGCGGAGGGTGTACGGGACGCCGACGTGCTGACCCCGGTCCGTACGGATCTCACCGGTCCCGCGGGCAGTGTCCTCGAACCGCTGCGGCAGGAGGTCGCCGCGGCCCGGTCGATCGCTTCCCCCCACTGAGCCCTTCGCTAACCTTACGTGTCCGTCCTGGCCAGGGATCGACGGGCATCAACTCACGAAGGGTTGCGCACATGGGCATTCTCACTCTCCTGCGGAACGCGTTCAGCCGCTCACGCAAGGGACGCGCCACACCGGCAGAGGATGCGAACTCCCTGCTCACGAGGGCGGAAGAGCCGGCGAAGGCGGAAGCCACCCAGCCGGAGGAGTCCGCACCCCGCCCCGCGAAGCCGGAGGAGCCGGCCCCCCGGCGCACGCAGCCCGAGCAGCCGGTCGCCTCGCTCCCCGCCCAACAGCAGGCCCCCACCGAGGCCGAGCCCACCACCCCGACGGTGCCCGAGCCGCGCCGCGAGGAACACGAACTGGTCTCCGCCATCTTCGACAAGGTCCAGGTCCCCCGCCCGGCAGAACCCCACAGCAACTCCTCCACCCCGGAATCCCCCGAGCCGAAGCCCGAGCAGCCGTCCAAGGACAACGCCGAGCCGGAGTCGACCGAGAAGCCGGTCGCGGAGAAGCCGACCGAGCCGGAGCCGGAAGCTGAGCCTCAGCCGGTCGCGGAGACGGTGTCGGCAACGGCCGAGGAGACCGCCGTACCGGCCGAAGAAACCACGGCCCGGCAAGCCGCCGACGGCGAGACCGCCACGCAGGGGCCACCCGCGGCCGACGGCGAGACCCGCACGGGTGGTGCGGGTGGGAACGACACCCCCGCCGAAGGCGAAGCCGAGGCGGCACCCGCCGAAAACACCCCCGCGGCACCCGCCGAAAACACCCCCGCGGCACCCGCCGAAGACACCCCCGCCGACGCCGAAGGCCCCCGCAAGAAGACCCCCGCCACCACCCTCGCCAAGGTCAAGTCCCGCACCCCCTCCCTCACCGCCGCCTACAAGGCCGCCACCACCGCCCTCAAGAAGCACGACCTCACCGGCACCCGAGCCAAGCTCTACCTCGTGCTCGACCGCTCCGCGAGCATGCGCCCGTACTACAAGGACGGCTCCGCGCAGGCCCTCGCCGACCAGACCCTCGCCCTCGCCGCCCACCTGGACCCCGAGGCCACGGTCCACACCGTCTTCTTCTCCACGGAGATCGACGGCACCACGGACCTCACCCTCGACCCGGACCACGAGACCAAGATCGACGACGTGCACGCCGGCCTCGGCCGCATGGGCCGCACCAGCTACCACGCCGCCGTAGAAGCCGTACTCGCCCACTACGACAAGCACGCGGAAGAGGAAGAGACGGAAGGGAACGAGACCCCCCGCACCCCCGCCCTCGTGATCTTCCAGACCGACGGCGCCCCGGACGCGAAGACCCCCGCGACGCAGGCCCTCACCGAGGCCGCGGCGTCGCACCCCGCCGTGTTCTTCTCCTTCGTCGCCTTCGGGGAGCACGACAACAAGGCCTTCGACTACCTCCGCAAGCTGAAGACCCCCAACACGTCCTTCTTCCACGCGGGCCCCACCCCCCGCGAGCTGACGGACGCGGAACTCTACGAAGGTGTACTGGCCGCCTGGCGGCCGTGACCGTCCGTGATTCCGGGGCCGCCCTTTCCCAACCAGCAAAACGGGAAACGGGCGGCCCACCCCTGTCGGCTACGATTTCAAGGTTCGAAACCGCAGAAAACGCAGCGACCTGGGAGCAGCCACGATGGCTCGACACCTCATCACCAGCGCCCTTCCCTACATCAACGGGATCAAGCACCTGGGCAACATGGTGGGGTCCATGCTCCCGGCGGACGTGTACTCCCGGTACCTCCGCCAGCGCGGCCACGACGTCCTGTACATCTGCGCCACCGACGAGCACGGCACCCCGGCCGAGCTGGCGGCGAAGGAGCAGGGCCTGCCGGTGGAGGAGTTCTGCGCCCAGGCGCACGACGCGCAGAAGGCCGTCTACGACGGCTTCCAGCTCGCCTTCGACTACTTCGGCCGCAGCTCCTCCGCGGAGAACCGCGAGATCACCCAGCACTTCGCCCGCAAGCTGCACGAGAACGGCTTCATCGAGGAGCGGGCGATCCGCCAGGTGTACAGCCCCACCGACGGCCGCTTCCTCCCGGACCGCTACGTGGAGGGCACCTGCCCGCACTGCGGCTACGACAAGGCCCGCGGCGACCAGTGCGAGAACTGCACCCGCGTCCTGGACCCGACCGACCTGATCAACCCCCGCTCGGCGATCTCCGGCAGCACGGACCTGGAGGTCAGGGAGACCAAGCACCTGTTCCTCCTGCAGTCCAAGCTGGAGAACGAGGTCCGCGAGTGGGTGGCCCGGCACGACAAGGACTGGCCGCAGCTGGCCTCCTCCATCGCCCACAAGTGGCTGACCGAGGGGCTGCACGACCGGGCGATCACCCGTGACCTGGACTGGGGCGTCCCGGTCCCGGCCGACACCTGGCCGGAGCTGGCCGCCGAGGGCAAGGTCTTCTACGTCTGGTTCGACGCCCCGATCGAGTACATCGGCGCGACGAAGGAGTGGGCCGACCAGGACCCGGAGAACCGCGACTGGAAGTCGTGGTGGTACGACGCCGACGACACCGTGCGCTACACCGAGTTCATGGCCAAGGACAACGTCCCCTTCCACACGGTGATGTTCCCGGCCACCGAGCTGGGCGTGCGCGAGCCGTGGAAGAAGGTCGACTACGTCAAGGCCTTCAACTGGCTGACGTACTACGGCGGGAAGTTCTCCACCAGCCAGAAGCGCGGTGTCTTCACCGACCACGCCCTGGAGGTCCTGCCGGCCGACTACTGGCGCTACTTCCTCATCGCCAACGCGCCCGAGTCGGACGACTCGTCCTTCACCTGGGAGCACTTCACGGCCACGGTCAACAAGGACCTCGCCGACACGCTCGGCAACTTCGTCAACCGCGTGCTGTCCTTCTCGAAGAAGCGCTTCGGCGAGGAGGTCCCGGCCGGCGGCGAGCCCGGTGAGGCGGAGACCCGGCTGGGCGAGGAGATCGCCCGTCTCCTCGGCGAGTACGAGGAGCACATGGAGGCGCTGCAGTTCCGCAAGGCCGCCTCGGCCCTGCGCGCCCTGTGGTCGGCGGGCAACTCCTACCTGGAGGAGAAGGCCCCCTGGCTGCAGATCAAGACGGACAAGGACGCCGCGGCCCTCACCCTGCGCACGGCGATGAACCTGATCCACCTGTACGCGGTGGTCTCCGAGCCGCTGATCCCGGCCACGGCGAAGGCGATGCGCGCGGCGTTCTCGCTGCCGGGCGACACCGCCACCTGGGTCACCGCGGACGAGGCCAAGTCCCTCGCCTCGGTCCCGTCCGGCACCCCGTTCACGGTCCCGCCGGTCCTCTTCGCCAAGCTGACCGACGAGGACCTGGCGGCGTACAAGGAGCGCTTCGGCGGCGAGGAAGCCTGACCGGCTCCTCCGGCCATCCGGGCCGTACGCATGAGAGGCTCCCCTCGAGCCTCGCGACAGGAACCCGGAAAAAAACCTTGAACGTCCCCGAATCCCACCACCGGCTCCTCGCCGACGTCGTCAGCGCGGGCGGCGCCTACGGGCTGGTGCTCGCCGGCGGATACGCGGTGCAGGCGCACGGTCTGGTGGTGCGCCCGCATGCGAATCTGGACTTCGCCACGGAGAGTTCCGAGGCGATGGACCGGATCGCCGCCGCCGTCGGCGCCACCCTGGAGGCCCGCGGCCGGCAGGTCCGGGTGGGGACGGGCACCGCGCTCACCGCGCAGCTGACGGTCGTCGATCCGCCGGCGGGCGAGCCCTGTGCCGTCGCGCTGCACAAGGAGGTGTTCTGGCAGGCCCCGCAGCTCACCGGGTACGGGCCGGCGCTGTCGCTGGAGGACGCCGTCGGCACGAAGATCCGGGCGCTGTACGACCGGGGAGCGGCCGTCGACCTGATCGACGCGCGGGCCGCCGCGGCCCGCTTCTCCCTGCCCGATCTGGAGGCGCTGGGCCGCCGGCACGCCCATGACCCGTTCGACCTGCCCACGCTGCAGTCCCGGCTGACGGGCACGGACTTCTACTCCGACGGGGACTTTCTGCGGTACGGCCTTGCGGAGGCCGAGGTCGCCGCCCTGCGCGCCTGGGCCCAGGAGTGGTCCGACGACATCGCCGAGCGGCTGCTCGAAGACGGCGCGTCCCCCGACATCGAGCCGGACGCGGAGTCCGGGCCCGACGCGGGGGACTGAAGAGACGCGGAGGACCGAAGAGCGGCGCCGTCCTACTTCGGCTGCGGCTTCCTGATGGTCAGGTGCAGCTCGCGCAGGCGGGTCTCGTCCAGCTCGGTCGGGGCGCCCATCATCAGGTCCTGGGCGTTGCCGTTGAGCGGGAAGGCGATCGTCTCGCGGATGTTCGGCTCGTCCGCGAGGAGCATGACGATGCGGTCGACGCCGGGGGCGATGCCGCCGTGCGGCGGGGCGCCGAAGCGGAACGCGCGGAGCATGCCCGCGAACTTCTCCTCGACGGTCTCACGGTCGTAGCCCGCGATCTCGAAGGCCTTGAGCATGATCTCCGGCTCGTGGTTCCGGATCGCGCCGGAGGACAGCTCGACGCCGTTGCAGACGATGTCGTACTGCCAGCCCAGGATGTCCAGCGGGTCCTGGGTCTCAAGGGCCTCCAGGCCGCCCTGCGGCATGGAGAAGGGGTTGTGCGAGAAGTCGATCGCGCCGGTCTCCTCGTCCTTCTCGTACATCGGGAAGTCGACGATCCAGCAGAAGCGGAAGACGCCCTCCTCGAAGTGGCCGGCGCGCTTGGCCGCCTCGACCCGGACCGCTCCCATGATCTTGGAGACCTCGTCGAACTCGCCCGCGCCGAAGAAGACCGCGTGGCCGGGGGCCAGCGAGAGCCGCTTGGTCAGCTCGGCGACGTTCTCCTCGGTGAGGAACTTGGCGATCGGGCCGGACAGGGAGCCGTCCTCGCCCACGCGGACCCAGGCCAGGCCCTTCGCGCCGAGCGATACGGCGAACTCGCCGAGCTGGTCGAAGAACTTGCGCGGCTGGTCCTGGACCGCCGGCACCGGCAGCGCGCGCACGTGCTTGCCGGCGAACGCCTTGAACTCCGAGCCCTCGAAGACGTCGGTGATGTCGACCAGTTCCAGCTTGGCGCGCAGGTCCGGCTTGTCGGAGCCGTACTTCGCCATCGCCTCGCGGAACGGGATCCGCGGGAAGGGGGAGGTGACGTGGCGGCCGCCGCCGAACTCCTCGAACAGCTCGGTCATCAGCTTCTCGACCGGCTGGAAGATGTCCTCCTGCTCGACGAAGCTCATCTCGATGTCGAGCTGGTAGAACTCGCCGGGCGAGCGGTCGGCGCGGGCGTCCTCGTCGCGGAAGCAGGGCGCGATCTGGAAGTAGCGGTCGAAGCCGGAGATCATCAGCAGCTGCTTGAACTGCTGCGGGGCCTGCGGCAGCGCGTAGAACTTGCCCGGGTGCACACGGGAGGGGACCACGTAGTCGCGGGCGCCCTCGGGGGAGGTGGCGGACAGGATCGGCGTCGCCATCTCGTTGAAGCCCATCGCCGACATCTTCTGCCGCATGGCCGAGATGACCGCCGTACGCAGCATGATGTTGCGGTGCATGCGCTCGCGGCGCAGGTCCAGGAAGCGGTACTCCAGGCGCCGCTCCTCGTTGACCCCGTCCTCGGTGTTGATCGTGAAGGGCAGCGGGGCCGCCGCGCCCAGTACCTCGACGTCGCCGACCTCGATCTCGATCTCGCCGGTGGGCAGGTCGGGGTTCACGTTCTCGGTTCCACGTGAAACAACGCGGCCGTCCACGCGGACCACGGTCTCCTTGGACAGCTTGTCCAGGGCCTCGTACGCCTCGGTGCCGGGGCGGGCGACCAGCTGCGTGATGCCGTAGTGGTCGCGCAGATCGATGAAGAGGATGCCGCCCAGGTCGCGCCGATTGTGCAGCCAGCCACTCAGCCGGACGTCGGTGCCGACGTCAGAAGCGCGGAGCTGGCCGCAGGTGTGGGACCTGTACCGATGCATCGTCGTTCATCCAGTCTTTGCGGATCGGGTGTCGCCAGGCGGGTACGGCCTAGGCCACCCCAAGGGTACCGGGCACCCCCACCTCGGCTCCCCACCCTTTTCCCGTGCCGCACGCTGGAGGATCCTCCGAGCGACCGGGGACCGGCTCCTCCTCTTCCTACGGTGGCACCCATCCGTCATATCTTCTTAAAGTGGGCGAATGCGTACAGGCCAGCCCCTCCCGTCCGTCGGGGACGTCCTCGCCGCCCTCGCGACCGGGCTGTGGCACTGGGACACGGCCGCCGGAGAAGTCACGGTCGACGCGGAGGCGGCGCGGCTGCTCGGCCTGCCCGCGCAGCCGGCCACCCTGACGGAGGCCCAGACCCGGGCCCGGCTGCACCCGGTCGACTGGAACGAGATCACCGGGGTGATCCCGCTGGCCGTCGCCGAGGGCACCCTCGCCGAGGTGCGCATACGGATCATGGACGAGCAGGGCAACGTCCTGCGGGTCGTCCGCAGCCGGTCGAAGCCGTCGTACGACCCCGTGCGGCAGACCTACGAGCTGATCGGCACCCTCCAGGAGGTCACCGAGCCGACCCCCGGCACCTCCGCCGCCCGCAGCGCGGTCACCGGCGACTGGCGGCGCTCGCGGGAGGCGTTCCTGCTGGACGCGGGCCGGGCGCTGGCCGAGGCACGGTCCACCGCCGAGGTGCTGCGGGTGGCCGGCGGCCTGTCGATGCCGGGGTTCTCGCCGGACGGGCTCGTGGTGTTCGGGGTGCAGGGCGACCGGCTGACGATCACGGGCCAGCACGGGCACCAGCCCGGCGACATGGGCCCCTTCTCCCACATGCCGGTGACCACCGGCTATCCGGCCGCCGAGGTGGTCCGCACGGGCCGCGCGGTGTATCTGTCCTCCCCCCAGGAGTACAAGGAGCGCTATCCGGCGACCTGGCCGCTCGCCCGCCACTTCGGCCGGCAGTCCTGGGCCTTCCTGCCGCTGACCGTGGCCGGACGCACCATGGGCGCCTGGATGGCGGCCTTCGCCTATCCCGTGGCGTTCACCCCCGACGAGCGCGCCGTGCTGACGACCGTGGCCCGGATGCTCGCGCAGGCGCTGTCCCGGGCCGGGGCCGCCGAGGAGGAGCGGGAGCTGACCGAGGGCCTGCAGCGCTCCATGCTGCCCTCGCTCGGCCCGGAGATCCCCGGACTGCGGGTGGCCGCCCGGTACATCCCCACCGGCGGCGGACTTCAGGTCGGCGGCGACTGGTACGACATGATCCCGCTGCCCTCCGGCCGCTTCGCGCTGGTCATGGGCGACGTCCAGGGCCATGACGTACGCGCCGCCGGCCTCATGGGCCAGCTGCGCATCGCCCTGCGCGCCTACGCCTCCGAGGGCCACCGCCCGGACGCCGTGCTCTCCCGCGCCTCGAGGTTCCTGCACGGCATCACGCACGACGACGGCGCCGACCACCCGGCCGATCCGCGGTTCGCGACCTGTGTGTACGCGGAGGCCGACCCGGTGACCGGGATGCTGGAAATCGCCCGCGCCGGGCACCCGGACCCGGCGATCCGGATGGCCGACGGCACGGTGATGATGCGGCCCACGGCGGGCGGACTGCCGCTCGGCATCGACCCCGACGCGGACTATCCGACGACCCGGTTCACCCTGGAACCCGGCGAGACGCTGATGCTGTGCACCGACGGCCTGATCGAGACCGGCGGGCACGACCTGGACAGCGGCTGGCGCCGGCTGCGCGGGATCCTGGAGGAGCACCCGGGAGACGACGGGGTGGATCCGGAGTCGCTGGCGGACGCGCTGGTGCAGGGCGTGCACGGGCCGTCCTCGCACCACACCACCGGCCCGCTGGCCGACCGCCGAGAGGACGACATCGCGCTGGTGCTGCTGTGCCGCCCGCTGGAAGGCACCGTGCGGCCCACGGTCCGGCGCACCCTGCTGTCGGTGGCGCAGGACGAGCCGGCCCGGATCGCCGACGCCCGCCGGCATCTGCGCGAGCTGCTGCACGACTGGCTCTCGCCCGAGCAGGTCGACTCGGCGGTGCTGCTGGTCTCCGAGATGGTCACCAACGTCCTCGTGCACACCGACACCGACGCGCTGCTGCTCGCCGAGGTGACCGGCGAGGCCGGGCTGCGGCGGCTCCGGGTGGAGGTCACCGACGCGGGCGACGACCTGCCGCACAAGCGCCGGCCCGGTGAGCTGGCCTCCTCCGGCCGCGGCCTGATGCTGATCGAACTGCTCGCGGACGCCTGGGGGGTGGAGCCGCGCGGCGAGGGCAAGAGCATCTGGTTCGAGCTCTACGAGCCGGGCGGCGTCTCGGTGGACGGACCCGCCGATGCCGCGGAGGAGGGCGCCGCGTAACGCGTCCGCAGCTCCTGTACGACCCCGAAGGCGGCGGCGGTCAGCGGTACGGCGAGCAGCATGCCGAGGATGCCCGCGACGGACGCCCCGGCGGTGATGGCGACCATCACCACGGCCGGGTGCATCTGCACCGTCCGGCTCTGGATGACGGGCTGCAGCACATGCCCCTCCAGCACCTGCACGGCGAGGACGACGCCGAGCGTCCACAGCGCGATGACGAAGCCCCGGTCGGCGAGCGCCACCAGGACGGCCACCGTGCCGGAGACGAAGGCGCCGAGGTAGGGGATGTAGGCGCCGACGAAGACGAGCGCGCCGAGCCCGACCGCGCCGGGCACCCGGAGGATCAGCAGACCGACGGTGATGCACAGGGCGTCGATGAGGGCGATCACGGTCGTCCCGCGCATGAACCCCTCGACCGCCTCGAAGGCGCGCCGGGCGACGGCCTCCAGCATGTCCCCGGAGCCGCGGGGCGCGACGGCGCGCAGGGTCTGCACGGCCCGGTGGGAGTCGCGCAGGAAGAAGAAGACGAGCAGCAGGGCGAGCACGGCCATCGCGAGGGACTCGCCGACCACGCTGACCCCGCTGATCACGTTGGAGGCGGCCGTGCTCCCGAACCTGCCCAGCAGCTTGCGGGAGTTGACGGCGAGGTCGTCCAGGCCGGTGCCGGCGGCCCCGAAGTGCGCGGCGACGCTCTTGGCGGCGTGCCGCAGCGAGGCGATGATCTCGTCGCCGGTGTCGATGAGCGCGGCGACGACGATGTACACGGCGCCGCCGACGACGGCCACGACGGCGACACAGGTGAGCCCGGCCGCCACGGAGGCCTGCACCCCGGCCCGCACGAGCCGCCGGTGCAGCGGGCCGAGCAGCGCGGTGCCGAGCAGCGCGAGCAGCACTGGCGTGACGGCCGTACGAAGCTCCCCGCACAGCCGCACCCCGACCCATCCCACCCCGGCGACCAGCAGCAGTACGGCGCACCAGGCGGCGAGGCGGCGGACGGGGTCGGGCAGCAGCTGCACGCGTCCAGCGGATCACGCCCCGGCGACGGGTGTCCTGCGCACGGCGCCGGGCGGGTGAGGCGGTACCGGCGCCGGCGCCCGCCCGGGGCCGGCGCCGGTACCGGTGCGTCAGGCCTGGGGGCCGGTCTCCGTCATGCCGTGCACCGCCGGGATCGAGCCCAGCCGGCCCTTCTGGTAGTCCTCGAAGGCCTGCATCAGCTCGTCCTTGGTGTTCATGACGAACGGGCCGTAGTGGGCCATGGGCTCACGGATCGGCCGTCCGCCCAGCAGCACGACCTCCAGGTCCGGGGTGTGGGAGTCCTGCTTCTCGTCCGCGCGGACGGTCAGCGAGCCCCCGGCGCCGAACACGGCGGTCTGGCCGAGGTGGATCGGCCGGCGCTCCGTGCCGACGCTGCCGCGGCCCGCGAGGATGTAGGCCAGGCCGTTGAAGTCCTCCCGCCAGGGCAGGGTCAGCTCGGCGCCCGGGGCGAGGGTCGCGTGGATCATCGTGATCGGGGTGTGGGTGACGCCGGGGCCCTGGTGGCCGTCCAGCTCGCCCGCGATGACCCGCAGCAGCGCGCCGCCGTCGGGGGAGGTGAGCAGCTGGACCTGGCGGCCGCGGATGTCCTGGTACCGCGGCGCCATCATCTTGTCCTTGGCCGGGAGGTTCACCCACAGCTGGAGGCCGTGGAAGAGGCCGCCGGACACCACGAGCGCCTCCGGCGGGGCCTCGATGTGCAGCAGGCCGGAGCCGGCGGTCATCCACTGGGTGTCGCCGTTGGTGATGGTGCCGCCACCGCCGTGGGAGTCCTGGTGGTCGAAGATCCCGTCGATGATGTAGGTCACGGTCTCGAAGCCGCGGTGCGGGTGCCAGGGGGTGCCCTTGGGCTCGCCCGGCGCGTACTCCACCTCGCCCATCTGGTCCATCATGATGAACGGGTCGAGGTGGCGGTAGTTGATCCCCGCGAACGCCCGGCGCACCGGGAAGCCCTCGCCCTCGAATCCGCTCGGAGCGGTGGTGACCGCCAGCACCGGACGCGCCACGGCGTCGGCGGGAGCGGTCACGCGGGGCAGCGTCAACGGGTTCTCGACGGTCACTGCAGGCATGGTCGGTACCTCCTTGTGGACCCAGGTTAGTTGAGCATTGAACTTTCTGCCACCCCTAACAGAACGAGCCCGGAGGGCATTCCCTCCGGGCTCGCAGGCGGCGACGGTCAGCCGTACATCCGGCGCATCGCGAAGTCGACCATCTGCTCGACGGCCTTCGCGTCGAAGACCATCCGGTGCTCGCCCTCCATGTCCAGGACGAAGCCGTATCCGGTGGGCAGCAGGTCGATCACCTCGGCGCCGGTGATGACGAAGTACTTGGACTCCTTGCCCGCGTACCGACGCAGCTCCTTGAGCGAGGTGAACATCGGGATCACCGGCTGCTGGGTGTTGTGCAGGGCCAGGAAGCCGGGGGTGTCGCCGCGCGGGCAGTACACCTTCGACGTGGCGAAGATCTGCTGGAAGTCCTCGGCGGACATCTGCCCGGTCGTGAAGGCGCGCACCGCGTCGGCGAGCGAGGGCGGGGACGGCTCCGGGTAGAGCGGCGGCTGCTGGCCGTACCCGCCGACACCGCCCGGCTGCTGCGGCGGGGCGTACTGCTGCTGGGCGCCAGCATTCTGGTCGTAGCCGTACATGGCGCAAGAGTACCGAGGGCGGGCGGCGCGGTGGGGCGCCGGAGGATTTCCTCCGCCCGGGCGCGCGGGCGGTGCGCATACCGGGCGGTCACCCGTCTTCTGCCGGCCCCACGGAGCGGTCGGCGGCTACGCTCACGCCCTGCTCACGGGCGGGCACACCGCCCGGTTCCCGGACACGCGGGAGTAGACCCTTCTCACACTTGCGCGGGCGGGGCTTGCTTCTTATTACCGACGGGTAGCATCATCGTGGCTACTTGTTGGTACGTGAACTAGGTGCGAGGAGTCAGTGCCTCGCCGATCCCTCTACGGAGCCGTGACCATGGGGCACTACAAGGCGAATCTCCGCGACATCGAGTTCAACCTCTTCGAAGTACTCGGGCGCGACAAGGTGTACGGCACCGGCCCGTTCGAGGAGATGGACGTCGACACCGCGAAGAGCATCCTGGAGGAGATGACCCGCCTCTCGGAGAACGAGCTGGCCGAGTCCTTCGCCGACGCCGACCGCAACCCGCCCGTCTTCGACCCGGAGACCAACACCGCGCCGGTCCCGGCGTCCTTCAAGAAGAGCTACCAGGCCTTCATGGACTCCGAGTACTGGCGGCTCGGCCTGCCCGAGGAGATCGGCGGCACCACCTCGCCGCGCTCCCTGATCTGGGCCTACGCGGAGCTGATCCTGGGCGCCAACCCGGCCGTGTGGATGTACTCCTCCGGCCCGGCGTTCGCCGGCATCCTCTTCGAGGAGGGCAACGAGGTCCAGAAGCACATAGCGAAGATCGCCGTGGAGAAGCAGTGGGGCTCCACGATGGTGCTCACCGAGCCCGACGCGGGCTCCGACGTGGGCGCCGGCCGCACCAAGGCGATCCAGCAGGAGGACGGCTCCTGGCACATCGAGGGCGTGAAGCGCTTCATCACCTCCGGTGAGCACGACATGTCGGAGAACATCCTCCACTACGTGCTCGCGCGTCCCGAGGGCGCCGGCCCCGGCACCAAGGGCCTGTCCTTGTTCCTCGTGCCGAAGTACCTGTTCGACTTCGAGACCGGCGAACTGGGCGAGCGCAACGGCGTCTACGCCACCAACGTCGAGCACAAGATGGGCCTGAAGGCCTCCAACACCTGCGAGATGACCTTCGGCGACCAGCACCCCGCCAAGGGCTGGCTCATCGGCGACAAGCACGACGGCATCCGCCAGATGTTCCGCATCATCGAGTTCGCCCGCATGATGGTCGGCACGAAGGCGATCTCCACGCTCTCCACCGGCTACCTGAACGCGCTGGAGTACGCCAAGGAGCGCGTCCAGGGCCCGGACCTGGCCAACTTCATGGACAAGAGCGCGCCCAAGGTCACCATCACCCACCACCCGGACGTGCGCCGCTCGCTGATGACGCAGAAGGCGTACGCCGAGGGCATGCGCGCCCTGGTGATGTACACCGCCTCGATCCAGGACGCGATCCAGATCAAGGAGGCCGCCGGCGAGGACGCCTCCGCCGAACACGCCCTGAACGACCTGCTGCTGCCCATCGTCAAGGGCTACGGCTCCGAGAAGGGCTACGAGCAGCTCGCCCAGTCGCTGCAGACCTTCGGCGGATCCGGCTTCCTGCAGGAGTACCCGGTCGAGCAGTACATCCGGGACTCCAAGATCGACACCCTGTACGAGGGCACCACGGCCATCCAGGGCCAGGACTTCTTCTTCCGGAAGATCGTCCGCAACCAGGGAGCCGCGCTGAACTCCCTCGCCGAGGACATCAAGAAGTTCCTGGCGCTCGGCACCGGCGGCGAGGAACTGGCGGGCGCCCGCGAGCACCTGGCCAAGGCCGCCGTGGAGCTGGAGGCGATCGTCGGCCTGATGCTGACCGACCTCGCCGCCACCGAGCAGGACACCAAGAACATCTACAAGGTGGGCCTGAACACCACCCGTCTGCTGATGGCCTCCGGCGACGTCGTCGTCGGCTACCTGCTGCTCAAGGGCGCCGCGATCGCCGCCGAGAAGCTGCCCACGGCCTCCGCCAAGGACAAGGCGTTCTACACCGGCAAGATCGCCGCGGCGAAGTTCTTCGCGGCGAACGTCCTGCCGGGCGTCACCCTCGCCCGCAAGGTCGCCTCCGGTGTGGACCTGGACCTGATGGAGCTGGACGAGGCCGCGTTCTGAGGCTCTGTAGATACCCTGTGCGGGCCCGCTCCCTTTCCGGGAGCGGGCCCGTGCACGTCGTTAAGGTGAATCCATGAGCGCACCCGTCCGCTTCGACCGCGGCCACACCGACGACCTGATGTCCTTTCTCGCGGCCGGCCCGACGCCGTACCACGCCGTGGCGGCCGCCGCCGAACGGCTGGAGAAGGCCGGCTTCCGGCAGGTGGCCGAGACGGACGCCTGGGACGGCACCAAGGGCGGCAAGTACGTGCTGCGCGGCGGCGCGATCATCGCCTGGTACGTCCCCGAAGGCGCCGAGGCGCACACGCCGTTCCACATCGTCGGCGCCCACACCGACTCCCCGAACCTGAGGATCAAGCCGCGCCCGGACAGCGGGGCGCACGGCTGGCGCCAGGTCGCCGTCGAGATCTACGGCGGCCCGCTGATGAACTCCTGGCTGGACCGCGACCTGGGGCTGGCCGGCCGGCTGAGCCTGCGCGACGGCTCCACGGTCCTGGTGAACGTGGACCGGCCGCTGCTGCGGGTCCCCCAACTCGCCATCCACCTGGACCGTTCGGTCAGCAGCGAGGGGCTCAAGCTCGACAAGCAGCGGCATCTGCAGCCGGTCTGGGGCCTGGGCGACGACGTCAGCGACGGCGACCTGATCGCCTTCCTGGAGCAGGAGGCGGGCCTCGCGGCCGGCTCGGTCACCGGCTGGGACCTGATGACGCACCCCGTGGAGGCCCCCGCCTACCTCGGCCGGGACCGGGAACTGGTCGCCGGTCCGCGCATGGACAACCTGCTGTCCGTGCACGCGGGCACGGCCGCGCTGGCCGCCGTCGCCACCTCCGGCGCCCGGCTCACCCGCATCCCCGTCCTGGCCGCCTTCGACCACGAGGAGAACGGCTCCCAGTCCGACACCGGCGCCGACGGCCCGCTGCTCGGCACGGTGCTGGAGCGTTCGGTCTTCGCGCGCGGCGGCTCCTTCGAGGACCGGGCCCGCGCCTTCGCCGGCACGGTCTGCCTGTCCTCCGACACGGGCCACGCCGTCCACCCCAACTACGCGGAGCGGCACGACCCGACGCACCACCCGCGGGTCAACGGCGGCCCGATCCTCAAGGTCAACGTCAACAACCGCTACGCCACGGACGGTTCGGGCCGCGCGGTGTTCGCCGCCGCCTGCGAGAAGGCGGGCGTGCCGTTCCAGTCCTTCGTCTCCAACAACTCCATGCCGTGCGGCACCACGATCGGCCCCATCACCGCGGCGCGGCACGGCATCAGGACCGTGGACATCGGCGTGGCCATCCTGTCGATGCACAGCGTGCGCGAACTGTGCGGCGCCGACGACCCGTTCCTGCTGGCCAACGCCCTGACGGCCTTTCTGGAGGGCTGATCCGGCAGGCGCCGACGGCTAGTCGGGGCCTCGCCGGGTACCCGGACGGCACCGGAGATTCCGGAACCGAAAGGGGAGGCGACTTCTCATGGGGCTCGGAGGATGCATCATCCTCATCGCCGTGGGGGCCATCCTCACGTTCGCGACGGACTGGCACATGCACGGCGTCAACGTGACCGTCGTCGGCGTGATCCTGATGGCCGTGGGCCTGATCGGCGTGGCGACCTTCAGCGGCATCGCCCGGCGCCGGCGGGTCGTGATGCCGCCGACGCCGGTGGTGGAGGAGGAACCGCACCACCATCACCACCACGTCGACGGCTACAGCGACGGCTACGGCGTCTGAGGAGGCTCCTTGATCCGGTGAACCTGCCTGCCTACCGCTCGTCCATCCCGGCCAGGACGAGGGGCAGTCGGTCCGCGCCGCCCGCGGTGAGACGGACCGGGACGCCCCAGTCCTGCTGGTGGACGTGGCAGGCGGGGTACTCGTTGGCCGGGTCGTCGTCGCAGCTCGCCGCCATCGCCGAGACGTGCAGCACACCCTCGGTGACCTCCGGGTCCAGCTCCAGGTCGCGGGAGAGGTCCGTGTCCGCGCCGTCGCCCTTGAGCAGCAGCTCGGGCGGGGTGGAGGAGACCAGGAGGCGGGTGGAGGGGCCGTACCGGGTGTCCAGCTTCTGGCCGGGCGGGGCCTGGAAGACGACGTCCAGCCGGAGTCTGCCGGGCGCGACCTCGGTCGCCGCCCGCTGGGTGCGGTGGGCGACCGCCTCCACCCGCACCGCCTCCTCCGGCAGCCGCAGCCGGGTCAGCCGGTGCCGGGCCGACTCCACCACCACGATGTCCTCGCCGACGAGCACGGCGTCGCTGGGCTCGCGCAGATCCGTGGCCAGGGTCGTGACCTCACCGGTCGCCGGGTCGTAGCGGCGCAGGGCGTGGTTGTAGGTGTCGGCGACCGCCACCGAGCCGTCGGGGAGGACCGCCACCCCCAGCGGATGCTGGAACAGGGCCTGCTCGGCGGCGCCGTCCCGGTGCCCGAAGTCGAACAGGCCGGTGCCGACCGCGGTGTGGACGTGTCCGTCCAGGTCCGCCCAGCGCAGGGCGCTCGTCTCGGAGTCGGCCAGCCACAGCCGCTCGGCGGTGGCCGCGAGACCGGAGGGCTGGGCGAACCAGGCCTCGGCGCCGGGACCGTCCACCAGACCCTCGTTGGTGGTGCCGGCCGCCACGCCGACCGTGCCCGCCCCGGGGTCGTACGTCCACAGCTGGTGCACGCCCGCCATCGCGATCCACACCTTGCCGCCGAACAACGCCACGTCCCACGGCGAGGAGAGGTCGACCTCGCGGGCCGGCCCGGAGCCGGCGGACCCCTGCCACCACTGCCGCCCGGTGCCGGCCAGGGTGGTCACCTCGCCGGAGACCGGGTCGAGGCGGCGCAGGGCGTGGTTGACGGTGTCGGCCACCACCACCGCGCCGTCCTCCAGCAGGGCGAGCCCCTGCGGCTCGTTGAAGGACGCGTTCTCCGGGCCGCCGTCGGCGAACCCGCGCGCACCGGAGCCGATGCGCCGTACGACGGTCTCACCGTCCTCCGCCAGCTCCACCAGCTGGTGTCGCGTGGTGTCGCTGACCAGCAGGTTCCCCGACGGCAGCAGCAGCGCCTTGCCCGGGAAGCGCAGGGTGGTCGGCTGCGGCTCCGGCGGCACGTACGGCCCGTCCCCGCGCCGCAGCGTGCCCTTCGCCTCGTGCTCCGCCTCCAGCTCCTCGACCAGCCGCTCGATGGCGTGCGCGTGCCCCTCGCCCGCGTGATGCGCGACCACGTAGCCCTCCGGGTCGATCACCACCAGGGTCGGCCAGGCACGCACCGCGTACTGCTTCCAGGTGGCGAGCTCCGGGTCGTCCAGCACCGGGTGCTCGACGCCGTAGCGCTCCACCGCGTCCACGACCGCCTGGTGCTCGGCCTCGTGCACGAACTTCGGCGAGTGCACCCCGATGATCACCACCGTGTCCCGGTGCTTCTCCTCCAGCTCCCGCAGCTCGTCCAGGACGTGCAGGCAGTTGATGCAGCAGAAGGTCCAGAAGTCCAGCACGACGATGCGTCCCCGCAGGTCGGCCAGGGAGAGATCGCTGCCACCGGTGTTCAGCCAGCCACCCTTGCCGGTCAGCTGGGGGGCGCGGACGCGGGCGCGGCGGGGTGTGGAGTCGGTCATGGCTCCAAGGGTGCCATCCGGCTCCGACTGCCGTTCGAGTGCCTGTGGACAACCGGCCGGGCCCGCTCGAGTGCCTACTCGGGTGCCTGTGGAAAACGCGCGCTTCCGCAGGCGGCCGGTCAGGTCAGGGCGTGGCCGGTGGTGACGTCCACGTGGGCGGGTACCTCCTCGTGGCGGTCGCCGACCGTGAGGGTGCCGGCGGGCTCGAAGAGGAGGACTTCGGCGCGCCGGGGAGCGGACGGCTTGTGGTAGGTGCCGCGCGGGACGGTGAACACCGAGCCCCTGGTCAGGACGACCGTGCGCTCCCCGGCCGGCTCGCGCAGGCCCAGGTGCACCTCGCCGTCGAGGACCAGGAAGAACTCGTCGGTGTCCTCGTGCACGTGCCAGACGTGCTCGCCCTCGAACTTGGCGATCCGGACGTCGTAGTCGTTGACGGCGGCGACGATGCGCGGACTCCAGCACTCGTCGAAGGAGGCGAGCGCCTTGTCCAGCGAGATGGGTTCCTTGGGTTCCATGGGCTCATCGTGCGGGGTTCCCCTGCCGCCGTACGAGTGCTAGGAATCGCACATGCCGCAAGGATCCTCTCAGCGAGCGCGCCGGGCCGAGCCTCCGCACCGGGTCGTCGTGATCGTGGACGCCGGCACCAACCCCTTCGAGGTCGGCGTCGCCACCGAGCTGTTCGGGCTGCCCCGGCCCGAACTGGGCCGTCCCGGGCCGCTGTACGCCGTCACGCTGTGCACGCCCGACCCGCGGACCCGGATGAACCACGGCTTCTTCACCCTGACCGGCGTATCCGGCCTGGAGGCGGTGGACGACGCCGACACCCTGGTCGTACCGGGACGCCCCGACAACGTCGTGCCGCGCGGCGCCGACGTCCTGGACGCCATCCGGCGCACGCACGCGCGCGGGGCGCGCATCGTCAGCTTCTGCACGGGCAGTTTCGCCCTCGCCGAGGCCGGGCTGCTGGACGGGCGCCGGGCCACCACCCACTGGATGTGGGCGGACGCCTTCCAGGACCTGCATCCGAAGGTGCTGCTGGAGCCGGACGTCCTCTTCGTCGACGAGGGCGACATCCTCACCGCCGCGGGCAGCGCGGCCGCCCTCGACCTCGGGCTGCACATCTGGCGCCGCGACCACGGCGCCGAACTCGCCAACGCCGTCTCCCGGCGCCTGGTCTTCGCCGCCCACCGCGACGGCGGCCAGCGGCAGTTCGTGGAACGGCCGGTGCCCGACGTGCCCGACGAGTCGCTCGGCCCGCTGCTGGCCTGGGCACAGGAACGGCTGGGCGAGCCGCTGGCGGTGGCGGACCTCGCCGCCCACGCGGCCGTCAGCCCCGCCACCCTGCACCGCCGCTTCCGCGCCCAGTTGGGGACCACCCCGCTGGCCTGGCTCACCGGGGAACGGGTGGCCCTGGCCTGCCGGCTGATCGAGCGGGGCGAGGAGCGCCTGGACGTCGTCGCGGCCCGCAGCGGCCTGGGTACGGCGGCCAACCTGCGGGCCCGTCTGCGCCGGGAGACGGGGCTCAGCCCGTCGGCGTACCGGAGGCGTTTCGGGCAGACGGCGCCGTGACGATCAACGCGCGGCGGGGAACGGTACGGGCATGAGACTCCTCGTACACGACCGGCTGCTCGGCATCGGCGACGACTACTGGATCGAGGACGAGCACGGCCGCAAGGTCTTCCTCGTCGACGGCAAGGCCATGCGGCTGCGGGACACCTTCCAGCTGAAGGACGCCCACGGGCGCGTGCTCATCGACATCCACCAGAAGATGTTCGCGCTGCGCGACACCATGGTGATCGAGCGGGACGGCGAGGGCCTGGCGACCATCAGGCGCAAACGGCTGTCCCTGCTGCGCCACCACTACCGGGTGTCACTGGTCGACGGCACCGAGCTCGACGTCAGCGGCAAGATCCTCGACCACGAGTTCGCCATCGAGTACGACGGCGAACTCCTCGCCGTGATCTCCCGTCGCTGGCTCACCCTCCGGGACACCTACGGGATCGACATCGTGCGCGAGGACGCCGACCCGGCCCTGCTGATCGCGGTGGCGGTGTGCGTGATCCATCTGGCGCAGAAGGAACGGGAGAACGACTGACGACGGCCGGCCGCCCGCTGGCACCGCGGGGGCTCGGGGGCCACCGGTCGCCCGCCGGCGCCGTGAGGGCTCCGGGGCCACCGGTCGCCCGCTAGCGCCCCGGGTAGCTTCAGGCCAACCGGTCAGCCGCTAGCGCCGCGGGAGCTTCAGGCCCAGCGATCGCCCGCTGGCGCTGCGGGCGCTTCAGGACCAGCGATCGCCCGCTGGCGCCGCGGGCGGTACAGGCCCAGCGATCGCCAACTGGCGCCGCGAGGGCTTCAGGCTCACCAGCCACCCGCTGGCGAGCGGAGGCTCCAGAGCAAGCGGTCGCCCGCTGGCGCCGCGGGCGGTACAGGCCCAGCGATCGCCAACTGGCGCCGCGAGGGCTTCAGGCTCACCAGCCACCCGCTGGCGAGCGGAGGCA
>NZ_JBEYEY010000007.1:58692-381635 GCF_040703635.1 Streptomyces sp. NPDC007189
AGGCTCCAGGCCAAGCGGTCACCCGCTAGCGACGCAGGGGCTCCAGGCCCAGCACAGGATTCAGGGCCGCCCGTCGCCCGCTAGCGCCGCGGCAGCTCCAAGCCCAGCGCAGGGACTCTAGGCCCACCCGTCGCCCGCTAGCGCCGCGGCAGCTCCAAGCCCAGCACGCGGTCCTTCAGTGCCGGGAACTGCTCGCGGGTGGCCGCCACCTTCGCGGGGTCGAAGTCGACGGTGAGGACCTCCTCGTCCGACCCCGCCTCGGCCAGCACCTCGCCCCACGGATCCACCACGATCGAGTGACCCGCCTGGGGAACTCCCGCGTGGGTCCCGGCCGTTCCACACGCGAGCACGAACGCCTGGTTCTCCACCGCCCGCGCCTGAGCCAGCAGCGTCCAGTGCGTCCGCCGTCGCTCGGGCCAGCCCGCCGGGATCACCAGGGTCTCGGCGCCGGCGTCGACCAGGGCACGGAAGAGTTCGGGGAAACGGAGGTCGTAGCAGGTGGCCACGCCGAGCGTGGTCCCGGGCAGCCGGACCGTGACCAGGTCCCGCCCGGCGCCCATCAGGACGGCCTCGCCCTTGTCGAAACCGAAGCGATGGATCTTGCGGTAGGCGGCCGCCAGTTCACCGGAGGGGGAGAAGACGAGAGAGGTGTTGTAGAGCGCCCCTTCGCCCGCGGCGGAGCCGCTGTCGGACGCAGCCCGCTCCGGAATCGACCCCGCGTGCAGCCACACGCCCGCATCGCTCGCGGCCTTGGCCATCGCCTCGTACGTCGGCCCCTCCAGCGGCTCGGCCCCGCGGCCGAAATCCTCGTAGGCGAAGGCGCCGGTGGTCCACAGCTCGGGCAGGACGACGAGGTCGGCACCCGCCTGTTCCCGAACCAGTGCGGCCACCCGCTCCCGCCGGGAGTCGACCGATTCGTCCTCGTTCACAGCGATCTGGATCAGCGAGGCGCGCACACTACCACCGTCCTGGCATTCGAGTCGTCCACACGGGCCTACGATCGTCACACGAAAGCACTGCCGGGGTGCCTGCGGGCAGCGTAACTTAGCCTCCTAGACGCCCGCCGGAGTGCCGCCGACTGCTGCTCATGCCGCCACAACCTGCCCGTGTACCGACCGCCGAGGGGTCCCGTTCCGTGAGTCTGCATCCCACCCTCCAGCCCTACGCCGACGCCTGGACGCACTCCATCGAAGCGATATCCGAGATGGTGCAGCCGCTCGTCGAGGGCGAGTGGAACCGGCGGACCCCCTGCCCGGGCTGGTCGGTCCGGGACATCGTGTCGCACGTCATCGGCATGGACTGCGAGATGCTCGGCGACCCGCGCCCGATCCACTCCCTGCCCCGCGACCTCTTCCACGTCACCACCGAGCACCAGCGGTACATGGAGATGCAGGTCGACGTCCGCCGCCACCACACGGCGCCGGAGATGACGGCCGAGCTGGAGTACACGGTCATCCGCCGCAACCGCCAGCTGCGCAACGAGTCCCGTGACCCCGGCACCATGGTGCGCGGCCCGCTGAGCAAGGAGATCACGCTGGAACAGGCCTACCGTGCCCGCGCCTTCGACGTGTGGGTGCACGAGCAGGACCTGCGCACGGCCCTCGGCCGCCCCGGCAACCTGGACTCCCCGGGTGCGTACGTGACCCGCGACGTCCTCCTGGACGCGCTCCCCAAGGTCGTCGCGAAGGACGCGGACGCGCCGCGCAGCTCGGCCATCGTCTTCGACGTGCACGGCCCGGTGGAGTTCCTGCGCACCGTCCGCGTCGACATCCAGGGCCGGGGCACCCTGGAAACCACCCCGGCCCTCGGCCCCGCCGCCACCCTCACCCTCGACTGGGAGACCTACGTCCGCCTCGCCTGCGGCCGCGTCACCCCCGAGGCGGTCGCCGACCGGGTCAAGACGGAGGGCGACCCGGCCCTGACGGCAGCGATCCTGGCGAACTTCACGGTGACGCCGTAGGGGGAGCCCCGCAGGGGCGAGCGGCGGGTTGTGACGGATAGCCGCCGACGGTGGGGGGCCGGGAAGGTTGGACGGCTGCTCCAGCGACTGGAAACGGGTGGTGCGCGGACGGGAGACCCTGGCCAAGCGAAAGCGCCTCGCTAAGCCGCAGGGACGTGCACCGTCTCCACCCGGCTCGCCACCAGCCGCTCGCGCTCACGCCGAGCCGCCCGCCCCCGCAGCCGCAGGATCTGCGACACCCCGAGCGCCTGCAGCACGAACACCGCCGAGAACGCGATGCCGTAGTCGTCCCCCGTGGCGTCCAGCAACACCCCGATCGCGAACAGCGTCGTCATCGAGGCGACGAAACCACCCATGTTGGTGATCCCCGACGCCGTCCCCTGCCGCTCCGGCGGATTCGCCGGCCGGGCGAAGTCGAACCCGATCATCGACGCCGGCCCGCACGCACCCAGCACCGTGCACAGCACGACCAGCAGCCACATCGGCGCGTGCGCCCCGGGATACGCCAGCGTCGCAGCCCACAGCGTCGCCGTCGCCCCCACCGTGCCCAGCGCAAGCGGCAGCCGCGCCGCATGGTGCCGGGCGATGATCTGGCCGTAGACCAGACCGATCACCATGTTGGACAGCACGACCAAGGTGAGCAGCTCCCCGGCCGTGGCCCGGCTGAGCCCCTGCGCCTGCACCAGGAACGGCATACCCCACAGCAGCAGGAACACCATCGCCGGGAACTGCGTGGTGAAGTGCACCCACAACCCGAGCCGCGTCCCCGGCTCCCGCCAGGCCGCCGCGATCTGCCGGCGGACGTACGCCGCGCCCTGGTGCCCGGCGGGCTCGGGCTCGTACCCCTCGGGGTGGTCCTTGAGGAACAGCAGCGTCAGCACGAGGACGACAACCCCGGCGAGCGCGCTGCCGGCGAACGCCGCGGTCCAGCCGATGCCGTGCAGCAGCCGGGCGATGACCAGCGTGGAGACCAGATTGCCCGCCATGCCGACGAGCCCCGCGAGCTGCGCGACCAGCGGACCGCGCCGGGCCGGGAACCAGCGGGTGCCGAGCCGCAGCACGCTGATGAAGGTCATCGCGTCACCGCAGCCCAGCAGCGCACGCGAGGCGAGCGCGGCGCCGTAGGACGGGGAGAAGGCGAAGCCCAGCTGCCCGGCCGTGAACAGCACCGCCCCGATGCTCAGCACCCTCTTGGTGCCGAGCCGGTCGACGAGCAGGCCGACAGGTATCTGCATGCCGGCGTAGACCAGCAGCTGGAGGATGGAGAACGTCGACAGGGCGGAGGCGTTCACATGGAAGCGGTCCGCCGCGTCCAGTCCCGCGACCCCCAGTGACGTACGGAAGATGACGGCGACGAAGTAGACGGCGACGCCCGTGCACCACACGGTGACGGCGCGCCGGCCGCCCGGCGGATCACCCGGAAGGGTGAGGTTCCGTGCCGGAGCGCTCATCGGACCTCACCCCGCGCGAGGTGCTCGAACCAGGTCACATGCCGGTGCACGACCTCGACGGCCGCCTCCGCGTCCCCGGCGCGCAGCGCCCGGAGGATCTCCTCGTGCTCGGCGAGCGTCTTGGCGATCCGGTCGGGGTGGGAGTGCATGACGGCGACCCCCATCCGCAGCTGCCGGTCGCGCAGCTGGTCGTAGAGGCGGGACAGGATCTCGTTGCCGCCGCTGCGCACGATCTCGGCGTGGAAGCAGCGGTCGGTCACCGCGGCCCCCGCCAGGTCACCGGCGGCGGCCTGCGCCTTCTGCTGCTCCAGCAGCTCGGCCAGCCGCTCGAGCAGCGCGGGCGGAGCGGGCACGGCCTTGCGCGCGGCATGCTCCTCCACCAGCTGACGGGTCTCCACCACGTCCGCGATCTCCTGCGCGGAGACCGGCAGGACCAGGGCGCCCTTCTTCGGATACAGCCGGATCAGGCCCTCGACCTCCAGCCGCAGCAGCGCCTCCCGCACGGGCGTGCGGGAGACCCCGACGGCCTCGGCCAGCTCCCCCTCGGTGAGGAGGGTGCCGCCCTCGTAGCGACGGTCGAGCACACCCTGCTTGACATGGGTGTACACGCGGTCGGCGGCGGGCGGGGGCTTGTCGTGCCGGCGGGCCGGCTGCTGTACGGCCGTCTTCATGGCCACAGGATAGATACAACACGTACGCATGGAGCAGCGACGTCCACCATCCGGACGAGACGCCGAGGGCGACGCCCAGTGCGACGAAGATCTCCTGCAGCATCCGCACAACCTTCTGTGCTACTTACGTGTCTCACACATGCGGCCTCTTGCTCTCGCCACCTCAACTCGGCCGCACTCCAGGGGCATTCACGACTATCGGGGTACATCACTTTGATTACCGGCATTAAGGGCACCCGCAGCACCAGCATCCGCAGAGCCGCCGCCGTCGCCGTCACCTCCGGCGCGCTGCTCGCGACCGGCGCCCTCACCGCAGCTCCCGCTCAGGCCGTCACGACGCCCTCGATCATCGCCAAGGGCGGCTTCGCGATGAACAACGCGAGCGGTACGACGCTGTTCACCAAGGCGGCGGACACCCGCCGCTCCACCGGGTCCACCACCAAGATCATGACCGCCAAGGTCGTGCTCGCGCAGTCGAACCTCAACCTCGACAAGAAGGTGACGATCCAGAAGGCGTACAGCGACTACGTCGTCAAGAACAACGCCTCCCAGGCCCACCTGATCGTCGGCGACAAGGTCACCGTCCGCCAGCTGCTGTACGGCCTGATGCTCCCGTCCGGCTGCGACGCCGCTTACGCGCTCGCCGACACCTACGGCTCCGGCTCCACCCGCGCCGCGCGCGTGAGCAACTTCATCGGCAAGATGAACGCCGCCGCCAAGAGCCTCAAGCTCACGAACACCCACTTCGACTCCTTCGACGGCATCGGCAACGGCAGCAACTACTCGACCCCGCGCGACCTGACGAAGATCGCCAGCAGTGCGATGAATAACTCCACGTTCCGCGCGATCGTCAAGACGAAGTCGTACACCGCGAAGACGATCACCAAGACCGGCAGCACCCGCACGATGGCCGCGTGGACCAACACCAACGGGCTGCTCAGCAGCTACAGCGGCACCATCGGCGTGAAGACGGGCTCCGGCCCGGAGGCCGGCTACTGCCTGGTCTTCGCCGCAACCCGCAACGGCAAGACCGTCATCGGCACCGTCCTCGCCTCCACCTCCATCCCGAACCGGGAGTCGGACGCGAAGAAGATCATGAACTACGGCTTCGCCAAGCTCGGCTGACACACCCGAGGCACTGACGGGCTCGCCGCACAAGCGGCGGGCCCGTTTGCATGCGCGGGCTCGTCCGCCGCCTGTCCGGTGATCTCAGTCGGCGTCAGTACGCAAGGTTCCCTCCCTTCTGTGTCTGGTCGTCGCCCCGCGGGGGCAGCTGGTCGTAGGTCTTGAACGTGTACGAGGCGTCGTAGGACAGCAGGTTGCCTTCGGTCGCCGGCAGGCCGAGGCGTCGGTTCAGGGGCCCGGTGAGCGGCCCGCAATGTTCGGCGGCCGGGACGGTGAACCTGTCGTCGTAGGCCGAGAACTCGATCACCGGAGGGTCCTGGGAGACCCACCTGGAGGGACCGGAGCGCTTCAGCTGGAAGTCGACCGGTGCGTCCGCGCCGATGGTGCAACTGTGCGGCACCAGCGGGCCCGTGAGCCGGAAGCGGAGGCTGAGCTGCCCCGTGTAGAAGTCGGACCGGCCGCCGTACTCCGGCTGTATCGCCAGCCCCAGCACGGCCGCGCGGTCCCCCGCCGGGGCGCCGGGCAGGCCCCCCGGTATGGCGGTGGGGGAGCTGTGCATCGCGCCCCACACCTGGCCCTTGCTGCCGTCCGGCATCGGGCCCTCGGCGTGCGTCATGGTGATCGGGGCGAGGCTCACCGCGACCTTGCCGAGGGTCAATCGCGGGGCGGCCGTGTGCACTTCGCATCTCCATCGCGTCGGGTCGACGGCGTCGGGCAGGGACGGACAGTCACCGAAATCGGCCGCGGCCGCAGTCGGGAGGCGCGGCGCGGCATAGGCGGCGCCCGACGCCCACACCGCCGCCGTACCGGCGAGGACGACGGCGCCCGCGACGGCGGCGACGCGGCGGACGGAGGAGGAACTCGGACGTACCCAAGGGGAACCGGGGCGGCCGGCAACGGATTTCGTCATGGCACCAGCGTGCCGCCGTAGCCACTCCATCACCATCCGTGACGCCCCTGACGCCACCCCGACCAGCCCCTGATACGACGTCAGGGTCCGTCAGTACCCGGGATGCGGGATAGCCCAGGTCAGCGCAACCCCGGAATCCGTCGAAGCTCCCCGATCCCCAACGCTCTGCCGACCACCACATAGACGAGCCCGAGTGCGAGCGAGCCGGCGACGGTCGTCAGCACCGCCCCCACCGTGCCGTGCCCCACCACCCCGGCACACGCCCGCGCCACGGCCCAGCCCGCCACCGCCGCGACGCCTCCGGCCCCCAGCAGCCTGGGGTAAGTGCCGCGCAGGGTGCCGTCGTCGAGCCGGCCGCCGGTGCGGCGGGCCAGCAGGCGGGCGGTGAGGAGGAGCCCGGCGACGTAGGAGACTGTGTAGGCGCCGGCCATACCGGTGACCGCCCAGCGCGCGGGCAGCAGCAGATGGCAGGCGGTGGCGAGCGCGACGTTGACGACCCCGATCCACACGGCCATGAAGAACGGCGTACGGGTGTCCTCGAAGGCGTAGAAGCCACGCAGCAGCAGGTACTGCGCGGAGAAGGGGATCAGCCCGAGCCCGAAGGCCTGGAGCATGTAACCCAGGGGCTGGGCCGTGGCGGGGTCGGCGGCGCCGTGTGCGAAGAGGAGGACGGCGATGTCCGGTCCGAGCACGGTGAAGAGGAAGGCGGCGGGCACGATCACGACCCCGCTGACCCGCAGCGCCCGGGACAGGTCGGCGCGCAGATCGGCGATCCGCCCCTCCGCGGCAGCCTTGCTCATACGCGGCAGCAGGGCGGTGACGAGCGAGACGGTGACGATGGACTGCGGCAGCATCCAGATGGTCTGCGCGTAGCTGTACGCCGTGTAGCCGACGCCCGCCTTCGGCAGGTGCTGGTCGGCGGCGTTGGCGTAGTTGGTGACGACGGTGAGGGCGACCAGGTTGGTCAGCACGAACAGCAGCGTCCACTTGGCCGCGTGGATCCCGGAGCCGAGTCCGGCGCCGCGCCAGTCGAACCGGGGCCGGAACCGGAAGCCGGCGGCGCGCGCGAAGGGGATGAGCGCGAGGGCCTGTACGGCGATGCCGAGGGTCGTCCCGGCACCGAGCCAGCGCACCTGGGCGTCGGTGACGTCGGCGACGGAGCGGGGCACGGTCATCATCCCGAGATACACGCCGAACATCGCCACGAGCACGACGTTGTTGAGCACCGGCGTCCACATCATGGCGCCGAACCTCTCGCGGGCGTTGAGCACTTGGCCGTAGATGGCGAAGAGCCCGTAGAAGAAGATCTGCGGAAGCAGGAACCGCGCGAAGACGACCGTCAGCCGGTACGCCGCGTGCTCCTTGGGCGTGTCCCGTATGTACAGGCTCACGATCTCCGGCGCCGCCCACACGGCGAGCGCGGTCCCGACGGCCAGCACACTGACGACGAGGGTGACGAGCCGCTGCTCGTACGCCCGGCCGCCATCGGCGTGCGAGGCACGCGCGCGTACCAGCTGCGGAACCAGTACGGCGTTCAGCGCGCCGCCGATCAGCAGGGTGTACAGGCTGGTCGGCACGGTGTTGGCCGTGTTGTACGTGGTCGCGAGCAGCCCCGTCCCGAGCGCGGCCCCTTGCAGCACCTGCCGGACCAGCCCACTGGCCCGCGACACCACGGTCCCACCCGCCATCAGCACCGAGGCCCGCCCGACACCATCCACCACCTGCGGCTTCGCGTGCCGCCCGGCGGCCCTCTCCCCCGTCACCATGCCGTCACATTACGGCAGTTGTGATCACCCCCGGCCACCATGCCTGGCCGCAATTTTCACTCTCATTCGTGAATATCACGGTTGCAGCTGGCATATTCGATTTCCTCCGCTCTACGTTCCGCAGCGGAGGTGGTTCACATGAGCGAACCCAGCAAGCGACCCGACTCGTCCGAACGGCACGAGGCGATCGACATCAGTGACTTCGTGTACGCGGCGACGGGGGCCCGGGTGCGGAGGCTGACCATGCCGGACGGGAGTCACTGGTTTCCGGCGGTGGATGTGTGCAAGGAGCTTGGGCACACCAACCCCCAAAAGGCGCTCGCCGACCATGTGCCGGCCGACCACCGAGAGAGTCTCGAGACCCTAACTGGAGGTTATGGTCTCAGCATTCCCGCAGGTAGGTCATGGCGTCGAGACCTGAACATCATCTCTCTGCAGGGTCTCATCCTCCTCGTCAACGCCTGCACCAAGCCCGCCTGCGCTCCCTTCAAGCAGTGGGTCGCCGAAGTGATCGAGACCGTGCAGCGGGAGGGTTCCTACACCCTGGAGGAGGCCGAGGTGCAACCCCTCGAGCCGGGCGCGCCGATCGCCTACGCCATGCCGGAGCAGGTCGCCGAGGCCATCGTCCGGCTGGAGGCGCACAACCTTCAGCTGGACGAGGAGTTGGCGAACGGGCAGCGCAAATCGGTCGAGCTGCAGGAGGAAACGCTGGTTCTGCAGCGGGAATCCCTGACTCTGCAGCGGGAGATGCTGGCCCTGCAGAAGGCCACCCTGGCCGTGCAACAGGCCATGGTACGGGCGATGGAGCGGATCGCGGACCGGCTCGACACGCTGGTGCCGGCCCCTCGGATGACTGCTGGGCAGGTCGGCGTGGCGCCCACCACGGAATCCGTTCTGGCCGACTGGCGGCAGCGCCTCTCCGTCACGGCCGACGTATGGGCCGTGGCCGTGGTCGTCGCTCCCATCCTGGTGGAGAAGGGTGAACTACGCGAGCCGCTCGAATCACTCGCGGCTCGTACGGGCCTGTCGGTGCACCGCGTCAACGAATGTCTGCGGCTGCTGCGCAAACACGCCTGCATCCGCTCCCGCGGCGGAGCCGAGGACGGGGCGCCGGTGTACGTGTTGAACGAGTCCTGAGCAACCCGGAGAGCAGAAGGGGGCGGCCGCAAGACTAAGTTGCGGCCGTCCCCTTCATGTCTCTAACGCCGTCGGCCCGGGGCCGTCACGCCCAGGTGATCAGTCTCTTCGGCTGTTCCAGGATCGCGGCCACGTCCGCCAGCACCTTCGAGCCCAGTTCGCCGTCCACCAGGCGGTGGTCGAAGCTCAGCGCCAGCGTGGTGACCTGGCGCGGCTTGACCTTGCCCTTGTGGACCCACGGCTGGAGCTTGATCGCGCCGACCGCGAGGATCGCCGACTCACCGGGGTTGAGGATCGGCGTGCCGGTGTCGACACCGAAGACCCCGACGTTGGTGATGGTCACCGTGCCGCCCTGCATGGCGGTGGGGGACGTCTTGCCCTCGCGGGCCGTCGTGACCAGGTCGCCGAGCGCGGCGGCCAGCTGGGGGAGCGTCTTGTCGTGCGCGTCCTTGATGTTCGGCACGATCAGACCGCGCGGAGTGGCCGCCGCGATGCCCAGGTTGACGTAGTGCTTCTGGACGATCTCCTGGTTGGCCTCGTCCCAGGACGCGTTGATCTCCGGGTTGCGCTTGATCGCGACCAGCAGGGCCTTGGCGATCAGCAGCAGCGGGTTGACCCGCAGGCCCTGCATCTCCTTGTCCTGCTTCAGCTCCTCGACCAGCTTCATCGTGCGGGTCACGTCGACCGTCACGAACTCCGTGACGTGCGGCGCCGTGAACGCCGAGCCGACCATCGCCGCCGCCGTCGCCTTGCGGACGCCCTTGACCGGGATGCGGGTCTCGCGCGCGCCGTCGTACGACGCCGCCGGCGCCGCAGTCACCGGTGCGGCCGGGGCCGCTGCGGCGGGGGCCGTCTGCTCGGCGGGCCGCGGTGCCGCCGCCGCGTGGACGTCCTCGCGCGTGATGATGCCGTCCGGGCCGGACGGGGTGACCGTCGCCAGGTCGACGCCGAGGTCCTTGGCCAGCTTGCGCACCGGCGGCTTGGCCAGCGGGCGGGGCTTCTCGGCGACCGGCGGGTGGCCGTTCAGCTCGGCCTGGATCGCCTGGGCCGGCACCGGGACGCTCACCTCGGGGCCCTTGCGGGGGCGGCGCTTGGTGGCGGAGGTCGACACGCCGTAGCCGACGAGCACCGGCTGGCGGCCCTCCGGCTTGGCCTCGGGCTCCTCGGCGGCGGGCTGCGGCTGCTGCGCCGGCGCCTCGGCCGCCGTACCGCCCGCCACGTCCACCGCGATGATGGGCGTGCCCACGTCGACCGTGGTGCCCTCGGGGAAGTGGAGGGCGCGGACCACGCCGTCGTAGGGGATGGGGAGTTCCACCGCCGCCTTGGCGGTCTCCACCTCGCACACCACCTGGCCGTCGGTGACGGTGTCACCCGGCTGGACGTACCACTTGAGGATCTCGGCCTCGGTGAGTCCCTCGCCGACGTCCGGCATCTTGAACTCGCGTACGGACGCTTCCGTCATCGTCGTCACGACCTTCTCCCTCAGTACGCCAGCGAGCGGTCGACGGCGTCGAGCACGCGGTCCAGGTCCGGCAGGTACTCCTCCTCCAGGCGGGCCGGCGGATAGGGGGCGTGGTAACCGCCCACCCGCAGGACCGGCGCCTCCAGGTGGTAGAAGCAGCGCTCGGTGATCCGGGCGGCGATCTCCCCGCCGGAGCCGAAGAACACCGGGGCCTCGTGGACCACGACCAGGCGGCGGGTCTTCTCGACGGAGGCCTGCACGGTGTCGAAGTCCAGCGGGGACACCGAGCGCAGGTCCAGGACCTCCAGGGACCTGCCCTCCTCGGCGGCCGCGTCGGCCACCTCCTGGCACAGCTTCACCATCGGGCCGTACGCCGCCAGGGTGAGGTCGGTGCCCTCGCGGACGACCTGCGCCTTGTGCAGCGGGGCGGGGATCGCCTCGGCGTCCACCTCGGACTTGTCCCAGTACCGCCGCTTCGGCTCGAAGTAGATCACCGGGTCGTCGCTCTGGATGGCCTGCTGCATCATCCAGTACGCGTCCGACGCGTTCGACGGCGAGACGATCTTCAGGCCCGCCACGTGGGCGAACAGGGCCTCGGGGGACTCCGAGTGGTGCTCGACCGCGCCGATGCCGCCGCCGTAGGGGATGCGGACGACGACCGGCAGCTTCACCTTGCCCAGCGAGCGCGCGTGCATCTTCGCGAGCTGGGTGACGATCTGGTCGTAGGCCGGGAAGACGAAGCCGTCGAACTGGATCTCCACCACCGGGCGGTAGCCGCGCAGGGCCAGGCCGATCGCGGTGCCCACGATGCCCGACTCCGCCAGCGGGGTGTCGATGACGCGGCTGTCGCCGAAGTCCTTCTGCAGGCCGTCCGTCACGCGGAACACGCCGCCGAGCTTGCCGACGTCCTCGCCCATGATCAGAACCTTGGGGTCGGTCTCCAGGGCGCGGCGCAGCGACTCGTTGATGGCCTTGGCCATCGCCATCTTCTCGGCCATCTCAGTGACCCCCTTCTGCGTCCGCGAACGACGCCTGGTAGGCGGCGAACTGCGCTCGCTCCTCGTCGACGAGCGCGTGCCCGTCCGCGTACACGTTCTCGAAGATGGCGAAGTGGTCCGGGTCGGGCATGGCGCGGACCGCTTCGCGCACTCGTTTGCCCAACGCCTCGGACTCGGTCTCGAGTTCCGCGAAGAATCCCTCGTCCGCGTGGTTTGAGGCCTCCAGGTACCGGCGAAGGCGCAGGAGCGGGTCCTTCGCCTCCCAGGCGAGGCGCTCGTCGTCGCCGCGGTAGCGGGTGGGGTCGTCGGAGGTGGTGTGGGCGCCCATGCGGTAGGTGTACGCCTCGATGAGGGTGGGGCCCTCGCCGCTGCGGGCGCGCTCCAGCGCCCACTTGGTGACCGCGAGGCAGGCCAGCACGTCGTTGCCGTCCACGCGCACGCCGGGGAAGCCGAAGCCCTGGGCGCGCTGGTAGAGCGGCACCCGGCTCTGCTTCTCGGTCGGCTCGGAGATCGCCCACTGGTTGTTCTGGCAGAAGAACACCACGGGGGCGTTGTAGACCGCGGAGAAGGTGAACGATTCGGCCACGTCGCCCTGGCTGCTCGCGCCGTCGCCGAAGTAGGCGATCACCGCGCTGTCCGCGCCGTCCTTGGCGACGCCCATCGCGTAGCCGGTGGCGTGCAGCGTCTGGGAGCCGATGACGATCGTGTACAGGTGGAAGTTGTTGCTGTTCGGGTCCCATCCGCCGTTGTTCACGCCGCGGAACATGCCGAGCAGGTTGGTCGGGTCGACCCCGCGGCACCAGGCGACGCCGTGCTCCCGGTAGGTCGGGAAGACGTAGTCGTCGTCGCGCAGCGCCCGCCCGGAGCCGATCTGGGCGGCCTCCTGGCCCAGCAGGGAGGCCCACAGGCCCAGCTCGCCCTGGCGCTGCAGGGCGGTGGCCTCGGCGTCGAAGCGGCGGGTGAGCACCATGTCGCGGTACAGGCCGCGCAGGTCTTCGGGGGTGATGCCGGCGACGTAGGCGTCGTACTCGGCGTTCTCGACCCGCTCGCCCTCGGGCGTCAGCAGCTGTACGAGCTCGGGCTCGGTGCTCTTCGCGGCGGTGGCGCGGGGGGTGCGCTTGGTGCCGGTGGCTCCGGACTTGGTACCGGTCGTGCCGGTCTTGCTGCCGGTGGTGCCGGCTTTGCCTGCGGCGCTGCGTCGCGGCTTGCGCGCGGCACTGCTGTCCACGGTCACGTGTGCTCCTCCGTCGTTCCGGCCCCCGGGGTTGCCGGTAGGCCAGTGCGGCTCACCTGTTTCGACCACCGGGCACGGGGTGGGTGCCACTCGGCCGGGAACAGGCGTGACAGGTGCCCCGGCGAGCGCCCTGCAACCATCACGTTACCCACAGCTCCACATTTCTGTGAAACCCCACCTGACCTGCGATTTTGCTTGGATTTCCAAGTAAATCGAGGAGGGGTGGAAGCGCGCTGGTCACAGCCTTGCGAAAGGCCGGAGCAAAGCGCACGTTATATCGCTGACCCAGGTCACGGGAAGAGCCGTGTGTGAGACCCATCGCGCACACAAGGCGGGACATGTCAGGGCATTACCCCGCGACGGCCATGAGGGTGACCGCTGCGACGCACGGTACGGACCCGGCGCCGCTCGCCGGCAGCGGCTTGTCACGCCCTCCTATGGACGGAAAACCACAGAGCCCTTTGCAGCCGCAGAAAATCGTCAGCGACTTCTCGAACAACGCACCGCCTCCGGAGAGGGAATCATGATCAGAATGCGCGAGGAACGTGCGCCCCGGACCATGGCGTGACCGAATGCGATCGGCGACGACTGCCTGTGACAACGCCCAGCTCACAGCCGCTTTTCGTGCCCTACGATCTGCGGCGTGCCGCGCTCATGTGTACCACCCCTCGTGCCCCACGCGCCCCCTCTGGGCACCTTGCTGCGCCTCTACGCCGCCGGTACGGCCCTCGCCTGTGAACCGGTCGACCAAGGGCTGCTGAACCGGGGCTACCGGCTGTGCACCACCCGCGGTCGCTACTTCCTCAAGCACCACTTCGATCCCGACACCGCCGACCCGGCGGCCATCGAGCGCCGGCACCGCGCCACCCAGCGCCTGGCCGCCCTCGGCGTCCCGGTCGCCGTACCGCTCGCGCACCGCGAGGGCCGCACGGTCGCCGTCGTCGGCGGCCACGCCTACGCGCTGCACCCCTGGATCGACGGCAGGCATCGCCACGGCGGGCAGCTCACGCGCGGGGAGAGCGCGCGCCTCGGCGCGGTCCTGGGCGCCGTGCACGCCTGTCTGGAGCGCGTGATGCCGCCCAAGGGGCGCACGCGGCCGGCCACCAGCCCTCACCCCGTCGAGAGCGCCGACCCCGCCGACACCTACGCGCTCATCGACGACCTGCTCGCCCATGTGCGCCGGCACCGCCCCGCGGACGCCTTCGACGAGCTGGCCCGGCACCGGCTGCTGGAACGCCGCGCGCTCCTGGAGCAGCACGCGGACCGGCGCCCGCCGCCCGGCGGCTCGGTGGGCTGGGTGCACGGCGACTTCCATCCGTTCAACGTGCTCTACAAGGACGGCACCCCGGCGGCCATCGTCGACTGGGACCGGCTCGGTGTGCAGCCCCGCGCCGAGGAGGCCGTACGCGCCGCCGCGATCTTCTTCGTACGGCCCGCCGGCACCCTCGATCTGCCGAAGGTACGCGCCTACGCGCGCGCGTACCGGCGTGCGGCCGATGCCACGCCCTCGGAGCTGGCGGCGGCCGTGCACCGGGTGTGGTGGGAGCGGCTGAACGACTTCTGGATGCTGCGCTGGCACTACGAAAAGGGCGACACGCGCGCGGACTGCCAGTTCCCGGCCGCGTCGGCGCTCGCCGTGTGGTGGACGCGCGAGTACGACGCGGTGTGCCAGGCGTTCACCGGCTGACCCGGGCCCGCTGCTGCGGGACCGCGCCCCGGTGGCCGCCCCGGCGGGCGTTCCTCAGCCGGTCGTGCCGGTGTCCGCGCCGCCGTCCGCCGTGGTTCCACCGTCGGTGGCGCCGTTGGTCGTCCCGCTGTCCGTGCCGCCGTTCGTCGTGCCGGTGTCCGTGCCGCCGTTGGTGGTGCCGGTGTCCGTGCCGCCGTTGGTCGTCCCGGTGTCCGTGCCGCCGTTCGTGGTGCTGCCCGTGGACTGCGACGGGGAGGTCTGCGGGTCCGTGGGCTCGTCGGTCGGGCCCGTGGACTGCGACTGCGACGTCTGCGGATCCGACGGCGTGTAGTCGGACCCGCCCGAGGTCGAGCCCGAGCCGTCGTCGGTGGTGGTGCCCGTGGGCTGGTCGGTGGTGTCGTCCGTCGGGGACGGCGTGTCCGAGTGGTCCTTCGGGGCCTGCGAGTGCGTCGCGGGCGGCTTGGTGTCGGTGCCGGTGCCCTGGCCGCCGGTGTTGTGGTTCAGCGCCAGCGCGACGCCCGCCGCGATCGCGACGACCGCGAGGACGGCCAGGAGCCACAGCTTGCCGCGGCCGCCGCCCCTGTTGCCGTGGCCCTCGAAGCCGCCGTCGTCGCCGCTTCCGTAGCCCTGCGGCAGGATCGGCTGCGGGATCTGCGCGGTGCCGGAGCCGAAGTCGCCCGGGTGCTGCATCGCCGTCGTCCGCGCGAAGCCGCCCGCCGGGGTGTGCCGGCCGTCGTGCGCCTCCACCGGGCCGGTGTTCCAGGTGCCGGTGTGCCCGCCCTGCTCGTACAGCATCTGCAGGCCGTACTGGACCAGGCCGCGCATCTCCTCGGCCGTCTGGAACCGGTCGTCCGGCTCCTTGGCGAGCGAGCGCATCACCAGGCCGTCCAGCTCCGGCGGGCAGCTCTCGGAGGCCTCCGAGGGCGGGGTCGGGATGTCCTGGACGTGCTGGTAGACCACCGACAGCGGGGTCTCGCCGGTGAACGGGGGCCGCAGCGCCAGCAGTTCGTACAGCAGGCAGCCGGTCGCGTACAGGTCCGAGCGGTGGTCCACGGCCTTGCCGAGCGCCTGCTCCGGGGAGAGGTACTGCGGCGTGCCCATGACCATGCCGGTCTGCGTCATCGTCGTCGACGCGCCATGCAGGGCGCGCGCGATGCCGAAGTCCATCACCTTGACGGCGCCGGTGTTCGTGATGATCACGTTGGCGGGCTTGATGTCGCGGTGCACGATGCCGTGCTGGTGCGAGTAGGCGAGCGCCTCCAGCACCCCGGAGACGATGATCAGCGCCTGCTCGGGGCCGGGCGCCTCCGCGTTCATCAGCAGGTCGCGGATCGTACGGCCCTCGACCAGCTCCATCACGATGTACGGCACGGACTGGCCGCCGATGAAGTCCTCGCCGGAGTCGTACACGGCGACGATCGCGTGGTGGTTGAGACCGGCCACGGACTGCGCCTCGCGCGTGAAGCGAGCCTTGGAGACCGGATCCTCGGCGAGGTCCGCACGGAGCAGCTTCACCGCGACGGTACGGCCGAGACGGACGTCCTCGGCCGCGAACACCTCGGCCATGCCGCCCCGGCCCAGCCGGTGGGTCAGCCGGTACCGGCCGTCGCCGACGAGCCCTCCGTTGCCCCATGTCTCCGGCGCGTCCGACATGCCGCCGCCACTCGCCTCGGGGTCGGACGGGCCCTGGGCGCGCTGCGTCTGTGCCATCAGTCCTCGCCGTCGTTTCTGCCCGCGGTGCGCGCGGTGTTGTCACGGTCTCCGTCCGCCACGCTACAGCCTCCGCGCGAACCACCGGTCCGGAACCGGAACCGGGACCGGCCGAAGCCGGACCGGCCATCAAACCTTTAGCACGCGCTGTCGTGCAAATTCTGTGTGCCGGCCGTACGCCCCCTGTAACGCTTGCGCGACGCTTCTTGCGCGTACGGTCACGGAACGGGCACCGCGCTTGACGTGCCGGGACCCTCGGGCAGACTTGGCCGGGAATGACACATTCGATCAAGGCCCGTGCGAAGAGCGAAGGCGCCGGACGGCCGATGGGGGACGCGGAGAGATGAGCCAGGACGGCGCACACGGCCGGTACGCGGGACAGGCCCTGGCCGGCGGCCGCTACCAGCTGCGGGACCTGCTCGGCGAGGGCGGCATGGCCTCGGTGCACCTGGCCTACGACGCCGTGCTCGACCGCCAGGTGGCGATCAAGACGCTGCACACGGAACTCGGCCGGGAACAGGCGTTCCGCGAGCGCTTCCGCCGCGAGGCCCAGGCCGTGGCCAAGCTCACGCACACCAACATCGTCTCCGTCTTCGACACCGGCGAGGACGATCTGGGCGGCATGACGACGCCGTACATCGTCATGGAGTACGTCGAGGGCCGCCCGCTGGGCTCGGTCCTCGCGGAGGACATCCGGCAGTACGGCGCGATGCCCGCCGACAAGGCGCTGAAGGTCACCGCGGACGTGCTGGCCGCGCTGGAGATCAGCCACGAGATGGGGCTGGTCCACCGCGACATCAAGCCGGGCAACGTGATGGTGACCAAGCGCGGCGTGGTCAAGGTCATGGACTTCGGCATCGCCCGCGCCATGCAGTCCGGTGTGACGTCGATGACGCAGACCGGCATGGTCGTCGGCACCCCGCAGTACCTCTCGCCTGAGCAGGCCCTCGGCCGCGCCGTGGACGCCCGTTCCGATCTGTACTCGGTCGGCATCATGCTGTTCCAGCTGGTCACCGGGCGGCTGCCGTTCGACGCGGACTCGCCGCTGGCGATCGCGTACGCGCATGTGCAGGAGGAGCCGGTCGCGCCCTCCTCGATCAACCGCGCGCTGCCGCCCGCGGTGGACGCGCTGGTCGCCCGCGCGCTGAAGAAGAACCCGAACGAGCGGTTCCCGAGCGCGGAGGCCATGCGCGACGAGTGCCTGCGCATCGCCGCCTCCCTCCAGGCGGCCGCGCCGAGCATCGTGCCGGGCGCCGGGCCGACGCAGAGCGGCGCGGGCGTCGGCTCCGCGGTGTTCCCGCCGGTCGACCGGAGCGCCCAGGCGGCCCCCGGCCCGGTGCAGACGCCGTACCAGCCGGGCCCGTACGGCGCGCCGCAGACGCCCGCGCCGGGCTACGGCTACCCGCAGCAGGGCCAGCAGGGCGGCTACCAGACGCCGCCCGTGGGCTACGGCCCGCAGGCTCCGCAGGCCGCGTCGACCCCGCCGCCGTACGTGATCTCGGCGCAGCCGTCCGCTTCGGGCCCCGGCGGGGGCAAGAGCAACAAGCCGGTGATCATCGGCTCGGTCGCGGTGTCGCTCGTCGCGGTCGTCGCCCTGATCGTGGCGCTCACGCTGAACACCAACGGCAGTGACGACAAGGGCGGCAGCCGCGGCGCGAGCGCCTCGGCGTCCTCCCACCCGTCGGGCTACCGCGGGCCGGACAAGACCCGGGTGATCGACGCGGCCAAGTGCACGGATCCGGCGGAGTCCTACAACGACGAGAAGAAGGTCCTGCTGCCCGACTTCCGGTACAAGGACATCGACTCCGTGAAGAAGTGCCTCCAGGGCGCGCACTGGAAGTACAAGACCACCCGGCAGGACGACAACACATGGGGAGACGGCACCGTCCTGGACCAGTTCCCCTCCGCCGACACGGAGATCGACCCGAAGAACCCGGGCACCATCGAACTGACCGTCTCGACGGGCAATCCGGCGTAAAGACACGGCTCCGCAGGCTCCGCGGAGACGGGGCCCCAAGGACGACCAAGGGCCCGGCGCATCAGCGCCGGGCCCTTGCCGTGTACGGCCCTGCGGGTACGTCCCGCTTACAGGTACGGCCGCTCAGGGGCACGTTCCGCTTACAGGTACGGACCGCCCGAGCGGCCCGCGGTGCGGTGGTCGTCGCCGCCCTCATGACCGGTCACGCCCGGCGGCAGCGCGCGGCGCATCTGCTCCAGCTGGGCCCGCGCGGCCATCTGCTGGGCGAACAGCGTGGTCTGGATCCCGTGGAAGAGGCCCTCCAGCCAGCCCACCAACTGCGCCTGCGCAATCCGCAGTTCCGCGTCACTCGGGGTGGCGTCGTCGGTGAACGGCAGCGAGAGCCGCTCCAGTTCCTCCACCAGCTCCGGGGCCAGGCCGTCCTCCAGCTCCTTCACCGAGCTGGCGTGGATCTCCTTCAGCCGCACCCGGCTCGCCTCGTCCAGGGGAGCGGCGCGCACCTCCTCAAGGAGCTGCTTGATCATGCTGCCGATCCGCATGACCTTGGCCGGCTGTTCCACCTGCTCCGTGACCGGGGTCTCACGGGACTCGTCGTCCCCGTTGCCGCCGCCGAGCGCCATCCCGTCCTGGCCCACGACGAGGATCTGGGGATTCTCCGGCGACCGTTCGTTCCTCGGCATCTCCATGCCGCCATTCTCTCGCACCCGTACACCTCATCACCGTCGTGCCCCCTCGTGGGGGTGATCCACCGTTTAGACCCGACGGCCCATCCTGAAATGCCCGGTTCGCCATTGAATGTGAGGCTGGATCCGTCGGTCATCCAGCCGTCCGCCCCTCCACCTGCCCCATCGACCCGGCCCCCATTCCCCAGCCTCCGTCCACTTGTCCATCCGCCCATCGCTCACGCCATCGGGCTCCGGGAGGTCACCGACGTGACTCCATGGCTGCGCACATCACTCCGCTGCGTACGGCTGCTGCCGCTCGTCCTCGCCGTGTCCCCGCCGACGTACGGCACCGTCACCGCCCACACCATGCCCGCGTACGCCGCCCACCCCGGCCCGAGGACGTCCCCCGACCCCCCGCACCGGCCCGCCCCGCACGACGCGGCCCAGGCCCGTCCGGCCCACCCGGAGCGGACAGCGCACGGGAAGCACGCGGGGCGAGGGGACCGCGGCGACCCCGAGCCGTCGGACGGCGGCGCCGGCTCGGCGAGCCCGGGTCCCGATCACTTCGGCTTCCCCGTGCCCGGTCGCCCGCCGATCCCTCCCATGCCCTCGGACTCCGCCTCCGCCTCGTACCGTCCGACCGCCGTCGAGCCGACCCGCGCGGGCAGCCGGCCCGGGGAAGGGCGGATGCGGCCCGGCCGGCCGGACGGTCCCGCGTCCGAGGTCGAGGGCGACGACCCCATACCCACCGCCGCTCTCAGCAGCGGCCAGGCGGAGGAACCGGAGACGGCGGACCTTCCGACCGCCACCCCGACCCCCTCGAACACCCCCGACGCGGCCGGCCTCGACCGGCCGCCGCCGCAGAACGCCGCGCCCCAGGGCGAGACCGACCAGCCGGTCCTGCAGATACTCCCGCTGGGCAGCGGCCTGGTCCTCATAGGCCTGGGGCTGGCCCTGGCCCTCCTGGGCCTCAGACTCCGCAGAGACTGACCACCAGCCCCGGAAAACACCCCTCACGGGATCACCGCCCCGTCAGCCGTCTCCCGGCGTTACGACGTCACCAGCAGCACCTTCCCCACGTGCCCGCTCTCCTCCACCACCCGGTGCCCCTCGGCCGCCTCCGCCATCGGCAGCTCACGGTCCACGACCGGACGGACATGCCCGCCGGCCACCAGCGGCCACACATGCTCCCGCACCGCTGCCACGATCGCCGCCTTCTCGCTCAGCGGCCGGGCCCGCAGCGAGGTCGCGCTGACCGCGGCCCGCTTGTTCAGCAGCGCGCCGATGTTCAGCTCACCCTTGGCTCCGCCCTGCAGACCGATGATCGCGAGCCGCCCGTTGACGGCCAGCGCCCGCACATTGCGGTCCAGGTACTTGGCCCCCATGTTGTCGAGGATCACGTCGGCCCCCGCGCCCTCGGTGGCCTGCTCGATCTCGGCGACGAAGTCCTGCTCGCGGTAGTTGATCAGGATGTCCGCGCCGAGTTCGGCACACCGCTCCAGCTTCTCCTTGGTGCCGGCGGTCACCGCGACCTTCGCCCCGACGGCCTTGGCGAGTTGGATCGCCATGGTGCCGATGCCGCTGGACCCACCGTGCACCAGCAGCGTCTCGCCGGGCCGCAGATGGGCGATCATGAACACGTTGGACCAGACGGTGCAGACCACCTCGGGCAGCGCCGCGGCCTGGCTGAGGCCGACACCCTCGGGCACGGGCAGCAGCTGCCCGGCCGGTACGACGACCTTCTCGGCGTAACCGCCGCCCGCGAGCAGCGCGCACACCTCGTCGCCGACGGCCCAGCCGGACACGCCGGGACCGAGCCCGGCAATCCTGCCGGAGCACTCCAGGCCGGGGTACGGGGAGGCGCCGGGCGGCGGATTGTAGAAGCCCTGCCGCTGCAGGATGTCCGCACGGTTGACGGCGCTGGCCACCACCTCGACCAGCACCTCGCCCTCGCCGGGCACCGGATCGGGGACCTCGGCCCACACCAGCGCCTCGGGACCACCAGGTTCGGGAATCGTGATCGCATGCATGCCCGTGACGCTACTCCCCGAGACCGCGCGCCCCGAGGCAGACCCGCTCGCTAGGTGCTAGGGCGTCAGGCCCGGACGTTTCACGTGAAACACACCTCGATTCCCGCGGTCGCCCACGGCAGTTCGAGCAGTTCGGTCTCCTCACCCTGCCGGGCGCCACCGGGCGGTACGACGGCCAGCGCGTCGGCGGCGGCGATACCGCGGAGCATGGCCGGGCCGTTGTAGTGCAGCGGTACGGCATGGTCGCCGCGCAGCACCACGGGGATCAGCCGGGTGTCGTACGGATGCCCCTGGACGGCGTCGCTGAGCGGCAGCGTGTACGGCTCGGGGGCCGGGTGTGCGGCCAGGGTGCGCACCAGCGGCTCGGCGAGCGTCAGCAGGCCGGAGACGGCCGCGAGCGGGTTGCCGGGCAGACCGACGAGATACTGGGCGTCCTTGGTGCGGGCCAGCAGCATGGGGTGGCCGGGGCGCACCTTCACGCCGTCGACGAGGAGTTCGGCGCCGAGGCGCTCCAGGATGGGGTGGACATGGTCGACGGGACCGCCTGCCGTACCGCCCGTGGTGACGATCAGATCGGCCGTGGAGCCGCTGACGGCCTTGCGCAGGGCCTTGGCGTCGTCACCGATCCGGCGTACGGAGGTCACCTCGGCGCCCAGGGCCCGCAGCCACGGCGGCAGCATCGGGCCGAGCGCGTCCCGGATCAGCCCGTCGTGGGGCAGCCCCTCGATCAGCAGTTCGTCGCCGAGCACGAGGACTTCGGCACGCGGCCGCGGTACGGCGGTGACCGTGTCGTATCCGGCCGCAGCGGCCAGGCCCAGGACGGCGGGGGTGACCCGGGTACCGACGGGCAGCAACTGGTCGCCACTGCGGCACTCCTGGCCGCGCGGGCGGATGTCCTGGCCGTGCTCGATCTCCCGCGTGGCGTGCAGCCGCCCCTGCGCGTCGGTCCGTCCGTGCTCGCTGCGCAGGACGGCGGTGGTGTCGGCGGGGATGCGGGCGCCGGTGGCGATGCGGACCGCCTCGCCGTCGGTCAGCGGTCCGGGCTGGGCGTGCCCGGCGAGCACGCCCTCGTCGCGCACCTCCCAGGGGCCGGGTCCGGCGACGGCCCAGCCGTCCATCGCGGAGGTGTCGAAGGAGGGCAGATCGGTGAGCGCGTCGAGCGGGGCGGCCAGCACCAGGCCGAGGGCGTCACCGAGCGGCACGGAGACGGGGGCGCTGCGGGTCCGGGCGCGTGCGGCGCGGGCGGCGGTCTCGCGGGCCTGGCGCCAGGGGGTGGCCCGGTGCCGGTGGTCGCCGTGCGCCTCGGGCGCCGGGCCGGGGAGCCGGCCCGTGTGGCCGTCGTTGGCTTCCCTCACGAGGGCCAGGGCCTCCTCGACGTCGAGGTCGTCGCCGTCCTCGGCGGGCGCCGCGGCGCGCGGTCCGGGGGCGGTCATCCGGCGTCCGGGGCGCTCGGGCCCCCGCTGCTCGCTTCCTTGCCCCCGGTGTTCTCTTCCTCCCAGCGCAGCGCGAGCGCGGCGGCCTTGCGGGCGGCTTCGGCGACGGCCTCGGGGCCGCCCTTGCCCTGCGCGGCGGCGTAGCCGACGAGGAAGGTGGTCAGCGGGGCTGCGGGCCGGGCCACGCCGTGCGCGGCGTCACGGGCCAGGTCGAGCAGGACGCCGGTGTCGACGTCGAGGTCGATGCCCAGCTCGTCCTTGACTGCGGAAATCCATTCATCCAACACGTGCCCATGCTCCCTGATGCGTGCCCTGGCGTTGACGAGGTCGTCCCAGGTGTCGCAGTCGAAGGACGCGAGCGGATCCGGGACACGGGTGAGCTTGAGGGCGCCGGTCAGCCGGCGCAGGGGCAGTCCGCTCAGGCCGTCGGGCCCACCCGCGAGGGCGGCCAGCTCGCGGCGGAGCGCGGCGGTGCGGTAGGCGGCCACGAGCGGCTGGTCGCGGCCGTCGGCGTCGGTGAGCAGCGCGCCGTCGGCCCCGGTGTCGCCGAGAGCGGCCAACAGGCGCCGCAGCGTGGCCGACAGGAGGAAGGGCAGGTCGGCGGAGAGGACGACGGCGTGCTCGGCGTCGGTGAGCCGCAGTCCGGCCTCCAGCGCGGCGACCGGTCCGGCCCCGGGCGGCTCCTCGCGTGCCCACAGCACCGGCCGCGCGGTGGGCCGCCGGTCGGCCACCACCACGGTCGTCCCGGCGTCGGCGCAGGCGGCCAGGACCCGGTCGAGCAGTGACCGGCCCCCGACCCGCAGACCGGGTTTGTCGGCCCCGCCGAGCCGCCGGGCGGCACCTCCGGCCAGCACGACGGCGTCGTACGGCACGGGCGTCGCGGGTGCGGCGGGGGCGATGTCGGTCACCCCCCGAGTATGTCCGAGGGGCGCCGCTTTGTATCTTCCGCGGGGGCCTTGCCTGCCGGCCCCGCGGGCGTCACAGCGTGCGCAGGAGCACCGCCGGCTGCTCCACGCAGTCCGCCACATACCGCAGGAAGCCGCCGGCCGTGCCGCCGTCGCACACCCGGTGGTCGAAGGTGAGCGAGAGCTGGACGACCTGACGCACGGCGAGCTCGCCCTCGTGCACCCAGGGCTTCGGGACGATCCGGCCGACGCCGAGCATGGCGGCCTCGGGGTGGTTGATGATCGGGGTGGAGCCGTCGACTCCGAAGACCCCGTAGTTGTTCAACGTCAAGGTCCCGCCGGTGAGTTCGCCGGGTGTCAGCGTCCCGGCGCGGGCGGCCTCCGTGAGCCGGGCGAACTCGGCGGTCAGCGCCTCGGCGTCACGCGTGTGGGCGTCCCGGACCACCGGCACGACGAGTCCGCGGTCGGTCTGCGCGGCGAACCCGAGGTGCACGTGGTCGAGCTGGACGACCTCGCGGGCCTCGGTGTCGACGAAGGAGTTCAGCTCGGGGAACCGGGCGAGGGCGGCCGTGCAGATGCGGGCGAGCAGCGCGAGGAGGGAGATCTTCGGTCCTCCTGCCGCGTTCATGGCGGCACGTGCGCGCATGAGCTCGGTCGCGTCGGCGTCGACCCAGCAGGTGGCGTCCGGGATCTCCCGGCGGCTGCGGGAGAGCTTGTCGGCGACGGCGCCGCGGACGCCCTTGAGCGGGACACGGGTGCCTGCTGCGCGCGCACCGGTCACCGCGGGCGCCTGCGGGGCGGTGGCCGTGCGGACGTCCTGTGCCGCGGGTGCCGCGGTGGCCTTGGCCCGCAGGGCGTCCTCGACGTCGGCGCGCAGGATCAGCCCGTCGGGGCCCGAGCCGGCCAGCTGCCGCAGGTCCACACCGCCCTCACGGGCGAGCCGGCGGACCAGGGGGGAGATCACGGGCACCGGGCCCTCGGCGTGGGGTGCGCCCACGCGCGCGTGCGCGGTCCCGGCGGCTGCCGTACCCGTCGCCGCGGCAGCCGCCGGGGCGTCCGCCCGGGGTGCCCCGGAGACCGCGTCCGGGCTGTGCCGTCCGTCCGGGCGGCTCCCGTGGGGCGCGCTTCCGGTACGGCCCGTACCGGTGCTGCCGTTCGCGGCGGCCGGACCCGTCGGCGCCGGCCGCACCCTGCGGCGCCGGGCCGGGGCCTCTGAAGTGCCGTACCCGACCAGGACGTTGCCCGACCCTTCGCCGTCCCCCGACGGGGCCTGCGGGCCCACGGCCACCGTCAGCAGCGGTGCGCCGACCGGCAGTTCCTTGCCCTCCTCGCCGAGGAGGGCGGTGACCACGCCGCCGTACGGGCAGGGCACCTCGACCATCGCCTTGGCCGTCTCGACCTCGACGACCGGCTGGTCGACGGCGACGACGTCACCGACCCGGACCAGCCAGCGGACGATCTCCGCCTCGGTGAGCCCCTCGCCGAGGTCGGGGAGCTTGAACTCCAGCACCTGTGCCATCAGCCCTCGGCCTCCCACTGCAGCCGGGCCACGGCGTCCAGGATGCGGTCGACGCCGGGCAGATGGTGCCGCTCCAGCATGGGCGGCGGGTAGGGGATGTCGAAGCCGGCCACGCGCAGCACGGGCGCCTCCAGGTGGTGGAAGCAGCGCTCGGTGATCCGGGCCGCGATCTCGCCGCCCGGCCCGCCGAACCCGGTGGCCTCATGGACGACGACCGCGCGTCCGGTGCGCCGTACGGCCGCGCAGACCGTCTCGTCGTCGAACGGCACCAGCGAGCGCAGGTCGATCACTTCCAGGTCCCAGCCCTCGGCCTGCGCGGCCTCGGCGGCCTCCAGGCAGACCGGCAGGGAAGGCCCGTAGGTGATCAGCGTGGCGCTGCGGCCCGGGCGGCGGACGACCGCCCGTCCGATGGGTTCCACGTCCGTGGGGTGCTCGGGGTTCCAGGAGTCCTTCGACCAGTACAGGCGCTTGGGCTCCAGGAAGACGACCGGGTCGTCGGAGGCGATGGCCTGGCGCAGCAGTCCGTAGGCGTCGGCGACCGTCGCGGGCGTGACGACGTGCAGGCCCGGAGTGGCCATGTAGTAGGCCTCGGAGGAGTCGCTGTGGTGCTCGACGCCGCCGATGCCGCCGCCGTAGGGGACGCGCACGGTGATCGGCAGGGGCATCCTGCCGCGCGTGCGGTTGCGCATCCGGGAGACATGGCTGACGAGCTGCTCGAACGCCGGGTAGGCGAACGCGTCGAACTGCATCTCCACCACCGGCCTGAGGCCGTACATGGCCATGCCTACGGCGGCGCCGAGGATGCCGGCCTCGGCGAGCGGGGTGTCGGTGCAGCGGTCCTCGCCGAACTCCTTGGCGAGGCCGTCAGTGATCCGGAAGACACCGCCGAGGGTGCCGACGTCCTCGCCCATGACGTGCACGGCGGGGTCGGCGGCCATCGCGTCGCGCAGCGCGCGCGTGAGGGCCTGCGCCATGGTGGCGGGCTTGACGGCGACGGTGGTCATCGGGCGCCGCCTTCCTGCGCGCCGTGCTGCTCCTGCTCGGCCTCCAGCTCGGCCCTGAGCAGGGCGCGCTGTTCGCGCAGCTGAGCGGTGGTCTCGGCGTAGACGTGGTCGAAGAGGGCCATCGGGTCCAGCTCCGGATCGCGGTTCATGCGCTCACGCAGGGAGGCGGCCATCGCCTCGGCGTCCTGGCGGGCGGCCTGGATGCCGGCCTCGTCCAGCAGTCCGCGCTCGGTCAGCTCCGCCTCCAGCAGCTCGATCGGGTCGTGGGCGCGCCAGGCCTCGACCTCGGCGTCGCCGCGGTAGCGGGTGGCGTCGTCGGCGTTGGTGTGGGCGTCGATCCGGTAGGTCACCGCCTCCACCAGGGTCGGTCCGCCGCCCGCCCGCGCGTGCCGTACGGCCTCGCTGAGGACTGCGTGCACGGCCGCGGCGTCGTTTCCGTCGACCAGCCGGCCCGGCATGCCGTACCCGACGGCCTTGTGGGCCAGGGAGGGGGCGGCGGTCTGCTTGGCGAGCGGGACGGAGATCGCGAAGCCGTTGTTCTGCACCAGGAAGACGACCGGGGCCTGCCAGACGGCGGCGAAGTTCAGCGCCTCGTGGAAGTCGCCCTCGCTGGTGCCGCCGTCGCCGACCATGGCGAGCGCGACGACGTCGTCGCCCTTGAGGCGGGCGGCGTGCGCGAGACCGACGGCGTGCGGCAGCTGGGTGGCCAGCGGGGTGGACAGGGGGGCGACGCGGTGCTCGTAGGGGTCGTAGCCGCTGTGCCAGTCGCCGCGCAGCAGGGTGAGGGCCTCGACGGGGTCCACGCCGCGGGCGACGACGGCGAGGGTGTCGCGGTAGCTGGGGAAGAGCCAGTCGCGCTCTTCGAGAGCCAGGGCGGCGGCGACCTCGCAGGCCTCCTGGCCGGTGCTGGAGGGGTAGACGGCGAGGCGGCCCTGCTTGGTGAGCGCGGTGGCCTGCTTGTTGTAGCGGCGGCCGCGCACCAGCTGGGCGTGGAGCCGGCGCAGCAGGTCGGGGTCGGCCTTGGCGACCGCCTCGGTGCCGAGGACGCGGTAGGGCTCGGCGTCGGGCAGCAGCGGCGCTGGGTCCATACGGGGCTGCCAGGCGGGCGGCGGCGATGGCCGGTACGCGCCCCGCTGCTCCAGAACCGTCATGACGGCACCTCCTCGTGGGAGCGGCTACGAAGGCGCCTCGGCTGTGAGGCGCCCCACCAACCGATTGTTCGGTCGCCGGCACATTTTGGCTACAGGCGGCTCCAGGCTGTGGACAAACGGTTCTCCACAGCCTGCAATGAACGCAGGACGTCCACGGCGAGGGAGCGGGGGGCAATGGCAGCTGAACAAATGGCCGACGGACCGCAGGACGGCGCCGCGCTGCCGCCGCCGCGCCCGCTGGACGCGATCGACCAGGACATCCTGAAGATGCTGCAGGCGGACGGCCGCGCCTCGATACGGTCGGTCGCCGAACGGGTCCACGTCTCGCGCGCCAACGCCTACGCGCGCATCAACCGGCTCGTCGAGGACGGCGTCATCCGCGGGTTCAGCGCGCGGGTGGACCACGAGCGGGCGGGGCACGGCACCTCGGCGTACATCACGCTGAAGATCGTCCAGAACACCTGGCGCACGGTCCGCGAGCAGCTCAGACAGCTGCCCGGCGCCGCCCACATCGCGCTCGTGGGCGGCGACTTCGACGTGCTGCTGCTGGTGCACACGCCCGACAACAGGGCCCTGCGCGAGCTGGTGCTGACCCGGCTCCAGGCCATTCCCGAGGTGCTCAGCACGCGCACGCTGCTGGTGTTCGAGGAGGAGGACGTGGAGCCGGAGGCGTGAGTCCGGGGCGGCCCGGTGTCAGCACTGCTTCCGGCCCGGTGTCAGCTCTGCTTCAGGCCCGCGAAGACCAGCCGTACGACCGCGTCGGCGACCTCGCGTTCGCCGGCGCCCCGCGGGTCCGGCCGGTACCACTCCACGATCGAGTTGATCATCCCGAAGACCAGCCGGGTGGCCAGCCGGAACTCCACGTCGCCGCGCACGTCCCCGTCGGCCGCCGCCGCCTTCAGCAGCTGTGCGACCCGGTGGTCGAAGTCGCGCCGCCGCTCCAGCGCCCACCGCTCGGTCGCGGTGTTGCCGCGCACCCGCAGCAGCAGCGTCACGTACGGCAGCTCGCGTATGAGCACCTCGACCATGCGCCGTACCACGTGCTCGAGGCGGTCGACGGACCGCCCCACGCGCGCGTGCTCCTCGTCCAGGATCGCGAACAGGCCGTCCAGGGCCCGGCTGACGGCCCGGCGCAGCAGCTCCTCCTTGCCGCTGACGTGGTGGTAGATCGACGACTTGGAGATGCCGGCCGCCTTCGACAGGTGCTCCATGGAGGTGCCGTCGTAACCGCGCTCGATGAAGACCTGGACGGCCACGGAGAGCAGCGTCTCGGGCGTGTACGTGTCGCGCCTGGCCGTGGTCATGACGTGCCCTCCCGCTTGTCGTCGATGGCGTACGCGTGGCGGTACAGCGCGAGGGAGGGCGCGTAGCGTCCGGAGGGGTCGCGCTCGTGCATCTCGTCCAGGACGTCGAAGGCGAACGCGCGGCCGAGCCTGCGGTCCCACTCGAACGGGCCGAGCGGGTAGTTCACCCCGAGGCGCATGGCCGTGTCGATGTCCTCCTCGGTGGCGACGCCCTTGGCGACGGCGTCGTGGGCGAGGTCGATGATCCGGGCGACCGTGCGCGCGACGATCATGCCGGGGACGTCGCCGATGACGCTGACGTCCTTGCCGAGGGCCTGGAAGAGGCCGGTGGCCTCGGCGAGGGTCTGCGGCGAGGTGTCCTGGGAGGCGGACAGGGCGATGCGGGTGGCGGTGCGGTAGTCCAGGGCGAGGTCGAAGTAGACGACGTCGCGGAACTCCACGGAGGTCTGGCCGTCGGCGAGGACCAGCTGGCCGCCGCTGGGCAGCACCAGCCGGGTGCCGTTGTCCTCGTCCTCCTCGCGGACCTGGACGCCCGCCTCGCGGATCAGCGTGAGCAGCTCGGCCGCCGGGCCGAGGCCGCCCTCGGCGACGACGTACGCGGGCGGCTGCTCCTTGTCGGCGGTGTGCGGCTCGGGCCGCTCGGCGCCTTCGGCGTGGTCGTACCAGCCGCGCCCGGTCTTGCGGCCGAGGCGGCCGGACTCCACCAGCCGGCGCTGGGCCAGGGAGGGGGTGAAGCGCACGTCCTGGAAGAAGGACTGCCACACGGAGTGGGTCACGGACTCGTTGACGTCCTGGCCGATCAGGTCGGTCAGCTCGAAGGCGCCCATCTTGAACCCGCCCGACTCGCGCAGGACGGCGTCGATGGTGGCCGGGTCGGCGGCCTGCGCCTCGTAGACCGCGAAGGCCTCGGCGTAGAACGGCCGGGCGATCCGGTTGACGATGAAACCCGGGGTGTCGGCGCAGGCCACAGGGGTCTTGCCCCAGGCCCGGGCCGTCTCGTACGCGCGCGTGGCCGACGTGACGTCGGTGGCGAACCCGGAGACGACCTCGACCAGCGGCAGGAGCGGGGCCGGGTTGAAGAAGTGCAGGCCCACGAAGCGGCCGGGATGGCGCAGAGCGCCCCCGATGGCCGTCACCGACAGCGAGGAGGTGTTGGTGGCGAGCAGGCAGTCCTCGGCGACGATCTTCTCCAGCTCGCCGAAGAGCTCCTGCTTGACGTCCAGCCGCTCCAGGACGGCCTCGACGACCAGAGCGCAGTCCGCCAGCTCCGCGAGGCTCTCCACGGGGGTGAGGCGGGCGCGGGCCGCGTCCCGGTCGGCGGCGGCGAGCCTGCCCTTTTCCACGAGCCGGTCCAGACGGGCGCCGATCGCCGCGACCGCGTCCCGGGCACGCCCGGCGACGGCGTCGTACAGCCGCACGGGGTGGCCGGCGACCAGCGCGACCTGGGCGATGCCCTGGCCCATGGTGCCGGTGCCGACGACGGCGACGGGGCTGCTGAGGTCGAGTGCTGTCATGTGCGCGATCCTCCCGCACGACGTTTTCCACAGATGCGGCAGGCCCCCTTGTCCCGACCGATCGTTCGGTTACTCTAGCCCTGACCGTCCCGCCCGTCACCCGCCACCAACAAGAACGAGGCGCATAGCGCCGCACCTGCCGATTCCTGCCAGGTTTCCGCCAAGGTCATGGACTCGAAGACGAGTTCTCCAGACGAGGAGTTGGTCCCGTATGGCCGCCGAACCGACCGCCCACGAGCTGATCGCCAAGCACCGGCCCACGCTCGACCAGGCGCTGGAAGCGATCCGCACGCGCGCGTACTGGTCCCCGCACCCCGAGCACCCCAAGGCCTACGGCGAGAACGGCAGCCTGGACGCCGCGGCGGGCAAGGCCGCCTTCGACCCCCTGCTGGGCAACCGCCTCGACCTCACCGACCAGCCCGGCACCGACGACTGGGTGGGCGGCGAAGTGTCCCCGTACGGCATCGAGCTGGGCGTGACCTACCCGCACCCCGACATCGACGTCCTGCTGCCCGCGATGAAGGCCGGGCAGCGCGCCTGGCGGGAGGCGGGCCCGGAGATCCGGGCCATGGTCTGCCTGGAGATCCTCAGGCGCATCAGCGACCGCACGCACCAGTTCGCGCACGCGGTCATGCACACCTCCGGCCAGGCCTTCATGATGGCGTTCCAGGCGGGCGGCCCGCACGCCCAGGACCGCGGCCTGGAGGCGGTGGCGTACGCGTACGCGGAGCAGATCCGCACGCCCGAGACGGCCGAGTGGACCAAGCCCCAGGGCAAGCGAGACCCCCTGGCCCTCACCAAGCAGTTCACGCCGGTCCCGCGCGGCCTCGCCCTGCTCATCGGCTGCAACACCTTCCCGACCTGGAACGGCTACCCGGGCCTGTTCGCCTCCCTCGCCACCGGCAACGCGGTCCTGGTCAAGCCCCACCCGCGCGCGGTGCTGCCGCTCGCGCTCACCGTGCAGACCGCGCGTCAGGTGCTCACCGAGACGGGCTTCGACCCGAACCTGGTGGCGCTGGCCGCCGAGCGCCCCGGCGAGGGCATCGCCAAGACCCTCGCCACCCGCCCCGAGATCAAGATCATCGACTACACCGGGTCCACGTCCTTCGGCGACTGGCTGGAGGCCAACGCCCGCCAGGCGCAGGTCTACACCGAGAAGGCCGGCGTCAACACGGTGATCGTGCACTCCACCGACGACTACAAGGGGATGCTGTCCAACCTGGCGTTCTCGCTGTCGCTGTACAGCGGCCAGATGTGCACCACCCCGCAGAACCTGCTGATCCCCCGGGACGGCATCCGCACCGACGAGGGCCCCAAGACCTTCGACGAGGTCACCGCCGACCTCGCCCGCGCGGTCGACGGCCTCCTCGGCGACGACGCCCGGGCGAACGCCCTGCTGGGCGCGATCGTCAATCCGGACGTCAAGGCCCGTCTGGAGGCCGCCGCCGGACTCGGCGAAGTGGCCCTCGCCTCGCGGGAGATCACCAACCCGGACTTCCCCGGCGCGGTGGTCCGCACGCCCGTCATCGTCAAGCTGGACGGCGCCAAGCCGGACGCCGAGGCCGCCTACATGAGCGAGTGCTTCGGCCCGGTGTCCTTCGCCGTGGCCGTCGACTCCGCGCACGACGCGGTGGAGCTGCTGCGCCGCACGGTCCGCGAGAAGGGCGCGATGACGGTCGGCGCCTACACGACCGACAGCGAGATGGAGCGGGCCGTCGAGGAGGTGTGCCTGGAGGAGGCGGCCCAGTTGTCGCTCAACCTGACCGGCGGGGTGTACGTGAACCAGACCGCCGCCTTCTCCGACTTCCACGGCTCGGGCGGCAACCCGGCGGCCAACGCCGCGCTGTGCGACGGAGCGTTCGTGGCCAACCGTTTCCGGGTCGTCGAAGTCCGCCGCCAGGCCTAGGAAGGCATGAGCGCGCCCCCGGCGCTCCAGTGGTACAGCGTCATCGCCACACTCGTGGCCAGGTTGTAGCTGGAGACCTGGGGGCGCATCGGCAGGGACAGCAAATGCCCGGCACGCGCGCGCAGTTCCGCCGACAGCCCGCTGCGCTCGGAGCCGAAGGCGAGGACGGCGTCGTCCGGGAGCCGCACGCCCCGGATGTCGTCGCCCTCGGGGTCCAGCGCGTACACCGGCCCCGGGGGCAGCTCGCCGACGTCGAGCCGCTCGACGGCGGTCGCGAAGTGCAGGCCGGCGCCGCCGCGCACCACCGTGGGATGCCAGGGGTCGAGCGTGCCCGTGGTGACCACGCCGGTCGCCCCGAAACCGGCGGCCAGCCGGATCACGGCACCGGCGTTGCCCAGGTTGCGCGGGTTGTCCAGGACCACGACGGGCGCGGTGCGGGGCCTGTGGGCGAGCCTGCGCAGATTGGCCTCGCGCGACGGCCGTACGGCGAGCGCGGCCACCCCGGTGGGGTGCGGCCGCGGAACGAGCGAGGCGTACGCCTCGGCGGGCACCTCGGTGAGCAGCGCGTCGAGCGCGTCCCGTACGTCCCCGGCCAGGTCCTCTGCGAGGGCGAGCGCGGCCCGCCGGTCCGTGGCGACCGCCACCGGGATCTCCGCGCCGAAACGCAGCGCGTGCTTGAGGGCGTGGAAGCCGTCGAGCAGCACGGCGTCACCGGCACGCTCACGCCAGCGGGTCAGCGGGTCGGTCATGCCGTGAACCCTACGCGGCCCTCGGCGCTGTCCTCGGAGGCGACGTCAGGGCCGTCACCGGAAGAGCGCGGCACGGGCACCCCATGGCCGTCACGCTCGTGCCGGACGAGCCGTCCACGCGCGCGTGCGGCCAGCGCGCCCAGCCGGCGCAGGAACGACGTCGGCAGGAAGACCGCGTCCGCGGCGATCATCGCCAGCGAGAAGAACGGCAGGCCGAGCACGACCGCGATCACCGCGTGCTCGGTCATCATCAGCACCAGCAGGACGTTCTTGGCCCGCCGGTTGAACAGGGTGAACGGGAAGGCGACCTGGACCGCGACCGTGCCGTAGGCGACGGCCAGCATGATCGTGCCACTGGAGGACATCAGGTCGGCGAGTCCCGGCCACGGCGAGAAGTAGTCCAGGTGAAGCGGGTAGTAGACGGCGGTGCCGTCCTGCCAGCGCGAGCCCTGGATCTTGTACCAGCCGGCCGTCGCGTAGATCAGGCACGCCTCCGCCATGATCACGAGCAGGCCGCCGTTGTGCAGGACGTTGGCGACGACGTCCAGCAGGATGCGCGGCTGCTGTGATGTCGCCCGGCGGCCGACGGCCCACCACAGGCCCTGCGCCGCCCACGCCGTCCACAGCAGCGCGGGGATCAGCCAGCCGCTGTCGAACCGGCCGGTGAACGTCGCGACGAGGAGCGTCAGGCCGAACACCGACCACAGAGCGGGGCCGACCCGGTCGGCGGGCACCCGCTCCCCACGCGCGCGTGCCGCCTCGGCGCGCGCCGCCCGCCGCGCGTCCAGGGACCACACCTGCCCACAGCGCGTGAACACGAGGTAGAAGGACATCAGGTGCAGGACGTTGTCGCCGCCGTCGCCCATGAAGACGCTGCGGTTCTGCAGCGACAGCACGCCCACCATGAACAGCACCGACGCCGTCCGGGTGCGCCAGCCGATCAGCAGCGCCGCGCTGGCCGCGATCGCCAGCGCGTAACAGCACTCGAACCACAGCTGTCCGTGCGACCACAACAGGGCCGTGAAGGCGTGGTTGTCGTCGGTCAGCTCCTTGGCCAGGTTCCAGCCCCAGGGCCCGGCCGGGCCGTACAGCTCCTCGCGGTGGGGGAACTCGCGCAGCAGGAACAGCAGCCAGGTACCGGCGAAGCCGATGCGTATCACGGCGCTCTGGTACGGCCCGAGAGCCGACCCGGTGACGTTGGCGATGCCGCGCGAGAGGGTCAGGGAGAGCCGGTTCACCGCACACCTCCCGCTGCCTCGTCGGCCGTCACGGTCCACCAGGGCAGCACACGGTAGACGGGCTTGTCGGACACGCGCTCACCGCTCCACGCCGGCGGTTGCACATTGGTGGTGCTCGAACGGATCTGCACGCGCTGGATGATCCCGTCGAGGTCGGCCGGATACGTCCGGTACAGGCGCATCACCACGATCCGGCGCAGGTACTGCTCGGACAGGGAGCCGCGCATGCCCACGGGGCGGTTGTCGGCGCTGTGCGTGGCGGTGAAGAAGTCCCAGGATCGGCGCAGCTCGTTCTGCTGGGTGTGGCTCGGCACCGGGTTGCCGTCGATCGCGGCGCCGTCCTGGGCGGAGAGGTCCGTCCAGCCGGTGGTGCGCAGCCCGCCGTCCTTCGTGCGTACGACGGCGCGCACCTGGACGGCGATGTTCTGCTGCAGCGGATTCGGCGCGAACAGCTTCCAGTTCTGCTCGAACTCCGGGAACACCCACTCCTCGACCGCCTTGCCGTGCTGCTTGGTCACCGTGTTGGCGGGAGCGAGGCTGAGGAACACCATCAGCAGATGCACACAGGCGCCGACCGCGACCACCGCGAGCGCCAGCGCCGCGACGACCTGGTAGCGGGGGGAGAGGGCGGCGACACCGGTACGGGGGGCGGGGGGCGGCGTGGAAGCGCCGGACCCGGCCACCGCGCCGGTCATACCGCCGGCGCCAGTCCTGGCCACCGCGCCGGTCACACCACCGCCCACGCCATCGGCGTCCTCGCCGCCCGTGCCCGCCGCAGCGCCCTGACCGCCCGTGGAACCCGGCACCGCCGGGGAATCCGTGCCGGCCACGGGATCCACGTCCGCCTGGGAGCCCTTGCCGGCCGAGGAGTCCTCGCCGGTCGAGGCACCCACACCGTCCGGGGGACTTTCCGGGAGACGCGCCCCGGCCGGCCCGCCGGGGTCCTGCCGGGCCCCCGGGTCCTCGTCGTACGCGTCCATTCCGCCCCGTCCCCCGTTTCGGCTCGTCGTTCGGCTCGGTGGTCCGCTCAGTGATCCGGCGCCCACCACGAGCGCCCCACCTTTCACCTACGCCACTCGGCGTCAGCACGGAACGGTACTCAGCCCGGGCCACCCCGCGCAGCCCCGGGTACGGGCCACGGCCGTGGTCCTCGCCACGTGGTACGGCGCCGCACCCGGCCCCACCTGGTCTCACCTGGCCTCGCGCAGGTTGTCCACAAGCCCGGCGGCGGAGTTTTCCACAGCGGTTGACACCCCACCGCGGCCCGGCACACCATTGATGGCGCACGGACCGAACGATCGGTCGGGACAGATGTCACCGCATAGCCCGAGGTCAGGGGGACCGCATGGCCACAGCAGCCGCGCAGCGCACGGCCCGTACAGCGGCGGGCGGCGCACCGGACACCGCCGACACGGCGACCTTCCAGCACGCCTTCGACGCGGCCGTGGCCGCCGACGAACGCATCGAACCGCGCGACTGGATGCCGGACGCCTATCGCGCCACCCTGGTCCGGCAGATCGCCCAGCACGCGCACTCCGAGATCATCGGCATGCAGCCGGAGGCCAACTGGATCACCCGCGCGCCCTCCCTGCGCCGCAAGGCGATCCTGATGGCCAAGGTGCAGGACGAGGCCGGCCACGGCCTGTATCTGTACAGCGCGGCCGAGACCCTCGGCACCGGCCGCGACGAGCTGCTCGACAAACTGCACAGCGGCCGCCAGAAGTACTCCTCGATCTTCAACTACCCGACGCTGACCTGGGCCGACGTCGGCGCGATCGGCTGGCTGGTGGACGGCGCCGCGATCACCAACCAGGTGCCGCTGTGCCGCTGCTCCTACGGACCGTACGCGCGGGCGATGGTGCGGATCTGCAAGGAGGAGTCCTTCCACCAGCGCCAGGGCTACGAACTGCTGCTGGCCCTGAGCAAGGGCACACCCGAGCAGCACGCGATGGCCCAGGACGCGGTGAACCGCTGGTGGTGGCCGTCGCTGATGATGTTCGGCCCGCCCGACGACGAGTCCCAGCACTCCGCCCAGTCGATGGCGTGGAAGATCAAGCGCCACTCCAACGACGAGCTGCGCCAGCGCTTCGTCGACATCTGCGTCCCTCAGGCCGAGTCCCTGGGCCTCACCCTCCCTGACCCGGACATCGAGTGGAACGAGGAGCGCGGGCACTACGACTTCGGCCCGATCGACTGGACGGAGTTCTGGGAGGTCCTCAAGCGCAACGGCCCGTGCAACGAACAGCGGATCACCCAGCGCAGGCGCGCCCACGACGAGGGAGCGTGGGTACGGGAAGCGGCCGCCGCCTACGCGGCCAAGCACACCGGCGGCACCGGCCGCACCGGTGAGGCAGGACACGAGACAGGAGCGGAGCGAGCATGAGCACCACCGACTGGCCCCTGTGGGAGGTCTTCGTGCGCTCCCGGCGCGGCCTCTCCCACACCCACGCCGGCAGCCTGCACGCCCCGGACGCCGAGCTGGCCCTGCGCAACGCCCGCGATCTGTACACCCGCCGCGGCGAGGGCGTGTCGATCTGGGTGGTCCCGGCCGCCGCGATCACCGCGTCCTCGCCGGACGAGAAGGACCCGTTCTTCGAGCCGGCCGCCGACAAGCCCTACCGGCACCCGACCTTCTACGAGATCCCGGAAGGGGTGAAGCACCTGTGACCGCCACCGGCCCCGCCACCGTCCCGGTGACCGCCGCGCTCGCCCTCGGCGACGACGCCCTGGTGCTCTCCCACCGGCTGGGGGAGTGGGCCGGGCACGCCCCCGTCCTGGAGGAGGAGGTCGCCCTCGCCAACATCGCCCTCGACCTGCTCGGCCAGGCCCGGGTGCTGCTGTCCATGGCCGGCGACGAGGATGAACTGGCCTATCTGCGCGAGGAACGGTCCTTCACCAATCTCCAGTTGGTCGAGCAGCCGAACGGCGACTTCGCCCACACCATTGCCCGCCAGCTGTACTTCTCCACCTACCAGCATCTGCTCTACGCCGAACTGGCCGCCGGTGACGGCCCGTTCGCGTCCCTCGCCGCGAAGGCGGTCAAGGAGGTCGCCTACCACCGCGACCACGCCGAGCAGTGGACGCTCCGCCTCGGCGACGGCACCGAGACCAGCCACGAGCGGATGCGCCGTGCCTGCGCGGCGCTGTGGAGGTTCACCGGGGAGATGTTCCAGCCGGTGGAGGGCCTCGACGCCGACTGGGCGGGCCTGGACGCACGCTGGCAGGAGTCCGTCCAGGACGTCCTCGGCCGTGCCACGCTCCCGCTCCCCGAGGGACCGCGCACCGGCGCCTGGTCGGCCGGCGCCGGCCGGCAGGGCGTGCACACCGAGCCGTTCGGAAGGATGCTCGCCGAGATGCAGCATCTGCACCGCAGCCACCCGGGAGCGACATGGTGACCACGACCTCCCTGGAGGCGGAGCTGCTGGAGCTGGCCGGCTCGGTGCCCGACCCCGAACTGCCGGTGCTCACGCTCCAGGAGCTCGGCGTGGTGCGCGCCGTGCACCTCAACGGCCCCGACACGGTCGAGGTCGACCTGACCCCGACGTACACCGGCTGCCCCGCCATCGAGGCGATGAGCGTGGACATCGAGCGGGTGCTGCGCGCCCACGGAATGCGCGAGGTCACGGTCCGCAGGGTGCTCAGCCCCGCCTGGACGACCGACGACATCAGCCCCGAAGGACGGCGCAAACTCCGGGAGTTCGGCATAGCTCCCCCGCGGGTGCGCACCGCCTCGGGACCGGTGCCGCTGGCTCTCGGCCCGACCCGCACCGAGGAAGCGTCCACCGGGAACGCGGCCGCCGGGCCCACGGTCACCGGCGCCACGCTCGCCGAGCCCGTCCGCTGCCCGCACTGCGGCTCCGCCGACACCGAGCTGCTGAGCAGGTTCTCCTCCACCGCGTGCAAGGCCCTGCGCCGCTGCCTCGCCTGCCGTGAACCGTTCGACCACTTCAAGGAGTTGTGATGGCGCGCTTCCACCCGCTCCCGGTGGCCGACGTCGACCGGATCACCGACGACTCCGTCGCCCTCACCCTCACCGTCCCGCCCGAGCTGCGCGAGGAGTACCGGCACGCGCCCGGCCAGCATCTGGCGCTGCGCCGCCGGGTCGACGGCACCGAGATACGGCGCACCTACTCGATCTGCTCCCCCGCCCCCGACCCGTCCGGCGCGGGCCCCGGCACCCTGCGGGTGGGCGTACGGCTGGTGGAGGGCGGCGCCTTCTCCGCCTACGCGCTGAAGGAGATCAACGTCGGCGACGTGCTGGAGGTGATGACTCCGGCCGGCCGGTTCACGCTGGACCCGGCGCCGGGGCTGTACGCGGCGGTGGTCGGCGGCAGCGGCATCACCCCGGTGCTGTCCATCGTCTCCACGCTGCTGGCACGCGAGCCGGCGGCCCGGTTCTGTCTGATACGCAGCGACCGTACGGCCGCCTCGACGATGTTCCTCGAGGAGGTCGCCGACCTGAAGGACCGCTACCCGGAGCGGCTCCAGCTGGTGACGGTGCTCTCCCGCGAGGAGCAGCAGGCGGGCCTGCCGTCCGGACGGCTGGACCGCGAGCGGCTCACCGGGCTGCTGCCCGCGCTGCTGCCGGTCGGCGAGGTCGCGGGCTGGTTCCTGTGCGGGCCGTACGGGCTGGTGCAGGGCGCCGAGCAGGCGCTGCGCGAGCTCGGCGTGGACCGGTCCCGCATCCACCAGGAGATCTTCCATGTGGACGCGGGCTCACCCCCGGCCCCCGGCGCCCAGGCCCCCGCGCACAGCACGGTCACCGCCTGCCTCGACGGACGCGGCGGCACCTGGCCGGTGCGCGACGGCGAGACCCTGCTGGAGACGGTCCTGCGCAACCGCCCCGACGCGCCCTACGCCTGCAAGGGCGGCGTCTGCGGGACATGCCGCGCCTTCCTGGTCTCCGGCGAGGTCCGCATGGACCGCAACTTCGCCCTGGAGACGGAGGAGACGGAAGCCGGATACGTCCTGGCCTGCCAGTCGCATCCGCTGACGGAACAGGTGGAGCTGGACTTCGACCGCTGAGGGCGGCGTGTGCCGACCTTCGCGGGAACCGGCTGTGCGGCTCTGCGGGACCGGGCGAGCGGGTGCTCCGGATGACCGCGCTGCCCGGACGGCAGGGGGGAGCTACAGGACGAAGCCCGGCCGGCCGTCGTCCGTGATCACCGGGCGGCCCTTGGCCTCCCAGACCTGCATGCCGCCGTCGACGTTCACCGCGTCGATGCCCTGCTGGACCAGGTACGTGGTGACCTGCGCCGAGCGGCCGCCGGAGCGGCAGATGACGTGCACACGGGCATCCTGCGGGGCGGCCTCGGTCAGCTCGCCGTAGCGGGCCACGAACTCGCTGAGGGGGATGTGCAGCGCTCCCTCGGCGTGGCCCGCCTGCCACTCGTCGTCCTCGCGGACGTCCAGCAGGAAGTCGTCGTCCTTGAGGTCCGTGACCTCGACCGTGGGCACACCAGCTCCGAAGTTCATGCCTCCGACGCTACCCGAAGGTCCCCGGGTCCGGCCCAACCGAGCCGCGGCTCAGGCCTGCCCCAGCAGGGCCGCCAGCTCCGCCTCCCGCTGGGCGATGTCCGAGCGCAGCTTGCCGGCGATCTCCTCGAGCAGCCCGTCGGGGTCGTCCGGGGCGAGCCGGAGCATGCCGGCGATCGCGCCCTCCTCCAGTTCACGGGCGACGAGGGTGAGCAGTTCCTTGCGCTGGGCGAGCCATTCGAGACGGGCGTACAGCTCCTCGGCGGGGCTCGGACTCCGCTCGGGCGGCACCGGGCCGGCCGCCCACTCCTCCGCCAGCTCCTTCAGCAGGGTCTCGTCGCCACGGGCGTAGGCGGCGTTGACGCGGGTGAGGAACTCCTCACGCCGCTGCCGCTCCCCTTCCTCCTGTACGAGGTCGGGGTGGGCCTTGCGGGCCAGCTCGCGGTAGAGCTTGCGGGCCTCCTCGCTGGGCCGCACCCGCTCCGGGGGCCGTACGGCCTGGTCGGTCAGCATGGCGGCGGCCTCCGGGAACAGGCCGTCACCGTCCATCCAGCCGTGCAGCAGCTCCTCCACACCGGGGATCGGCAGGACCCGGGCGCGGGCCTCCTCGGCGCGCCGGAGGTCCTCCGGGTCACCGGTGCGGGCGGCCTTCGCCTCGGCGATCTCGGCGTCCAGCACCTCGATCCGGGCGTAGAGGGGGCCGAGCCGCTGTTCGTGCAGCCGGGAGAAGTTCTCGACCTCGACGCGGAACGTCTCCACGGCGATCTCGTACTCGATCAACGCCTGCTCGGCGGCCCGCACGGCCCGCTCGAGCCGCTCCTCGGGGCGCGGGGACTGTTCGGCATCCGGGGTCGTCACGCGAACAGGGTAGGCGGTCCGGGCGGAGCCGGACGCCGTAGGGCCGCCGGTGGCCTCGTCTGCCGGGTGCCGGTCCGTGTTGTCGCGGGTGCCCAGGCGGCGGAACCGCAGGTGGGCGGCGGAGCCGTATGCCGGTGGCGGAGCCGGGTGCCGGCGGCGGAGCCGGGTGCCGGTGGCGGAGCCGGGTGCCGGTGGCGGAGCCGGGCCCCTGGCGGGCACCGCCGTTCCACGCTGTGCTGTGCCTCGGAAGGGCCGCCCCGCTCACACCCCCAGTTCGGCCGCGATCCGGCCTGTCCTGATGCCGGCCACCAGTTCGGCGTGGTCGGCCTCCGTGCGGTCGGCGTAGGTGACGGCGAAGGCGGCTATCGCCTCATCCAGTTCCTCGTTCTTGCCGCAGTAGCCGGCGATCAGGCGAGGGTCGGCGCTGTGGGAGTGCGCACGGGCGAGCAGGGCGCCGGTCATGCGGGCGTAGTCGTCGATCTGGTCGGCCGGGAGGGCGGCGGGGTCGACGCTGCCCTTGCGGTTGCGGAACTGCCGCACCTGGAAGGGACGCTCCTCGACGGTCGTCCAGCCGAGCAGGATGTCGCTGACCACCTGCATCCGCTTCTGGCCGAGGACGACCCGGCGGCCCTCGTGCTGCACCGGCGGCGCCTCGAAGCCGGCGGTGGCCAGGTGCGGCAGGAGCGCGGAGGGGCGGGCCTCCTTGACCTGGAGGACCAGCGGCTGCTCGCGGTGGTCCAGGAGGAGTACGACGTAGGAGCGGGTGCCGACGCTGCCGGTGCCGACCACCCGGAAGGCCACGTCGTGCACCGCGTGCCGGGCGAGCAGCGGGTGCCGGTCCTCCGGCAGGGTCGTCAGATACTCCTCCAGGGACGCCGCGACCGCCGCGGCCCCGGCGTCCGGGATCCGGCGCAGCACCGGCGCCGCGTCGATGAAGCGCCGTCCGCCGTCCTCGTGCGGCTCCGTGGACTTCGCCGCGAACCGGCCGCTGGTGTTGGCGCGGGCCTTCTCCGAGACCCGCTGCAGGGTGCCGAGCAGGTCGTGGGCGTCGGTGTGGGAGACCAGTTCCTCGTCCGCGATGGCGTTCCACGCGTCCAGCACCGGCAGCTTGGCCAGCAGACGCATGGTGCGGCGATAGGCGCCGACGGCGTCCTGCGCGGCGGCGCGGCACGTGTCCTCGTCCGCGCCGGCCTCCCGCCCCGCGAGCACCAGCGAGGCGGCGAGCCGCTTCAGATCCCACTCCCAGGGGCCGTGCACGGTCTCGTCGAAGTCGTTCAGGTCGATGACGAGGTCACCGCGGGCGTCGCCGTACAGGCCGAAGTTGGCCGCGTGCGCGTCTCCGCATATCTGGGTGCCGATCCTGGTCATCGGGGTGCGGGCCAGGTCGTACGCCATGAGTCCGGCCGCGCCGCGCAGGAAGGCGAACGGGGTCGCCGCCATCCGTCCGACGCGGATGGGGGTCAGTTCCTCGATACGGCCGGCGTTGGACTCGGCGACCGCGGTCACCGCGTCGGGGCGGGCGGTGTCGAGGTCGAGCGTGCGGTGCGCGCTGCGCGGGACGCTCGACCGCAGCGCCTTGCCCTCCTCCTTGGGCGAGCCCTGCCGCGGCCACTGGGCGAACCCGGGCACCCACGGCAGCCGGCGCGTCTCCCGGTCCACCGCGTCCGCCAGCGCTTCCCCACCGGTTCCGGTCACCGCGACCGCCTCCCCCGCACACCCGTCGGCTGAGAACCGACACGAACATCAACTCGTGCAGACCGTACAGCGGGTGACGGAAACACGTCAGGCCCGCGGCGCTCTCTCCGTAGGCCGTCCGGCTCAGGTACGAGGAGGGGGTGGGCGAATGTGGGGAAGCCTGTCGGCAGGAGGCACCCTCGCCGCCGCCACCGTCGCCAGCTGGCCACCTCGGCCACCCCGACCACCAGCGCCACTCACCCCCCGGTACGGACCCGCACCATGCCTGAGCTTCCCGATGTCGAAGGTTTCCGCAGGGTGCTCGTGTCCTGTGCGCAGGGCAGGGTGATCCGCCGGGTGGACGTGCGCGACGCGGGCGTCCTGCAAGGGGTGAGCGCGCGGCGGCTGGGCGAGGCGCTGGAGGGGCGGCGGTTCACCGAGCCGGAACGGCACGGCAAGTGGCTGCTCGCCCGCACCGGCGGCCCCACCCTCCTGCTGCACTTCGGCATGACCGGCCGGCTGCTCTGCGCCCGTCCCGAGGACCCCGTGGAGCCGCACGACCGCGTCCTGTTCGACCTGAGCGGCGGACACCGGCTCCACTACCGCGACCAGCGCAAGCTCCAGGGGCTCTGGCTGGCCGAGGACGACTCCGGTGTGGCACGGATGCTGGAGCGCCAGGGGCCCGACGCGCTCGCGGTGGACCGCGCCGGTTTCGAGGACGTGCTCTGCGCACGCCGCGGGCACATCAAGACCACGCTGACCGACCAGTCCCTGCTGGCCGGTCTCGGCAATCTCCTCGCCGACGAGGTCCTGTGGCGCGCCGGGCTGCACCCCGGCAGACGGGCGGGCGATCTCACGGAGGCCGAGCGCCGGCGCCTGTACACGCACATGCGCCGCACGCTGCGTTCCGCGGTCCACGCGGGCTGTGTCCCGCAGCGCGACGCGTGGCTCACCGGCCACCGTGACGACCCCGATCCGGTCTGTCCCCGCTGCGGCGCCCATCTACGCCGTACACGCATGGCGGGCCGCGGCACGGTGTGGTGCCCACGCTGCCAGCCGGACGCGACCTGAGGGTCCCGCGGCCACCCTCTTCCGTGAGATAGCTCACCGGCGGAGCCGGCCCCCGGGAACCGGCCGCCGACCGCCGACCCGCCCCTCCGCTCTCCCTGGGATGTGCGATCCCTCACAACGACGACCGCAACGCAAAACGGGCCCCTGCCGTGACTTCCGTCACCGGCAGAGACCCGTCTCGTCTCTGTGCGCGAGGGGGGAGTTGAACCCCCACGCCCTTGCGGGCACTGGAACCTGAATCCAGCGCGTCTGCCTATTCCGCCACCCGCGCATTGGGTGTGTCTTCCGGTCCCGGCCCTTTCGGGCTGGCCCCTTCCGACACCCAGAACATTAGCACGCCGTACGGGGTGGATTCACATCCCTTCCCACCGCCCAGGGACCCGCCCCCACCGGCCCGATCGGTACCCGCACCGCACCCGCCGCCGTCCGGACCTGGCCCGAGCCGGCACCCGCTCCCGACCCGACCCACCCCCGAACCAACCTCTCCTACCCACCCCACCCGCCCCCCACGTTTCAACGAGACCCGGTTCACGTATCAACCTCGTACCGGTACCCGCCGTCTGGCCAGGAGGCGGTCCGGGTGCACAGCCGGGTGCGGGACACTGGTCTGCGCCCGCCTCTACGATCCATGGCAGGAACCGGCTGATCGCCGGGCGCGTGGATACGATCAGTGAGCAGAGCGCGGTAGCACGCAGCAGCAGTACGCAGTACAGAGCACGGCAAGGCAGACGGCAGGGACGGAGGAGGTGCCCCATGGGAGTCCTGAAGAAGTTCGAGCAGCGTCTCGAAGGTCTGGTGAACGGCACCTTCGCCAAGGTCTTCAAGTCCGAGGTCCAGCCCGTGGAGATCGCCGGCGCGCTCCAGCGTGAGTGCGACAACAACGCCACGATCTGGAACCGCGACCGGACCGTCGTACCCAACGACTTCATCGTGGAGCTGAGCGCGCCGGACTACGAGCGGCTCAGCCCCTACTCCGGGCAGCTCGGCGACGAGCTGGCCGGCATGGTGCGCGACTACGCCAAGCAGCAGCGCTACACCTTCATGGGCCCGATCAAGGTCAACCTGGAGAAGGCCGAGGACCTGGACACGGGGCTGTACCGGGTGCGCAGCCGCACCCTCGCCTCCTCCAGCAACCAGCAGGGCGCGGCCCCCGCGGCCCCGGCCCCCGGCCGTCCCGCGCCGGGCGCCCCGGGCGGCTACGGCTACCCGCCCGCCGCGCCCGCCGGCGTGCCCCCGATGCCGTCCGCGCCGCCGCCCGGCGCCCGGCCCGGCGGCTACGGCTACCCCCAGCCCGCCACGCAGCGGCCCGCGGCCGCCCCGGTGAGCGGCGGGCGCACCCGCTACTGGATCGAGATCAACGGCACCCGCCACCAGATCTCCCGCCCGACGCTCGTGCTGGGCCGCAGCACCGACGCCGACGTGCGGATCGACGACCCCGGCGTGTCCCGCCGGCACTGCGAGATCCGGACCGGAACGCCCTCGACGATCCAGGATCTCGGATCCACCAACGGCATCGTGGTGGACGGGCAGCACACCACCCGCGCTACGCTCCGCGACGGCTCGCGGATCGTCGTGGGCAGCACCACCGTTATCTATAGGCAAGCCGAAGGGTGAAGCGGGGGCAATGTCAGAGCTGACCCTCACGGTCATGCGGCTGGGTTTCCTGGCCGTACTGTGGCTGTTCGTGATCGTGGCCGTGCAGGTCATCCGGAGCGACCTGTTCGGTACGCGCGTCACCCAGCGCGGATCGCGTAGGGACGCAGGGCGCCAGCAGCAGGCGCCCCGGCAGCAGGCCGCCGCGCCCCCGCCGCAGCGCGGCCAGCAGGGCGGCGGCCGGCGCGGCCGCAACGCCCCCACCAAGCTGGTCGTCACGGAGGGCACGCTGACCGGCACCACGGTCGCGCTCCAGGGCCAGACGATCACGCTGGGCCGGGCGCACGACTCCACGATCGTGCTGGACGACGACTACGCCTCCAGCCGCCATGCCAGGATCTACCCGGACCGCGACGGTCAGTGGATCGTCGAGGACCTCGGTTCCACCAACGGCACCTACCTGGACCGGTCCCGGCTGACGACCGCCACGCCGATCCCGCTGGGCGCGCCGATCCGCATCGGCAAGACCGTCATCGAGCTGCGGAAGTAGTACGACAATGAGCGAGCGGAGCGAGCACGCAGCGGCAGGCCGCCACCCGGTCTCCGGCGCGCTCCCGACCGGAGGGTGGGCAGTGTGGCTCGACACGACCGGCTGTACCCGGAGCCGATGGGCGAGGTGGGCATGAGTCTGTCACTGCGCTTTGCCGCCGGATCGCACAAGGGCATGATCCGCGAGGGCAACGAGGACTCCGGTTACGCCGGTCCCCGGCTGCTCGCCATCGCCGACGGCATGGGCGGCCAGGCGGCCGGCGAGGTCGCCTCGTCCGAAGTGATCTCCACCCTGGTCACGCTCGACGACGACGTACCCGGCTCCGACATCCTCACCTCCCTCGGCACGGCCGTGCAGCGCGCCAACGACCAGCTGCGCGCCATGGTCGAGGAGGACCCCCAGCTCGAGGGCATGGGCACCACGCTGACCGCGCTGCTGTGGACCGGGCAGCGGCTCGGCCTCGTGCACGTCGGCGACTCGCGCGCGTACCTGCTGCGCGACGGCGTCCTCACCCAGATCACCCAGGACCACACCTGGGTGCAGCGGCTCGTCGACGAGGGCCGGATCACCGAGGAAGAGGCCACCACGCATCCGCAGCGCTCCCTGCTGATGCGCGCCCTCGGCAGCGGCGACCACGTCGAGCCCGACCTGTCCATCCGCGAGGTCCGGGCCGGCGACCGCTATCTGATCTGCTCCGACGGCCTGTCCGGCGTCGTCTCCCACCAGACGCTGGAGGAGACCCTCGCCAGCTACCAGGGTCCGCAGGAGACCGTGCAGGAGCTGATCCAGCTCGCGCTGCGCGGCGGCGGCCCCGACAACATCACCGTCATCGTCGCCGACGTCCTCGACCTGGACACCGGCGACACCCTCGCCGGTCAGCTGTCCGACCAGCCGGTCGTGGTCGGCGCCGTCGCCGAGAACCAGCACCACCTGCACGACAACGGCATCATGCAGACCCCGGCCGGCCGCGCCTCCCACCTGGGCCGCCGGCAGTCCGGCCACGGCGGCGGCGAGTTCGGCCCGCCCGGCTCGGGCGACACCGGCTACATCCCGGCGGGCAGCTTCGGCGACTACGCCGACGGCGACTTCACCAAGCCGCGCGGGCAGCGACGGTGGCTGAAGAGATCCTTCTACGGCGTGCTGGCCCTCGCCGTCGTCGGCGGCGGCCTCTACGGCGGCTACCGGTGGACGCAGACGCAGTACTACGTCGGCGCCAAGGGCGAGCACGTGGCGCTGTACCGCGGCATCAGCCAGGACCTGGCCTGGGTGTCGCTGTCGAAGGTGGAGAAGGACCACCCCGAGATCGAACTCAAGTACCTGCCGCCCTACCAGCAGAAGCAGGTCAAGAACACGATCACGGCGGGCGGTCTGCAGCAGGCGCAGGCGAAGATCGAGGCCCTGTCGGTCCAGGCCTCCGCGTGCCGGAAGCAGGCGGAGCGCCAGACGGCCGAGTCGCAGCAGAACGCGAAACCGGGCCAGGGCCAGGCCGGAGGCACCACGGGAACCACCCGTAGCGCCCTCACGTCCAAGGCGTCCCCGACTCCGCACCCATCCACGACGGCGCCCGCTACGAAGAACCCTTCGAAGTCCCCGTCCGCGACCGCCACTGCGAACCCCGGCCCGAGCCTCTCCGAGGATGAGCAGAAGGTCGTCGATCAGTGCGGCAAGCAGTAGCCGAGCCGCGAGAGGCCCTGTCACACGATGAGCAGTACGACTAATCCGCCGACGCACCACACGTCCACGATCGGCGCCATCGGCGCGCCGAGCCGCCGCAACACCGAGCTGGCCCTGCTGGTCTTCGCCGTGGCCGTCCCGGTGTTCGCCTACGCCAACGTGGGCCTGGCCATCAGCAACCACGTCCCCGCCGGGCTGCTGGAGTACGGCCTCGGCCTCGGGCTGCTGGCCGGCGTCGCCCATCTCGCCGTACGGAAGTTCGCGCCGTACGCGGACCCGCTGCTGCTGCCGCTGGCCACGCTGCTCAACGGGCTCGGGCTCGTGGTGATCTGGCGGCTGGACCAGTCGAAACTGCTGCAGTCGCTCAGAGGCTTCTCCCCCGCCGCGCCCCGTCAGCTGCTGTACAGCGCGATGGGCATCGCCCTGTTCGCCGCGGTGCTGATCTTCCTGAAGGACCACCGGGTCCTGCAGCGCTACACCTACATCTCGATGTTCTGCGCCCTGGTGCTGCTCATCCTGCCGCTGGTGCCGGGCCTCGGGGCCAACATCTACGGCGCGAAGATCTGGATCCGGATCCCGGGCCTCGGCTCCCTGCAGCCCGGTGAGTTCGCGAAGATCGTGCTCGCGGTGTTCTTCGCCGGTTACCTGATGGTCAAGCGGGACGCGCTGGCCCTCGCCAGCCGCCGCTTCATGGGCCTGTACCTGCCGCGCGGCCGCGACCTCGGTCCGATCCTGGTCGTCTGGGCGATCTCGATCCTGATCCTGGTCTTCGAGACCGACCTCGGCACCTCGCTGCTGTTCTTCGGCATGTTCGTGATCATGCTGTACGTCGCCACCGAGCGGACCAGCTGGATCGTGTTCGGTCTGCTGATGTCCGCGGCCGGCGCGGTCGGCGTCGCGAGCTTCGAGCCGCACATCCAGACCCGTGTGCAGGCCTGGCTCAACCCGATGCGCGAGTACCAGCTCAGCCGCCAGATCACCCACGACGGCATCCTCCACTCCGACCAGCTGCAGCAGTCGCTGTGGGCGTTCGGCTCCGGAGGCACCCTCGGCACCGGCTGGGGCCAGGGCCACTCGGACCTGATCAAGTTCGCCGCCAACTCCGACTTCGTCCTCGCCACCTTCGGCGAAGAGCTCGGCCTCGCGGGCATCATGGCGATCCTGCTGATCTACGGCCTGATCGCGGAGCGCGGCCTGCGCACCGCCCTCGCCGCCCGGGACCCGTTCGGCAAGCTGCTCGCCGTCGGCCTGTCCGGCGCCTTCGCCCTGCAGGTCTTCGTGGTGGCCGGCGGTGTCATGGGCCTCATCCCGCTCACCGGTATGACCATGCCGTTCCTGGCCTCCGGCGGTTCCTCGGTGCTGGCCAACTGGGCGCTGATCGCCATCCTCATCCGCATCAGCGACACCGCCCGCCGCCCGGCGCCCACCCCCGCCACGAACCCCGACGCCGAGATGACCCAGGTGGTCCGCCCGTCATGAACAAGCCCCTGCGCCGGATCGCGATCTTCTGCGGCCTGCTCGTGCTGGCCCTCCTGATCCGCGACAACTACCTCCAGTACGCCAAGGCCGACCAGCTGGCGAGCGACAAGGACAACCGCCGGGTCGCCATCGAGCGCTACGCGCACCCGCGCGGCGACATCATCGTCGACGGCAACCCGATAACCGGTTCCGTCGTGTCCAAGAGCGGCGACTTCAAGTACAAGCGCACCTACAAGAACGGGCCCATGTGGGCCCCGGTGACCGGCTACTCCTCGCAGGCCTTCGACGGCAGCCAGCTGGAGAAGATCGACGACGGCATCCTGACCGGCAACGACGACCGGCTCTTCTTCCGCAACACCCTCGACATGATCACGGGCAAGCCGAAGCAGGGCGGCAACGTCGTCACCACGCTGAACGCGGCCGCGCAGAAGGCGGCGTTCAACGGGCTGAAGGCCCAGGGCGGCAAGGGCGCGGTCGTCGCCCTGGAGCCGTCCACCGGCAAGATCCTGGCGCTGGCCTCCTACCCGTCGTACGACCCCTCGTCCTTCGCCGGTTACTCCGACAGCGACGCCAAGGCCTGGAACAAACTCCAGAAGGCGCACAACCCGGCCGACCCGATGCTGAACCGCGCGCTGCGCGAGACCTACCCGCCGGGCTCCACCTTCAAGGTGGTCACCGCCGCGGCCGCGCTGGAGAACGGGCTGTACAAGTCGGCCGACGACGCGACGGACTCTCCGCTGCCCTGGACGATGCCGGGCACGACGACCCAGCTGAAGAACGAGGGCAACATCCCCTGCAAGAACGCCACCCTGCGCGTCGCCCTCCAGTTCTCCTGCAACTCGGTCTTCGGCAAGATCGGCTCCGACCTCGGCAACGACAAGATGCTCGCCGAGGCGAAGAAGTTCGGCTTCGACTCCGAGCAGTTCACCCCGGTCCGCTCCAACGCGTCGGTGTTCTCCGACAACATGAACCAGTCGCAGACCGCGCTGTCCTCCATCGGCCAGTACAACACCGCCGCCACCCCGCTGCAGATGGCCATGGTCGCCTCGGCGGTCGCCAACGACGGCAAGCTGATGAAGCCGTACATGGTCGACGAGTTGCAGTCCTCCAACCTGGACCCGGTCGAGAAGACCCAGCCGGAGGAGCTGAGCCGGCCGCTGTCGCCGGCGAACGCGCAGATCCTGCAGTCGATGATGCAGACGGTGGTCGAGAAGGGCACCGGTACCAACGCGAAGATCAGCGGCGTCACCGTGGGCGGCAAGACCGGTACCGCGCAGCACGGTGTGGCGAACAGCGCCAACCCGTACGCGTGGTTCATCTCCTTCGCCAAGATGCCCGACGGCAGCTCGCCGGTGGCCGTCGCCGTGGTCATCGAGGACGAGAGCGCCAACCGCGACGACATCTCCGGCGGCGGCCTGGCCGCGCCGATCGCGAAGAACGTCATGGAGGCGGTCATCAACTCGAAGAAGTGACCTTGCCCCCAGGAAGTGACGCCGCTCACGTCTCCTCCACATCGCCGCACGTTGCGATACCGGTCCTGTATCGGGTTCCGGGCTTGGCCAGGTCATACAAAGCGAGCCGGGTACGGTAGGCCCGGACGGCAGCCTCCGGCCGTGCACGAGTGTGTGCGGCCGAGACCGACGGAGAGGGCTGGTAGGTAGCTATGGAAGAGCCGCGTCGCCTCGGCGGCCGGTACGAGCTGGGCCAGGTGCTCGGCCGTGGTGGCATGGCCGAGGTCTACCTCGCGCATGACACCCGACTCGGCCGCACCGTGGCAGTGAAGACCCTGCGCGCCGACCTGGCACGCGACCCTTCCTTCCAGGCCCGGTTCCGCCGGGAGGCCCAGTCGGCCGCCTCGCTCAACCACCCCGCGATCGTCGCGGTCTACGACACGGGCGAGGACTACATCGACGGCGTCTCCATCCCGTACATCGTGATGGAGTACGTCGACGGCTCCACCCTGCGTGAGCTTCTGCACTCCGGCCGCAAGCTGCTGCCGGAACGCGCGATGGAGATGACCATCGGCATCCTGCAGGGCCTGGAGTACGCCCACCGCAACGGCATCGTCCACCGCGACATCAAGCCGGCCAACGTCATGCTGACCCGCAACGGCCAGGTCAAGGTGATGGACTTCGGCATCGCCCGCGCCATGGGCGACGCCGGCATGACCATGACCCAGACGGCTGCGGTCATCGGTACGGCCCAGTACCTCTCCCCGGAGCAGGCCAAGGGCGAGCAGGTCGACGCCCGCTCGGACCTGTACTCGACGGGCTGTCTCCTCTACGAGCTGCTGACGGTACGGCCGCCCTTCGTCGGCGACTCCCCGGTCGCCGTGGCCTACCAGCACGTCCGCGAGGAACCGCAGCCCCCGTCGGTCTTCGACCCCGAGATCACCCCCGAGATGGACGCAATCGTCCTGAAGGCGCTGGTCAAGGACCCGAACTACCGGTACCAGTCGGCCGACGAGATGCGCGCCGACATCGAGGCCTGCCTGGACGGCCAGCCGGTCGCGGCGACGGCCGCGGTGGGCGCGGTGGGCTACGGCGGCTACCCCGACGACCAGCCGACGACGGCCCTGCGCCCGGACTCCGGCGCGGCAGCGACCTCCATGCTCCCGCCGATGAACCCCGACGACGGCGGCTACGGCTACGACGACCGCCCCGACCGGCGCAGCCGCCAGAAGAAGAACAACACCTCCACGATCCTCCTCGTCGTCGCGGGCATCCTGGTCCTGATCGGCGCGATCCTGATCGGCAAGTGGGTGGCGAGCGGAGGCAACAACGGCGGCGGCAAGGTGTCGGTGCCGAACTTCATCGGCCAGACCCAGTCCTCGGCCAAGAAGATGGCCGACAACGTCGATCTGAAGGTCACCACCTCCGGCAAGCCCTGCGACGACCAGCCCAAGGGCAGCGTCTGCGATCAGAAGCCCCATCAGGGCACCAAGGTCGACAAGGGCAGCACCGTCAGCCTGGTGATCTCCACGGGGGCGCCGAAGGTCCAGGTGCCGGACGTCCGCGGCATCCAATTCGACCAGGCCGAGTCCCAGCTGACGGAGAAGGGCTTCAAGGTCGAGAAGAAGACCCAGGTGTCCTCCCAGACGCCGAACGTGGTCATCGACCAGGACCCGAAGGGCGGCACGAGCCGGCAGAAGGGCAGCACGATCACCCTCACGGTCGCCAAGGCCGAGGAGAAGGTCACGATCCCCAACGACGTCATCGGCAAGTCCTGCGACGAGGCGAAGGCGGAGCTGACCCAGCTGGGCCTGGCGCCGACCTGCACCAACCAGCCCACCACGAACCCGGACGACAACGGCAAGGTCACCCAGACCAACCCGCAGCCGGGCCAGCAGGTCAAGAAGAACACGCCCATCAGCCTCACGGTCAGCGTGTTCCAGCAGAACCAGCAGACACAGGTGCCGAACGTCACCCTGCAGACCCTGAAGGACGCCCTGCAGGCCCTGAAGCAGCAGGGCTTCAACAACATCACCGTCAACGGACCCCAGGACGACAAGGCCCGGGTCGTCCAGCAGACCCCGCCGCAGGGCACCCAGGCCGACCCGAACAACACCCAGATCGTCCTGAACACCGCGGACGTCGGCGGCGGCAACAACGGCGGCAACAACGGCGGCATCTTCGGCGGTATCAACGGCTGACCCACCGGCCCGAGAGCACAGCGGGGCGGTCCCCACGAAGGGGGCCGCCCCGCTGTGCGTGCTGGAGGGCAGAGGTTCTCGACGGACCTCGGTCAGCCGCGCAGTTCCCTCGGCGGCGTCCGGTCGCTGTTCACCTTCTCCACCCGGACCAGTTCTCCCCACACCACGTACCGGTACTCCGAGGTGTACACGGGCGTGCAGGTCGTCAGGGTGATGTAGTGGCCCGGCTTCTTCGTGCCGGACTCCTTCGGGACCCGGTCGATGACCTTGACGTTGTACTTCGAGGTCTCGGGCAGGATCGAGTAGACCTTGTAGACGTACCAGTCGTCCCGCGTCTCGAAGACGATCGGGTCGCCCTTCTTCAGCTTGTCGATGTTGTGGAACTTCGCGCCGTGCCCGTCCCGGTGGGCCGCGAGGGTGAAGTTGCCGGTCTTGCCGGACATCGGCAGCGTGGCCTTGACCGGATCCGTGTAGTAGCCGGCCACACCGTCGTTGAGGACGTTCGTGCCCGTGCCCTTCTCGACCAGGACCACACCGTTCTTCATCGCCGGCACGTGCAGGAAGCCGATGCCGTCCTTGGTGTTCAGCGCACCGGGCCCGGAGTCCGTGGCCTGCGCCCAGTGCCGGCGGACCTTCTCGGCCTGCTTGTCCGCCTTGCGGTCCGCTATCACGTTCGTCCACCACAGCGAGTAGACGACGAAGAGCGCCAGCAACAGGCCTGCGGTGATGAGGAGTTCGCCGAAGACGCTGACCGCCGTCGCGATACGGCCGGGTCGCCGGCCGCGCGGGGCGGAACTCGGATCGGACGCGTCCGTGTGTTCTTCGGTGCCGTCGGCGGTCGCTGCCACAGTTCCCTCTGCCCCTACTCGATGAGCGCGTCCGGTTTGCCCTTGCTGCGCGGGCGTTCCTCGACCATCTTGCCCCAGACGATCAGCCGGTACTTGCTCGTGAACTCCGGCGTGCAGGTGGTGAGGGTGATGTAGCGGCCGGGCTTGGTGAAGCCCGAGCCCTTCGGAACGGGGTCCAGCACGCTCGTGTTGGACGGCGAGGTCACCGGCAGCATCGAGGTCACCTTGTACACGAAGTACATGTCCTGCGTCTCGACCACGACCGCGTCGCCGGCCTTGAGCTTGTTGATGTACCGGAACGGCTCACCATGGGTGTTGCGGTGCGCGGCGAGCCCGAAGTTGCCCGTCTTGGCGTCGGGCATCGCCGTCTTCAGCGGAGGCTCGCCGTAGTGCCCGACCATGCCCTTGTCGAGCACCTTCGCGTTGCTGACGCCCTCCGCGATCGGCGCGACCACGTCCAGCTTGGGGATGTGCAGGATGGCGAAGCCCTGCCCCGGCTCGAAGACACCCGGGTTCCGCTTGCCGCTGGCCCAGTCGTTCTGCAGCTGGTGCGTCTCGCTGCCCGCCTGGGCATGGGCCCGGACGTTGGTCCACCACAGCTGGTAGGTGACGAACAGCAGCATCAGCACGCCGGTGGTGATGAACACCTCGCCGATCACCCGGCTCGCGACGACCGCCGGGCTCGGCTTGCGCAACCGCGCCTGCCGCCGCGCCTCCACCCGGGACAGCGGCCGGCCGGACTCCGTCCCGGACGGTGCCGTTGCGGCGGACGCGGTCTCCCGGCCACCGCCGTGCCGGCCGCCACGCCGCTTGGCGGCCTTTCTGCGCGCCGCACGGCCTCCCCGCGCCGCTCCGGTGGCAGAGGAGCCTGAAGAGGCCGCAGAGGCCGTTGTGGCGCCGTTCTCAGCGCCCCCGGCCGGACCGGGGACCCGCAGCGCCATCGTCTCGTCGTCGAGAGGACCCCGGTACGGCTCCTCGTACCCGCGCTCGTCGTATCCGGGCTCGGCGTGCCCCAGCTCCGTGTACCCCGGCTCCCCGTAGGGGCCCGGCGCCCCTTCCGTGTGCCACTCCCCAAGCGCACCGGAAGCCCCGTACGACTGATCCCCGTACGAGGCATCGGTCTCGCGCTCCGGGCGCAGCGCGGTCACGCCGTGGCCCTGCCCACCACCGGGGCCAGCCCCGTCGACCTCGCCACGGCACCCTCGTCACCGCACTCCACCAGCCAGTTGGCCAGCATCCGGTGCCCGTGCTCGGTCAGCACCGACTCGGGATGGAACTGCACGCCCTCCACTCGCAGTTCACGGTGGCGCAGGCCCATGATGATGCCGTCGTGCGTGCGGGCGGTCACCTCCAGCTCGGCCGGGACCGTCGCCGGCTCCGCTGCCAGCGAGTGGTAGCGGGTCGCCGTGAACGGAGAGGGCAGACCCGTGAAGACGCCCTTGCCCTCGTGCTCCACCAGCGAGGTCTTGCCGTGCAGCAGCTCCGGTGCCCGGTCCACCACACCGCCGTACGCCACCTGCATCGACTGCATGCCGAGGCACACCCCGAACACCGGCACCCCCGTCGAGGCGCAGTGCCGGACCATGTCCACGCACACCCCCGCCTCCTCCGGCGTCCCCGGCCCGGGCGAGAGCAGCACACCGTCGAAGCCGTCCTGGGCGTGCGCCGTCGACACCTCGTCGTTGCGCACCACCTCGCACTCCGCACCCAGCTGGTACAGGTACTGCACGAGGTTGAAGACGAAGCTGTCGTAGTTGTCGACGACGAGAATCCGCGCACTCACTGGTTGTCCACCGTCACATCGTTGAAGGGCAGCAGCGGCTCGGCCCAGGGGAAGACGTACTGGAACAGGACATAGACCACGGCCAGCGCCAGAACGAGCGAGATCAGCGCCTTCACCCAAGCGTTTCCCGGCAGATGCCGCCAGATCCAGCCGTACATGCCGTCCCTTGCCGTCCCTTCCGTATCCCTACGGCATCAGACCCACGCCGTACGTCACCAGACTAACGGCGCGGCGCCTCCGGTTCGCCTGCCTCCACAGACTGTGCGGGGCGTGTATACCCGGACTTACGTGGCACAGGGTCGATGACCTCAACGTCCGCCGGCACGGTTTTGCAGGACCCTTTGTCGATCCGAAACCAGCTTGTTCCACGTGAAACCGAGCCGCGGGACGCAGATGATCACTCATGCCACGACGGGCGGACGCCTACTGCACGGGCTTCGCGTAGTGCAGATCCACCGTGCCGGAGTAGCCGGGCAGCGTCACCGTCCCGTCGTCGGTGACCTTCCAGCCGAGGCCGTAGACGTTCACGTACACCATGTAGGTCTGGATCGCCTTGCTCGCCGCCAGCGCCTGCTGCAGCTTCTCCGGATCCCCGACCGCCGTGATCTTGTACGGCGGCGAGTAGACCCGGCCCTGGAGGATCAGCGTGTTGCCCACACAGCGCACGGCGCTGGTGGAGATCAGCCGCTGGTCCATGACCTTGATGCCCTTGGCGCCGCCCTGCCACAGGGCGTTCACCACCGCCTGCAGATCCTGCTGGTGGATCACCAGGTAGTCGGGCTGCGGTTCCGGATAGCCGGGGAGCTTGGCCGTGGCGTTCGGCGGAGCGTCGTTGAGCGTGACGGTGATGGCGTGACCGGTGAGCTTCTGCGTGCCGGCGCTCTTCTCCAGCCCGCTCAGCTGGCGGTCCTGCGCCTTGCTGCTGCCGTCGTCGCTCTCCGCGAAGGACTCCACCCGCCCGCGCAGCGCCGCGTCGGACTCGTCCAGCTCCTTGTTCTTGCGGCTGCGCTGCTGGATCAGGTCGGACAGCTTCAGCAGGGAGCCGTCCTGCCGGATGTCGGTGCCCTTGGCCGTGTCGAAGCTGGTGAAGAAGATCAGTCCCGCGAGCGCGAAGACGGCCGCCGTGAGGATCCGCACGGGGCGGATGCGCAGACGGCGGCCAGGGCCGGAGCCCGTTGAATGCGTCCCGGGGGAGTCGGCAGAATTGCTCAACGTACCCTTATCTCCTTAGGCGCCACGGAAGCACTACGCTAACGGACGCCCGGGGGAGCACACAGAGTCGTCATGTGGACCCCTTGTACGCTGCCCCGAGCCCCGTCCCGGTTACCTGCGCGGCCACGCAGCGCATCGACAGGAGAGACCCTCGTGCCGAAGTCACGTATCCGCAAGAAGGCCGACTACACGCCGCCGCCCGCGAAGCAGGCTCAGGCGATCAAGCTGGACAGTCGCGCCTGGGTCGCACCTGTCATGCTGGCCATGTTCGTCATCGGTCTGGCGTGGATCGTCGTCTTCTATGTGACCGACGGTTCGCTGCCCATCGACGCGCTCGACAACTGGAACATCGTGGTCGGCTTCGGCTTCATCGCCGCCGGCTTCGGTGTCTCCACGCAGTGGAAATAGCTCTCCCCAGGGCTGTCCACCGAGTTATCCACAGCCGTTGTCCACATGGGGAAAAGAAAGACGATCTGTGGATAACTCATCGGGTGTTGACGCCGGTGTGACTGCCCGCCCCACACCCACACACCTGTTCGCCCCCTGTCTGACCTGCGGAAACACATCCGAGCGACAGGGGGCACAGCTGTGCCCGCACACGGTGCACAAGATCCGCCACAGCCTGTGGACAACGGTTCGCTCTCAGGTGAGCTGAGCGGTCCTGACCAGCGTGAGTACCACCACGACGGCGAGTACGACCGCACAGGCGCCGTACTGGATCACCGTCCGCCTCTCCCGCGGGGCGTGGACCATCGCATAGCCGACGGCGACACCGGCGACGAGCCCGCCGATGTGGGCTTCCCAGGAGATGTTGAAGCCTGGCGTGAACGTGATGATCAGGTTGATCACGAGCAGGGCGACGAGTGGACGCAGGTCGTAGTTGAGCCGGCGCATCAGCACGCCGGTCGCGCCGAAGAGGCCGAAGATCGCGCCGGAGGCGCCCAGGGAGGGCAGGCGCGGGTCGGCGATCATGTAGGTGAGGGCGCTGCCGGCCAGGCCGGAGACGAAGTACAGGGCGAGGTAGCGGGCGCGGCCGAGGGCTGCTTCGAGGGGGCCGCCGATCCACCACAGGCTGAGCATGTTGAACAGGATGTGGGTGTAGTTGGTCGGCGAGTGCAGGAACATCGCGGTCAGCAGGCGGTAGTACTGCCCCTCCGCGACGCCTTGGACGGGACCGAACAGGGAGAACTGGGCCTGGCCGATCAGTTCGAACCGGTCGGTGAGGCTGCTGCCCGCGGCGAGCTGGGCGAGGAACACGGCGAGGTTGACGCCGATGAGGATCTTGGTGAGCAGTCGTGGGTCGGCGCTGACCGTGCCGCCGGCGATGGTGCGGGGCCGGGAGGCGGTGGGTGCGGGTCCGGTGCCGCTGCCGCCGCGTACGCAGGCGGGGCACTGGAAGCCGACGGAGGCGCTGACCATGCATTCGGGGCAGATGGGGCGTTCGCAGCGGGTGCAGCGCACGCCGGTCTCCCGGTCCGGGTGCCGGTAGCACACGGGCGCGTGGTGGGCTCCCTGCATGCCTGCTGCGGCCTGGTCCATCTGTTCCCCTTGCTCGACGTGGGACTGGGGTGCCCCTGGCAGTACCTCGCCCCGCTCATCCTTGGTACGGACGAGCGGGGCGTTTGGTTCCCTGGGGGTGCGAGGAGCGGTGGGCTCAGCCCTCGCGCTTCTCGACGACGACCTCGTTGATCACGACGTCGTTGACCGGGCGGTCGTTGCGGCCGGTGGGGACCCCGGCGATGGCGTCGACGACCTTCTGGCTGGCGGAGTCGGTGACCTCGCCGAAGATGGTGTGCTTGCGGTTCAGCCACGTCGTCGGGGAGACGGTGATGAAGAACTGCGAGCCGTTGGTGCCCGGGCCGGCGTTGGCCATGGCCAGCAGGTACGGCTTGTTGAAGGACAGGTCGGGGTGGAACTCGTCCTTGAACTTGTAGCCGGGGCCGCCGATGCCGGTGCCGAGCGGGTCGCCGCCCTGGATCATGAAGCCGCTGATGACACGGTGGAAGATCGTGCCGTTGTAGAGCGGCTTCTTGCTCTTCTCACCCGTGCCGGGGTGCGTCCACTCGCGCTCGCCCTGTGCCAGCTCGACGAAGTTCTTGACCGTCTCCGGCGCGTGGTTCGGGAAAAGCTGGACCACGATGTCGCCGTGGTTGGTCTTCAGGGTGGCGTAAAGCTGCTCGGCCACGATCTGCCTTCCGTTGTCTTCCTGTGACTCCCCGATCCTCGCACGGCGGGGCCCGTGCGTCGCCCGGCAGCCACGAGTTCCGCCCGGAAGGCAGCGCTCGGCGGCGATTCGTGGCAGTGTCGACGGCAGGATCGGGTTGCCCGGGAATTACCGGAATGGAGCCGAAGGGAGCGATCGGCACCCATATGCCCGCCCTCGCATGCCGTGCGGACCGTTGGCAGGCATGATCCGTAAAAGGGTGGAAAGTCGAACACCGTACGCCACCGAGGAGGAGGAACCCGTGACCCGCATCGACAGCGTGCGCGCCGCGACCGGCTCGGCGAAGGACAGCGTGCTGCACGCCGCGGAAGTGGTGGCGCCCTACGCCGACACGGCCAAGGAGCGTGCCGCGCTCTACGCGCAGGAGGCACGCGTACGGCTGGCGCCCGTGGTGTCGCAGGCCGCCGAACAGGCCCGCGTGCAGTACGACGCCCGGCTCGCCCCGCGTCTGGAACAGGCTCGTACGCATGTGCCGCCGAAGGTCGACCTGGCGGCGCAGGAGGCCGCCGTGCGTGCCCGTAAGGCCGCCCGGCAGGCGGCCGGGTATTCGCGCCAGGCCGCCGAGTACTCGCGGCCGAGGATCGAGCAGGCCGTGGCCGCCGCGGCCCCGGTCCGCGAGGAGGCTGCCGCGCGTGGCGCGGCGGCGCTGGCCGCGTTGCGCGGTCAGGTCTCGGCGGAGGAGATCCAGAAGCTGGCCCGCCGGAATGCGCGCCGGTCCAGGACGGGCCGGACCGTGAAGGCGCTGGCGCTGCTGACCCTGCTGGCCGGTGGGGCTTTCGCCGCCTGGAAGTGGTGGGACAAGCAGGCCAACCCGGACTGGCTGGTCGAGCCGCCCGCCGCGACGGAGGTACCGGAGTCGGGCGGCCGGCTGAGTTCGGTGGACGGCAGCGGCACCTCGGTCCTGGACCCCGAGGTCCAGGCGAAGCAGGCCGAGGAGGAAGCCTCGAAGCACGACGACGAGCAGTAGCCCGGCCGAGCCGGCTCGCGCGTGAAGAGGGCCGTGGATCAGGCGAGTTGACGCTCGCCTGATCCACGGCCCGTTTCACGTGAAACGGAGAAAGCCTCCCGATCTGCGTTTTCGCAGGTCGGGAGGCTTTTCTGAGTGGAGCCTAGGGGAGTCGAACCCCTGACATCCGCCATGCAAAGACGGCGCTCTACCAACTGAGCTAAGGCCCCGGGATGCAGCGTCCGGCCGGAAAAGCCGCGTTCCGGTGGGCGCCGCAGACCAGAGTACCGGGTCACCCCGGGTATCCCGCAAAAAGATTGGGGGTCCCCGTGAATGACCACGCTCCGTAAGATGCTCGACGTGGTTCGCTACAGCGAACCGCGGTTTTCAGGGGAAGCGATGGGGAGACGCAATGGACGCCGCACAGCAGGAAGCCACCGCGAGAGCGCGGGAGCTGCAGCGGAACTGGTACGGGGAGCCGCTGGGGGCGCTCTTCCGTAAGCTCATCGACGATCTCGGGCTCAATCAGGCCCGTCTCGCGGCGGTCCTGGGTCTGTCCGCCCCGATGCTCTCGCAGCTGATGAGCGGCCAGCGGGCGAAGATCGGCAATCCTGCCGTGGTGCAGCGCGTGCAGTTGCTGCAGGAGCTGGCGGCGCAGGTCGCGGACGGCAGTGTGAGCGCGGCCGAGGCGACCGAGCGCATGGACGAGATCAAGAAGTCTCAGGGGGGCTCCGTGCTCAACAACACCACCCAGACCACGAGCGGTTCCGGGGCGCCCACGGTCAAGCGGGTGGTCCGCGAGATCCAGTCGCTGCTGCGCTCGGTGGCCGCCGCGGGCGACATCATCGACGCCGCGGACAGCCTCGCTCCGACCCACCCCGAACTGGCGGAGTTCCTGCGCGTCTATGGCGCCGGCCGCACCTCCGACGCCGTCGCGCACTACCAGTCCCACCAGAACTAGGACCCGCGGCCCGGTCCACGGAGGGGGTACGGGGGCCGGAATCGCCTTCCGGTGGGGGCGTCCGGGCGCGGGGAGCGGTCCATGGGGGTGGACCCGTCCTCCAGCGGGGAGCAGGCCGTACCGCTCATCACGGGGGAGTCCAACGGGGGAGTTCAGGGGGGAAGCGAGGGGAAGCGGGGAAACAAAGGGGCGGGGGAACCGGCGCGGGTTCCGGGGGAGGAGCGATGGGCTGCCATGGGTGAGGTGTTCGCCGGCCGGTATGAACTGGCCGATCCGATCGGGCGCGGGGGCGTGGGCGCCGTATGGCGTGCCTGGGACCATCGCCGGCGGCGCTATGTGGCCGCGAAGGTGCTCCAGCAGCGCGACGCGCACTCGCTGCTGCGGTTCGTGCGGGAGCAGGCCCTGCGGATCGACCATCCCCATGTCCTGGCCCCGGCGAGCTGGGCCGCCGACGACGACAAGGTGCTCTTCACCATGGACCTGGTCGGCGGCGGCTCCCTGGTCCACTTGGTCGGCGACTACGGCCCGCTGCCGCCGGGGTTCGTGTGCACCCTGCTGGACCAGCTCCTTTCCGGTCTCGCGGCCGTGCACGCCGAGGGGGTCATCCACCGGGACATCAAGCCCGCCAACGTCCTCCTCGAGGCGACCGGGACCGGACGGCCCCGGCTGCGGCTGTCCGACTTCGGCATCGCCATGCGGCTCGGCGAACCCCGTCTGACGGAGACCAACCTCGTGGTGGGGACGCCCGGTTATCTGGCACCCGAGCAATTGCTCGGCGCCGAGCCGGACTTCCCGGCCGACCTGTTCGCCGTGGGTCTGGTCGCGCTCTATCTGCTCGAGGGCGCCAAGCCTGACGCCAAGGCGCTCGTGCAGTACTTCCTGGACAACGGGACTCCCGGGCCGCCCAAGGGAGTTCCGGAACCGCTGTGGCAGGTCGTCTCCACCTTGCTCCAGCCCGACCCGGCCGCGCGTTTCCGCACCGCCACGGGTGCGCGCAAGGCGCTGGGCTCCGCCGCGGAACTCCTGCCGGAGCCCGCGCCCGACGACGAGCTGATCGAGGTCTTCGACCAACTCGGCCCGCTGCCACCTGGGTTCGGGCCGCACGGTCCGCTCAAGAGGGCGCCGGGGCTGGCGACGGACCTGACGGAGGGCACGGACACGGGGTCCTCTTCGAGTGTGGGCGCCGGGGCGGATACGACGGATACGGGGCCGCTTCCGGGCGCGGGTACGACGGATACGGGGCCGTCTTCGGGTGCCGGCGCGGATACGCGTGCCGGTGCCGATCCGGACTCCGGTGTGGACACGGGTACCGGTTCCCTCTCCGACACCGGCAGTTTCCGTCTGCCGCCACCCCAGGAGTTCCCGCCCCCGCTCCAGGAACCCCCCACCTACGCGCAGGCATCCCCCGCCGCCGCCCAGCAGCCGTCGGCCTCCGGTTCGTATCCCCCTCAACTCCCGCCCCATCAGCCGTACATCACACCTCAGACCCACACCCCCCAAGCACTCCACGCTCCCTGGAGCGTCGTACCGTCCCCCCATCCGGCGACGGACTCTCCTGTCGATGCCTCCACCGCTTCCTACACAGCCCAGAACGTGCCCGCGCAAGGCCGCGGGGCGCGCCGCCGGGCCGCCCGAAGTCGGCGGCCCGGGCCGCCGGCCGGGGTCGCGATCCCGATGCTGTTGCTGGCGCTGGCCTGCTACGCCGTGGGTTTCTGGGCGTTGACCCGCGTCTGAGCGCGCCGTGCCGTCACCGTCCAGCCGGCGAGCACCAGCAGGAGCACGGTCCCGAGGCCGATCCCGCCGATCGCGATCAGCCACATCGCGGAGCCGCCTCCCGCGGTGCCGGTGAGGGCCACCTCGCGGTCCTGCCGCGCAGGGGTGAACACGTCGTCCGGTACGGGATGCCCGGCGTACTCCGGTCCCGCGTGCGCCCGCCCGGTCACCCGGACCCGCAACGTCACCGCGAACGGGCCGTGTCCGAACGTGCCGGTCATCCGCTCGCTGAGGTGCAGGACGAGGTAGTAGTCGCCGGCGAAGCGGACGGAGGTGACGCCGACGGGTACGGCGTAGCGGTTGGCGTACTCCACCGACGGGAGCGGGGCGAGTACGGCGGGCTTCTGTGTGCCGGTGTAGCCGAGGGCGGCGTCCTCGACGTAGCCGCGGACGGGGTTGTACACGGAGAGGTTGAGGGCGCCGCCGACATAGCCGTGACCTGCAGCGTTTCCCAGTTCGGCGGAAGCGTGCAGTTGCCGTCCCCAGTCGACCGGCACCTTGTAGAACCGGGTCTCGCCGGGCACGAGGGACGTCCGCCAGACCCCTTGGCCCAGGGTGCTCGCGGAGGCGAATCCGGCGCCGCCGGGGCGGTCGCGGGGCTCGCCGGTGAGCGGTTCGGGCGTGGCGGAGTCCCAGGCCTGCGGCGCGGAGGTGGCCTCGGCCCGTGCGGTACGCGGTTCCGTGGCGGGCGCGATCTCCAGGTCCCAGCGCTGTGCCGGGGCGAACGCGCCGGATCCCTGCGTGTCGAGGCGCTGGACGACCACGTAGTACGTCCCGGCGCCCTGGCACAGCGCATTGCCGGGCTCCCGCCGGCCGAGCGCGGTGAGCGGGCGGGGGCTGAGCCCGGCGCCGAAGCGGGCGTTGGCGTAGGAGCAGCGGGTGCCGTGGGCGTCCTGGACCGACACGGCGATGCCGTCCGTGGCGGAGACGGTGGCGTCCGCGGGGGGTACGGCGGTGACGGGGACGTAGGCCGTGTCGGTGGCCGCGAGTTCGAGGCGGTAGTAGAGCTTGCCGTTGCTCGCCAGGGAGCTGCGGTAGATGCGGCCCGCCTCCAGCCGGGATGCCGTGGCGGTACCCGGTGTGCCCGCGACGGCAGCGGCGCCGGGCGCGAAGGCGTACGGCTCCGGCGAGCTGTCCTCGGCGGCGGCCGCGGTTGCGTGCGCGGACGCCGTACCGGCCGGCAGGACGAGCAGCGCGCACAGCCCCGTCAGCAGGGCCGCCCGTACGGCGCCGGAGACCGCCCGGCGTCCGGGGCGCCACCACCAGGCCCTGCCCCGTCCTCGTTCCCGCACGTGCCGCCCTCCCCCTGTCGCCGCTCCACGGCCGGCGCGTTCGCCGCGCCACCGCCGTACCGGACCGCGCTCCATCCTGCCGCGTGCGCCCACGCGCCATCCGGGCAATGCCTGCGGCCGTCCGAATCGCCCTGCAACGCCCGACGGGTCTGCGCAACACAAAGCCCCGACCGCGAGGGGCGGTCGGGGCCTGCTTCAGATTCTGGAATCGGCACTCAGGAACCCGTGGGCACGGAGTCAGTCGCCTCCGTCCACAGATCCTGCTCGGCGCGATCCGCCTGGATCTGGCGGTACACGAGGAGCCCGCCGATGGCGGCCAGTGCGACCAGGAGCAGCTTCTTCACCGCGCGACCTCGTCTTTCCTTGACGTAGGGGACCTCTGGCGCCCGACTATACACACCGGCCGATATCGATCGGTGACCTGCGTCGGGACCCAACTGCCGCCTCCGGCAGCGCAATAGGCCAGGTCGGGCGCCGTTCCGATCGGACGGTGATCAGACCCCCACGGACGGTCACTTTGCTCCCTCTTCGCTCAGCTGAGCACGTTTTGAGGCCTTTCCGACCCTCTTGCCGCCATCCGGGTGGTGTTCATCGGAACATCGACGCACCACGAGCGTCGGTCCACCACTTCGCGGCGCACATACACATCATGAGCAAAGTACGCAAATCGCCCAACCCGAAAGTGAGGGGCCATGACCAAGAACAAGGTCATGAAGCTGTGGACCGCCATCGTCACCGCCTTCTTCGCACTGTGCACCGCCCTCGGAATCGTCACCGCCACGACCGCCACGACCGCGGCGGCCGCACCCAGCACCGAGGGCCCCCGCACCGGCACCGCGTTGAAGACCGTCCCGGCGATCCCGGCCCAACGCCACTGGTCCTGGTCCCGCACCACGGCCCTGCCCCCCACGATGAAGCAGCGCATCCGGGCCGAGGCCCACGGTAAGTCCCCCAGCTGCCGGCACCGTCCCCTCGCCGAGACCGAAGCGGAGAGCGTGATCACCGAAGAGTCCTCGACGGCCAGGCTCGACTGCTGACCTCCCACCCCACGCAGTACCGCAACGTCTCGACCACACGGCGACTTGCGTACGCAACAGTCGACACGGAAAGACCCCCGGCCGGGTTCGGCCGGGGGTCTCGCGCTGTTCCGGGCCGGGACGATGGACTGTTCCCGCCTCGAACAACGGCCTGTTCCCCGCCTGGGACGATGGCCGACGGAACCATGGCCCATGGAACCGCGGCCGACACACCGACGGCCGACACACCCACGGCGCGTCCCGCGCGTCCGACGCTCTCCGGAAAGGGGTGAGTGCTGCCGTGACCCGGCGCGTCACCGTTGTCACCGCTGTCCACGGCCCGTCCGCGCGTTTCCTGCCGGACGCCTACGCGTCCCTGTGCGAGCAGCGGCTTCCCGGTGGCTGGGACTGGGAGTGGCTGATCCAGCAGGACGGTACGACGGACGAGATCCGCCCGTACGTCCCGGATGACGCGCGCATCAGCTTCGGCCAGGGCCGGCCGGGCGGTCCAGGGGTCGCCCGCACGATCGCGCTGGCCCGCGCACAGGGCGCGTACGTGAAGGTCCTGGACGCCGACGACCGGCTCACGCCGGGCGCGCTGGCCCGCGACGTGGCCGTGCTGGAGGCGGACCGGACCGTCGGCTGGACCACGTCCCAGGCCCTCGACCTGCTGCCGGACGGCTCGACAGCCGGTTTCCCCGGCAACCCGGACGACGGCCCGCTGGAACGCGGTGCCGTGCTCGACCACTGGAAGCGGAACGACTTCCGGGCCCCCGTCCACCCGGCGACCCTGTGCGTCCGGCACGAGCTGCTCATGGCGCTCGGCGGTTGGATGGCGCTGCCGGCGTCCGAGGACACCGGGCTGCTGCTGGCGCTGGACGCGGTCAGCCGCGGCTGGTTCTCCACGGAGGTCGGCCTGCTCTACCGCAAGTGGGAGGGTCAGGTCACCGGCCAGGCGTCCCACGTCGACCCGGTCGAACGGGCGGCCCGCATGGCGGTCGCCGAGACCCGGGCCCGCGCCCTGGCCGGCTTCGGGTGGACCTACCCGACCGCTCCGGCCGATTCGCCGTCCACCGCGTGAGCCACGCGGTGCCGGCCTTCTCCCGCCGCCCTACTCCGTGAGCACGATGGCCTGTGAGGGGCACTTCTCGGCTGCCTCCCGGACCTCCGGATCGTCAGCGGACTCCTCCCGCCCGGGCCGTACGACGCCGTAACCGTCCTCGAACGCGAACACGCCCGGCACCCGGTGCGCGCACTCGGCGGAGCCGTAGCACAGGGAGCGGTCGACGGAGACCTTCATATGTCCTCCAGCCTCGCGGGCCTCTCGACGGTGGCTTCCTGGACGTCACTGCCCGGGGAGCCGCCCGCTGAACCGGACTGGGCTGTGCTGGGAGGCTGTTGGAAAGTGGCCGCGTACTCGACGCCGTGTGGGTGTTTCACGTGAAACACCCACACGGCGGGTGTTTCACGTGAAACGTCACCCGCCCATCCCGGCGCCCCCGCCTGCCGGGGTCCGGCAAGGCCCCTGCCCGCCCGGTGCCGGTCCCTCCCCTCGTGGGGACCGGTACCGGGCGGTGCGGGGGTGTCGATCCGTGCCGCGTCGGCTTGGCACGGACGTCAGAAGGGAGCCGCTTGGAGGCTCTCGGCTCACGGCTCAGGGAACGGCCCGGTCGCCGCTCCCTGCCTTCGGTCGCATCCGCTCAATCGGTGTCTGCGGGGTCCGCTCGCATGTCTCCGGTGAAGTTGGCCGAGATCCTTCGACGCTCGGGGCTGCCTCTCCGGGCGCAGGGCCGTGGCCTGTCCGGACGGTGTGTGAGGGGTCCGCTACCGGGTCCGGATCCTGCCATTTGAGGTCCGCCAGGAGGAGGGCACAACCTCCGCTCCACTGCTTAACCGCAGGTCAGACATATAAGGTGGGTTTTCCGGTCCGGACGTCCAGATGCGGCGGCAAGTAAAGGGGTGGGACCTTGAGTTCCGACTCAGGGGCACGCACAGCTTTCGCCGAGCGCCTCGCGCTGCTGTACAAGGAGGCCGGAAACCCTCCCCTGAAGAGCGTCGCCGAGGCGGTCGTACGGCTGCAGCGGATCGACGAGCGGGGGCGGCCCGTGCGGGTCTCCGCCCAGCGGATCAGCGACTGGCGCCGGGCCAAGAACGCACCGGCGCAGTTCACCGCGCTCGCGGCGGTGCTGCACATCCTGATTCCGGAGGCACGCCGGCTGCGGCCCGCGCCGGTCTCCCCGGGTCTGTACGACCTCGCGCACTGGCAGCGGCTGTGGGAGCGGGCGCTGGCCGACCCGGTCGGTGACCGGCCCGCACCGCCCGCCGAGGAGAACCGGCGGCCACCCGCCCAGGCCCCGCCCGCCGGAGGCGTCTGCCCCTACCGAGGACTCGCGCCCTACCGGCAGGAGGACGCCCGATGGTTCTTCGGCCGGGAGCGGAGCACGAGCGCGCTCGTCGCCCAGCTGCGCGCCGCCGAGCGGACCGGCGGCCTGGTGATGCTGGTGGGCGCCTCGGGCGCCGGAAAGTCCTCCCTGCTGAACGCCGGCCTGGTCCCCGCCCTCCGCGGCGGCGCGCTGCGCGGCGGACACGGCGCCTCGAACCCGAGCGCCACAGCGTCCCCGGCGTCCCCGGAGAGCGCCGCCGGCTGCGTCCTGCACCTCGTCCCCGGCCCGGACCCCCTCGCCGAGCTGGTCCGCCGTGTCCCCGATCTCGCCACGGTCGCCGCCGACGCGCGCCAGGCCGAGCACGAGGCCACGGAGGATCCGGCCGTCCCCGGCTCCGACTCCCCCAAGATCGCCCGTGCGGCGCGCGAGGCCGTGTCGGCGTGGGCGCGGCGGGAGGCGCCCGACGAGAGCCGGCCGGTCGTCGTCGTGGACCAGTTCGAGGAGGCCTTCACCCTCTGCGCGGACGAAGCCGACCGGCGCACGTTCATCCAGCTGCTGCACGCCGCCTGCACCCCGTCCGCCGACTCGGACGAGCCCGCGCCGGTGCTCGTCGTCCTGGGCATCCGCGCCGACTTCTACGAGCAGTGCCTCGGCTATCCGGAACTGGCCGACGCGCTGCAGCACCGGCACATGGTGCTCGGGCCGCTGACCGGCGCCGAACTGCGCGAGGCGGTCACCGGCCCGGCCAAGGCGGTCGGTCTGGAGCTGGAGCCGGGGCTCGCCGAACTGATCGTCCGCGAGGTGAGCGCCGACGGACCGCGCGGAGCACACGACGCCGGGGTGCTCCCGCTGCTCTCGCACGCCCTGCTGGCGACTTGGCAGCGCCGCAAGGGCGGGCGGCTGACCCTGGCCGGCTACCGCGCGGCCGGCGGGATCCAGGGGGCCGTCGCGGCGACCGCCGAGCGCGCCTGGTCAGGGCTGGACCCCGCGGCCCGTACCGCGGCCCGGCTGCTCCTGCTGCGGCTGGTCCGGCTGGGCGAGGACACCCAGGCCACCCGCCGGAGGGGTACCCGGCGCCAGCTGGCGGAGGAGTCCGCGGACCCGGGCAAGACCGAGGAGTCCCTGGAGGCCCTGGTGCGGGCCCGGCTGGTGACGCTGGACGCGGACACCGTGGAGATCACCCACGAGGCACTGCTGCACGCCTGGCCCCGGCTGCGGCACTGGATCGACGACGACCGGAGCGGACAGCTGCTGCGCCAGCGGCTGGAGGAGGACGGCCGGGCCTGGGAGGACTCCGGCCGGGACAGCGCGCTGCTCTACCGGGGCTCCCGGCTGGAGCATGCCCGCAGCTGGGCGCGGTCGGCCGGTGACCCGTATCTGACCCGCAGCGCGGTGGAGTTCCTGGCCGCGGCGGTACGGCTGCGCAAGCGCACCGTGTGGATCAGCCGGGCCGCGGTGGCCATGCTGGTGGTGCTGGCGCTGGTCGCGGGCGGTTCGGCGGTGATCGCCTGGCAGCAGCGGGACGACGCCGTGTTCGCCCAGGTGGTCGCCGAGGCCGACCGGGTCCAGCACACGGACCCGTCCCTGGCCGCCCAGCTCGACCTGGTCGCCCACCATCTGCGTCCGGACGACGAGGGGACGTACAGCAGGCTGATCTCGATCGTGAACGCGCCGCTGGCCACCCCCCTCACCGGCCACACCGGCGCCGTCTACCTGACCTCCTTCAGCCCCGACGGCAAAACGCTGGCCACGGCCAGCTACGACCGGACCGTGCGGCTGTGGAACGTGGCCGACCCGCGCCGCCCCGAACCGCTCGGCAAGCCGCTGACCGGCCACACCAGCTGGGTGAGCAGCGCCGTCTTCAGCCCGGACGGGCACACCCTCGCCAGCGCCGGCGACGACGGGATGATCCGGCTGTGGAACGTGACCGACCCCGCCCACCCCGTGCCGCTGGGCAAGCCGCTCACCGGCCATCAGGGCACGATCTACCTGCTCGCCTTCAGCCCGGACGGGCGGATGCTGGCGAGCGCCGGCGAGGACCGCACGGTGCGGCTGTGGAACGTGGCCGACCCGCGCCGCCCGCGCGAGGCCGGGGCCCTGCGCGGCCACACCGCCGCGGTGCGCAGCGTCGCGTTCAGCCCCGACGGCCGTACCGTCGCGGCGGGCGGTGACGACGACACGATCCTGCTGTGGAACGTGGCCGACCCGCACCACACCCGGCGGTACGGCACCGCGCTCCAGGGCCACACCGACCTCGTGCACTCGGTGGCGTTCAGCCCCGACGGGCGCACCCTCGCCTCCGGCAGCGCGGACGACACGATCCGGCTGTGGGACGTCACCGACCCCGCCCGCCCGTCCGCGCTCGGCTCACCGCTGGCCGGCCACACCGGCCCGATCTGGTCGGTGGCCTTCAGCCGGGACGGCGGCCGGCTGGCGGCCGCCAGCGCCGACAGCACGGCGAGCCTGTGGAACGTACGCGACCCCTCGTCCCCCTCGCAGGTCGGGGAGCCGCTCGCGGGCGCCAGCGGGGAGATGTACGCCCTGCAGTTCAGCCCGGACGGGCGGACCCTCGCCACCGGCAGCGGCGACGGCAAGGCGCGCCTGTGGTCGCTGCCGGCCTCGGACATCATCGGCCGCACCGGCGCGTTCCGGCCGGACGGACGGGTGCTGGCCACGGCGGCCCGGGACGGCAGGATCCGGCTGTGGAACGTGACGCGGCCCGGGCGGCCCGTGCAGCTGGGCGAGCCGTTCATGCAGGCGGACGGCGGCCACCGGGCGCCGGTGTTCTCCCCCGACGGCCGGATCCTCGCCGTCCTCACCAACAACCAGGCGGTGCACCTGTGGAACGTGAGCGATCCGTCCCACCCGGTCGCCGCCGGTCCGCCCATCCGCCTGCGGACCCGGTTCGCGGGACCGGACACGCTCGCCTTCAGCCCGGACGGCCGCACCCTGGCCACCGCCTACGACGACCGCACCGTTCAGCTGTGGAACATCGCCGACCCCGGGCACCCCGCCGTGCTCGGCAGGCCGCTCTTCGGGCACCGGGGTTTTCTCAACGCCATCGCCTTCAGCCCCGACGGGCACACCCTGGCCAGCGGCAGCGCGGACAGCACCATCCGTCTCTGGAACGTCACCGACCCCGCGCATCCGACCGGGATCGCCCAGCTCACCGAGCACACCGGTCCGGTCAACGCGATCGCCTTCAGCCCCGACGGGCAGGTTCTGGCCAGCGGCAGCGACGACGACACGGTCCGGCTGTGGAACGTCGCCCATCCCGCCTCCGCCACCGCGCTCGGCTCACCGCTCATCGGCCACACGGAGGCGGTCAAGACACTGACGTTCAGCTCGGACGGTCACGTTCTGGCCAGCGGCGGCAACGACAACACGGTCCGGCTGTGGAACGTCGCCCACCCCTCCTCGGCGAGCCCCATCGGGCAGTCGATGAGCCCCAACGCCAAGTCCGGCACGTTCCTGTCCTTCAGCCCCACGAGCCGCGTCCTCGGGGTCTCCAGCGGCACCGACACGGTGCGCGTGTGGAGCCTGGACGCCGACGCGGCGATCGCGCACATCTGCTCGGTCACCCGGGGCGTGATGACCCCGCAGAGGTGGCACGAGTACCTCCCGCGGCTCTCCTACGACCCCCCGTGCGGTCATTGACCGGCCAAGCTGACTTATTAACGACCGACTGGGCCCCACAAGGCCCCGGGGCTTGTTACCCTTGGCCACAGCCCGATCGCTGGTGCATCCCCCGTCGCCAGCGATCGGGCCCTTTTCGTACGGCATCCTCCATGATCGCCGGTGCGTACACTGCCTCCGTCGCTCGCTATCGAGCGCCAATGACAAAAGACCCCCGGCCCATCCGGACCGGGGGTCTTTTTGCTGGTGGGGCTAACAGGATTTGAACCTGTGGCCTCATCCTTATCAGGGATGCGCTCTAACCAACTGAGCTATAGCCCCGCCGCGCTCTGCGGTGTGTGTCCCGCGCGCTGACTCCTGAAGATTAGCGCACGACCACGGCAGTCCCAAAATCGGTTGTCGGGGGACCGTCACCGGCGTGCTGGGCAGCCGGTCACTCGTCCTCCGCCAGGGTCAGCTCGATGCCGCCCACGAAGCCCGCGGACAGGTTGTAGATGAACGCGCCGAGCGTCGCGAGCGCCGTGGCCAGGACGACGTCGATGACCGCGATGACCGACGTGAACATCAGGACGTGGGGGAGGGACAGGAACGCCTGGAGGTCGAAGCCGTTGCCCTCGTTCGAGCCGGTCGCCTCCGAGATGGTGCCGCCCACCGTCGAGAACACGCCCATCGCGTCCATGACCATCCACAGCAGCGCCGACGCGACGATCGTGCAGACGCCGAGCGCGATGGAGAGCAGGAAGCTCACCTTCATCACCGACCACGGGTCGGCCTTGGCCACCCGCAGCCGCGCCTTACGGGTGCGCGGCGCCGTACGCGCACCCGTACGCGGACGTCGTACCGCGCCGGCGGGCGGCTGGGCCGGATAGGCCTGCGGCGGGTGATAGGGGCCGGCGGGCTGCTCCGGGCCCCGCTCCTGGGGGAGCGGAGACGGCGACTGCGCCTCCCCGGCCACGGCCGGGCCTCGGGTGTCCGTCACAGTTCCCCCCTGGGATCCAGACGTGCCGGCGGAGTCCTGCCCGGACGCCTTGACCGGCTTCAGGTTGGTCGTGTGCGGGTCGGTCGCGCTCGCCGGACCCGCCCTGTGCGCGGCGGAGCCACGGCCGCCGCCGTCCGTCTCCGTACCCGAGGGGGTACCGGCCGATCCGGCGCCCGTGGCTCCGCTCACGATGACTCTCTCCTCGTGCTACTCGGCCGAGGGCGCCTCACCCTCGTCCGTGCCGCCGGCCTGAACACCTTCGGCGGTGTCGGCGGCCTCCTCGCCGTCGACCTCCTCCGCCTCGCGCCCCGCCTCGGCGTTACGTGCGATGCCGACCACGGCATCGCGCTTGCCCAGGTTGATCAGTTGGACGCCCATGGTGTCACGGCCCGTCTCCCTGATCTCATTGACTCGCGTACGAATCACGCCGCCGGAGAGCGTGATCGCGAGGATCTCGTCGGTCTCCTCGACGACCAGCGCTCCGACGAGGGAACCGCGGTCCTCCACGATCTTGGCGGCCTTGATGCCGAGGCCGCCACGGCCCTGGACGCGGTACTCGTCGACGGCGGTCCGCTTCGCGTACCCGCCGTCGGTGGCAGTGAACACGAACGTACCCGGCCGAACAACATTCATCGACAGAAGTTCATCGCCTTCGCGGAAACTCATGCCCTTCACGCCGGAGGTGGCGCGGCCCATCGGGCGCAGGGACTCGTCGGAGGCGGTGAACCGGATCGACTGCGCCTTCTTGCTGATCAGCAGCAGATCGTCGTCCGCCGAGACCAGCTCCGCGCCGATCAGCTCGTCGCCCGTGCCGTCCTCGCGCTCGCGCAGATTGATCGCGATCACGCCGCCGGAGCGGGGCGAATCGTAATCCTTCAGAGGCGTCTTCTTGACCAGACCGGACTTGGTCGCGAGGACCAGGTACGGCGCCGCGTCGTAGTCCCGGATGGCGAGGATCTCGGCGATCGCCTCGTCCGGCTGGAAGGCGAGCAGGTTCGCCACGTGCTGGCCGCGCGCGTCCCGGCCTGCCTCGGGCAGCTCGTACGCCTTCGCCCGGTACACCCGGCCCTTGTTGGTGAAGAACAGCAGCCAGTGGTGCGTGGTGGAGACGAAGAAGTGGTCGACGATGTCGTCTTCCTTCAGCTTCGTGCCCCGCACGCCCTTGCCGCCGCGCTTCTGCGCCCGGTAGTCGTCTGTCTTGGTCCGCTTGACATAGCCGCCGCGGGTGACCGTGACGACGATGTCCTCCTCGGCGATCAGGTCCTCGATGGACATGTCGCCCTCGTACGGGATCAGCTTGGTCTGGCGGTCGTCGCCGTACTTCTCGACGATCGCGGCCAGTTCCTCACTGACGATGCCGCGCTGGCGGACCGGGGAGGCGAGGATCTCGTTGTACTCGTTGATCTTCGCCTGGAGTTCGTCGTGCTCCTGGACGATCTTCTGCCGCTCCAGGGCCGCCAGGCGCCGCAGCTGCATCTCGAGGATCGCGTTGGCCTGGATCTCGTCGATCTCCAGCAGGTCCATCAGGCCGCTGCGCGCGACGTCGACGGTGTCACTGCGCCGGATCAGCGCGATGACCTCGTCGATGGCGTCCAGGGCCTTCAGCAGGCCGCGCAGGATGTGCGCGCGCTCCTCGGCCTTGCGCAGCCGGAAGCGGGTACGGCGGACGATGACCTCGATCTGGTGCGTCACCCAGTGCCGGATGAACGCGTCCAGGGACAGCGTGCGCGGCACGCCGTCGACCAGCGCCAGCATGTTGGCGCCGAAGTTGGTCTGCAGGTCGGTGTGCTTGTACAGGTTGTTCAGGACCACCTTGGCGACCGCGTCGCGCTTCAGCACGATCACCAGGCGCTGGCCCGTACGGGACGACGTCTCGTCGCGGACGTCGGCGATGCCGCCGATCTTGCCGTCCTTGACCAGGTCGGCAATCTTCTGCGCCAGGTTGTCCGGGTTGACCTGGTACGGCAGTTCGGTCACCACCAGGCACTGCCGGCCCTGGATCTCCTCGACCTCGACCACCGCGCGCATCGTGATGGAGCCGCGCCCGGTGCGGTACGCCTCCTCGATGCCCTTGCGGCCCACCACCAGGGCGCCGGTCGGGAAGTCCGGGCCCTTGATGCGCTCCATGAGCGCGTCCAGCAGCTCCTCGTGCGAGACCTCGGGGTTCTCCAGGTACCACTGGGCGCCGGCCGCGACCTCGCGCAGGTTGTGCGGCGGAATGTTGGTGGCCATGCCGACTGCGATACCGGCCGAGCCGTTGATCAGCAGGTTCGGGAAGCGGGCCGGCAGGACGGTCGGCTCCTGGGAACGGCCGTCGTAGTTGTCCGTGAAGTCGACGGTCTCCTCGTCGATGTCGCGGACCATCTCCATCGACAGCGGCGCCATCTTGCACTCGGTGTACCGCATGGCGGCCGCGGGGTCGTTGCCCGGGGAGCCGAAGTTGCCGTTGGAGTCGACCAGCGGCATCCGCATCGACCACGGCTGGGCGAGCCGCACCAGCGCGTCGTAGATCGAACTGTCGCCGTGCGGGTGGTAGTTGCCCATGACGTCGCCGACGACACGGGCGCACTTGTAGAAGCCGCGGTCGGGGCGGTAGCCGCCGTCGTACATCGCGTACAGCACGCGCCGGTGGACGGGCTTGAGGCCGTCCCGGACGTCGGGCAGCGCACGGGACACGATGACGGACATCGCGTAGTCCAGGTACGAGCGCTGCATCTCCGTCTCGAGCCCGACGGGCTCGACGCGCATGGCGAGTTCGCCGCCCTCGGTCTCAGGAGTCTCTGGGGTGTTCTCGTCGGCCATTGCTGGTGAAGATCCTTCCTGGTGCGGTCAGCTGAGACCGACTCAGATGTCGAGGAAACGGACGTCCTTGGCGTTGCGCTGGATGAACTGGCGGCGGGCCTCGACGTCCTCGCCCATGAGGACCGAGAACAGGTCGTCGGCCTGGGCGGCGTCGTCCAGGGTGACCTGGCCGAGGACCCGGTGCTCCTGGTCCATCGTGGTCACGCGCAGCTCCTCGGCGTTCATCTCGCCGAGGCCCTTGAAGCGCTGGATCGAGTCCTCGCGGACGCGCTTGCCGCGCTGGCGGCCCATCTCGATCAGTGCGTCGCGCTCACGGTCCGAGTAGGCGTACTCCACGTCGTCCCGGCCCCACTTGATCTTGTAGAGCGGGGGACGGGACAGGTACACGTGCCCGGCCTCGACCAGCGGCCGCATGAAGCGGAACAGGAAGGTCAGCAGCAGGGTGCTGATGTGCTGGCCGTCGACGTCGGCGTCCGCCATCAGGATGATCTTGTGATAGCGGAGCCTGGCGATGTCGAAGTCCTCGTGCACACCGGTGCCGAAGGCGGAGATCAGCGCCTGGATCTCCTGGTTCTGCAGGATCTTGTCGATCCTGGCCTTCTCCACGTTGAGGATCTTGCCGCGGATCGGGAGGATCGCCTGGTACTGCGGGTTCCGGCCGGACTTGGCCGAGCCGCCGGCGGAGTCGCCCTCGACGATGAAGATCTCGCACTTGGTGGGGTCGTTGGACTGGCAGTCGGCCAGCTTGCCCGGCAGCGACGCCGACTCCAGCAGGCCCTTGCGCCGGGTCAGGTCGCGGGCCTTGCGGGCCGCCACGCGCGCGGTGGCCGCCTGGATGCCCTTGCGGACGATGTCCGCGGCCTCGACCGGGTTGCGGTCCAGCCAGTCGTTGAGGTGTTCGTAGACCGCCTTCTGCACGAAGGTCTTGGCCTCCGTGTTGCCCAGCTTGGTCTTCGTCTGGCCCTCGAACTGCGGCTCGCTCAGCTTGACCGAGATGATCGCGGTCAGACCCTCGCGGATGTCGTCACCCGTGAGGTTGTCGTCCTTCTCGCGCAGCAGCTTCTTGTCGCGCGCGTACTTGTTGATCAGCGAGGTCAACGCGGCGCGGAAGCCCTCTTCGTGCGTACCGCCCTCGTGGGTGTGGATGATGTTCGCGAACGAGTACACGCCCTCGCTGTAGCCGCTGTTCCACTGCATCGCGACCTCGAGGGACAGGCTCTTGTCCCTGTCCTCCGCCTCCAGGTCGATGACGGTGGGGTGCACGACCTCTCCCTTGCGGGAGTTGAGGTACTTCACGAAGTCGACGATGCCGCCCTCGTAGTAGTACGTGACGGTCTTGACCTCGGCCTTCTCGTCCGCACCCGCCTCGTCGGCGCCGCTGGTGGCCTTCGCCGACTCGCGCTCGTCGGTGAGCCTGATCGTCAGGCCCTTGTTGAGGAACGCCATCTCCTGGAAACGCCGCGACAGCGTCTCGAAGGAGTACTCGGTGGTCTCGAAGATCTCCGGGTCGGCCCAGAAGGTGACCGACGTGCCGGTCTCCTCGGTCGCCTCGTGCTTGACCAGCGGGGCGGTCGGCACGCCCATCTTGTAGTCCTGCGTCCACCGGTGGCCGTCCGTCTTCACCTCGACGGCGACCTTCGTGGACAGCGCGTTCACGACGGACACACCCACACCGTGCAGACCGCCGGAGACGGCGTAACCGCCGCCTCCGAACTTGCCGCCCGCGTGCAGCACGGTCAGCACGACCTCCAGGGCCGGTTTGCCCTCGGAGGGCACGATGCCCACCGGGATGCCACGGCCGTTGTCGACGACCCGGACGCCGCCGTCGGCGAGGATCGTGACGTCGATCGTGTCCGCGTATCCGGCCAGCGCCTCGTCGACCGAGTTGTCGACAACCTCGTACACCAGGTGGTGCAGACCGCGCTCGCCCGTGGAACCGATGTACATGCCGGGCCGCTTGCGGACCGCGTCCAGCCCTTCGAGCACGGTGATGGCGCTGGCGTCGTACGACGTCGAGGCGGTGGCCTCGCTGTTGGCGGAGGCCTCGGTGATGGCCTCGGCGTTCACGCCGGCGTCGGTGGACGGGATGTTCTCGTTGGGGTTGCCGGAATCGGCCACGAAGCGCCCTTTCTGGCACAGCACGAGCCGGGCTCGTCGGCAGGTTGCCGGAGCGGCTGCGGCATGTTGCGGTGGTAAGCCTTGATCAGCGTTGCTCAGCTTTTCCCGGGCGGTCCCCACGTTGGGGCGGGATTGTCTTCCAGTCTACCGGTAGGTCTGACATCGATGGGGGTTTGCCGGTACCTGAGTCCCCATGTGCCGCCCTGAACCGGCCTCGATCGGGTCCCGATATACGGATGGGGGCTCCAAGGGGCTCACAGCGGCACTCAGCGCTTCGAGCCGTCAACCCTTGGCTACTGGGGGGTCAGATGGCGATCCGGCCGTGCCGCGGGGCATGTCCGCACGCGCGAGACGGCGCCGCGACGGCGGCACGGTCGCCCGCTACGACGTGATGTACGTCACCCGTATGTATCGCCGGGTCCGGAGCTTCCCGGAGCCCGCAGCGGGCCGTAGCGGCGGGCCGGACCGCCCGGATTCAGCACCTTGATCATCCGTACCGTGCCGGGCCCCAGGTCCTCGTTGAGCCGGGCGACCAGCGCGGGCGCGAGATGGCGCAGCTGGGTCGCCCAGGCCGTCGAGTCGCACTGCACGACCAGCACGCGCTCGTCCTCGTCGTACCGCTGCGGCACACAGTGCTTGGCCAGGTCCTCGCCGACGATCTGCGGCCAGCGGCCCATCACACCGCCCACCGCCGCGGGCGTCTCCCAGCCGCGCTCGGTCAGCAGCCGGTTGATCGCGGCGCCCAGCGCCATCGGGTCGCGGCCGTCCGCGCGCGCCCCGGAACGCAGCCCGCCACCGCGTCGGGCCTGCTTCTTCTGCCGCGCCGCGTCCCCACGCGCGCGTGCCTGCTCCTTCGCCGCGCGCAGCGCCACGCGCGCGAGGTCGACACCGGAGGGCTCCGCCGCCTTGCCGGAAGTGGCTCCGTCGGCCTTCGGGGTGGGGTCGTCGGTACTCATACGCGCTCCACCGTCCCCCCGGACACGGTGTACCGCGCCCCGGCCAGCAGCTGCGGTACGTCGTCGTCGACGGCGGCGGTGACCAGCACCTGCTCGCCGGGCGCGACCAGCTCGGCCAGCCGGTCCCGGCGCCGCGCGTCCAGCTCGGCGAACACGTCGTCCAGGACCAGCACCGGCTCGTTGCCCTCGGCCCGCAGCAGGTCGTAGGAGGCCAGGCGCAGGGCGAGCGCGTAGGACCAGGACTCGCCGTGCGAGGCGTACCCCTTGGCGGGCAGCTGACCGAGTTTGAGAACCAGGTCGTCGCGGTGCGGGCCCACCAGGGTGACCCCGCGCTCGATCTCCTGCTTGCGCGCCTGGGCCAGCGCCGCCATCAGCTGGGCGTAGAGATCCTCGCGCGCGTGGGCCTCACCGGGCGCGGACGACTTGTACTCCAGCGCCAGCGGGCCGCCGCCGGGGGCCAGTTGCTCGTACGCCTTGTCGGCCAGCGGCTGCAGCGCGGCGATCAGGTCCAGCCGCTGGGCGAGCAACTCGGCGCCCGCGTGCGCGAGATGCTGGTCCCACACGTCGAGCGTGGACAGGTCCATGGATCGCCCGCCGTGCCGGCGCGCGAGAGCCGCGGTCTTCAGCAGGGTGTTGCGCTGCTTGAGGACGCGCTCGTAGTCGGAGCGCACCCCGGCCATGCGCGGCGACCGGGCGGTGATCAACTCGTCGAGGAACCGCCGCCGTTCGCCCGGATCGCCCTTGACCAGGGCGAGGTCCTCGGGCGCGAACAGCACGGTCCGTACGATCCCCAGCACGTCCCTCGGCCTGACCTGCGAGGACCGGTTGATGCGGGCGCGATTGGCCCTGCCCGGGTTCAGCTCCAGCTCGACCAGCTGCTGCCGGTCGCCCTGCCGGACCTGCGCCCGGATGACGGCGCGCTCGGCGCCCATGCGGACGAGCGGGGCGTCCGACGCGACCCGGTGACTGCCGAGCGTGGCGAGGTATCCGACCGCTTCGACCAGGTTGGTCTTGCCCTGCCCGTTGGGGCCGACGAACGCGGTGACGCCCGGGTCGAGCGGGACCTCGGCCCGGGCGTACGAGCGGAAGTCTGCCAGCGAAAGATGCGTGACGTGCATGGTCGTTTCGCCGGCCTTCCTCGGAGTGCTTCCTCTGCGTTCTGTGGATCCCTAGGGATTGTGTGGATCCCTGTGGATCACTTCTTCGCCACGGCGTGGCCGCCGAACTGGTTGCGCAGCGCGGCGATCATCTTCATCTGCGGCGAGTCCTCCTGCCGGGAGGAGAACCGCGCGAACAGCGACGCGGTGATCGCCGGCAGCGGCACCGCGTTGTCGATCGCGGCCTCCACAGTCCAGCGTCCCTCACCGGAGTCCTGTGCATAACCGCGCAGGCCCTCCAGGTGCTCGTCGTCGTCCAGCGCGTTGACCGCGAGGTCGAGCAGCCAGGAGCGGATGACGGTGCCCTCCTGCCAGGAGCGGAAGACCTCGCGGACGTTCTCCACGGAGTCGACCTTCTCCAGTAGCTCCCAGCCCTCGGCGTAGGCCTGCATCATCGCGTACTCGATGCCGTTGTGGACCATCTTCGCGAAGTGGCCCGCGCCGACCTTGCCGGCGTGCACCGAACCGAAGTCGCCCTCCGGCTTCAGCGCGTCGAAAACCGGCTGCACCTTGGCGACGTTCTCCGCGTCACCGCCGTACATGAGCGCGTAGCCGTTCTCCAGGCCCCAGACGCCGCCGGAGACGCCGCAGTCGACGAAGCCTATGCCCTGCGCCGCCAGCTCCTCGGCGTGCTTCTCGTCGTCCGTCCAGCGGGAGTTGCCGCCGTCCACGACCACGTCGCCGGGCTCCAGCAGCTCAGCGAGCTGGTCGATGGTCGACTGGGTGGGCTCGCCGGCCGGGACCATCACCCAGACCACGCGCGGGCCGCTGAGCTTGCCCACAAGCTCTTCCAGGCTGTGGACATCCGCGAGATCCGCGTTGCGGTCGTATCCGATGACGGTGTGGCCCGCGCGGCGGATCCGCTCGCGCATGTTGCCGCCCATCTTGCCGAGGCCGACGAGACCGAGCTCCATCAGTTGTGTTCCTTAGGTCGCTGTGTGGCGTGTGAGGCACCTTCGTGCCGTGCCGAGCCTAATCGCGACCCTTCGTGCACAGCTGTGGGCATACGCGCTCACCTGCGGAAACCAACACCGGCCGGCACCGGCGCCGGGCATCCACAGCAGGAGCCCGGCACTGTGCACAGCTGTGGAAGACGGTCAGCCGCTCAGCCGCACCGGCATGATCAGGTACTTGTAGGCGTCGTCGGCCTCGGCGTCCACCGCCGGCCTGCCGCTGAGCAGCGCCGGCTTGGTGGACGTCGTGAACGACAGCTGGGCCACCGGGGAGTCGATCGCGCTCAGGCCGTCCAGCAGGAACGTCGGGTTGAAGGCGATGGAGATGTCGTCGCCGTCCAGCTGGGCGTCGACCCTTTCCACAGCCTGTGCGTCGTCGCTGGACCCGGCCTCGAGGATCAGCACGCCCTGCTCGAAGCTCAGCCGCACCGGGGTGTTCCGCTCGGCCACCAGCGCCACACGCTTGACGGCCTCCACGAAGGGCGCGGTCTCGATCACGGCGACGGAGTTGAACTCGGTCGGGAACAGCGTGCGGTACTTCGGCAGGTCGCCCTCGAGCAGCCGCGTGGTCGTACGCCGCCCGGCGCCCTCGAAACCGATCAGGCCCTCACCGGCGCCCGAGCCGGACAGCGCCAGGGTGACGCTGTCCCCGGCGCCGAGCGACTTGGCGGTGTCCAGCAGCGTCTTGGCCGGGACCAGGGCGACCGCGGAGGCGTCCGGGTTCTCCGGCTTCCACAGGAACTCGCGGACGGCGAAGCGGTAGCGGTCGGTGGAGGCCAGCGTGACCGTGTCGCCCTCGATCTCGATGCGCACGCCGGTGAGGACGGGCAGTGTGTCGTCACGGCCGGCGGCGATGGCCACCTGGGAGACGGCGGCCGCGAAGACCTCGCCGGGGACGGTGCCCGTGGCGTTCGGCATCTGCGGCAGCGCCGGGTACTCCTCCACAGGCAGGGTGTGCAGGGTGAACCGGGAGGACCCGCAGACCACGGTCGCCCGTACACCGTCTGTGGAAATCTCCACCGGGCGGTTGGGGAGGGCGCGGGAGATGTCCGCGAGCAGCCGGCCGGAGACGAGGACGGTGCCCTCCTCCTCGACCTCGGCTTCCACGGACACGCGTGCGGAGACCTCGTAGTCGAAGCTCGACAGGCTCAGCTGGCCGTCCTCGGCCTTGAGGAGGAGGCCGGCGAGGACAGGCGCCGGCGGACGGGCCGGGAGGCTGCGTGCCGCCCACGCCACTGCCTCCGCGAGTACGTCGCGTTCCACCCGGATCTTCACCGTAAGCCGCCTCCTGCTGTTGCTACTGAGTCCTCCGACTCGGTGTCACCGCCCACTGCGAAGGGAAGGACACCGGGGACCAGTCTGACGCACCGCACTGACAGTAGGTGCCCGTCGGGGTCAAGTCGCTCCAAGAGGCAGCCGGGCACGAGACGGCGAGTTGTGCACAGCCCCCGCTTCGAAACGAATGCCGAGCTATCTCTAGTCGGGAGTAGTAGTAGGGGCTGTGGATACCGTGGATAACCACGTTTGCCCAGCTCAGAGCCGAGATTTTATCCACGGGCCCTGTGGGTGGCGCCGGTGGACAACCGGGGGTGTCTGTGGAGAACGGAAAGTTCTGCACACACCGCCCACAGCCCGAGGGCAGTTCTCCCCAGCTGCGTCCCCAGGTTTACCCAGGTTTCCCACACCCCAATCCGGCACCTTGGTGTGACGGCTTTCACTCGACGCGGTGAGAGAGGGCGTCGCGTTGCCGAACAGTGGACAGCCATGTGGAGAAGCCGGGGATCACTGGGGACAACCGGCCCCGGCCTGTGGGCCGCCGGTGGAAAACCTCGTGCACAGCCTGTGGATCTCCGCTCTGTCCACAGTCTGTGGAGATCGCTCGTCCACGATTCCACAGGGGTCTGACCTGGGCGAATCCCCTGTGAACAGACTCCCTGTGGACGCCGCTCGGGACAACTCGGCAGTCCCCAGCGTGTGGACGGAAGAAAGTCACCGAATCTGTGGAGGGTGGCCGTAACCCGCCAGAAATTCGAACACCTGGCAACGCCCGACCAACACTCCCCAGCCGCCGTGCAGGCCCTCATGCCCGCGAATCTGCGGGCAGTCGTGCCGCCGGCGCGGTGCCCGCCCGGCGTCGGGGGCGCTCACGCAGCTCCGGCGGTCAGCCGCGGTGGTCCGACCGCCGTGCCCGTCGCGGCTGCGGGCAGTCGCGCCTCCCCCAGTGCTTCAAGAGCCTGGGGGCACCCCCAGGCGGCACGGGTGGCGCAGCGGCACCCCGTCGGCGCGGGCAGGCGAAACCCACTCCCCGGGTCAGCCGCAGGACCGGGCGCCACATGGACACCGCCGCCCCTTGGACAGCCGTACACGCCAAAGGGCGCCCCCGGGACATTCGTCCTGAAGGCGCCCTCACACGTCGGCGAGGCCGGCGGCAGCCGCCCGTCAGCCGTTCTTGATCCGGTTCGTCAGCTCGGTCACCTGGTTGTAGATCGACCGCCGCTCGGCCATCAGCGCGCGGATCTTGCGATCGGCGTGCATCACGGTCGTATGGTCGCGCCCGCCGAACTGCGCCCCGATCTTCGGCAGCGACAGATCGGTCAGCTCCCGGCACAGATACATGGCGATCTGCCGCGCCGTGACCAGCGCGCGCCCGCGCGAGGTGCCGCACAGGTCTTCCACCGTCAGCCCGAAGTAGTCGGCGGTGGCCGCCATGATCGCGGTGGCCGTGATCTCGGGTGCCGAGTCCTCGCCGCCGGGGATCAGGTCCTTCAGGACGATCTCGGTCAGCCCGAGGTCCACCGGCTGCCGGTTGAGGGAGGCGAACGCCGTCACCCGGATCAGCGCGCCCTCCAGCTCACGGATGTTCCGCGAGATCCGCGAGGCGATGAACTCCAGCACCTCCGGCGGGGCGTTGAGCTGCTCCTGCACCGCCTTCTTGCGCAGGATCGCGATGCGCGTCTCCAGCTCGGGCGGCTGGACGTCGGTGATCAGTCCCCACTCGAAACGGTTCCGCAGCCGGTCCTCCAGCGTGACCAGCTGCTTGGGCGGCCGGTCGGAGGACAGCACGATCTGCTTGTTGGCGTTGTGGAGGGTGTTGAAGGTGTGGAAGAACTCCTCCTGCGTCGACTCCTTGTCCGCGAGGAACTGGATGTCGTCGACGAGCAGGATGTCCATCTCGCGGTAGCGCTTGCGGAAGCTGTCGCCCTTGCCGTCGCGGATGGAGTTGATGAACTCGTTGGTGAACTCCTCCGAGCTGACGTACCGCACGCGCGTGCCCGGGTACAGGCTGCGCGCGTAGTGCCCGATGGCGTGCAGCAGGTGCGTCTTGCCGAGCCCCGACTCCCCGTAGATGAACAGGGGGTTGTACGCCTTCGCCGGCGCCTCGGCGACGGCCACCGCGGCCGCGTGCGCGAACCGGTTGGAGGCGCCGATGACGAACGTGTCGAACAGGTACTTCGGGTTCAGCCGTGCCGTCGGCTCACCGGGTCCGCTCGCCGGCGCGGGCTGTGCGGCCAGCGGGCCGGGTGCGCCGGTGGCGGGCAGGTCCGGGCGGCCGGGGCCCCCGCGGTGGGCCGGGCCACCGCCGGCCGGCTGCTCGGGCAGCTCACGGCGGACGGGGTCGCGCTGGTCGTACTCGGTGCGTGGCGGCTCGTACTCGGGGCGCGCGGAGTCATAGTCCCCGCGCCCCGAGTCGTAGTCGGCGCGCGGGGCTTCGTACTCACCGCGCTGCTGCTCGTACGACGGCCGGTCCATGCCCGGTGAGCGGTAGTCCGGGGACGGCGGACCGTAGCCGTCGGAGCGGGAGCCGTAGGCGTCCTGGGACGACGGCGACGCGTACGGGTCGCGTTCGGGGAAGCCGAGCCGCGGCTGCTGCCAGCCGTACTCGTCCTGCGTGGGCCGCGGCCAGGCGCCCGGCTCGCGGCGCTGGTACTCGGAGGGGTACGCGGGGCGCACGACGGGGAGCTGGTCGCGGGACTGCTGCTCGGCCGGCGACGGCTCGGCGGCGCGGTGGCGGCCGTACCCGTCGTAGGACCGCTCCTCGTAGGACGGGCCGGACGGCAGCTCCGGCTCTTCGTAGCGCGGCTTGGGCGGCTGCTGCACCGGCGCCGCGGGAGCCGGCGGCTCGCCCGCGGAGTCGTCCACGGTGATCGCGATCCGGATGGGACGGCCGCACTCGCGGCTCAGCGTCTCGCTGACGACCGGCGCGAGACGGCCCTCCAGTACGCCCTTCGCGAATTCGTTCGGTACGGCGAGCAGGGCGGTGTCCGCGACCAGCGCGAGCGGCTGGCAGCGCCGGATCCAGTGCTCGTCCTTCGCCTCGACCCCCTGTCCGCGGCCTTCTCCGAGGAGCTGTTCCAGTACTCGCGGCCACACTGCGGCAAGATCGGCGGGTACGTCAGCCACAGGGCACGCTCTCTCACAGGTCCCACGAACGTGTGATCGCGGGACGGGTCGGGGGGTACTTCGGGTGGTCGGTGGGTCAAACCCGCCGGGGCGGGGGACAAAAGAACGAATCGGAGTTCAGCCACGGTAGTCAGCGCGGCGGCTACGGTTCAAGTTGTTGTCCCCAGCCTGTGGATAGTGTCTCTCCGTGACCCCCGGTTTGACCGGATGGCGCAGCCCCGCGTACCGTAACCAGGTCGAGTTGTCGATGGCTGCTGCCGCCTGCCTCCGATGGGCACAGGTCACGTCAGGTGATCGGGAAGCGGTGCACTCGGGCGTGACGCGAGCTACTCGTGGGCGCACGGTGACAGCCAAGACGGCACCCCGCAACTACCGATTTCTTTCTGGAGCCCCCGAGTGAGCAAGCGCACCTTCCAGCCGAACAACCGTCGTCGCGCGAAGACCCACGGCTTCCGGCTGCGTATGCGCACCCGTGCCGGCCGCGCGATTCTCGCGTCCCGCCGCAGCAAGGGTCGCGCCCGTCTGTCCGCCTGATCCCGATCAGGTCATGACGTCGTGCTGCCCACCGAGAACCGGCTGAGGCGGCGCGAGGACTTCGCGACCGCGGTGCGACGAGGACGCCGGGCAGGCCGCCCGACTCTCGTCGTCCACCTTCGTAGCGGTGCCACGGACCCGCACGCGCCTGGGGAGAGCGCTCCCCCGACGCGTGCGGGTTTCGTCGTGAGCAAGGCCGTGGGTGGCGCGGTCGTGCGCAACAAAGTGAAGCGCAGACTGCGTCATCTGATGCGTGACCGAGTAGCCCTGTTTCCCCCCGGTAGCCTGGTAGTCGTACGAGCGCTGCCCGAGGCGGGCGGCGCGGACCACGCACAGCTGGCCCGAGACCTGGATGCCGCCCTACAGCGGCTGCTGGGAGGGGGCGCGCGATGAAGTACCCGCTGCTGGCTCTGATCAAGCTGTACCAGTGGACGATCAGTCCACTGCTGGGGCCGGTGTGCAAGTACTACCCGTCGTGCTCCCACTACGGCTACACGGCCATCGACCGGCACGGTGCCATCAAGGGAACGGCACTCACCGCCTGGCGCATCCTCCGGTGCAATCCGTGGTCGCTGGGTGGTGTGGACCACGTCCCGCCGCGCAAGCGTCCGCGGTGGCACGAAATGCTGCGCAACGCTTGGCGCGCACGCAAGGCGGGGCCCTCCGCCGCCGAACCGGCCACCGGAACGGAGTCCGGAAGCCCTGCTTCCGAGCTTCCTCCGAGGCCGGCCGCAGAGACCTCGTCCCATGCCCAAGGAGCATGATTAGTGGACACGATTGCCAGCCTCTTCAGCTTCATCACGACACCCGTTTCATGGGTCATCGTCCAGTTCCACAAGATGTATGGCGCGATCTTCGGCGCCGACACCGGGTGGGCCTGGGGCCTGTCCATCGTGTCCCTGGTGATCCTGATCCGCATCTGCCTGATCCCGCTCTTCGTGAAGCAGATCAAGTCGACGCGCGCGATGCAGACGCTCCAGCCGGAGATGAAGAAGATCCAGGAGCGCTACAAGAACGACCGGCAGCGCCAGTCCGAAGAGATGATGAAGCTGTACAAGGAGACGGGCACCAACCCGCTCTCCTCGTGCCTTCCCATCCTGGCGCAGTCCCCGTTCTTCTTCGCGCTGTACCACGTGCTCAACGGCATTGCGTCGGGCAAGACGATCGGCGTCATCAACGACTCGCTGCTGGCCAGCGCCCGTAAGGCGCACATTTTCGGCGCCCCGCTCGCCGCGAAGTTCAAGGACGGCTCTGCGACCGTCCACGCGCTGGGTGCCACGGTCACCGACGTGCGGGTCGTCACCGCGCTCATGATCGTCCTGATGTCGTTCTCGCAGTTCTACACGCAGCGCCAGCTCATGACGAAGAACGTCGACACCACGGTGAAGACCCCGTTCATGCAGCAGCAGAAGATGCTGATGTACGTCTTCCCGGTCATGTTCGCCGTGTTCGGCATCAACTTCCCGGTCGGTGTCCTCGTCTACTGGCTGACCACCAACGTGTGGACCATGGGCCAGCAGATGTACGTCATCCACAACAACCCGACCCCGGGTTCCAAGGCCCAGGCCGCCTACCTGGAACGTCTGACCAAGCACGTCACGCACCACGGCAAGATCCGTCGCCGTAGCGAGAAGACCATCGTGAAGGCGATCGTCGCCAAGGGCCGCGACCGCAACGAGTTCGAGCGCAAGTTCATCAACGCCCTGAACAAGGCCGGCCTCGCTGCCCAGACCGACGGCAGCGTGGTGCCGAGTACGGCACAGGCCGCGGCACAGACCGCGGACGGTGCGGAGGCCACCCCGGCCGCCGGTACCGGAGCGGAAGCCGCTGCTGCCCGGCGCCAGCAGCCCAAGCGCCAGTCCAAGTCCCAGCGTCAGTCCGGGGCCAAGCAGGCGGGCGGGTCCACCTCGCTGGAGAAGTCCGACGAGCCGCAGGACAGCAAGCCCGCCGCGCCCCAGCAGGCCTCCAAGCCCGGCTCCGGCACCCGCAGCAAGGCCCAGTCCGGCCAGCGCAAGGGTGGCCCGCAGCGGCCCAAGTCCCCGTCCAAGAAGTAAGAAGGAGCCCATCCCGTGACGGAAGGCACCACCTCCGCCGCTGCCGACGGTGCAGACGCCCTGACCCGCCTGGAGCAGGAGGGTGAGATCGCGGCGGACTACCTGGAGGGTCTGCTGGACATCGCCGACCTCGACGGCGACATCGACATGGACGTCGAGGCCGACCGCGCCTCCGTGTCGATCATCAGCGACACCGGCAGCCGTGACCTGCAGAAGCTGGTCGGCCGGGACGGCGAGGTGCTGGAGGCGCTGCAGGAGCTGACGCGCCTGGCGGTGCACCGGGAGACCGGCGACCGCAGCCGGCTGATGCTGGACATCGCGGGTTACCGGGCCAGGAAGCGGGCCGAGCTGTCCGAGATCGGCGCCAAGGCCGCCGCCGAGGCGAAGAACACGGGCGAGCCCGTCAAGCTCCAGCCGATGACCCCGTTCGAACGCAAGGTCGTGCACGACGCGGTCAAGGCCGCCGGACTGCGCAGCGAGTCCGAGGGCGAGGAGCCGCAGCGCTTCGTCGTCGTGCTGCCGGCCTGATCGGCCCCCAGTTTCACCGGCCCCGTCTGTTCAGCAGACGGGGCCGAACTTTGTCAGCCTGGTAGTTCTGGTGGTCGGTGCGCGAAGCGCCGGCGCTGTACGGAAGGACGGTCCCCGTGACGGAGGCAGCGGAGCTTCCCCCCGCGCCCGAGCAGGCGCGGGAAGTGTTTGGTGATCGCTTCGCCGATGCGGTCCGCTACGCGGAGCTGCTCGCCGAGGCGGGCGTGCAGCGCGGTCTGATCGGCCCGCGGGAAGTGCCCCGCCTGTGGGAGCGGCATCTGCTGAACTGCGCGGTGCTCTCCGAGGCCGTCCCTGAGGGAGTGACGGTCTGCGATGTCGGCTCCGGTGCCGGACTGCCGGGCATCCCGCTGGCCCTGGTCCGGGACGACCTGAACATCACCCTGCTGGAGCCGCTGCTGCGGCGCACCAACTTCCTCACCGAGGTCGTCGAGCTGCTCGGCCTGGACCATGTCACCGTGGTGCGGGGCCGTGCCGAGGAGGTCCTGGGCAAGCTGCCGCCGGTTCACGTGGTGACCGCCCGGGCCGTGGCTCCGCTGGACCGGCTGGCCGCCTGGGGCATTCCGCTGCTGCGTCCTTACGGCGAGATGCTGGCACTGAAGGGAGACACCGCAGAGGAGGAGCTGAAGGCCGCGGCCACGGCGCTGAGCAAGCTCGGTGCGGTGGAGACGTCCATCCTGCATGTGGGTGAGGGCATCGTGGACCCGATGTCCACGGTGGTGCGGGTCGAGGTCGGGGAGAGCCCGGGCGGTGTGCGGTTCGCGGCCAAGCGCGCCAAGGCCGCCCGGACGGGTCGGACCCGCCGTCGCCGTTGATCAAAAGCGGAGGCGTTTCCGACCCCTTCTGGCGAGGAGACGTACTCCACACAAGGTGGCAAACCTACGCAGGCCGGAGTGTCGCGAAGGTCAGGTCGCCGACCGCTGTGCATCGTGTTTCACGTGAAACGTCGCTCACTGCTGCACGGGATCATCAGTCGCGGCCGCGCTGCGGCCGAACCTCGCGACCGCAAGCCCCTCGGTTCCCTGGGAGAGGAGCCTGTCTCCCAGGAACCTTCGTCTCTCTCCCGGGGTGCCCCGCCTCTCCCTCGGGGCAATGCGTCCCTCTCCGGGGTCACGGAGTTGTCCACAGAGGTGGATTTCTCCACAGAACACCAGGCCTCACTGGTTCACGACCCCGAAGGCATGGGAGGCTCTGTTCATTGCGAGCCTGAAGTCGAGGAGAGTGAATCCTTGCGGTCCGACGCCAACATCGCGGGACCGATGACCGATCCGGTCCCCGGTCCCCGTACCGAGTCGATGGGGGCGGATGTTTCACGTGAAACACCGCCTCCGATGGACGACACTCCGATCGGTCGTGCGGCCCAACTGGCGGTAGAGGCTCTGGGCCGCGCCGGCGAAGGTCTGCCACGGCCTGAGCAGACCAGAGTCATCGTGGTCGCCAACCAGAAGGGCGGCGTGGGCAAGACGACGACCACCGTCAACCTTGCTGCTTCGCTGGCTCTGCATGGCGGCCGCGTCCTGGTGATCGACCTCGACCCACAGGGCAACGCGTCCACCGCCCTCGGGATCGACCACCACGCCGAAGTTCCTTCCATCTACGACGTGTTGGTGGAGAGCAAGCCTCTCGCCGAGGTCGTCCAGCCGGTCCCGGATGTGGAAGGCCTCTTCTGCGCCCCCGCCACCATCGATCTCGCCGGTGCGGAGATCGAGCTGGTCTCGCTGGTGGCCCGTGAGAGCCGGCTGCAGCGGGCCATCCAGGCCTACGAGCAGCCGTTGGACTACATCCTCATCGACTGCCCGCCCTCGCTCGGCCTGTTGACGGTCAATGCGCTGGTGGCCGGCCAGGAGGTCCTCATCCCGATCCAGTGCGAGTACTACGCACTCGAAGGCCTGGGCCAACTGCTGCGCAACGTCGACCTGGTGCGGGGGCACCTCAACCCCACGCTGCATGTGTCGACCATCCTGCTCACCATGTACGACGGCCGGACCCGGCTCGCCTCCCAGGTCGCGGAAGAGGTGCGCACCCACTTCGGCGACGAGGTACTGCGGACGAGCATTCCCCGCTCGGTCCGTATCTCCGAGGCGCCGAGCTACGGACAGACGGTGCTGACTTACGATCCTGGTTCGAGCGGTGCCCTCTCGTACCTTGAGGCGGCCCGAGAAATCGCGCTGAAGGGCATCGGAATCAGCTATGACGCCAGCCAGGCCCACATCGGCGCCCAGAATGATCCAAGCATGGTGGAGGGGATCCAGTGAGTGAGCGACGGAGGGGGTTGGGCCGTGGACTCGGCGCACTGATCCCGGCTGCCCCGACCGAGAAGAACCCGGCCCCGGCCGGGCTGGGAGGCGGAGCCGCCGCCTCTCCCGCGGCCGTCCCGGTGCTGACGACCGATCGCGGGGTGGCCGCAGCGAAGGTGGCCACCCTGCCGCCTGTTTCACAGGGAACCGAGGAGCCCCCGGCAAGCCCCGCCGCGGAGATGCCGGCTCCTCCGATGGGCGCGCACTTCGCCGAGATCCCTCTCGACGCCATCTCGCCCAACCCGCGCCAGCCCCGTGATGTCTTCGACGAGGACGCGCTCCAGGAGCTGGTCACCTCCATCAAGGAGGTCGGTCTCCTGCAGCCCGTCGTCGTACGGCAGCTGGGGCCCGCCCGCTATGAGCTGATCATGGGCGAGCGCAGGTGGCGGGCCTGCCGTGAGGCCGGTCTGGAAGCCATCCCGGCGATCGTCCGGGCCACGGAGGACGAGAAGCTCCTCCTGGACGCGCTGCTGGAGAACCTGCACCGCGCGCAGCTGAACCCGCTGGAAGAGGCGGCCGCCTACGACCAGCTGCTGAAGGACTTCAACTGCACGCACGACCAGCTGGCCGACCGGATCGGGCGCTCCCGGCCCCAGGTCTCCAACACACTGCGTCTGCTGAAGCTCTCGCCGGCCGTCCAGAAGCGGGTGGCCGCCGGTGTCCTCTCCGCCGGGCATGCCCGGGCGCTGCTGTCCATCGAGGACTCGGAGGAGCAGGACCGGCTGGCTCACCGCATCGTGGCCGAAGGGCTGTCGGTGCGAGCCGTCGAGGAGATCGTGACCCTTATGGGCTCGCGGCCCCAGAAGCCCCAGCGCCCGAAGGGACCGCGCGCCGGCTCCCGGCTCTCCCCGGCCCTGAACGAGCTGGCGACCCGGCTGTCGGACCGCTTCGAGACCCGGGTGAAGGTCGACCTCGGACAGAAGAAGGGCAAGATCACCGTTGAGTTCGCCTCGGTGGACGATCTCCGGCGGATCCTGAGCACCCTGGCTCCGGACGAGGGACCGGTGCTGCAGCAGGAGCTGCAGAGCGCGACCGAGGAACAGGACGACTGATCTCGCCCGCCCTCTCGGGCATGCAGCACGCGGGCCGTGTCCGGTGTGTACCGGAACACGGCCCGCTCTTTGCTTTGATGCAGTATCGAGCGAATCGCATCGTGGATACGATGCGAACGGGTATGGCGCATCCACCGGACAGCATCTGCACCTCTGAGTGGGGAGTCGGGGCCATGCGATCGATGAGCCGCACAGGACTGGTGAGCGCGGCCCTGGGCCTTGGCGCGGTCGGCGGATTCGTCGGCAGCCTGCTCAGGGAACGCAGTGCTCTGACAGCCGCTCGAGATGCGGCGGGCGAAGGAAGCGAGGAACAGCCTTCATGGGGCGTCGGCTCGTGCCGCTCACGCTGGACAACCTTCAGGACCTCCCCCACCGCTGTCGCTCGTGTGTCTTCTGGGAGCTCGACCCCGTCAGCGGAGAAGCGGCGGTAAAGGCGGGCACCTCGGCACTGGAGAAGGAGGCCTGGATCTCCGCCGTCCTGCTGGACTGGGGGTCGTGCGGCCGGGTGGTGTACGTCGACGACGTGCCGGTGGGATTCGTTCTGTATGCCCCTCCGGCCTATGTCCCACGCTCTACGGCGTTCCCCACAAGCCCTGTCTCACCGGACGCCGTGCAGCTGATGACGGCGTTCGTCATGCCCGGCTATCAGGGCCAGGGTCTGGGCCGGGTACTGGTCCAGGCGGTCGCCAAGGATCTGCTGCGCCGGGGCTTCAAGGCGATCGAGGCCTTCGGTGACGCCCGCTGGAAGGAGCCGGCCTGTCTGCTTCCGGCGGACCATCTGCTGGCCGTGGGCTTCAAGACCGTCCGGCAGCATCCCACGCATCCCCGGCTGCGACTGGAGCTGCGTTCGACGCTCTCCTGGAAGGAAGACGTGGAGATGGCGCTCGACCGGCTCCTCGGAGCGGTCCAGAAGGAACCGGCGCTCAGGCCGCTGTAGCGTCAGCGCGCCGGCGCAAGCGAATGGGCCAACCCCTGGGGGTTGGCCCATTCGTGTTTCACGTGAAACGTCACTCGGCGATGAAGTCGGCGAGGTCCCGCTCGATCGCCGCCTTCGGCTTGGCGCCGACGATGGTCTTGACGACCTCGCCACCCTGGTAGACGTTCAGGGTCGGGATGGACATGACGCCGTACTTGGCGGCCGTACCCGGGTTCTCGTCGATGTTCAGCTTGACGACCTCGATCTTGTCGCCGTGCTCCTTGGCGATCGCCTCGAGAGACGGGGCGATCTGGCGGCAAGGACCGCACCAGGCAGCCCAGAAGTCCACCAGGACGGGCTTGTCGCTCTTGAGAACCTCCTCGTCGAAGGAAGCGTCGGTCACGTTCTTCAGGTCGGCCACAGCGGGCTCCTCAACTTGATCGTGCGGTGGGGCGGGAAGGGAAGGTCAGACGGCGGCGGTCTTCTCGGGCTCAGCCTTGTCCTCGTCCGCGAGCGCGGCGAGGAACCGCTCAGCGTCCAGAGCGGCGGAGCAGCCGGTGCCCGCGGCGGTGATCGCCTGGCGGTACGTGTGGTCGACCACGTCACCGGCAGCGAAGACACCGGTCACATTGGTGCGGGTGGACGGGGCAGCCACCTTCAGGTAGCCCTCCTCGTCCAGGTCCAGCTGACCCTTGAAGAGCTCGGTGCGCGGGTCGTGGCCGATCGCGATGAACAGACCGGTCACCGGCAGCTCGGAGAGCTCGCCCGTCTTGACGTTGCGCAGCTTCAGACCGGACAGCTTCTGCTCGCCCTGGATCTCGGCGACCTCGCTGTCCCAGACGAACTTGATCTTCGGGTCGCCGAAGGCGCGCTCCTGCATCGCCTTGGAGGCACGCAGGGTGTCCCGGCGGTGGACGATCGTCACGGACTTGGCGAACCGCGAGAGGAAGGTGGCCTCCTCCATCGCGGTGTCACCGCCGCCGATCACGGCGATGTCCTGGTCCTTGAAGAAGAACCCGTCGCAGGTCGCGCACCAGGAGACACCGCGGCCGGAGAGGGCGTCCTCGTTCGGCAGGCCCAGCTTGCGGTGCTGGGAGCCGGTGGTGACGATGACGGCCTTCGCCTGGTGGACCGTGCCGGCGGTGTCCGTGACACTCTTGATCTCGCCGGTGAGGTCGACGGAGACGATGTCGTCCGGAACGAGCTCGGCGCCGAAGCGCTCGGCCTGCGCCCGCATGTTGTCCATCAGGTCGGGGCCCATGATGCCGTCGCGGAAGCCCGGGAAATTCTCGACCTCGGTGGTGTTCATCAGCGCGCCACCGGCGGTGACGGCGCCCTCGAACACCAGGGGCTTCAGCGACGCACGGGCGGTGTAGAGCGCCGCCGTGTAGCCTGCGGGCCCGGAGCCGATGATGATCACGTTACGGACGTCGCTCACGGCTTGATTCCTCGTCTCTGGTCTGCGTCAGTCGACCGGCGCGGGAGCCCCTTTCGGGACTCTCACCCCACCCAACGGATCCTACGGGGCGCGCATTCCCGCTGTGTCAGGGCACACGCATGCCGGGGGGAGTGACACTGACGCATCCTCCAACTGACTCAGGGCCGGGCGAAGGAGTGCTTCAGAAGCACGGTGCCGGCGGTGCCGGTCTGGCGGCCTATGCATGCCGCATCGACGACGTAGACGGTGACGCGTGTGCTGTCGTCGCGGTCCGGCAGAACGACGAGGTAAGCGCTCTTCCCGGCGTAGGTGCCGGTCTTGGCTGCCAGGGCCTGATCACCCCGCGGAATCGCCCGGCGGATGCAGTCGGGGACGGGGATTTCCGTCTGGAGCAGCGTATTGGCGCTCTCGGTGCCCTGCGGGGTGTTCTCGCCGCCGGTGAGCCCGGACCGCGGATGCTGGCTGTCGTAGCCTCGCTGCGGTGCCTTCTTCGTGGAGAGCAGATTGCGGACCTGGTTCTCAACGCTGGTGCCGGAGAGCGCACTCAGGGACGGGCTGGGCGTGCTGTGCGCCGTCGTGGTCGACGTACCGCCGGAGAGTGACTGGAACACCAGGGAGCCGGCTCCCAGGACGGCAGCGGTGAGTACCGTGCCCAGGACGACGGCCCTGCGGCGCCGGCCGCGCCCGCTCTTCTTCCGTCCCGGTCCGGTCGTAGCGTGCGGGCGTCCGGCGGGGCGGTCGGCCGGGGTCGATGTTTCACGTGAAACATGGTCGTCGGCGGTTTCCCGCGAGCCGCTGGGCAAGGCCTCGGCGGCGAGAGCGGCATCGATCCGAGCGGCCACGTCGGCGGGCATGGGCTCCGCATCCGGCGCGGACCCCAGCAGCCCCCGGATCTCCTCCAGGGAAGCCTGGACGTCCGCGCACAGCTCGCACGTCTCCAGATGGCGCTGTATGTCCACGCCGCGGTCCGGAGGAAGCAGGCCTTCGGTGAGGTCGGAAATCTCCGCGACGTCCGGGTGCCCGGCCGCGTCTGTCGTGGAAGTCACGCTCGCCCACCTCCGCCCTTCACTACGGCTGAATCGCTCGGTCCCGTGTCCTCCGGGCTCTCCCCGGGAGACCCCGTTGCCGGTGGGACGGATGTCCCCTGCACCCGGTTCCGTCCCGAGCCGGGTTCTTTTCCGCTTCCGGAACCCTCGGGCCGTAGATGAGTGAGCAAAGGCAGCAGCCGGGCTCTGCCCCGGGCGCAGCGGCTCTTCACCGTTCCCGTCGGCACATCGAGGATCCGGGCGGCTTCGGCCACGGGATACCCCTGCATGTCGACGAGGACCAGGGCGGCCCGCTGGTCGTGCGGGAGCGTGCCGAGAGCTTCCAGGAGCTGGCGGTGGACATCGTTGCGTTCGGCAGGTGCCGACGCCGACTCGTGCGGCTCCAGGAGCTGCTCCAGCCGCTCGGTGTCGTCGACCGGCGAGGTCTTCCGCGAGGCCACCTTGCGGGCACGGTCCAGGCAGGCGTTCACCGTGATCCGGTGCAGCCATGTCGTGACGGCCGACTGGCCCCGGAAGGTATGGGCAGCCCGGTACGCCGACACCAGGGCGTCCTGCACCGCGTCGGCGGCCTCCTCACGGTCCCCCAGCGTTCGCAGCGCGACCGCCCAGAGCCGGTCGCGATGCCGCCGCACGATCTCACCGAAGGCACCGGAGTCGCCTTCCACGTGGCGAGCGAGCAGCTCCTTGTCGCTCACTCCGTCGTATCCGGCGCCCTCCGCCATCTGCCCCCTCCGGTCCGGGTGAGACGTCAGCCCGTGAACTTCACTTCGCCGATGGCCTGCTTGTAGCCTGCGCCGGCGTACGCGCTCGGGTCCGAACCCGAGTACGGCACGGCCGTCAGCCACACGAGGACATACTGCGTCTTCACCGGCTTGCTGAGCTTGACCGTGGCGGTGGTGCCGGTGCTCGTGACCTTGCCGATCTGGTGCATCGACTCCAGGGAGGGCGGTGTCAGCGAGTCGGCCGAGTAGAGCTCGACCGTCGTGTGGTCGCCGGGGTAGCGCAGGCTGACGGTCGCGGTGCTGAGGGACTTCGCCGAGCCGAGGTCGTAGACGATGCCGACGCCCGGCTTGTAGGGGGCGATGGTCGGACCTTCGTTGAAAGTCTTCGTGCGCCAATACGTCGAAGGGTTCCCGTCGTACGTCTTGGCCACGTCACCGGGATGCTGAGGGTCCCCCTTGGCGACGAATTCCTGACTGCCCTTGATGCTTATCGGCGTCGGCTTGCGCTGTGCGGCGCCCTTGCCGCCGTCGTCGGTCTGCTGGCTCTTGTTGGTGTCGTCGGACTTGCCGCCCTGGTCCATCAGTGCGTCCGCCAACTGCCAGCTGCCCAGACCGAGAGCGGCGATGAGAAGGGCGGAGACCGCCCACTTCAGCGCCTTGCCGGTGCGGCTCTGCAGCGGGGGCGGCGGAGTGGTGATGGGCTGAGGGGTGGCGCCGGGGTGCGGCGCCGGACGGCCGTACGCGCCCTGCTGGTAGGTCGTGCGCTGGTACTCCGGCGGGGCCGTGAACGCCGGCTCCGGCGGGCGGATGCGCGGCATCTCGCCGATCGCCTTCACCAGCTCCTCCGGCGTGGTGCACGGAGCCTCATGGCGGGAGGCGGTGGCGCCGTCGTTGACGAGGGCACGCATGGCCAGTTCCGACAGGCCCCGGTGAACACCGGCCCGCACCTGGTCCGGTGCGATGAGGCCGACGTCCTTGGGCAGCCCGGACAGACCGTATGCATCGCTCTCGTACGGCCAGCGCTGGGTCAGCGCGGCGTAGAGCAGGGCGCCGATCGCCTCGGTGTCGGTGCGCTGCGGGGTGTCGGAGCTGATGCCGCGCAGCGCGGCGTTCACGGCGAGGCCCCGGATGCGCCACTGACCGGTGGAGGTGCGCAGGACGGCGTTGGGGTTGAGCCGGAGATGGGCGAGGCCCTCGCGGTGTGCGGCGGCCATGGCAGAGGCGATCTGACTGACCATCTGGTAGGCGTCGTGCGGCTCCAGCGGGCCTGCCGTGAGCAGCGTGGTCAGCTCGGTGGCGTCGGGCAGCCACTCGTGCACGACGTAGACGAGGTCGTTCTCCTCGACGGCGTCGAGGACCTGGACGAAACGGGGGTCGCCGAGCAGTGCGGAGGCACGGGCGGCGGCGAGCACGGAACGGGCCCGCGCGTGATCCGCGGGAAGGAGGTGGACGCCGACGGCACGACGGAGTTTCTCGTCGACCGCACGCCAACTGCTGAATCCGTCCAGACGGGTGACGCACTCCTCCAGCCGGTAGCGTCTGGCGAGCTTGTGACCGCTGTGCAGTTCAGGAGGTGAGGCCTTCCGTCCGGAACCCTCGGTCCCGCCGCTCCCCTGTGCCTGGTCGCTGTCCGTGTCCCGCTCCGGGTTCTTGGGCACCCCGTCGGCCGTGGACTGGTCCGCCTTGGCGGTCAGCGGCTGCTCGCCGCTGTTGTCTGCCACGTCGACGGCAGCCGTGCTCCGTTCCGCCACCGTCGTCCCTGCCTCCCCATCCGTTGCGCGCTGTCCGACGCCGAAACCAATTGTGCCCACAGTCCGCCGCTATGCACGACACACGGCGGCGGACGATGGTTGTGCGCCTACCCCCGCCTCAGCGGCCCAGACGCCCGCGGACCATGCCCACGAGCGAGTTCAGTTCCTCGATGCGCATCCGTCGGGCGGCGACGAAGAAGACGCCGAGAAGAACGGCACCGCCGGCGAGCAGCGCGGCGAAGGAGCCGATGACGCCCTGGCCGAGGCTGTGCCCGATGCCGTAGCAGGCCGCGCCGCTGAGCAGGGCCGCCGGCACCGAGGCGATGCACAGGCGCGCGTACGTCCGCATGACGCGGGTGCCGTCCAGGTCGCCGCCGAGCCGCTTGCGCAGCCGCCGCCAGGCGACGCCCACACCGATCGCGTAGGCGAGACCGTAGGCGGCTGCCATGCCGGCCACCGCCCAGCGGGCGGGGAGCAGGAAGTAGCACAGTGCCGAGGCGCCCGCGTTGACGGCGGCGACGATGACGGTGTTGTAGAAGGGCGTGCGGGTGTCTTCGTAGGCGTAGAAGGCGCGCAGGACGACGTACTGCACCGAGTACGGGATCAGGCCGAGGCCGAAGGCCATCAGCATGTAGCCCATGTTGGTGGCCTCGCCGGTGCCCGAGGAGCCGAAGATCAGCGTGCACATCGGGATGCCGAGCGAGAGGAAGCCGAAGGCGATCGGGACGATGGCGACGGCCGTGGTCCGCAGGCCCTGGGAGATGTCGTCACGGACCGCGCCGCCGTCGCCCTCGGCGGCCGAGCGCGAGATGCGCGGCAGCAGGGCAGCCATGAGGGACACCGTGATGATGGCCTGGGGCAGGCCCCAGATCAGCTGGGCGTTGGCGTAGGCGGCGAAACCGGTGCCGGCGGTGCCGGAGTCCTTGCCGGCCGCCGTGGACAGCTGGGTGACGATCATGGCGCCGGCCTGGTTCGCGAGCACGAACAGGACCGTCCACTTGGCGAGCATCGCGGCCTTGCCCAGGCCGTGGCCCCGCCAGTCGAACCGCAGCCGGATCCGGAAGCCGGTCTCCCGCAGATACGGGATCATCGCCAGGGCCTGGACGACCAGGCCGAGCAGCACACCGACGCCGAGCAGGCGCTGGCCCTCCGGCGGGATGTTCGTGACCGTCATGTGGGAGTGGGCGGCGGTGCCGTAGACCCAGATGAACATGCCCAGCGTCACGATGATGACGATGTTGTTCAGCACCGGGGTCCACATCATCGCGCCGAACTTCCCGCGCGCGTTGAGGATCTGACCCATCACCACATGGATGCCCATGAAGAAGATCGAGGGCAGGAAGTAGCGGGTGAAGGTGACGGCCACGTCGTTGGCCGCCGGGTTGGAGGCGACCGGGTTGGACAGCATGCGCACCAGCAGCGGCGCCGCGAACATCGCGAGACCGGTCAGCGCGGCCAGCGCCACCATCACCAGGCTCAGCAGCCGGTTGGCGAAGGCCTCGCCGCCGTCCTCGTCCTCCTTCATCGCCCGCACCAGCTGCGGCACGAAGACGGAGTTCAGACCGCCGCCGACCGTGAGGATGTAGATCATCGTCGGCAGCTGGTAGGCCACCTGGAAGGAGTCGCCGAGGAAGCCGAGGCCGAGCGCCGAGACGATCAGCGCGGAGCGGATGAAGCCGGTGAGGCGGGAGACCATCGTGCCCGCCGCCATCACGGCGCTGGACTTCAGCAGCCCGGCGGCCTTGCCGCCCTTCTTCGCGGGCGCGTCCGCGAGGGCCGCCGCCTCGGGCTGCGCGGCGCCGTGCGGAGCGGCGGGGTCCGGGGCCGCGGCCGGGGCGGGCACCGGCGGCTGAGCCGCGGTTCCCGGGGCGGCCGGGTAGGCGGCCTCGGCGTACGGGTTGCCCTGCTGAGGGCCCTGTCCGTGCGCCGGCGGGTACTGGCCTGCCGGGCCGTAACCGCCGCCCGGAGCGGCGGCCGGCCGCGCGTAGGCCGGCGGATCCATGGGTGCCTGCCCGCCGCTGTGCTGCTGGTCCTTGAAGAGGTGCGCGAACGCGTCAGGCTCGTGGTACCCCTCGCCGGAATGCGTGACCAGGTCGTCCACGCCCACGAACTGGTGGGTGCGTGGATCGTCGCCGTACGGCCCGTACGCGGCCGGACCCTCCGGCTCCTGCGCCGGCGTCTGCGCCCAGCCACGCGGGTCGGGCGCGTACGGCTGGTCGGCGGGGCGGCCGTACGGCTGCTGCTGGTAGCCGCCCGGAGCGGGCGGCGGATGCGCGGCGCGGTCGTACCGCGCCGCGCCGGCCGGGTCCTGAGCGGTGAGGTCCTGCGCCTGGTAGGGGTCCTGGTGGTAGGCGTTCTGGGGGTACATGTCCGCCGCGTGCTGCGGCGGTACCTGGCCGGGCTCCGGCGGCGTCTCGGGGTAGCCCGAGCCGGCCGCGCCCTGGCCGCGGTCACCGTCGTACGGCGCGTTCATGCTTACCCCACCTCATCGTCCCTGGCCCACTGGCCATGACCTCGCTCAACGGTCCACTCTCTCACCCGTCCCGGACGGGTCGGTGCGTTCCGGTGCGGTGTCCGGCGCAGGGTCACTCGGGTGCTCCGGGTCGTCTGCCCCGGAGGAGGAGACGGAATCGTCCGGCTCCTGGGGGAGACGGTCGGCGGGTGCGTCGGGGTTCCCGGACTCCTCGCCGGCCTGCTCCGCCGCGTCGGGGCCGTCCTTCTCCGGCTGGCCGGCCGACGCGCGCTTGCGCTGGGTGTACATACGGAAACCGGCGAGGACGAGGAGAAGCACACCACCGCCGATGACCAGCATCACCGTCGGCGTGATCTCGGTGACCTTCACGTCGAAGCTGACGGGGGCACCGTACTTCTGGCCGTCCTCGGTGTACAGCTGGGCGATCACGGTCGCCCGGCCGTTGGCGTTGGCCGAGGTGGTGAACTTCACGGACTGGCTGTGGCCGCCGGAGACCTCGACGCGCTGCTCGAAGTACGCCTTGCCGCCGATCTTCAGGCGAGTCGGCATGGTGGAGGTGAGCCGCAGCACCAGATGGCCGACCGGCTGGACGAGGTTGTTCTGGACGGTCACCGGGATGGTCGCGCTGCGGCCGGAGAGCTTGGTCTCCGACTTGTCGATGAGCTTCACCTGATCGGCCAGCTCGTCCAGCCACTGCTCCACGCCGTCCCGGTAGCTCTCGGCCTCGCCGCTCCTGCCGCGCCAGGACGTGGACATCTCACGGTTTATGGCCCGCCCGAACGGCGTGACGACGCGGGACTGGTCGGAGAGGATCACCTGGAAGCTGTCGAGTTTGTCCTGGGTGCGCGCGATCTGCTCGAAGGCGGAGCGGGGCAGTTCGTGTGAACGCAGCGAGGAGGGGTAGGCCGACGCCGGCGGGATGCGCGTGGTGGCGTTCGGGTCCGGCTTGTCCTTGGCCGCCGCGGAGAGGTCCTGGGACTGGGACCAGTTCCCGTCCTGGAGCGCCTTCAGCGCCGCGGCCATCGCCTGTGCCTGGCTCGCGGTGGGCATGCGCTGGGGGGCGACCACGATGCTGCGCTGCTTGTCCGTCTGCGCGTTCACCTCGAGGCTCTGCGCCAGGAACTCCTGCACGGCGAGCGTGGCCGAGTCCGCCTTCGTCAGGTCGCCCGCAAAGGCCGTGGACAGCCGGGCGTCGGCGACCACCGCCGTAGTGCCCGAGCCGACCGGGCGGGCCGCGGAGGGCGTGTACGGCAGTCCGGCGTTCTCCTGGAGGCTGTCGCTGCGGGCGATCACGCGGTCGGCTCCGGCAGAGGTCGCGACCTTCATGATCGCCGGGTCCACGGCGCCCTCCACCGGCCAGGCGAAGTCGGTGCTCGGTGTGATGTGGAGCACGGTCTTGACAGTGGTGGCAGCGACGTCGGTGGCGTCCTTGAGGTGGCTGAGCGAGCCGGTGACGCTGGTGCCGTTGTGCGCGAGGGACGCCAGGTCCGGGTCGGCGAAGGGGAGCGCGACGACCTCCTTGCCCGCCACCGCGTCCTGCAGGTGCGCCAGCCACTGCTTGGCGAGCGCCTGGTGATCCTTGGGGCCGGGTGTGGTGGTGCCGCCGGCGCCGGGCAGCCGGTAGTTGCCGGTCGCCATCGCGTCCACCGAGGCCAGCAGGTCCGGGTCGATCACCCAGGTGACGTCGAGGTCCTTGCCCAGTTCCACCATCTGGGCCAGCCGGCCGCCCGGGGCGAGTTCCTTGGCCAGGTCATCGTTGCGGAACACCGGTGTCTGGAGCTCACCGGCTCCCGTCTTGGCCGTCATGTGGACCGTGGAGATCAGCGGCCACAGGTACGTCGTCTTTGTCTTGGTGTCTGCCTCGGACGGCTGCCACGGCAGGAACGTCCGCTGGATGCCGAGCATCTGGTCCCAGGGCTGGGCCGCGGTCTGGCCGGAGAGGGAGACACCGAACGCGTAGACGCCGTCGTCGCCGAGGTCGAGCTTGGACACGGGGACGGAGATGCTGAAGTGCTCCGCGACACCCGGGGACAGCTTGGCGAACTTCTCCATGTACTTGCCGCCGACCTCGGAGCCGGTTCCGCCCTGCAGGTCGTCCGCGTGCTGCGCGAGGGAGTCGATCTCCGAGCGGGTGTCCAGCAGGGGGCCGACCCGCAGGTCCACGTGAGCACCGGTGACGGTCTGCTTGCCGTGGTTGGTCACCGTGCCCGACACGGTCAGCGTGTCGCCGTCCGTGGGCGCGCTGGGGGTCAGCGAGTCCAGGTCGACGGCCACCGTGCCCGAGGAGGCTGCCTGGGCGGGTGCCGCGGCGGGCAGCTGGAGCAGCCCGGCCAGCAAAGGCGCACCGGCGAGCAGCGCGCCGGCGCGTCGTAGCCACCGGCGGGCAGGTGAGGCAGGGGTGCCCTGGATGTCAGCCGCCTCGGCCACGCGTTCGCCCGTCCCTCGTCGTCGTCAGTGGTCGTCGGAATGTGCGTCCACGCATGGTAACGATGCGCGCTGAGGGGAAGTGCCGCGGTCTCCGTCACAAGATCGGAGAACAGCGGCGACCTGTCCTCTATATCCAGTATCGAGGGAAGAGCTTTCGTACGCCGTAAGAGCAGCGCTTGCGCGGGTATGGCGGCAGGTGTCCACCGCCCCTTTCACCGGGCCGTCCCGTGATCTTCACCCGGCCGCCCGTGGAGGAAATGAAGGCAGCTCCTGGCCGCCGGGGCACGTACCCTTTTCTGTTGTGCCGAACCCGAACGAAGACACTCCCTCTGCCCTGAGCCAGGCGCAGCAGCGCGCGGTCGCCGAGCTGCTGCGGGTGGCCCCCGTCGCCGACGATCTTGCCCGCCGATTCCAGGAGGCGGGGTTCTCCCTCGCCCTGGTCGGCGGATCGGTACGCGATGCGCTGCTCGGCCGGCTCGGCAACGATCTGGACTTCACGACCGACGCCCGCCCCGAGGACGTACTGAAGATCGTCCGGCCGTGGGCGGACGCGGTCTGGGAGGTCGGCATCGCCTTCGGCACCGTCGGCGCGCAGAAGAGCGCCCGCGTCGCAGACACCGACTGGACCTTCCAGATCGAGATCACCACGTACCGATCGGAGGCCTACGACCGCACCTCCCGCAAGCCCGAGGTGTCGTACGGCGACTCCATCGAGGAGGATCTGGTCCGCCGGGACTTCACGGTCAACGCCATGGCCGTGGCCCTGCCGGAGAAGGAGTTCATCGACCCGCACGGCGGCTTGGAGGACCTCGCGGCACGCGTGCTGCGGACGCCGGGCACGCCCGAGGAGTCGTTCTCGGACGACCCGTTGCGGATGATGCGGGCCGCCCGGTTCGCCGCCCAGCTGGACTTCACCGTCGCCCCCGAGGTCGTCACCGCGATGACGGAGATGGCCGGACGCATCGAGATCGTCTCGGCCGAGCGGGTCAGGGATGAGCTGAACAAGCTGATCCTCTCCGCGCACCCGCGCAAGGGGCTGAGCCTGCTCGTGGACACCGGGCTCGCCGACCACGTGCTGCCGGAGCTGCCGGCGCTGCGCCTGGAGCGGGACGAGCACCACCGGCACAAGGATGTCTACGACCACACGCTGATCGTCCTGGAACAGGCGATCGCCCTGGAGGAGAAGGGCCCCGACCTCACCCTGCGGCTGGCCGCGCTGCTGCACGACATCGGCAAGCCGCGCACCCGCCGCTTCGAGAAGGACGGCCGCGTCTCGTTCCACCACCACGAGGTGGTCGGCGCCAAGATGACCAAGAAGCGCATGACCGCCCTGAAGTACTCCAACGAGCTGGTCAAGGACGTTTCACGGCTGGTCGAACTCCACCTGCGCTTCCACGGCTACGGCACCGGAGAGTGGACGGACTCGGCGGTGCGCCGCTACGTCCGTGACGCGGGCCCGCTGCTGGACCGTCTGCACAAGCTGACCCGCTCGGACTGCACCACCCGCAACAAGCGCAAGGCAGCCGCGCTGTCCCGGGCCTACGACGGCCTGGAGGAGCGCATCGCCCAGCTCAAGGAGCAGGAGGAGCTGGACGCGATCCGCCCGGACCTCGACGGCAACCAGATCATGGAAATTCTGGGTGTCGGCCCCGGCCCGGTCGTCGGCAAGGCGTACCAACACATGCTGGAGCTGCGCCTGGAGAACGGCCCGATGGAGCATGACGCGGCGGTAGCGGCTCTGAAGGACTGGTGGGCCGAGCAGAGCTGATCTCTGCCGAGCCCGAGCCCGGGTCGGCGATGTTTCACGTGAAACATGTCGCAGGGCTGGGAGTGAGGAAGAGGCGGTGTTTCACGTGAAACATCGCCCCTCTTCGTCTGGGTGTCACCCACTCCGCGCCGGGCTGCCGTCTCGGCGCCGCTCGAAATGGGCCATGGCCACGGTCACTCCGCCGTAGATCACGGCGACCAGGATCACGAGAAGTGCCGAGCGGCCGTCCGGCGGCAGCATCAGGGCCGCGACTCCGGCCGCCCCGACGAAGGCCACATTGAAGAGCACGTCGTACACGGAGAAGATCCGGCCGCGGAAGCCGTCGTCGACGGAGGACTGGACGATCGTGTCCGTGGCGATCTTCGCCCCCTGCGTGGTCAGGCCCAGGACGAAGGCCGCAGCCAAGAGGGGGCCGGTCGCGAATGGGAGGCCGAGGGCGGGCTCCAGGACTGTGGCGGCACCGGAGCACACCACGATCCAGCGGCCGGGGCCGAGGTGTCCCGCCGCCCACGGTGTCACCGCGGCCGCCGCGAAGAATCCCGCCCCCGACAGCGCCAGCGCGAGGCCGAGCAGCCGGAGTCCGCCCTCGGGAGTCGCCGACAGGGCGTACCGGCACAGCATCAGCAGAAGGACGAGAAGCGCGCCGTAGCAGAAGCGCATCAGCGTCATCGCGGCCAGCGCCCATGCGGCTGCCCTGCGCCGGGGAGCGGCCAGATGGCGGACGGCCGCAATGAGTTCCCGTGCCGTCTCGGCGAGGGCGGTGGCCATGCGCGGCCGTGCCGGACGCCGGTCGGGGCCGAGCAGCGCGGGAGGCACGGCCAGGGAGGCCAGGGCGGCGCACAGATAGAGGAAGGCGCCGAGGAGGACCACAGCGGCGTCGGAGCCGGATGCCACGAGCCGTACGGCGAAGGCGAGGCCGCCCCCCGCGGTCGCAGCGAGTGTTCCGGCCGTCGGGCTCAGGGAGTTGGCGAGCACCAGGCGCTCGGTGTCCACCACGCGTGGCAGCGAGGCGGACAGCCCGGCCAGGACGAAGCGGTTGACGGCCGTGATGCACAGCGCCGAGGCGTAGAAGAGCCAGTCCGGGACATGGCTGACCATCAGCACCGCGGTGGCCGCGGCCAGCAGGGCGCGGAGCAGGTTGCCGTACACGAAGACCTGCCGGCGCCGCCAGCGGTCCAGCAGGACGCCCGCGAACGGGCCGACCAGCGAGTAGGGGAGCAGCAGGACTGCCATCGCCGAGGCGATGGCGGTGGCCGAGGTCTGTTTCTCCGGGGAGAAGACCACGTACGCGGCGAGCGCGACCTGATAGACGCCGTCGGCACCCTGTGACAGCAGGCGAATGGAGAGCAGACGCCGGAAGTACCGCAGGCGCAACAGGACGCGCAGGTCACGGACGACGGGCATGGGGCACAGCCTCACATATGCGGAAGGTCCCCGGGTCAGGGAACCCGGGGACCTTCACAGCCCTGGCAGGAGCGTTCTCGGGCGAGCGGGCGCCGTCAGGCACCCTGGCGCGCCGTGCCGGGTCGAACTATCGCTCGACCTCGCCGCGGATGAACTTCTCGACGTTCTCGCGGGCCTCGTCGTCGAAGTACTGGACCGGCGGGGACTTCATGAAGTAGCTCGACGCCGACAGGATCGGGCCGCCGATGCCGCGGTCCTTGGCGATCTTCGCGGCGCGCAGGGCGTCGATGATGACACCCGCGGAGTTCGGGGAGTCCCAGACCTCGAGCTTGTACTCCAGGTTCAGCGGGACGTCACCGAAGGCGCGGCCCTCGAGGCGGACGTAGGCCCACTTGCGGTCGTCCAGCCAGGCCACGTAGTCGGACGGGCCGATGTGCACGTTCTTCTCGCCGAGGTCCCGGTCGGGGATCTGGGAGGTGACGGCCTGCGTCTTGGAGATCTTCTTGGACTCCAGGCGCTCGCGCTCGAGCATGTTCTTGAAGTCCATGTTGCCGCCGACGTTCAGCTGCATCGTGCGGTCGAGGATGACACCGCGGTCCTCGAACAGCTTCGCCATGACGCGGTGCGTGATGGTCGCGCCGACCTGGGACTTGATGTCGTCACCGACGATCGGCACACCGGCCTCGGTGAACTTGTCCGCCCACTCCTTGGTGCCGGCGATGAAGACCGGGAGGGCGTTGACGAAGGCCACCTTGGCGTCGATGGCGCACTGGGCGTAGAACTTCGCCGCGTCCTCCGAGCCGACCGGCAGGTAGCAGACCAGGACGTCGACCTGCTTGTCCTTCAGGATCTGGACGACGTCGACCGGCTCCTCGGCGGACTCCTCGATGGTGGCGCGGTAGTACTTGCCGAGGCCGTCGAGGGTGTGGCCGCGCTGGACGGTGACACCGGTGTTGGGCACGTCGCAGATCTTGATGGTGTTGTTCTCGGAGGCGCCGATCGCGTCCGCGAGGTCGAGGCCGACCTTCTTGGCGTCGACGTCGAACGCGGCGACGAACTCGACGTCGCGCACGTGGTAGTCACCGAACTGCACGTGCATCAGGCCGGGGACCTTGGACGCCGGGTCGGCGTCCTTGTAGTACTCGACTCCCTGCACCAGCGACGCCGCGCAGTTGCCCACGCCGACGATGGCTACGCGAACCGAACCCATTCCGGTTGCTCCCTGTGTGTACGAGTGAGGCCCTGAGTGGGTCTCACGTGGCGGTGTCGTCGGGCGTATCCGTCCGGGGGGTTTCCCCGGGACGGGGCAGGCCGCCCGTCGATCCATTGGTGGTGTCCTGCTGAGCGGGCCCCCCGGATGCGGCACCCTTCAGGTCCCGTCCGGCCCGCTCGCTCTCGATGAGCTCGTTCAGCCAGCGCACTTCGCGCTCCACGGACTCCATCCCGTGGCGCTGGAGCTCGAGTGTGTAGTCGTCGAGGCGCTCCCGGGTGCGCGCCAGGGAGGCACGCATCTTCTCCAGACGCTCCTCCAGGCGGCTGCGCCGGCCCTCCAGCACGCGCATGCGCACATCGCGCGACGTCTGCCCGAAGAAGGCGAAGCGTGCGGCGAAGTGCTCGTCCTCGTACGCGTCGGGGCCGGTCTGCGCGAGCAGCTGCTCGAAGTGCTCCTTACCTTCTGCCGTCAATCGGTACACGATCTTCGCCCGGCGTCCGGCGAGCGGAGCGGCGTCCTCGTGGGTGCTGCCCGGTTCCTCGATCAACCAGCCGTTGGCGACCAGCGTCTTGAGGCAGGGGTACAGCGTGCCGTAGCTGAAGGCCCGGAACACACCCAGGGACGTGTTGAGTCGTTTGCGCAGCTCATAGCCGTGCATCGGGGACTCGCGGAGCAGGCCGAGCACGGCGAACTCGAGGATGCCGGAACGTCGGCTCATCGTCGCCTCCTCTCGGTCCCGCTGATCGCTCACGCGGGTCTCGCCGTGCCTCTCAGCGTCTTTATCTCGCGCTGATGTATCGACTCGATACATCACGACGATAGAACGGCCTTCCGCAGGCGACAAGAGGGGCGGCGGTGAACGGGATCACATCACCGCTTCACCTGAGGCAAGTTGCCTGTTTTGGGGTGAACTTCAAGGCTCGATGGGTTTTGGCGGTGCGTAGTCTGTGCGGCATGCACAGCACCGGGAACCAAGTGACACCTGGGGAGCGTCGTCGTCCCCGGTGCAGTACGGGTGAATGCAGAACCGACCACATCCGTACTTCGGGGGGACCGGAAACCAGCCGCCGTTCCAGGCGCGCACGGGTGCGCCTGCCCGAGGAGTAATCGTTCGATGAGCGAGCACCGTCGCAAACCGCCGCAGCCGCAGGGAGGCGGACGTGCCGCGGCCCGACGCGGCCAGCCCGGCTCGTCCTCCGGTCGCCGTGCGGCACCGCGAGGCGCCACCGGATCTCCAGCCGACTCCTATGGGTCCAGTTCCTATGGGTCGGGTCGCAGCGGACCGGAAAGTGAGGAGCGCCCCTACGGCGGCCGTGCCGAGGCCCGCCGGGCGGCGCAGAGAGGCAGCCGCCGCAGAGGCGCCGACAACGCGGGCCCGGGCGGCCGGCGCGGCGGCCCGGCCGGGCCCGGGCGCGGCAGAGGTCGGGCGGCGACGGCCCCTGGCAGGAAGCGGATCATCGACTACCCCAGGGCCGACCGGTACGGCTGGCGCCGCTGGGTGCCCTCCTGGAAGCTCGTCTCCGGGTTGTTCATCGGCTTCGTCGGAAGTCTGGTGGCGGTGGCGGGCATCGCGTACGCGATGGTGAACGTTCCCAACGAGGCCGCGGTCGCCAAGGCGCAGAACAACGTCTTCTACTGGTCCGACGGCTCGGTGATGGTCGCGACCGGCGGTGAGGTCAACCGCCAGAACATGAACTTCGCCAGCATCCCGAAGGACATGCGGTACGCCGTCATCTCGCAGGAGAACAAGACCTTCGAGACGGACAGCGGCATCGACCCGAAGGGCATCGCCCGTGCCGTCCTGAACATGGCCCGCGGCGGCCAGACACAGGGTGGCTCGACCATCACCCAGCAGTATGTAAAGAACGCGATGCTGAACGACCAGGCACAGACGTTGTCCAGGAAGTTCAAGGAGATCTTCGTCGCGATCAAGGTGGGCGCCCAGGTCCCCAAGGACCAGATCATGGAGGGCTACCTCAACACGACGTACTTCGGCCGCGGGGCCTACGGCCTCCAGGCCGCGTCCCGGGCCTACTTCAACAAGGACGCCACGAAGCTGGACGCGGGCGAGTGCGCCTTCCTGGCGGCGATGGTCAAGGGCGCCACGTACTACGACCCCGCGGGCGCGACCTCCCTCGATCCCACGGCGACCCCGGAGGCCAACAGCAGGCGGGCCCTGGCACAGATGCAGGACACACTCGACAAGATGGTCAAATACCACCATCTGAGCCCTGCGGAGCGCGCCAAGTACACGACTCTCCCCAAGATCCAGAACCCCCGGTCGAACGGCCAGCTGCAGGGTCAGATCGGCTATCTCGTCGACCTCGCCAAGGCGTACCTGGTCAACAACCCGGCGACGCACATCACTGCGGACGATCTGCAGAAGGGCGGCTACCAGATCTACACGACCTTCGACAAGAAGAAGGTCAACGAGCTGGAATCCGCCGTGAAGAAGGTCCAGAAGGCGAACATCAAACCGCAGCAGCGGCCCAAGACGGACACCCACGTCCAGTTCGGCGGGGCTTCCGTGGACCCGACCACGGGTGCCATCAAGGCCATCTACGGCGGTGAGGACGCGACCAAGCACTTCACCGACAACGCGGACTCGACCGGTGCCCAGGTGGGTTCGACATTCAAGCCGTTCGTCCTGGCGGCGGCCATGAAGTGGGGCGTGCGCAACCCGGACGGTCCGGAGTCACAGCCACAGGACGACCGCACGGTCGTCTCCCCCAAGAGCCTGTACAGCGGCAAGAACAAGCTCAAGATCAAGGAGTACAACGGGCAGGTCTGGACCGACAAGAACGGCAAGGAGTGGCTGCAGACCAACGACGGCGGTGAGTCCGTCGGAGACCCGCCGAACTACAAGATCGACCTCCGTGAGGCGATGCAGTACTCGGTCAACTCCGCCTACGTCCAGCTCGGTATGGACGTGGGGCTGGACAAGGTCAAGGAGACTGCCATGGACGCCGGCATTCTCGAGGGCAGCCTTGCCAGCTCCAACTACCCGTCCTTCTCGATCGGTACGTCGGACCCCAGCGCCATCCGCATGGCCTCCGCGTACGGCACGTTCGCGGCCAGCGGTCAGCAGCGTGACCCCTACTCCGTCGTGAAGGTGAGCGACAAGGACGGTGTGGTCTTCCAGCACCGGGACAAGTCCACCGAGGCTTTCACCCCCCAGGTCGCCGACAACGTGACCGACGTGCTCAAGACCGTGGTGGACAAGGGCACCGGCACCAAGGCGCAGCTCCCCGGTCGCGAGGTCGCCGGTAAGACGGGTACCACGGACGGCAACAAGTCCGCGTGGTTCGTCGGCTACACCCCTCAGCTGTCGACCGCGATCAGCATGTTCCGGCTGGACGACAACGCGAAGAACAAGAACCGGACGTTCCTGGAGATGTACGGAACGGGTGGCCAGGAGAAGATCCACGGTGCCTCGTTCCCGGCCGAGATCTGGCACGACTACATGGCCCAGGCACTGGCGAACGAGCCGGTCAAGGACTTCCCGACTCCGGAGCCCATCGGCAAGGTGCTCAACGCCGACCCGAGTCCGACACCGACTCCCTCGGCCAGCCAGAGCCGGACGACGAGCCCGTCGCCGTCCCCGTCGCCCAGCGTGTCGTCCACGGCTCCGTCCCCGTCGGCGAGCGACACCTGCCAGTGGAGCTGGACCAACAACTGCAACGGCAACGGCGGCGCCAACGGCGGTACGGACACGGGCGGCACCACAGGAGGCACCGATCCATCGCCGAGCGTCACGGACACGACCGGTACCGGAGGCAACACCCGGGGCAATGGCAACGGCGGCCTCTTCGGTGGTAAGACCGGTTAGCCGCCGCGCCTGACCGGTTGGCGAGCATTTCGACCGCCACGGGTGTTTCACGTGAAACATGGGCCGCCGCACCCCACCAGGTGCGGCGGTCCACGTCTTTTTCCCAGACAGGTACGGCAGGATGTGCCCCATGCCCAGTGCAGAGATGACGCCTGCGAGCAGGTACGAGCCCGAGCCCGTGCGGCCCGCTACGGCAGAACCGGTGCGTCCGACCAGTGAGGACGAGATCGCCCGGGCCGGCAGCGAGCTGATCGGTGGTCCTCTGGGGCGCCGTGCGCTGCTCGGGACCTCCTGGTGGACGCCCGTACGGGTGGTCGCGCTCGTGGCGATCGGCATGTTCGCCCTCGGCCTGGTCCAGAAGGCGCCCTGCTATCACAGCGCCTGGTTCTTCGGCGCGAGCAGCCAGTACACGAAGGCCTGCTACTCGGACATCCCGCACCTCTACCAGGGCCGCGGATTCGCCGACCATCTCGTGCCGTACTTCGACAAGCTGCCGGACGACATGTCCGGGGGTATGGGCTACCTCGAGTACCCGGTGCTGACGGGCCTGTTCATGGAGGTGGCGTCCTGGCTCACCCCGCACAGCGGCGGCATCCAGCACCAGGAACAGTGGTACTGGTTCGTCAACGCCGGGATGCTGATGGTGTGCGCGGCCGTCATCGCCGTCTGCGTGGCCCGCACCCACCACCGCCGCCCCTGGGACGGCCTGCTGGTCGCCCTGGCGCCCGCCTTCATGCTCACCGCGACCATTAACTGGGACCTGCTGGCGGTGGCCCTTACGGCCGCCGCGATGCTGATGTGGTCCCGGAGCCGTCCCGTCGCCTTCGGCGTCCTTCTGGGCCTCGCCACGGCCGCCAAGCTCTATCCCGTGTTCCTGCTGGGCCCGCTGCTCCTGCTGTGCTGGCGCGCCGGCAAATGGCGGGAGTACGCACAGGCCGTGGGCGGCGCGGTGATCGCCTGGTGCGTGGTGAACGTGCCGGTGATGCTGTTCGCGTTCCCGGGGTGGTCGAAGTTCTACACGTTCAGCCAGGAGCGGGGCGTCGACTTCGGCTCGTTCTGGCTGGTCTGGGCCCAGAACTCCAGCAACCCGCCGAGCACCGGCTTCGTGAACGCCGCCGCGATGGTGCTGGTGGTGCTGTCCTTCCTGGGCATCGCCGCGCTGGCCTTCACCGCCCCGCGCCGGCCGCGCTTCGCCCAGCTGGCCTTCCTGATCGTGGCGGCCTTCATCGTCACCAACAAGGTCTACTCGCCGCAGTACGTCCTGTGGCTGGTGCCGCTGGCGGTCCTCGCCCGGCCCAAGTGGCGTGACTTCCTGATCTGGCAGGCGTGCGAGGTGGCGTACTTCCTGGGCATCTGGATGTACCTCGCGTACACGACCAGCGGTGAGGCCCACAAGGGGCTGCCGACGCTCGGCTATCACTGGGCGATCGTGCTGCACCTGGTGGGCACGCTGTACCTGTGTGCCGTCGTCGTACGGGACATCCTCATGCCGGAGCGGGACGTGGTGCGCCGCTCGGGCGACGACGACCCCTCGGGCGGGGTGCTCGACGGCGCGGAGGACGTCTTCGTGCTCGGCGCCGCAGCCCATCCACCACGGCACGCCGCCCACTTCGAAGGCGTCCAGGTGGACTGGGGCAGGCCGGCGCAGCCCTCCACGGAGGACGGTTCGCTCTGAGCGAACGTACCGTCGGAAGGTCATGAAGAAGGCCGTACACGCGGGATGCGTGTACGGCCTTCTCGCTGCGGTGTACGGCGGCCTTTTCGCTGGTGCACGGCCTCCCGGCTGCGCCGGGCGGGGCTCAGCGGTCCACGAGCCGGTCGAACTGCGTGGTGGTGTGCCGCAGATGGGCCACCAGTTCGTCGCCGACCTTCGGTTCCGGGGCGTCCGAGGGGACGAACAGGATCGAGACCTGCATGTGCGGAGGCTCGGCGAACCAGCGCTGCTTGCCGCCCCAGACGAACGGAGAAAGGTTCCGGTTGACCGTGGCGAGCCCGGCCCGTGCGACGCCCTTGGCGCGCGGCATGACGCCGTGCAGGGCCTTCGGGGCCTCCAGGCCCACCCCGTGCGACGTACCGCCCGCCACGACCACCAGGTAGCCGTCGGAGGCCGCCTTCTGCTGCCGGTAGCCGAACCGGTCGCCCTTGGCCACGCGCGTGACGTCCAGGACGGCGCCGCGGTACTCGGTGGCGTCGTGGTCCCCCAGCCACAGCCGCGTGCCGATGCGGGCCCGGAACCGGGTCTGCGGGAACTGCTGCTGGAGCCGGGCGAGTTCGTCGGCCTTGAGGTGGCTGACGAACATCGTGTGCAGCGGCAGCCGGGCCGCGCGCAGCCGGTCCATCCAGCCGATGACCTCCTCGACGGCGTCGGATCCGTCGGTGCGGTCCAGCGGCAGGTGGATGGCGAAGCCCTCCAGCCGGACGTTCTCTATGGCCTGGTGCAGCTGGGGCAGGTCCTGCTCGCTGATGCCGTGGCGCTTCATCGAGGACATCACCTCGATGACGACACGCGCGCCGACGAGGCCGTACACGCCGTCGACGGACGACACCGAGCGCACCACCCGGTCGGGCAGCGGCACGGGCTCCTCGCCGCGCCGGTACGGCGTCAGCACCAGCAGGTCACCGCCGAAGAAGTCCTTGATGCGCGCGGCCTCGTAGGTGGTGCCGACGGCGAGCAGGTCCGCGCCCAGTCGCGTGGCCTCCTCCGCCAGCCGCTCGTGCCCGAAGCCGTAGCCGTTGCCCTTGCAGACCGGGACGAGACCCGGGAACTGCTCCTGCACGTGCTTGTGGTGCGCCCGCCAGCGCGCGGTGTCGACGTAGAGCGTGAGCGCCATGGCCGGACCGGAACCTTTCTCGTGGCTGCGGTGTATCAGAGGTGTGGAAGCTGTGACCCTATGGAACCAAACGCCCGGGGGTCAGCGACGTGACATGTAGATGTCGAGCGCCTTGTGGAGCAGCTTGTTCAGCGGGAAGTCCCACTCGCCGAGGTACTCGGCCGCCTGACCGCCGGTGCCGACCTTGAACTGGATCAGGCCGAACAGGTGGTCCGTCTCGTCCAGGGAGTCGGAGATGCCGCGCAGGTCGTAGACGGTGGCGCCGAGCGCGTAGGCGTCGCGCAGCATCCGCCACTGCATCGCGTTCGAGGGCCGCACCTCACGCCCGATGTTGTCGGAGGCGCCGTAGGAGTACCAGACGTGCCCGCCGACGATCAGCATGGTCGCCGCCGACAGGTTCACGCCGTTGTGGCGGGCGAAGTACAGGCGCATCCGGTTGGGGTCCTCGGTGTTGAGGGCCGTCCACATGCGCTGGAAGTACGACAGCGGGCGGGGCCGGAAGTGGTCGCGCACAGCGGTGATCTCGTACAGCCGCTGCCACTCGGGCAGGTCCTGGTAGCCGCCCTGGACGACCTCGACGCCGGCCTTCTCGGCCTTCTTGATGTTGCGCCGCCACAGCTGGTTGAAGTTCTTGTGGACCTCTTCCAGGGAGCGGCCCGCCAGCGGCACCTGGAAGACGTAGCGCGGCTGTACGTCGCCGAAGCCGGCGCCGCCGTCCTCGCCCTGCTGCCAGCCCATACGGCGCAGCTTGTCGGCCACCTCGAAGGCGCGCGGCTCGATGAAGTCGGCCTCCAGGTCGCGCAGGCGCTTGACGTCCTGGTCCTGGATGCCCCTCTTGATCGTGTCGGCGTTCCACCGCCGGATGATCACCGGCGGGCCCATCTTCACCGAGAAGGCGCCCTGCTGCTTCAGATGCGCCAGCATCGGCTGGATCCAGTCGTCCAGGTTCGGCGCGAACCAGTTGATGACCGGGCCTTCCGGCAGGTAGGCGAGATAGCGCTTGATCTTGGGCAGCTGACGGTAGAGGACCAGGCCGGCGCCGACCAGCTCGCCGGTGCGGTCGTCGAACCAGCCGAGGTTCTCCGAGCGCCACTCCGCCTTCACATCGGCCCAGGCCGGGACCTGCATGTGGCTCGCCGACGGCAGGCTCTGGATGTAGGCCAGATGTTGCTCGCGGCTGATGGTCCTCAGGGTCAGGCTCATGTCGGGGCGCTCCTCGGGCTGGTGTGTCCCCATGGGTTCAGGGGCTCCGGCTCTCGCGCCGAAGCCTACTGCGCCCCGCGAGCGCCCCGACTGGGCGTACGGGCCTTCACCCCGGCCGGATACGCGGCCGGGGCGGCCCGTGCGGTGGAAAAGGACGTCGGGCGGACGTCTCCGGCTGTCAGCCGCCGAGCCCGCCGAACAGCCCCCCGTGCGCCATGCTGATCAGGAAACCGACCCCCGCGGCGCCGAGACCCAGGATCAGAACGAAGCGCTCCCGGGTGGTCACGGAGATCCACTGTCCGTAGATGCCGACGCCGAGTCCCACCAGCCCCGTCCACGAGGACAGCAGGTGGAGGCCGTGGAAGAACGACGTGATGAAGGACAGGAACCCGAGGACGAAAGTCACCGCCATCAGGGTGTCCTGAAGCGGACGGCGCTTGCCGTCCGTGGCGAAGAGGGAACCGGCGACGTTGGGATGCAATGCCTGTGCCATGGGCACCTCCTGCGGAAGGCGGCGCATAGTAGCGCCGTACACACCCGACGTGTACAGGGTGACGGTCTTCACGGCCGGATTTCAACCGGAAGCGGGTGTGCGGGTAGTCTGTACCGTCTGCACCGGTGTCTGCCCACGCCTGCCCAGGTAACACTGCGGGATCCCCTCACGGGCCCCCGATTGTCAGTGGCGGCCGATACCGTTGCGTACGCATCACGACCCTCCTGCCACGGAACGACCGTGGCCGCTGAGTCCAAAGGAGGTGGGTTCCACATGCGTCACTACGAGGTGATGGTCATCCTCGACCCCGATCTCGAGGAGCGCGCTGTCTCCCCGCTGATCGAGAACTTCCTGTCCGTCGTCCGTGACGGCGGCGGCAAGGTTGAGAAGATCGACACCTGGGGCCGTCGTCGTCTCGCCTACGAGATCAAGAAGAAGCCCGAGGGCATCTACTCGGTCATCGACCTGCAGGCCGAGCCTGCGGTCGTCAAGGAGCTCGACCGCCAGATGAACCTGAACGAGTCGGTCCTCCGGACCAAGGTCCTCCGCCCCGAGATGCACTGAGCTTCCCGCTCAGCTGATCTCGGGATTCGAGTAGCAGCACCAAGCAGCCAGCAGCAAACCCGCCGAGAGGTTCCCCCATGGCAGGCGAGACCGTCATCACGGTCATCGGCAATCTTGTCGACGACCCCGAGCTGCGCTTCACCCCGTCCGGTGCGGCGGTCGCGAAGTTCCGTGTCGCGTCCACTCCCCGCACCTTCGACCGCCAGACGAACGAGTGGAAGGACGGCGAGAGCCTGTTCCTGACCTGCTCGGTCTGGCGTCAGGCGGCGGAGAACGTCGCCGAGTCGCTCCAGCGAGGCATGCGCGTCATCGTGCAGGGCCGGCTGAAGCAGCGGTCCTACGAGGACCGTGAGGGCGTCAAGCGCACGGTCTACGAGCTGGACGTCGAGGAAGTCGGCCCCAGCCTGCGCAACGCCACGGCCAAGGTCACCAAGACCGCCGGTGGCGCTCGCGGTGGCCAGGGCGGTTACGGCGGCGGTGGCGGCCAGGGTGGCGGTGGCTGGGGCGGAGGCCCCGGCGGCGGTCAGCAGGGCGGCGGCGCTCCGGCCGACGACCCCTGGGCGACCGGCGCTCCCGCCGGTGGCCAGCAGGGCGGCGGTGCCGGCGGCGGCTGGGGCGGAGGCTCCGGCGGCGGTGGCGGCTACTCGGACGAGCCCCCCTTCTAGGTCCTCGGACTTCCAGGTCCCCGGGCCAAGGACGGGCCGTACCCACACTTCTTGATCACACAGGAGAAACACCCATGGCGAAGCCGCCTGTGCGCAAGCCGAAGAAGAAGGTCTGCGCATTCTGCAAGGACAAGGTCACGTACGTGGACTACAAGGACACGAACATGCTGCGGAAGTTCATTTCCGACCGCGGCAAGATCCGTGCCCGCCGCGTGACCGGCAACTGCACGCAGCACCAGCGTGACGTCGCCACGGCCGTGAAGAACAGCCGTGAGATGGCGCTGCTGCCCTACACGTCCACCGCGCGATAAGGGAAGGGTGACCTACGCATGAAGATCATCCTCACCCACGAGGTGTCCGGCCTCGGTGCCGCCGGCGACGTCGTCGACGTCAAGGACGGTTACGCTCGCAACTACCTGATCCCGCGGAAGTTCGCTATCCGCTGGACCAAGGGTGGCGAGAAGGACGTCGAGCAGATCCGCCGCGCCCGCAAGATCCACGAGATCCAGACCATCGAGCAGGCCAACCAGGTGAAGGCCCAGCTCGAGGGCGTCAAGGTCCGCCTGGCCGTCCGCTCCGGCGAGTCCGGCCGTCTCTTCGGTTCCGTCACCCCGGCCGACATCGCGTCCGCGATCAAGGCTTCCGGTGGCCCCGAGGTCGACAAGCGCCGCATCGAGCTCGGCGCGCCGATCAAGACCCTGGGCGCCCACGAGACGTCCGTGCGTCTGCACCCCGAGGTTGCCGCCAAGGTCAACATCGAGGTCGTCGCGGCGTGACGCTGCGCTCGGCTTGAACGGCTGAGAAAGGGGGCCGTCCCTTGCGGGGCGGCCCCCTTTTCCGTGTCCGTGTGTCGGAGACCCTGCGCCCGAGGCGCGGGATGTTTCACGTGAAACCGGGGCGGGTCCCACACACCGAAACCCGGGCAGGATCCATCACGCCGGAACGGAGCCCGGGCCGTTACGTCGAAAGGGGAGCGGGGACCGTTACGCCGATCCGGTCACCGGGTCGCGCCGGTCACGATCCAGCGTCCCGACCGCGTGCGTAGCCACAGTGTCAGCAAGCGTGTGGTCATCATCAGGGTCATCGCGGCCCACAGCGCCGTGAGACCTCCGCCGAGGGCGGGGACGAGCAGGGCGGCCGGAGCGAACACGGCGAGGGTGACGACCATGGCCCTGGCCAGGTACGGCCCGTCACCGGCGCCCATCAGGACTCCGTCCAGCACGAAGACGATCCCGCAGACCGGCTGCGAGAGCGCCACCATCAGCAGTGCGGGCAGGGCGGTGTCCCTCACCACGGAGTCACTGGTGAACAGCGGCAGAAAGAGCGGCCGGGCCGCCACCACGAGAAGGCCGAGGACCACACCGGTGGCGATGCCCCACTGGACCATGCGACGGCAGGCCTCACGGGCCCCTCGGGCGTCGTTCGCTCCGAGGTAGCGGCCGATGATGGCCTGTCCTGCGATCGCAATCGCGTCGAGAGCGAAGGCCAGCAGGTTCCACAGGGACAGGGTGATCTGGTGGGCGGCGATGTCGGCGTCGCCAAGATGCGCCGCCACCGCCGTGGCGATCATCAGGATCGCCCGCAGCGACAGGGTGCGGACCAGGAGCGGAACGCCTGCCTGCGCCGACGCCCTGATGCCGGCGGTGTCGGGGCGGAGGGAAGCTCCGTGCCGACGGGCCCCGCGTACGACCACGGTGAGATAGACGGCCGCCATGCCGCACTGGGTGACGACCGTTCCCCAGGCCGAACCGGCGATGCCGAGCCCCGCGCCGTACACAAGTCCCGCATTGAGCGCGCCGTTGGCGACGAAGCCCGCGACGGCGACATAGAGCGGGGTCCTGGTGTTCTGCAGCCCGCGGAGGACTCCGGTGGCGGCGAGGACGATCAGCATGGCTGGGATGCCCAGCGAGGAGATGCGCAGATAGGTCGTGGCACAGGGAGCGGCGGTCGTCGAGGCGCCGAAGAGGTCCACGATGCCCGGCGCCAGGGGGAGGACGACGGCGATGACGACGATGCCGAGGAGCAGCGCCAGCCAGATGCCGTCCATGCCCTGGCGGATGGCGGCCTGCAGATCTCCGGCGCCGACGCGCCGGGCCACGGCCGCGGTGGTGGCGTAGGCCAGGAAGACGAAGACGCTCACCGCGGTGGTGAGCAGGGCCGAGGCGACACCGAGACCGGCGAGCTGGGCGGTCCCGAGATGGCCGACGATGGCACTGTCCGCCATGACGAAGAGGGGCTCCGCGACGAGCGCGCCGAAGGCCGGGACGGCCAGCGCCACGATCTCTCGATCGTGGCGCCGTCGGGTGGCCTCGGGTATCGCTGGAGCCTGTGTCATGAGCACTAATCTAATCGTCCACAGGTAAGCGATGCAACTGACGATCACCCCTTACTCTTTTGCTCGGGGTGTATCGATTCGGGCACCGTTCGAAGCAATCTCGGCCCGACTGGGGAAGTTTTTCTTCTGCACAGCCAGTGGACGGTAAAGGTGCAGGTCAATGCGGTGTTGTGGGTGTGGGCGAGGTCTTGTTCACAGGGCTGTCCACCGGGTCGTGCACAGGTTTCGGCGAGTTCTCCACAGCATCCGGGGCGTCGTCCACATGGCCTGTGGATAACCAGATTGGCTGACGGTGCCGACGGGCCTACCGTTGTCCGGCGCCCGCTCCTTCCCGCGGCCCGGAGAGCGTCCTTCGAAGGCACCCTTTCCACGGTCCTGGAATCCGCACAAAACCGACGCGTCGGAACCGGAGTTGGGCCTCTCAGTTGTCAGTGTCGTGCCGTACAAAAGAGGACACGGCGAGGTCCGCCGCGCGGACGGGAGGAGGTGGCTCGGTGAGCATTTCCGAGCCCTTGGACGATCCGTGGGCCGATGCCGGGCCCAGTGATCGCCTGCCGGCCTCCCGTCGACGCGGTGACGGCGGCCGGGGTCGTGACGAACAGCACGACCGGGGCCGGGAGAACGGCTCCTGGGAGGGCGGGGGCTCCTCGTTCGAGCGGGTGCCGCCGCAGGACCTGGACGCCGAGCAGTCGGTGCTGGGCGGCATGCTGCTGTCCAAGGACGCCATCGCCGACGTCGTCGAGATCCTCAAGGGCCACGACTTCTACAAGCCCGCGCACGAGACGATCTTCCAGGCGATCCTGGACGTCTACGCCAAGGGCGAGCCGGCCGACCCGATCACCATCGCCGCCGAGCTCACCAAGCGCGGTGAGATCAACAAGGTCGGCGGTGCCGCCTATCTGCACAGCCTCGTCCAGACCGTGCCGACGGCGGCCAACGCCGAGTACTACGCGGAGATCGTCCATGAGCGGGCGGTCCTGCGCCGCCTGGTCGAAGCCGGCACGCGCATCACACAGATGGGATACGCGGCCGACGGCGACGTGGACGAGATCGTCAACCGCGCCCAGGCCGAGATCTACGCCGTCACCGAGCAGCGCACCAGCGAGGACTATCTGCCGCTCGGCGACATCATGGAGGGCGCCCTCGACGAGATCGAGGCGATCGGCTCGCGCAGCGGTGAGATGACCGGTGTGCCGACCGGCTTCACCGACTTCGACTCGCTGACCAACGGCCTGCACCCCGGTCAGATGATCGTCATCGCCGCCCGGCCCGCCATGGGTAAGTCGACGCTCGCGCTGGACTTCGCGCGGGCCGCCTCGATCAAGCACAACCTGCCGAGTGTCATCTTCTCCCTGGAGATGGGCCGCAACGAGATCGCGATGCGTCTGCTGTCCGCCGAGGCCCGGGTCGCCCTGCACCACATGCGGTCCGGCACGATGACCGACGAGGACTGGACCCGGCTCGCCCGCCGCATGCCGGACGTCTCGGCCGCCCCGCTGTACATCGACGACTCGCCCAACCTGTCGATGATGGAGATCCGCGCCAAGTGCCGGCGCCTGAAGCAGCGCAACGACCTGAAGCTGGTCGTCATCGACTACCTCCAGCTGATGCAGTCCGGCGGTTCAAAGCGCGCCGAGAGCCGCCAGCAGGAGGTCTCGGACATGTCCCGTAACCTCAAGCTGCTCGCCAAGGAGCTGGAGATCCCGGTCATCGCGCTCTCCCAGCTCAACCGTGGCCCCGAGCAGCGCACCGACAAGAAGCCCATGGTCTCGGACCTGCGCGAGTCGGGCTCCATCGAGCAGGACGCCGACATGGTCATCCTGCTGCACCGCGAGGACGCATACGAGAAGGAGTCCCCGCGCGCGGGCGAGGCGGACCTGATCGTGGCCAAGCACCGCAACGGCCCCACGGCCACCATCACGGTCGCCTTCCAGGGCCACTACTCCCGATTCGTGGACATGGCCCAGACCTGATCCCGGCCCCGGCCGGAACACCACCTCCCTGCCGGGGAAATGGGCTCGACGTCCGCCGTCGCACCAGGTGGACTGGGCCCATGACGTCATCTCAGGAAGAGCTGCTCCCCGGGACGCGCCGCGCCCTGCTGCACCGGATCGCCGTCGCCCAGGCCGAGGGCCGGGCGCCCTCGCTGGTCGCCTCCGTGGTGCGGGGCGGCAGGGCCGTTTGGCACGGGGCACGGACCTCGGTGGACGGGCACGGGCCGGACGAGAACGTGCAGTACCGGATCGGGTCCATCACCAAGACCTTCACCGCCGTCCTGGTGATGCGGCTGCGCGACGAGGGACTGCTGGACCTGGGGGACCCGCTGGAGAAGCATCTGCCCGGCACCGGCGCGGGCGAGGCGACCATCGCCCAACTGCTCGCGCACACCGCCGGGTTGGCTGCGGAGTCGCCCGCACCCTGGTGGGAGCGGACTCCGGGCACCCTGCGCCCGGAGCTGGGCGATGTGCTCGGCGAACAGCCCCTCCTGCACCCCGTCGGCCGACGGCACCACTACTCCAACCCCGGCTACACGGTGCTCGGTGCTCTCGTGGAGCAGCTGCGGGGCGCCCCCTGGGAAGAGGTGCTGCGCAACGAGATCCTCGAGCCCCTCGGCCTGCACCGTACGAGCACGCAGCCGCAGGCCCCGCACGCCGGTGGCTGGGCCGTGCACCCGTGGGCGGACGCGATGCTGCCGGAGCCGCTGGAGGACCTGGGCAGGATGGCGCCGGCCGGCCAGCTGTGGTCGACCACGGGGGACCTGGCGCTGTTCGCCGCGTTTCTGGCCGCGGGTGACGACCGGGTTCTGAGCGCGGAGTCGGTACGGGAGATGCGCACGCCCGCCGCACCCGCCGAGGCGGCGGACGTACTGGACGGGGCCACGTACGGCCTAGGCCTGCAGGTCCAGCGGCGCGACGGCCGGCTGCTGGTGGGCCACTCCGGTTCCCTGCCGGGCTTCCTGGCGAACCTCACCCTCAGCGTGGAGGACGACGTGGCCGCGGTGGTGCTCGCCAACTGCACCAGCGGACCGCTGCTGGGCGCGGTGGGCGCCGACCTGGTACGGATCGTGGCCGAGGCGGAACCACGGATCCCGGAGCCCTGGCGGCCCCTGCGCGAGGTCGATCCGACGGTTCTGGAGCTGGCGGGGCAGTGGTACTGGGGTACCAGCGCCTTCGGCCTTCGGGTGACCGCCGACGGTCTTCTATCCCTGGCCCCGCTGACCGGCAGCGGCCGGCGCGCCCGCTTCCGTTCCAACGGTGACGGCACCTGGACCGGACTGGAGGGGTATTACGCCGGAGAGCTGCTGCGGCCGGTACGGCGCCAGGACGGATCCCTGAGCCATCTCGACCTCGGCTCATTCGTGTTCACACGGCAGCCGTACGACCCTGAAGCAGCCGTCCCCGGTGGAGTGGACCCGCAGGGCTGGCGGGGAATCCGCTAGGCATCCCTGGCGCAGGGGGTGTGTTTCACGTGAAACACACCCCCTTAGCCTTCGCGTTCGCCGGTGCCGTCAGAGCCGCAGCTTGAACCCCTCGTGGGAGGCGGTGAAGCCGAGCCGTTCGTAGAAACGGTGTGCGTCGGTGCGCGTCTTGTCGGACGTCAGCTGCACCATCCGGCAGTCGAGCTGGCGCGAGGTCTCGATCGCCCACTCGATCAGCTGACCGCCCAGCCCGCTGCCCCGCTCGTCCGCGTGGATGCGCACGGCTTCGATGAGGGCGCGGGTGGCACCCCGGTGCGAGAGTCCCGGAATGATCGTGAGCTGGAGGGTTCCGATCACACGGCCTTCGCGGACGGCGACGACGAGATGCTGGTTCGGATCGGCTTCCAGGCGTTGCAGCGCGGCCCGGTACGGAGTCATGTCGTCGGGGGACTCGCGCTCGGCCCCGAGCGGGTCGTCGGCGAGCATCGCGACGATCGCCGGCAGGTCGTCGACGGTCGCACGCCGTATTTCAAGATCTCCCATGGGCGCACCCTATGCCGGTACGCTCAGCGACTCCACGACCCGTACCAGGGGAGCCAGTTCGGGGTTCCGGGACGCCTCGTCCAGGGCCTCGCGGAGGGCGGCGTCATTGGTGGGCCGCGCCTCTTCGAGGAGCCGTAGGCCCGCCTCGGTGACATTGGTGTAGATGCCGCGCCGGTCGGTAGGGCACAGGTAGCGCTCCAGCAGGCCGCGGTCCTCCAGCCGGGTCACCAGGCGGGTGGTGGCGCTCTGGCTGAGAACGACCGCGTCGGCGACCTGCTTCATCTGGAGATGCCCGCCCTCGCCGTCGTGCTGGCGGCTCAGTACATCGAGCAGCGAGTACTCGCGCACGCTCAGGTCGTGCTTCGTCTGCAGGGCGCGCTCGATGTGCGCCTCGATTCTCCCGTGCAGCGCAGACAGGGCGCACCAGCCCTGTGCGAGGGCGGTGAGCGCGGGATCCGTCGCTGTCATTGGCGTTCTCCTCCGTCCCGGAGCGGCTGCATCAAGGGTAGAGCAGGTCCGCAATTGTCAGCGCTTGCATGTATACCGCGTCTGCAACTATTGTGAACGCACGAAAAGCGCACATGCAATCGTCTGGGAAGGTGTACCCCTCCATGCCTCTCGCGCTCCTGGCCCTCGCGATCGGGGCCTTCGGAATCGGAACGACCGAGTTCGTGATCATGGGCTTGCTGCCTCAGGTCGCGGGCGACTTCGGGATCTCCATCCCCACGGCGGGCCTGCTGGTGACCGGTTACGCGCTCGGTGTGGTCGTCGGCGCCCCGCTGATGACCGTGCTCGGCACCAAGGTCTCCCGCAAGCGCATGCTGATGCTGCTGATGGGACTTTTCATCGCCGGCAACCTGCTCTCCGCGGTGGCCCCCGCTTTCGCGATCATGCTGATCGGCCGCGTGATCGCCTCACTCGCACACGGCGCCTTCTTCGGCATCGGGTCGGTCGTCGCGGCCGAGCTGGTGGCACCCCACAAGAAGGCCGGCGCCATCGCCATGATGTTCACCGGTCTGACCGTCGCCAATGTCATCGGCGTCCCACTGGGCACGCTCATCGGCCAGCACGTCGGCTGGCGCGTCACCTTCGCGATCGTCGCCGCTCTCGGGGTCGTCGGCCTCGCCGGCATCGCCAAGCTGGTGCCCGAGATGCCGAGGCCCGAGGGAGCGCACCTGCGGCACGAGCTGGCCGCCTTCAAGAACGCCCAGGTCCTGCTCGCCATGGCGATGACCGTCCTCGGCTTCGGCGGCGTCTTTGCGGCCATCACCTACATCGCGCCGATGATGATCCACATCGCGGGCTTCGCCGACGGCTCGGTGACCTGGCTGCTGGTGCTGTTCGGCCTCGGCATGGTCGGCGGCAACCTCGTCGGCGGCCGGTTCGCCGACCGCGCCCTGATGCCGATGCTGTACGTATCCCTGGGCGCTCTGGCCCTTGTCCTCGCGCTCTTCACTCTCACCGCCCACAGCAAGATCGCGGCGGCCGTCACCATCGCACTGATCGGCGCCCTGGGCTTCGCGACCGTACCGCCGCTGCAGAAGCGCGTGCTCGACCAGGCGCACGGCGCCCCGACACTCGCGTCGGCCGTGAACATCGGCGCCTTCAACCTCGGCAATGCCCTGTCCGCCTGGCTCGGCGGCATCGTGATCGCGGCCGGCTTCGGCTACACGGCGCCCAACTGGGTCGGTGCCGCGCTCGCGGCGGCCGCCCTGGTCCTCGCCTTTGTGTCGGCGGCACTCGAGCGCCGCGACGGCGCCCGCAGCACCGTGATCGCCTCCGCCACGCCCACCGGGCAGCAGACGCCGGTCCACCACTGAGCCGTCGCAGCATCGAGCGCCTGACCACGCACATCTCACAGACCTCCGCGCCGGGGCTCATCCCCGGTACGGCCACCCCCCGCACAGGAACATCCGAGGAGCGAACCTCCATGAGCACCACCGCCGTCGCCCCGCTGTCCATCCAGGACGCCGAACTGCTCGTCGCCACGGCCCGCCGCACCGCCGAGGACGCCGGGGTCGTTGTCAGCGTCACCGTCCTGGACGCCGGCGGCCATCTGCTGGCCTTCCGCCGGGACGACCGGGCCGTGCTGATCTCCGGCGAGACGAGCACCCGCAAGGCGTACACGGCACTCCAGCTGAACACCCCCACCGCCGACCTGGTCGACGCGGTGCAGCCGGGTGGGCTGTTCCACACGCTGCCCACGGCCCTCGACCGGCCACTGCTGTTCATCGCGGGCGGAGTGCCCGTCCAGCGGGACGGCCGGCTGATCGGCGCGGTCGGGGTCGGTGGGGGTGCCCCGGAGCAGGACCACGCCTTCGCCGTCACGGCCGTCCAGGCGCTCGCCTGAGCCGCGAGCCCATGGACACGACGCCGGCCCCGCCGCACGACGCGGCGGGGCCGGCGCTCGCCGTGCGAGGACTCAGCCCGCGGCCACGGTCAGGGGCGCGAACCGGCGGGTCCAGTCCCCCGGGAGAGCCGTGATCCCGTACGTCATGACGGCGTTGAAGGCCACGGAGGCAAGTCCTCGCGCCTTCGCCCATGCCAGCAGCTCCTCATGGCGCACGTCGATGTCGGTGCGCAGCGGACGGTCCGTGCAGGCCGCCAGCGAGCCGATCAGTGCCTTGGCCGTCTCCGTGTCCCGGGCGACCAGCGGGCCGATGACATGGGTGTCCATGTTGGGCCATGCCGCCGTGTAACCGGTGATGCGGCCGTCCTGCTCGGCCACCCGCAACTGGTCCGCGAAGGCGGGCAGCCGGGTGATCAGGGGAGTGCGGTCCGCGCCGAAGACCTCCTCGTCGAGACGCAGGATCGCCGGGAGATCCTCGGCGGTGGCGGCGCGGGTGGGTACGCCGGACTCCGGGCCGCCCGGAGTGAAGCGGCCCACCAGCATCTCCGCCCGGCCCGTCACCTTGAAACCCAGCTCCTCGTACAGAGGACGGCCATTGGGTGTCGCATGCAGGGTGAGGGGAGTGGTCCCCATGGTTGCCACGACATGGCGCATCAAGCGGCGTCCGACGCCCTGGCGGGCATGGCGTTCCGCCACCAGGACCATGCCGACGGCACCGAGATCCGGGCGCTCCGACGGACCGTACTCCGTGACCACGCAAGCGGCCACGAGACCGCCCGAGGGATCGTCGATGCCGTATCCCTTCCCGGCGGTGAGGAGGAAACCCCACTTGTGTTCCTCGCGTGGCCACCCCCGGTTCTCGGACAAGTCGGCGCAGGCGGTGAGATCGCGAAGCGTCAGTCGGCGGATGGGCAGAGCAGCGAGGGAAGGAGTCGACACGCAGGTCAGGCTGTCTGACCGGCGGCCCGACGTCCAGCCGTTTCCGTACAGAGACACCGTCTTTTGGTCATGCCGTGGTCCTGTGCACAGCTCGTGGACAGCAGGCCCGCATCCAGCTCCCCGACGCCCTGCGGGCCATCTGAAGGCGCTAACCCAGGTCGGGAGCGTGCATGGCGCGTACCCCCTCGATGTTGCCGTCCAGATAGTGGCGCAGCGACAGCGGGACCAGGTGGACAGAGGCGATGCCGACGCGAGTGAAGGGCACGCGGACGATCTCGTACTCACCGGCGGGCTCGTCCACTTCGGGGCCGTGCCGCCGGGCCGGATCCATGGACTCCAGCCGGCAGACGAAGAAGTGCTGCACTTTCACACCGGTGGCGCCGCCGTCCTCACCGATGTGCTCGACGGTGTCCACGAAGCACGGAACCACATCGGTGATCTTGGCGCCGAGTTCTTCGGACACCTCCCGGTGCAGGGCGTCCACGACGGTCGGGTCCTCGGGTTCGACCCCGCCGCCGGGAGTGACCCAGTAGGGATCGATGCCGGGCTTGGTGCGCTTGATCAGGATCAGGTCGTCACCGTCGAGGAGAATGGCACGGGCGGTGCGCTTGACCACGGGTCGGACGGTCATGGGAGAAATGTGGCCCGGTTGGTTCCACGTGAAACATCGCAGTGAGTCACCAAGGGTTGCCGCGTGTGGAAGCCGTCTCGGTGGGCCTCAGCACCAGCCCGCGGCAGCCTGCTGAAGCCACTCGTGGGCCCGCGCTATATGAGGCATGGCGAGGGTGCCGGTGCGTACCACCAGGAAGTACGTGCGCAGCGGCGGCACCGGCGGATCGTGCAGCGTCGCCACCGTGCCGTCATGGAGGGCCACGGCGCACAGATAGCGGGGCAGCACCGCGAGCCCGGCGCCCGCGATCGTGCAGGCGAGCACCGCGCGTAGATCCGGAACGATGACCGTGCCCGAGGTCGCCGGACGGGAGTCGAAGACGGAGGCCCAGTAGCGCGAGACGAAGGGCAGCGACTCATGGACCTCGACGACGGGCAGATCCTCCAGCGCGGGCGCCCCCTTCAGACGCAGCGCCTCGGTGCCGATCCGCTCCACCCAGCGCGGAGCGGCGACCAGTACGTGTTCCTCGTCGCAGAGCGGAGTCGCGGTGAGCAGAGCGCCGCGCGGACGGGCCGTACTGATGGCCAGATCGTGATGTCCGGCGGCCAGTCCCTCCAGCGTCTCCTCTGCCGTGCCGAAGAAGGCGCGCAGAGCGAAGGGCTGGCCGTCGTCGCCGGTCAGCTCCGTCAGAGCGGGCAGGGCCCGTTCGGCGGTGAACTCGGGCGGGCCGGCGAGATGCAGGGTTCTGAGCGAGGACTCGTCGTCCAGGCCGCTCTCGGCTATCTCCACCAGGGCGTCGAGATGGGGTGCGGCCTTGTGCGCGAGTTCGTCGCCGATGGTCGTCGGCGTCACCCCGCGCGCCTGACGCAGGAAGAGCGGCTTGCCCAGCTGCCGTTCCAGCGTGCGGATCTGCGAGGTGACGGCCGGCTGGGAGAGGCCGAGCAGGGCGGCGGCGCGGGTGAAGGAGCCGGCCCGGTGCACAGTGACGAAGGTGCGCAGCAAGGCCAGGTCCATGGCGTGCCCTCCCCTATCCCTGCCCTCCTCCGGCCCCAGGCAGGCCCCAACTATAAATATGTCGATAGGTCCCTGTCGCTAGCGTGATTGGACACTGACTGACAGTCAACTAGCCTTGCTCGCACGGTTCTTCGCGCGCAGGAGCCGAAGACGGTCCGAGCCACGAGGGGGGAGGCTCGGACCGTCGTGCGCTGTCACCGGCCGGATGGGCCACCGCTCACTCGGCGGACTCGTCCAAGGCTCGCAACAGGTCGGCGATCAGGTCCTCGGGGTCCTCGGCGCCGACGGACATGCGGATGAAGCCCTCCGGGACCGCGTCCCCGCCCCAGCGGCGGCGCCGCTCGGCCGTGGACCGCACCCCGCCGAAGCTCGTCGCGTCCTCCACCAGACGCAGCGCCTGCAGAAAACGCTCGGCACGCGCGCGCGTGGGCAGCGTGAAGGAGACCACGCAGCCGTGGCGGCGCATCTGCTGCGACGCGATCTTGTGCGAGGGGTCGTCGGGCAGCCCGGGATAGCGCAGGCCGGACACCTCCGGCCGCTGCTTGAGGGCCTCGGCCACCGCGAGGGCGGTGGCGTTCTGCCGGTCGACGCGCAACTGGAGCGTGGCGATGGAGCGGTGCGCCAGCCAGGCCTCCATGGGCCCCGAGATCGCCCCGACGATCTTCCGCCACCGCCGTACGGCGGCCATGGCCTCGGCATCACGGCCGGCGACATAGCCCAGCAGCACATCACCGTGGCCGGTGAGCTGCTTGGTGCCACTGGCCACGGAGAAGTCGGCGCCCAGCTCCAGCGGGCGCTGCCCGAGCGGGGTGGCGAGCGTGTTGTCGACGGCCACCAGGGCGCCCTGTGCATGGGCCGCCGCCGCAAGCCGCCGGATGTCGCACACGTCGAGCCCCGGGTTCGACGGGGACTCGATCCACAGCAGCCGGGCGCCGTCGAGGACGTCGAGCTGGGCATCGCCCGCGGTGGGGGCGGTGCGCACCTCGACGCCGTACGCCTCCAGCTGGGCGCGCACCAGCGGCAGCACCTGATAGCCGTCGGAGGGCAGCACGACCGCGTCCCCGGCACGCAGTTGGGAGAACAGCACGGAGGAGATCGCCGCCATGCCCGAGGCGAAGACCAGCGTCTCGACGTCGTCCCGCCCGGGCGCCTCCAGCTCGCCGATGGCCCGTTCCAGGAGCGTCCAGGTCGGGTTCTCGTCCCGGCCGTACAGGTACGGTCCCGTCGCCTCGCCGGGCAGGTGGAAGTGCGCCGCGAACACCGGCCCGGGCAGGGTCGGCTCGTGCTTGACCGGTTCGGGCAGTCCGGCGCGCACCGCGCGCGTGCCGTCGCCGGTACGACCCTCGCCCGGGGTGCTTTCGCTCATGCCGCTCTTCCTTCCAGCTGCTCGCGTACGGCGGCGAGCAGTCCGGTGCTCGCCGCTTCCACCATCCCAAGACACTCCTCGAAGCCGTCCCGGTGTCCGTAGTACGGATCCGGCACCTCGAGGTCGTCACCGGCGGCGGGGTCGTAGGAGCGCAGCAGCCGGACCTTGCGCGCGTCCTCCTCGGTGCGCGCGAGGCGGCGCAGGGCCTTGAGATGACCGGTGTCGAGGGCGATCACGAGGTCGAGCCGGGAGAACCACGACGGCTGGAACTGCCGCGCGATGTGCTCGCAGGCGTAGCCGTGCTCCTGGAGGATCGACACGGTCCGCGGGTCGGCCGGCTCGCCCTCGTGCCAGCCGCCGGTGCCGGCGCTGTCGACCACCACCCGGTCCTCCAGTCCGGCCTCGGCCACGCGCGCGCGGAAGACGATCTCGGCCATCGGGGAGCGGCAGATGTTGCCGGTGCACACGAAACAGACGCGGTAGGCCATGGCTGCCTCAGTCCTCGTCGGGCAGGACGACGTGCAGCGCCCAGGAGACGACGGAGACGATCAGGCCGCCGATGACGGCCGTCCAGAAGCCCTGCACGTGGAAACTCAGGTCGAGCTTGCCGCACACCCAGGACGTCAGCAGCAGCATCAGCGCGTTGACGACCAGGGTGATCAGGCCCAGGGTCAGGATGAACAACGGGAAGGTGAGCACCTTCACGATCGGCTTGACCAGCCAGTTCACCAGCCCGAACACCAGAGCGACGACGATCAGCGTGCCGGCCTTCTTGGCGGTGCTGTCACCCGTGAGAGTGATCTTGTCCAGCAGCCACACGGCGACCGCCAGGGCGCCCGCGTTGGCGATCGTCTTGACTACGAAATTCTTCATGTGTCTGATCGTGGCAGACCCGATCGGAACCGAGCAGTGAGACGAGGGCGACAGCGGCGATGAAGGCATTCCGGCTGGACGAACTGGAGGCGGAGCGCGCCGCGAACGAGGGGGCCTACCTTCAGTTCCTGCGTGAGCGGAACATGTCCGTCGGCCTGTACGCCCTGAACGCGGGCGAGCACGACCCGCAGAAGCCGCACAACCAGGACGAGGTGTACGTCGTCGTCAGCGGCCGGGCATCGATCACCGTGGGACTGGAGACGACCGAGGTCGCGCGCGGCAGCGTGGTGTACGTGCCGGCCGGCGTCGCCCACAAGTTCCACCACATCAGCGAGGATCTGAGGGTTCTCGTGGTCTTCTCTCCGCCCGAGGCGTGAGCCCGGACCCCGGGATTCCCTAGGGGACGGGTCAGGGGAGGACAAGGGGCGCGAGGCCACCGCGGGACCCCTGCCGGCCCTAGCATCGAGTGCAGAACATCAAAGCCGTACGTGAAAGCAGGACGTACGGCACGCGGACATACGAGAAGGCAAAGGACGAGGGCGATGCGAGGGATCTTCGCGGGACTGCCGTGGTGGGTGAAGTGGGTCGCGGTGCCGGTCATCGCCCTGGTCGTGTTCGGCAGCCTGATAGTGACGGTGCTCGGCATCGTGATCGGCCTGCTGTTCAAGGCGCTGGTCTTCGTCGCCCTGGTCGGCGGACTCATCTACGTCGTACGGAAGTTCATGTCGAACTCCTCGTCGCGCAGCGACTGGTGACGGCACCGGGCACTGGTGATCGGCCACACACCACCACCGGTCCCGGCAAGCTGAACACCGGTTTCCCTCGGGCGAGGGAAGTTTCCGGCGAGGCAGTCCGGGTGCGGCGGCGGACGATTAGAGTCCGGAACCCCGCGGGGTCCGGCCCCGCGGGCGGCGCAGATCCCCTCCGTGCTCTCCCCCCGCACGGGCTGCCCCCTCGCGCTCCCGGGAGTGATCCTTGGCCACGGTCGACACCGCACCGGCAGAACCGCACGCACCCCCCACTCCGTCGCGTCCCCGCGCACCCCTCGCCCCGCGGGCGCCGTCCGTCGCGGTCCCCGAACAGCCCCACCCCCCGGGCGTCTCTGGGCCACCGCACCCCTCCGACGCCGCCGGCTCCCCGGCCACCGCGACACTGATCGGATCCGTCCAGCGCGCCATGCGCCTGCTGGAGACCGTCGCCGCACATACGTACGGCGCCCCCGCCAAACAACTCGCCCGCGAGACCGGCCTCGCCCTCCCGACGACGTACCACCTGCTGCGCACCTTGGTGCACGAGGGCTATCTGCGCCGCGAGAAGGGGCTGTTCTTCCTCGGCGAGGCGGCCGAGCGGCTGGGCAGCAGCGGGGCACAGCAGAAACGTCGCAGCGCGGTGGTGGACACACTTGCGCACTGGCGCGATTCCATCGGTGTGCCCGTGTACTACGCGATGTACCGGGACGGCGAGATCGACATCATGTGCGTCTCCGACTCCCCCGAGGCGCCGGCGGTCGAGGAGTGGGCCGACTTCCGTGAGACCGGCCATGCGCACGCCATCGGCAAGTGCCTGCTCTCCCAGCTGGACGAGGACGCCCGCCGCGATCACCTCGCCCGCTATCCCGTGACGTCCATCACGCCGTACACCGTGCGCGACAACGACGCCCTGTTGCGGCGGCTGGCCCGGATGCCCCGCATGGAGCCGGTGGTGGAGCGCCAGGAGTACGCGCTCGGGACGATCTGCGCGGCGGTCCCGATCACGGTCGGCACGACCGTGGCCACGATGGCGATGTCACTTCCCTCCCACCAGGCCGATCGGCTGTTGCCCGCGGCTCGTCGCCTGCAGACGGAGATCGGACGGCATCTGGGGACGCTCACGCTCTCTATCAGTATCTGAAAACTTACTCCTTGTGATCTGCTGTGTACGTTCAGCAAGATTTGACCACGGTCGGAGGGATCAAACCCGGCCAGTCGATGTCCATACGACGGGGTACACGATGCGCGAGTCCGTACAGGCAGAAGTCATGATGAGCTTTCTCGTCTCGGAGGAGCTCTCCTTCCGCATTCCGGTGGAGTTGCGCTACGAGACCTGTGATCCCTATGCCGTGCGCCTCACCTTCCATCTGCCCGGTGACGCTCCGGTGACCTGGGCCTTCGGGCGCGAGCTGCTGATCGACGGCGTCGGCAGGCCGTGCGGGGAGGGGGATGTGCACATCGCTCCGGCCGACGCCGAGGTGCTGGGCGAGGTGCTGATCCGGCTCCAGGTGGGTGGCGACCAGGCCCTGTTCCGCTCCTCGGCGCCGCCGCTCGTGGCCTTCCTGGACCGCACGGACAAGCTCGTGCCGCTCGGTCAGGAGGGGGCGCTGGCCGACTTCGACGCCCATCTGGAAGAGGCCCTGGACCGCATCCTGGCCGAGGAGCAGAGCGCCGGCTGAAGCGTTACGGCGGCGGAGGCAGAAAGTGCCCCGCCGTGCCGCGTGGGACGGTGCAGGAACGCTTCTTCGCGGCTGTGTTGCGGGCCAGGCCGACGACACGGCATCCGACGCTGAGTCAACCGCTTCACCGCTTCCGGCGTCGTCCCCGCCCGCCCCGCGCCGGGACGGGCGGGACCCCGGCCGGTGCCGGCGTGCTCGGGCCGGGGCGGTCGGCGGCGACCACCAGAGCGGCGAGCGCGGTGGTGACCGGGACCGAGGCGACCAGGCCGATGGAGCCCACCAGCGTGCGCACGATCTCCTCGGCCACCAGCTCGCTGTCGGCCACCGTCCCGACGCTGCTCTGTGCGATCGAGAACAGCAGCAGCAACGGCAGGGCGGCACCTGCGTAGGCGAGGACGAGGGTGTTGACCACGGACGCGATGTGGTCGCGGCCGATGCGGATGCCCGCACGGTACAGCCCGCGCCAGCCCATCGTGGGGTTGGCCTCGTGCAGCTCCCACACGGCCGACGTCTGGGTCACGGTGACGTCGTCCAGCACACCGAGCGAACCGATGATGACGCCGGCCAGCAGCAGACCGCTCATGTCGATCGACGGATACAGGCCGTGGATCAGGCCGGTGTTGTCGTCCGTGTTGCCGGTCAGCGCGGCCCAGCCGATGAACAGGGAGCCGAGCACGCCGATCAGCGACAGGGAGACCAGCGTGCCGAGCACCGCCACGGACGTCCGGGCCGACAGGCCGTGGCACATGTACAGGGCGATCAGCATGATGGCGCTCGCCCCGACCACCGCCACGAGCAGCGGGTTCGAGCCCTGGAGGATCGCGGGCAGGATGAACAGGGTCAGCACCAGGAAGCTCACGGCCAGCGCGACGAGCGCCATCACCCCGCGCAGCCTGCCGACGATCACGACGGCGAGGGCGAAGATCGCGGCGAGCAGCGTCATGGGGAACTGCCGGTTCACATCGGCCACCGAGTACTGCAGGTCTCTCGGTGCCGAGGGCTCATAGGCGACCACGACCTTCTCGCCCTGGTGCAGCTGCCGGGTCTGGTCCGGCTGGACGATCTCGGTGAACGTACGGCCCTTGTCCTTGCCGGTGTCGACCCGGACGGTCGCCTTCTTGCAGGTCCCGTTCGCCTGTTGCTGCGCCGAGGTGCCCTCGGCCGTGGAGGTGTCTCCGGTCGGGGTGTCACCGGAGGCGTTGACCGATCGGCAGCTCACCTCGACGACCCTGGTGACCGTGGCCTGTTGTGTCTCGCGGTCGAAGCCGACGCCGGTGCGTTTGTGCGGTGGGGCGCCCCCGGGCCAGAGCACCAGCAGGCCGACCGCGACCGCCGCGGTGAACGGGATCAGGATCGCGGCGATGACCTTGCGCAGGTGCTGGGAGACGGGGGCGGCGGGCCCATGGCTGTGACTGTGCCCGTGCCCGTGTCCCTGTCCTTGTCCCTGGCCATGCCCGCTTCCGTGCTCGTCACGGTGCGCGTGGCCCTGGCGATGACCGCGCCCATGGTCAGCGCTGAAGCTCCTGGTCTCGGCCGTACGGCCGTCGTACTCATGGCCGTCGTACTCATGGCCGCCGTACCCATGGCCGTCGGGCACGTGGCCGTCGGGCATGTGGTCCTCGTGCTGTCCCGGGCCGCCTCTGCGAGGCGGCCCGGGCGGCCGATACGGGTACTGCTCCATGCTGGTCACCGCCCGATCATTGCAAGAACGGCAGGGGGCCCACTGTTCATCGCGCCACACATGACGCTAGCGTGGAGGCACCTTTGCACACGCGGGAGCTCGGAGCACCGGGCTGAGAGGGCGCTGACCTCCGTACACGCGATGTTTCACGTGGAACATGCCATGTTCCTCAGGAAACACCGGCAGACGGAAACCGCTGCGTCGACCGCCGAACCTGTTACCGGGTAATGCCGGCGTAGGGAGTAGGTCTCATGACCAACAAGGACGCACGCACGCCTGCCTCCGTTCAGGACGAGACGTCCCAGGAGGCCCGGAAGTCCATCGGCTGGCACAAGGCGTATGTCGAGGGTTCGCGCCCCGACATGCACGTGCCGGTCCGTCAGGTGCACCTCACCAACGGGCAGTCGGTCACGCTGTACGACACGTCGGGCCCGTACACCGATCCACTCGTCGACACCGATGTCCGCAGGGGCCTGCCGCCGCTGCGCGAGAACTGGATCATCGCCCGCGGCGACACCGAGGAGTACGCGGGCCGTCCCGTCCGTCCCGAGGACGACGGGATCAAGCACACCTCGCCGCGCGGCGGGCTCCGCAACCTGGACGCCGTCTTCCCCGGACGGCCGCGCCAGCCGCGCCGGGGCCGGGGTGGCGAAGCGGTGACGCAGCTCGCCTACGCCCGCCGGGGTGAGATCACCCCGGAGATGGAGTTCGTGGCCATCCGGGAGAACGTCTCTCCCGAGGTGGTCCGCGAGGAGATCGCGGCAGGCCGGGCCGTACTGCCCGCCAACGTCAACCACCCCGAGATCGAGCCGATGATCATCGGCAAGCGGTTCCTGGTGAAGGTCAACGCCAACATCGGCAACTCCGCGGTGACTTCCTCCATCGAGGAGGAGGTGGAGAAGATGACCTGGGCGACCCGCTGGGGCGCCGACACGGTCATGGACCTGTCCACCGGCCGCAACATCCACACCACCCGCGAGTGGGTGCTGCGCAACTCCCCCGTCCCCATCGGCACGGTGCCGCTCTACCAGGCCCTGGAGAAGGTCGACGGCAAGGCCGAGGAACTGACCTGGGAGATCTACAAGGACACGGTCATCGAGCAGGCCGAGCAGGGTGTGGACTACATGACGGTCCACGCGGGCGTCCGGCTGCCGTTCGTGCCGCTGACCGCCAACCGCAAGACGGGCATCGTCTCGCGCGGTGGCTCGATCATGGCCGCCTGGTGCCTGGCGCATCACAAGGAATCGTTCCTGTACGAGAACTTCGAGGAACTCTGCGAGATCCTCGCCGCCTACGACGTCACCTACTCGCTGGGCGACGGCCTCAGGCCGGGTTCGATCGCGGACGCCAACGACGAGGCTCAGTTCGCGGAATTGCGAACTCTTGGGGAACTCAACCGGATCGCCAGGCGTTTCAACGTACAGACCATGATCGAGGGCCCGGGACACGTCCCGATGCACAAGATCAAGGAGAACATCGACCTTCAGCAGGAGATCTGCGATGAAGCTCCGTTCTATACGCTCGGCCCGCTGACCACGGACATCGCGCCGGCGTACGACCACATCACCTCCGGCATCGGCGCCGCGATGATCGCCTGGTGGGGCACGGCGATGCTCTGCTACGTCACGCCCAAGGAGCACCTGGGCCTGCCCAACCGCGACGACGTCAAGACCGGCGTCATCACGTACAAGATCGCCGCACACGCGGCCGATCTCGCCAAGGGGCACCCGGGCGCCCAGGAGTGGGACGACGCACTGTCCGACGCCCGCTTCGAGTTCCGGTGGGAGGACCAGTTCAATCTCGCCCTGGACCCGGACACGGCCCGCGAGTTCCACGACGAGACCCTGCCGGCCGAGCCCGCCAAGACGGCCCACTTCTGCTCCATGTGCGGCCCGAAGTTCTGCAGCATGAAGATCTCGCAGGACATCCGCCGCGAGCACGGCAGCAGCCAGACCGAGATCGAGGAGGGCATGGCGCAGAAGTCGAAGGAGTTCGCGGCGAGCGGGAACAGGGTGTATCTGCCGATCGCCGACTGACCGGGAGGAGCGAACTCGCCGCGCCGGAACGTCCGTTGAGGCGGCCGGTGCGGTCGAGGAGCTGCGGGGACGGCGGCTGACCGGGGTGGCGGCGCCACACCGGTTGCCGCTCGGCCCGCCGCCCGGTCGGGCCCCATGCCGTCCGGGTGCTGCTGCGGGATCACTCGGGCTGGTGCTCCGGGCCGCCGAAGTCCGGGCTCGTGTAGTCGGGGCTGCTGAAGCTCGGCCGGCCGGATGCGGTGCCGTCGTCGGGGCTGCTGAAGCCGGGGCGGTCGTATCCCAGGCGGGGCATACGGCCGCGCGGGGCGGGCGGGGTCGTGCGGTGCGTGACCGGTCCGGGCTCGGCGAGCGCCTCCGTCAGGAACGGCACGATGCCGCGGTCCAGCAGGGCCTGACGCCAGGCCTCTCTGGCGCGGTCCAGTTCCCGGTGCGCCGCGTCGAGCGCCCGGGCCTGGTCCGAGCTGCCGTTGCGCAGGGCGGTGAGGAGCAGTCCGACCGCGGCCACGAGGATCGCGGCCGCGGTCACCGCGCCGAACACCCAGCCGGCGGTGAGCATGGTCCCGGCGAAGGCCTGTCCGGGGCTCAGTGTCTTCAGGATGTAGCCGACGAGGAGGAAGATCGCCGCGGCGGTGCCGGAGAGGACGGGAGCCAGTACGGCGATGACCGCGACGGCGCCCGCGCCGGTGCTCTCGGCCGTCTCGCCGGGGGAGGTGACGAGCCCGGCCGTGGCCGAACTCTGGTCGGTGGCACTGGGGTCACCGGCGGCCGCGGGGGCCATCGCGGGCTGGCGAAGCTCCTGGCGGATCTTCACATAGTGCTCGTATTCGGCCGCCGCGGCGGCCGTTATCAGGGCGGTGGCGTTGAGCGCCATGGTGCGCAGTTGTTCGGGATTGAGTCGCTGTCCGACAGCGGCCAGTTCCGGCCGCTGTGGCGCGGAGCGCAGCGCCTCATCGAGGAGCCGCTCGAATTCCTGGCGGTCCTCGTTCTGCAGGTGCTGCGGAACGCTGTTCATGTGCATCCCCCGATGCTCCGTAGGGCTTGGGGCTCGCACGCCGGCGAGCCGTCGGGCAGAAACGGAGGGGAGCCTGCTACGGATAAGCCGATGGTAGAGCCGTGACGGCACACGGAGACAGGGGGTTGCCGGAAATTGCCCCACCGGCCTGTGGATACGCGGCCGGGGGCGCCGCTCGGCCGAACGGTCAGGTGGCCAGGGGAAGTTGCCGCACCAGCAGCTTTCCGGCCATGGTCACTCCGCCGTCCATCGCGATGGCGAGCCCGTCGGCGTAGACGTGCGGTCCCTCCACGACCGGGCCGGTGCTCTCCTCGCCGTCCTCGGAGCCGACCTCGCCGAGCAGGTAGGGAATCGGGCTGTGGCCGTGAACGATGCGGGTGCCGCCGTACGTATCGAGGAGGGAGCGCACGGCGTCGGCGCCGCCCTCGTCGCGGAAGGAGAACCGCTTGGTGAACTTGCGGAACAGATCCCAGCACTCGTCCGCGTCGTTGCGGGTGAGCGTCTCGCGGACGGTGTCGTTGACCGCCTCGATGGAGTCGCCGTAGTCGAGGTAGGCGGTGGTGTCCGAGTGCACCAGCAGATAGCCGTCGACCTCCTCGACGGCGTCGAGGCGGGCCATCCACTGCAGGTGGTGGTCCTGCAGGCGGTCCATGTCGGTCTTCTGGCCGCCGTTGAGCAGCCAGGCCGCCTGGAAGGTGGCGGTGCCCGCACCGGAGTTGACGGGGGTGTCGCCGAACCGCTTCGCGCCGAGCAGCAGCAGTTCGTGGTTGCCCATGAGTGCCTTGCAGTAGCCGCCGGCCGCCGCGGCCTCGGCGGACAGCCGCATCACGAGGTCGATGACGCCGATCCCGTCGGGTCCGCGGTCGGTGAAGTCGCCGAGGAACCACAGCCGGGCGGTGCCGGCGCACCACTGGCCGGAGGCGTCGATCAGCCCCTGCTCCTGGAGTGCGGCCACCAGTTCGTCGAGGTAGCCGTGGACGTCCCCGACGACGTACAGCGGGCCGGGACCCGTCGCGGGCTGCGGGGCCGGGGCGGCAGGGGCCGTCTCGGCGGTGGTGACCGGGTGGGTCTCCGCCCGGTTGATGACGGGCAGGTCGCGCTGGGTGGGCGTGTAGCCGTCGGGGTACGCCTCGTCGGCGGGCGGCGCGGTGTCGCCCGGGTGGGCGGTGCGGACGTACGGACCGGTCTCGTGGACGTACGCAGGTACCCGGAAGTCGCGCAGCGTCGTCGTCCGCTCCACTTCGGGTCCCTGACCGGCCCCCTGAGTCATCAGACCCCTCCACCATCGCGCCGCATCTGCACCCCTTCGGACTGCCTGGTCGCAGCGGTCCGCGGTGTCGTGGGCCCATCATAGGAATGCGCGTCGCGCCGTGTGATGACCCAGGGGTGGTGAATCGGAACAAGACTCCAGTTCACCGCGGCTTTCGCCCCGTTTGGGCAGATGTTCGGCCGGCTCGGCGCCGACCGGACACCCGGCCCGTGCGCCGCCGGCCCGCCGAGCCCCCGTGCACGGCCGGCGCGGGCACGGGGCGAGCGCCCCGCTTTCCGCGCTATCTGTCGTCCGGTGTCCGCGGCGGGCTGACCGTCGTGCGCGGCGGACGGCGCTGCGAGGAGGTGCGCACGATCAGCTCGGTCGGTATCACCTGCTCGACCGGCTGGTCCGACTCCACGCCCTCGATGGCGTCGATGAGGAGCTGGACCACCGCGGTGCCGATCCGGCGCGGTTTGAGGGAGAGCGTGGTGATGGGCGGCTCGGTGCTGGCGTACACCATGGACTCGCTGCAGCAGACGAGCAACAGGTCCTCGGGGACGCGCAGGCCGTAGCGGCGGGCGGCGGCCAGCAGGTCGGTGCCGTTGGGGTCGAACAGGCCGTAGACCGCGTCGGGCCGGTCGGGGCGGGCGAGCAGCCGGTCGGCGGCGACGGCGCCCGCGCACGGGTCGTGGGCCGGATAGGCCTCGTACACCGGGTCCTGGCCGACCCGCTCGCACCAGTGCAGGTAGGCGGTGGTGGACAGGTGGGTGTACGTGTCCGTCGTGGTGCCGGTGAGCAGGCCGATACGGCGGGCGCCGGCGTCGGCGAGGTGGTCGAGGATGCCGAGTACGCCGGCCTCGTGGTCGTTGTCGACCCAGGCGGTGACCGGCAGCGTGCCGGCCGGGCGGCCGTCGGAGACGACGGGCAGACCCTGCCGGACGAGTTCGGTCACCACCGGGTCGTGGTCGGAGGGGTCGATGACGACGGTGCCGTCGAGCGCGACGTTGGACCACACGTCGTGGCGGGAGGTCGCGGGCAGGATCACCAGGGCGTAGCCGCGGGCGAGCGCGGCCGAGGTGGCGGCGCGTGCCATCTCGGCGAAGTACGCGAACTCCGTGAAGGTGAAAGGTTCATCCCCGTACGTCGTCACGGTCAGGCCGATCAGACCCGACTTGCCGGTACGGAGGGTACGGGCGGCCGCCGAGGGGCGGTATCCCAGCCGGTCGGCGACCTCACGGACGTGGCGCCGGGTGGCATCCGGGAGCCGGCCCTTGCCGTTGAGGGCGTCGGAGACGGTCGTGATGGAGACTCCGGCGGCGGCGGCCACGTCCCTGATGCCCGCCCGGCCCGGCCGGCTGCCTCGACGTGAGGTTTCCGCGCGGCTCACCTGGTGCTTCCCTGCTGCTGTCATGGCGAGCCGATAGTAGGGCTCATGCGGTGGGGTAGTGCGGACGCATATGCACGCGTTGACAGGCACGTTTCTGCAAGGTCGTGAGGCGCTAACTACCTTAGAAACAAAGTCAGTTGAACGATCCTTCGGCAAGACGTGTCGTGGTGGCGCGTATGGACCTGCCAAGTGCCCGATGTCTCGAAGAGGTCTCAACTCACCTGCACGGGTGATGCGCGCTACGGCGCGAGCCACCGGCGCGTAGATATATGTACGGCGCGCCCCTGGAACGTACGCCTTCGTACAACGATGCCCCGGGATGGCGCCGGGGCCGGGTCCGGTTCGCGCATCGAAGGCCCGCGACCTGTACGCACCGGGGCCGAATCCTCATAAGGTGAGGAGTATTGGAAGCCGGCGGCGTCGACGGTCCGCCGGTGGTCGCGAGGAGGACTGCGGTGAGCGAGACGAGCCCCAAGCTGCGCGCCGAGCTGGAGGGTATCCCCACCTACAAGCCGGGCAAGCCGGCTGCGGCCGGGGGGCCGGTCGCCTACAAGCTGTCCTCCAACGAGAACCCCTATCCGCCGCTGCCCGGCGTCATGGAGACGGTGACCGCGGCGGCCTGCAACTTCAACCGCTACCCGGACATGGCGTGCACCGGGCTGATGGAGGAGCTGTCGGACCGCTTCGGCGTCCCGGTCTCCCACCTGGCCACCGGCACCGGCTCGGTAGGCGTCGCTCAGCAGCTCGTCCAGGCCACCAGCGGTCCCGGCGACGAGGTGATCTACGCCTGGCGGTCCTTCGAGGCGTACCCGATCATCACGCAGATCAGCGGCGCCCGGTCGGTGCAGGTGCCGCTCACGCCCGGCGATGTGCACGACCTGGACGCCATGGCGGACGCGATCACCGACCGGACGCGGCTGATCTTCGTCTGCAACCCCAACAACCCGACCGGCACGGTGGTGCGGCGGGCCGAGCTGGAGCGGTTCCTCGACCGGGTGCCCGGCGACGTCCTGGTGGTGCTGGACGAGGCCTACCGCGAGTTCATCCGCGACCCCGAGGTGCCCGACGGCGTCGAGCTCTACCGGAACCGGCCCAACGTCTGCGTCCTGCGTACGTTCTCCAAGGCCTACGGACTCGCCGGGCTGCGCGTCGGATTCGCGATCGCTCATGAGCCGGTCGCGGCGGCGCTGCGCAAGACGGCGGTGCCCTTCGGCGTCAGCCAGCTTGCCCAGGAAGCGGCGATTGCCTCGCTGCGGGCCGAGGACGAGCTGCTCGGCCGGGTCGGTTCGCTGGTGTGCGAGCGCACGCGCGTGGTCGACGCGCTGCGCGCCCAGGGCTGGACGGTGCCCGAGACGCAGGCGAACTTCGTGTGGCTGCGGCTGGGGGAGAGCACGCTCGCGTTCGCTCAGGCCTGTGAGCAGCACGGTGTGGTGGTCCGGCCGTTCCCGGGCGAGGGTGTGCGCGTGACGGTCGGCGAGACCGAGGCGAACGACATCTTTCTGAAGGTGACGGAGGCGTTCCGCAAGGAGCTGTAGCCCGGGGCGGGCTCTACTCGTCGATCAATTCCACCCGGATGGGGTCGCCGTCTCGTACGGTCGCCAGAGCGCGGGCGTCCCCGTCCAGGCTTCCGAGGACGTTGCACGGGCTCGCGAGGCGGCACTCTCCCCCAAACTCCGTTCGGGGGGACCCCCAGCCTCGCGAGATCGGCGTCGGCCCATAGGGGAGGGCGAGCGCGTCGCCGTCCGTCCAGAAGGCCACCGTGCCCGGCTCCACGACCTGCCGGGCGTCCGTTTCACGTGAAACAGCGACTCCTGTGTCGAAATAGACCTCCTCGCCCCACGTGCTGGCGCTGGAGGTGAGCGGCAGTGCCTTGACGAGGGCCTGTGTGGTCGGGCTGTTTGCGTCGAGGGTCGCGGTGATGTTGCCCGAGGGCCAGGAGATACGTATCTGCATGCCGCGCAATTCAACAAGATGTTGAAGTCGCTGCCAAGGCCCTGACGTCAAGGCGAAGGGGGGACCCCCCGTTCGTTGCCGAAAATCAGTGCGTCATAATAGCTTGTGAATGTGAACGCGTTCACAAGCGCGTCCCGATTGCCTCGTATGTGCGTGACAAACGGGGCAAACCGCCGCTGTACCACGGCGTAGTAAGGAGAGTGACGACGTGGACCTGGCTCTGGCGCCGGAGACACTGGCGCGCTGGCAGTTCGGCATCACCACCGTCTACCACTTCCTGTTCGTTCCGCTGACCATCTCCCTGGCCGCCCTCACGGCCGGGCTCCAGACGGCCTGGGTGCGCACGGAGAAGGAGAAGTACCTCAGGGCCACGAAGTTCTGGGGCAAGCTCTTCCTGATCAACATCGCGATGGGCGTGGTCACGGGCATCGTGCAGGAGTTCCAGTTCGGCATGAACTGGTCTGCCTACTCGCGGTTCGTCGGTGACATCTTCGGTGCGCCGCTCGCCTTCGAGGCGCTGATCGCGTTCTTCTTCGAGTCGACCTTCATCGGCCTGTGGATCTTCGGTTGGGACAAGCTGCCCAAGAAGATCCACCTGGCCTGCATCTGGATGGTCTCCCTCGGCACGATCCTGTCGGCCTACTTCATCCTCGCGGCCAACTCCTGGATGCAGCACCCGGTCGGCTACACGATCGACAAGGCGAAGAACCGGGCGGAACTGACCGACTTCTGGGCCGTGCTCACTCAGAACACCGCCCTCAGCCAGGCCTTCCACACCCTGTCCGCGGCCTTCCTGACCGGCGGCGCCTTCATGGTGGGCATCGCCGCTTACCACCTGGCTCGCAAGAAGCACATCCGCGAGATGAAGACCTCGCTGCGGCTGGGCCTGGTCACCGTGGTCATCGCCGGCCTGCTCACCGCGGTCAGCGGCGACACCCTCGGCAAGGTCATGTTCAAGCAGCAGCCGATGAAGATGGCGGCGGCCGAGGCGCTCTGGGACGGCCAGAAGCCGGCGCCCTTCTCGATCTTTGCCTACGGCGATGTGGAGAAGGGGCACAACACCGTCGCGGTCGAGATACCGGGCCTGCTGTCCTTCCTGGCCGACGACGACTTCACCTCGTACGTCCCCGGCATCAACGACGTCAACAAGGCCGAGCAGCAGAAGTTCGGCCCGGGTGACTACCGGCCCAACATCCCGGTCGCCTTCTGGGGCTTCCGCTGGATGATCGGCTTCGGCATGGCCTCCTTCGCCATCGGTCTGGCCGGACTGTGGCTGACCCGCAAGAGGTTCATGCTCCCGCAGCATCTGCGGGTCGGTGAGGACGAGGTGCCGCATCTCGTGCTGTTCAAGAACAAGGCGCTCAGCCCGAAGCTCACGCCCTGGTACTGGCGCATCGCGACCTGGACCCTGGCCTTCCCGCTGATCGCCAACTCCTGGGGCTGGATCTTCACCGAGACGGGCCGCCAGCCATGGGCCGTGTACGGCGTCCTGCGCACGCGCGACGCGGTCTCCCCCGGTGTCTCCCAGGGCGAGGTCCTCACCTCGTTGATCACCTTCACGGTGCTGTACGCGATCCTCGCCGTGGTCGAGGTCAAGCTGCTCGTGAAGTACATCAAGGCCGGCCCGCCCGAGCTGACCGAGGACGACCTCAACCCGCCCACGAAGATCGGCGGCGAGACCCGTGACGCCGACAAGCCGATGGCCTTCTCGTACTAGGCCGGGGGGAACAGTCATGCACCTTCACGACGTCTGGTTCATTCTGATCGCCGTCCTGTGGACCGGCTACTTCTTCCTGGAGGGATTCGACTTCGGGGTCGGCATCCTCACCAAGCTGCTGGCCCGCAACCGCGCGGAGCGGCGGGTGCTGATCAACACGATCGGGCCCGTCTGGGACGGCAACGAGGTCTGGCTCCTCACTGCGGGCGGCGCGACCTTCGCCGCGTTCCCCGAGTGGTACGCCACCCTCTTCTCCGGCTTCTACCTGCCGCTGCTGGTCATCCTGGTCTGCCTGATCGTCCGGGGCGTCGCGTTCGAGTACCGGGCGAAGCGACCCGAGGAGAACTGGCAGCGCAACTGGGAGACGGCGATCTTCTGGACCTCGCTGATCCCGGCGTTCCTGTGGGGCGTGGCCTTCGGGAACATCGTGCGGGGCGTGAAGATCGACCAGCACTTCGAGTACGTCGGCAGCGTCTGGGACCTGCTCAACCCGTACGCCCTGCTCGGCGGTGTGGTGACGCTCACGCTGTTCACCTTCCACGGAGCGGTCTTCACCGCGCTCAAGACCGTGGGGGACATCCGGGGGCGGGCACGCCAGCTGGCCCTGCGGGTCGGCCTCGTCACGGCTGTCGTGGCGCTCGGCTTCCTGCTGTGGACGCAGGCCGACCACGGTGACGGCAAGAGCCTGGTGGCCCTGGTCGTGGCGGTCGCCGCGCTGGTGGCCGCGCTGGTGGCCAACCAGTTCGGGCGTGAGGGATGGGCGTTCGCGCTGTCCGGCGTCACCATCGTGGCCGCCGTGGCGATGCTCTTCCTGTCGCTCTTCCCGAACGTCATGCCGTCCACGCTCAACGGGGACTGGAGCCTGACGGTCACCAATGCCTCGTCGAGCCCCTACACCCTGAAGATCATGACGTGGCTGGCGGCCATCGCCACGCCTCTCGTACTGCTCTATCAGGGCTGGACCTACTGGGTCTTCCGCAAGCGGATCGGTACGCAGCACATCGCCCCCGATGCTGCGGCCGGCACCGCACACTGAGTCCGCCGAGGGTGTGTTTCACGTGAAACACACCCTCTGGACCGAAGGGCACGTTTCACGTGAAACCGATCGATCCACGTCTGCTGAAGTACGCCCGCGCCGCCCGCCTCTTCCTGGTGGCGGTCGTCGGCCTCGGGGCCGTCGGTGCGGGGCTGGTGATCGCCCAGGCGATGCTCATCGCCGAGGTTGTCGTCGGAGCGTTCCAGCACGGGCAGTCCGTCGCCGAACTGCGCACGCCGCTGCTGCTGTTGGCGGCCGTGGCCGTGGGACGGTCGGTCGTCGCGTGGCTCACCGAACTCGCTGCCCACCGGGCGAGCGCGGCGGTGAAGTCCGAACTGCGGGGGCGGCTCCTGGACCGGGCGGCAGCGCTCGGTCCCGAGTGGCTGGCAGGGCAGCACACCGGCTCGCTGGTCACGCTGGCGACGCGTGGAGTCGACGCCCTCGACGACTACTTCTCGCGTTACCTGCCCCAGTTGGGGCTTGCGGTGGTCGTGCCGGTGGCGGTGCTGGCGCGGATCGTCACCGAGGACTGGGTGTCGGCGGCGATCATCGTCGGCACTCTGCCTCTCATCCCGCTGTTCATGATGCTGATCGGCTGGGCCACCCAGTCCCGGATGGACCGTCAGTGGCGACTGCTCTCCCGGTTGTCCGGGCACTTCCTGGACGTCGTCGCCGGACTGCCCACGCTGAAGGTGTTCGGCCGGGCCAAGGCGCAGGCCGAGTCCATCCGCCGGATCACTGGTGAGTACCGCCAGGCCACGATGCGGACCCTGCGGATCGCCTTTCTCTCCTCCTTCGCGCTGGAACTGCTCGCCACCCTGTCGGTCGCGCTGGTCGCCGTGACCATCGGTATGCGGCTGGTGCACGGTGACATGGATCTGTCCATCGGTCTGGTGATCCTGGTGCTGGCGCCCGAGGCGTACCTCCCGCTGCGGCAGGTCGGCGCCCAGTACCACGCGGCGGCAGAAGGCCTTGCCGCGGCGGAGGAGATCTTCACGGTGCTGCAGACGCCGGTCCCGGACTCCGGTACCGGTGTGGTGCCTTCGGGTGTGGTGGCCTTCGACGGGGTCACCGTTCGCTACCCCGGCCGTTCCGTGGACGCCGTGACGCGGGTGTCGTTCGCCGTCGAGCCCGGTGAGACGGTCGCCTTGGTCGGGCCGAGCGGGGCGGGCAAGTCGACGCTGCTGAACGTGCTGCTGGGCTTCGTCCGGCCGACGCAGGGCCGGGTGCGGGTCGGGGGAGCCGATCTCGCGGACCTCGATGTGGCGGAGTGGCGGTCGCGGATCGCCTGGGTGCCGCAGCGGCCGCATCTGTACGCAGGGACCGTCGCGGAGAACGTACGGCTGGCCCGGCCCGACGCGGACGACAGCGCCGTGCGGCAGGCGCTGCGGGACGCGGGGGCGCTGGAGTTCGTGGACGCGTTGCCCGGCGGCGCCGAGACGGTGCTCGGGGAGGACGGCGCCGGGTTGTCGGCGGGGCAGCGGCAGCGGCTGGCTCTTGCGCGGGCCTTTCTCGCCGATCGGCCGGTGCTGCTGCTGGATGAGCCGACGGCCGGGCTGGACGGCGAGACCGAGGCGGAGGTCGTGGCAGCGGTCCGACGGCTCGCGGTGGGCCGAACGGTGCTGCTGGTGGTGCACCGGCCGGCCCTGCTGGAGGTTGCGGACCGGGTGGTGCGGCTGGACGGCGCGGAGTTGTCGAGCGCCCGGAGCCGCAGTCACCCGGCCAGGGGGCTAACCACCACCCGACTCAGTGGGCCGGGAAGTGGCCCGTCGGTCTCGGGGCCCGGCGGGGTGGATGGTGGTCCCTCCGGCTCCGAACTCGGTGGGGCGCCGGCGCCTCGTCGGGCTGTGCTCGCGCGGGTTCGGCGGATTTCCGGGCCCTGGCGGGGGCGGATGCTGCTGGCCCTGCTGCTCGGCAGTCTCGCGTTGGGCAGTGCGGTCGGGTTGATGGCGACCTCGGGGTGGCTCATCTCGCGGGCCTCGCAGCAGCCTCCGGTGCTGTATCTGATGGTGGCGGTCACCGCGACGCGGGCCTTCGGCATCGGGCGGGCCGTGTTCCGGTACGCCGAGCGGCTGGTGTCCCACGACGCCGTGCTGCGGATGCTGGCCGACACCAGGGTCGCCGTGTACCGGCGGCTGGAGCGGCTCGCGCCCGCGGGACTGCGGACCGCCCGGCGCGGTGATCTGCTCACCCGGCTGGTCGCGGACGTCGACGATCTCCAGGACTACTGGCTGCGCTGGCTGCTGCCCGCGTCGGTCGCCGTCACCGTCTCCGCCGCCTCCGTCGGCTTCACGGCCTGGCTGCTGCCCGAGGCCGGCGCCGCCCTCGCGGCAGGCCTGGTGGCGGCCGGCGTAGGCGTCCCGCTCGTCACCGCGACCGCGGCCCGGCGGACCGAGCGACGGCTGGCCCCCGCCCGCGGCGCCCTCGCCACCCGGGTCACCGACCTGCTCACCGGCACCGCCGAGCTGACCGTCGCCGGAGCGCTCCCCGCCCGTACGGACGCGGCCCGGCGCGCCGACGGCACCCTCACCCGGATCGCCTCGCGCGCCGCCGCCGTCACCGCGCTCGGCGACGGGCTCACCGCACTGATCACCGGCCTGACCGTCACGGCCACCGCGCTGTTCGGCGCCCAGGCGGTGGCCACGGGCCGGCTGGGCGGCGTGGCGATGGCCGTCGTCGTTCTCACTCCCCTGGCCGCCTTCGAGGCCGTACTGGGGCTGCCGCTCGCCGTGCGGCACCGGCAGCGGGCCCGGCGCAGCGCGGAGCGGGTCTACGAGGTGCTCGACGCCCCCGAGCCCGTGCGGGGGCCCGAGCGGCCCCGGCAGGCGCCCGCCTCGCCGTTCCCGGTGGTCGTCAAGGGGCTGGCCGCACGGTACGAGGGCCAGCAGCGGGAAGCGCTGGCCGGGTTCGACCTCACGTTGCGGGAAGGGCGGCGGATCGCGGTCGTGGGGGCGTCCGGCTCCGGCAAGACGACTCTTGCCCAGGTGCTGCTGCGCTTCCTCGACCCGCAGCAGGGCTCGTACACGCTCGCCGGTGTGGACGCATGCGCGCTGGACGGGGACGACGTACGGCGGCTCGTCGGACTGTGCGCGCAGGACGCGCATCTCTTCGACAGCTCGGTGCGGGAGAACCTGCTGCTCGCCAGGAAGGACGCCACGGAGGCCGAACTGCGCCGGGCGCTGGACCGGGCCCGGCTGCTGGACTGGGTGGACGGGCTGCCCGAGGGCATGGACACGCTGGTCGGCGAGCACGGCGCGCGGCTGTCGGGCGGTCAGCGGCAGCGGCTGGCGCTGGCGCGCGCCCTGCTGGCCGACTTCCCCGTCCTGGTCCTGGACGAGCCCGCCGAGCATCTGGACCTGCCGACGGCCGACGCGCTGACCGCCGATCTGCTGGCCGCCACCGAGGGCCGTACGACGCTGCTGATCACCCACCGGCTGGCGGGGCTGGAGGCGGTGGACGAGGTGATCGTGCTCGACGCGGGCCGGGTGGTGCAGCGGGGCACGTACGCCGAGCTGCTCGCGGTGGACGGGCCGCTGCGGGCGCTGGCGCGGCGGGAGGCGGAGGCGGAGTCGCTGGTGGGCGCACGCTGACGGGCACCGGGCAGGTGGCGGCCCTGGACGTGGCCACCGGCTCCTGACAGCTCAGCCCAGCCGTCCACGCAGCCGCCATAGAGCGGCGGCCGGCTCCCCACCGCTCAGGCTGGCCGTAGGGGTCGGTGGCTCAGAACCGGTCCGTGAGCAGTTGCTCGATCACGACCGCGACGCCGTCCTCGTTGTTGGCGACCGTATGGCCCGACGCGGCGGCGAGGACGTCCGGGTGGGCGTTGCCCATGGCGTACGACTGGCCGGCCCAGGTCAGCATCTCGAGGTCGTTGGGCATGTCGCCGAAGGCCACGACCTCCTCGTGCGAGATGCCGCGCTCGGCACAGCACAGGGCGAGGGTGCTGGCCTTGGAGACGTCGGGCCCGCTCAGTTCCAGCAGGGCGCTGGGGCTGGAGCGGGTGACGTTGGCCCGGTCGCCGATCGCGGTCCGGGCCAGGGTGAGGAAGGCGTCCGGGTCGAGGTCGGGGTGGTAGGCGAGGATCTTGAGGACGGGTTGGTCGGCGTCGGGGCCGTCGGGCGCGAGGAGCCGCTCGGCGGGCAGGAGGTTGTCCGGTATCTCCATGTGCAGCTTGGGATAGTCCGGTTCCTGGTGGAAGCCGTACGTCTGCTCCACCGCGAACACTGTGCCAGGCGCCGCCTCGCGCAGCCGCCGTACGGCGTCCAGGGCGTTGTCGCGGGCCAGTTCGCGCACCTTGACGAAGCGGTGGGCGCCGGGGCCGCCGTGCAGGTCGACCACGGCGGCGCCGTTGCCGCAGATCGCCAGGCCGTGGCCGTGGACGTGGTCGCTGACGACTCCCATCCAGCGGGCCGGGCGGCCGGTGACGAAGAAGACCTCGATGCCCGCCTCTTCGGCGGCGGCCAGCGCGGCGACCGTGCGCGGCGAGACCGACTTGTCGTCGCGCAGCAGCGTGCCGTCGAGGTCGGTGGCGATCAGCCGCGGCCGTACGGCGGCGGACGGGGTCCCGGGCTGTCTGGTCGCTGAGGTCACCCGGCCATTCTCACGCATATGCCAGCACGCACGTGCGGAACTCCGCACAGATGAGACACAGATGACGCCCAACGCGCTCATCGGAAGCGGCGCGCCGAGTGTTCGGTGGCGGCATCGGGGAGCCGGTCAGTCCAGTTGGGCGACGGCCTCCAGGGCGATCTGCTCGAAGACCTTCTCGTCGGCGGCGAAGTCGGTGTCCGGGATGGGCCAGTGGATCGCGATCTCGGTGAAGCCCAGCTCACGGTGACGGCCAGCGAAGTCCACGAAGGCGTCCAGGGACTGAAGCGGCCGGGAGCGGTCCGGGGTGAAGCCCGTGAGCAGGATCTTCTCCAGGTCCGCCACGTCCCGCCCGGCGTCCGCGCAGGCCTCGGACAGTTTGGCGATCTGCCCGCGCAGGGCCTCGACGGACTGCTCCGGGGTGCCGCTCTCGTACAGCTTCGGGTCGCCCGTGGTCACCCACGCCTGGCCGTGCCGCGCGGCGAGCCTGAGGCCACGCGGGCCGGTGGCCGCCACTGCGAACGGCAGGCGGGGGCGCTGCACACAGCCCGGGATGTTCCGCGCCTCGTGCGCCGAGTAGAACCGGCCTTCGTGCGTCACCGTGTCCTCGCTCAGCAGGCGGTCCAGCAGCGGCACGAACTCGGCGAACCGGTCGGCGCGCTCGCGCGGGCTCCACGGCTCCTGGCCCAGCGCCGTCGCGTCGAAGCCGGTGCCGCCGGCGCCGATGCCGAGGGTAATCCGGCCGCCGGAGATGTCGTCGAGGGAGATCAGCTCCTTGGCGAGGGTCACCGGGTGCCGGAAGTTCGGCGAGGTCACCAGCGTGCCGAGGCGCAGCCGCTCGGTGGCGGCAGCGGCGGCGGTCAGCGTCGGTATCGCACCGAACCACGGGCCGTCGCGGAAGCTGCGCCAGGACAGGTGGTCGTAGGTGTACGCGGTGTGGAAGCCCAGCTGCTCGGCCCGCACCCAGGCCGATCGGCCGCCCTGGCTCCAGCGGCGGTACGGCAGGATCACGGTGCTCAGACGCAGACTCATGCGTCCGAGAGTAAGCGGAACCGCTGACAACGGGGCCGACGGTCACCGTACGCTGCGGCTCAGCCACGGAGTGAGCAGGGCCATCGGGACGTGCTCCTTGTGCGTGCGGTCGCCGGGCAGTGGCACGACCAGGCGGTAGCCGGGCGGGAAGCGGCGCGCCTTGACGTGGGCGAGGCCGTCGAAGACGGAGCGGAGGAAGGCGGGCACGTCGTCGCGCGGGATGTCGGGGCACTCGACGCCCTCGACGGTGATCAGCGCGTCGTCCTCCGGGTAGAGCCGCACGCTGACCCGGGGTGCGCCGCCGAACTCGACGTACGCCTCGTGCGGCAGGGAGCCGTCGGCGTCCGTGGTCACGCCGATGCCCGCGGCGCTGCGACGGGAGGTCTGGTCGGCGCCGATGTCGTGGGTGACCTCGATCTCGCGCGCGTAGTGGGCGGCGAGGGCCCGCAGCGCGGTGACCGCGGCCTCGGTGGTCGGCAGATGCTCGGGCGAGTGGTCCATGCCGCCGATCATGACGGGAGGGTGGCGCCCCGTGTCGGCGGGGGTGGGGCAGCGGAGCCGCTGGTTCAGCGGGGGCCGGGAAAGCGCAGGTAGCGCGGTGGTACCGACTTGGTCAGCCAGACGCCGTTGGCGCTGACGTGGAACACGTGGCCGTCGCGGTGCATGGCGCCGGCGTCGACGGTGAGCACCACGGGCCGCCCGCGGCGCGCGCCGACCCGGGTGGCGGTCTCCCGGTCGGCGGAGAGGTGGACGTCGTGCCGGTTCATGGGCCGCAGCCCGTCCGCCCGGATCGCGTCGAGGTTGCGGGCGACGGTCCCGTGGTACAGATACGGCGGCGGGGCCGCCGCGGGCAGGCCGAGGTCGACCTCGATGCTGTGGCCCTGGCTGGCGCGGATGCGGCTCCCCTCGATCGCGAAACGCTGTTTGTCGTTGCCGGCCACCACGTGGTCGAGTTCCTCGCGGGTGAAGGGGAAGCCGTGCGCGGCGGCCGCGGCGATCAGCGTGTCGATCTCCACCCAGCCGCCCGGATCGAGGGTGAGCCCGATGCGTTCCGGCTGGTGGCGCAGGTGTTTGGAGAGGTACTTCGACACCTTCACCGCGCGTCTGTCGTCGATGTGTCTGATGTGTCTTTCGTCTTGTCTTTCGTTTGGTCTTTCGTTCATGTTCCCAGCGTGCGGGAGAGACGCGGATCACGCAGGTCTTTTTCGCCGGGAGGTTTGATCCACAGCCAACTGCAGTTATCCACAGGCGCGTTGGCCGATCTGTGGACAACTGACATGCAGATCAAACGGATTGACCAACGTCCCTACACAGCACGGGTGATGAGGCGAGCTGATCCAACTCGCGAGACAGCACGCCATGATCACCGGCTCAGCCTCACAACTTCGGCTCCACGCGCGCCAGTCGCCGCAGTGCACCCGGCAGCAGCCGCGACAACAGATGCGCGCCCTTCGCCTCCGGAGTCACCGGTACCACCGCCCTGTTGTGGACCACGGCGTCCAGGATCGCCTCGGCCACCTTCTCCGGCGGGTAGTTGCGCAGGCCGTACAGGCGGGCCGAGTTCTTCTGGCGGCGGCGTTCCTCGGCCTCGTCAACTCCGGCGAAACGAGCCGTGGATGTGATGTTGGTGTTGACGATGCCGGGGCAGATCGCGCTCACCCCGATGCCCTGGTCGGCGAGTTCGGCGCGCAGGCACTCGGAGAGCATCAGTACCGCGGCCTTGGAGGTGCTGTAGGCGGGCAGGACGCGGGAAGGCTGAAAGGCCGCTGCCGAGGCGGTGTTGACGATGTGGCCGCCCTGGCCGCGCTCGGCCATGCGCGAGCCGAAGAGCCGGCAGCCGTGGATCACGCCCCAGAGATTGACGTCCAGAACCTTGCGCCAGTCATCGGCGGACGTGGCGAAGAAGGAGCCGGACAGCCCGATGCCCGCGTTGTTCACCAGCACGTCCAGCACGCCGTGTTCGCGGTGCACCTTCTCCGCGAGCTTCTCCATCGCCTGCTCGTCGGAGACGTCGGCCGTCTCCGCCCACGCCTCGGGCGCCCCGATCAGCCCGGACAACTCGGCGGTGCGGGCGGCGGATTCGGCGTCGCGGTCGACCGCCACCACGCGCGCGCCGGCTTCCGCGAACGCGAACGCCGTGGCCCGGCCGATGCCGCTGCCGGCCCCGGTGATCAGGACCAACTGGCCGCCGAACCGGTCGGCATGGCGGCCGGTGGCCCGCGGCTCGGCGCGTCCTGCGTCCACCGCCATGACGAAGTCCTCGATCCAGGAGGCGAGTTGGTCCGGGCGGCTGCGCGGGACCCAGTGCTTGGCCGGGAGCGTGCGGCGGGTCAGCCGGGGCACCCACTGTTCCAGGTCGTCGTACAGCCGCTCCGAGAGGAACGCGTCCCCCTGGGGCGTGATGAGCTGCACGGGCGCGTGCGCGTACGCGTCGGGGCGCGGATGGCGCAGCCGGGCGCGGACGTTGTCCCGGTACAGCCAGGCGCCGTGCGCCGCGTCGGAGGGGAGGGAGGCGGTCGGATAGGCGCCGCCGGGGACCTTCTCCATGCGCTGAAGGACCTTCGGCCAGATCCGGCCGAGCGGGCCGCGCCAGGCCAGTTCCGGCAGGGCCGGGGTGTGCAGCAGGTACACGTACCAGGACTTGGCGCCCTGCCCGAGGAGCTGGCCCACCCGGCGGGGCGTCGGACGCTTCACGCGCGCGTTGATCCAATGACCGAAGTGGTCGAGGGACGGCCCGGAGATCGAGGTGAAGGAGGCGATACGGCCCTTGGTGCGGGCCACCGTGACGAACTCCCAGGACTGCACCGAGCCCCAGTCGTGGCCGACCAGGTGGACCGGGCGGTCCGGGCTGACCGCGTCGGCCACGGCCAGGAAGTCGTCGGTGAGCTTGGGCAGGGTGAACCCGCCGCGCAGCGGTTTGGGCGCCGTCGAGCGGCCGTGGCCCCGGACGTCGTACAGGACCACGTGGAAGCGGTCGGCGAGGCGGACGGCGACCTCGGACCAGACCTCCTTGCTGTCCGGGTAGCCGTGCACCAGCATCACCGTGGGCTGCTGCGGATCGCCCAGCTCGGCCACGCACAGCTCGACCCCGCCGGTCGCCACCCGGCGCTCCCGCGCACCCTTCAGCGCCAGGTCAGCCGTCACTCCTCGCGAAACGCCCGCCGTCACTTCTCCTCCGCCCAGCGCCGCACGTGCGGCAGATCGTCGTCCAGCCAGAAAGCGCTCTGCTCGGGGTCCTTGGAGTCGGTGACCACGAGGATCTCCTCGAACTTCGCACCCGTACCCCGGAAGCCGAGATGCGGTTCGACCGCCCACAGGCCCGGCTGCGGCGGATGGTCGGAGAAGCGGTACGGCGACCACAGCGGCGACCATCCCTCGCGGTGGCCGTGCAGCGCGTCGGCGGCCAGGCCCTTCAGGGACTGCGTGCCGAACCCGAAGAGATGGGGAGACCAACGGCGTTGCTTCACTCTGTCCACCTTGTGGGCGATCACCCCGAAGGGGTACGCGCGATGCCGGTTGGCGTAGCCCTGGCGGACCATGAGCCGGTCCACGTCCTCGTAGATCTCGCGCAGCGGGCGCCGCTCGCGCACCTCGCGCAGGATCAGCTCGCGGTGGGCCTCCAGGTCGGCCAGCAGCCGGTCCTGCACCGGGTTGCCGCCGAGCGCGCCCGAGTAGCCGATGTCCGCCGTGTACCCCTCGTACACCGGCGCCATGTCCAGGATGAACGGCATCCCGGGCTCCAGGACCCGGTCGGTGGGGAAGAACTGCAGGGGGACGCGGAAGTTCACGAACGCCGTGCGGTCGCCGAACCAGGCGAAGGGCAGGTGGAACCAGTCCCGCACGCCGCGCTCGCGCAGCCACGCGCGCTGCATCCGCGCCGCCTCGCGCTCGGTCACGCCCGGCTCCAGTCGCGCCGCGACCGCCTCCGCGCATTCGTAGGCGAGGCGCTGCACCCGCCTGAACCCCCGCAACTCCACGGGGAGTCCGCTGCTCACTGCCGTCGTCATGCCGCCCCGTCCCGTCGTGGCGCCGACTCGTCCCGCCGGCCCGCCGACTCGTCTGTGGACCGCCGTACTCGTCCGTAACTTGACCCTGGTGAATGTGGCAGTTGTTAGAGGCGGCGTCAATAGCGGGGTGGCGGGCTGTGGAAAACCGTCGGTGACCCCCTGGGCGGGGGCATCCCTTAGGGCCCCGTACTACTTGGGGCTGACGCGAAGACGGCTCTGAGGTCTGACGACCGGCGTGGTCCGGATCACTACCGTCGTAGGCGTGACTGTGATCGCGACCGAAAGCCTGAGCAAGCGGTTCCCCCGGGTGACCGCGCTCGACCGGCTGTCCGTGGACATCGGGCCCGGTGTGACCGGACTCGTCGGAGCCAACGGCGCCGGCAAGTCCACCCTGATCAAGATCCTGCTGGGTCTGTCCCCCGCCACGGAGGGCCGCGCCGAGGTGCTCGGCCTCGACGTCGCCTCCAAGGGCGGCGCCATCCGCGAGCGCGTGGGGTACATGCCGGAGCACGACTGCCTGCCGCCCGACGTCTCGGCCACCGAGTTCGTCGTCCACATGGCGCGCATGTCCGGCCTGCCGCCCACCGCCGCCCGCGAGCGGACCGCGGACACCCTGCGCCACGTCGGGCTGTACGAGGAGCGCTACCGCCCCATCGGCGGCTACTCGACCGGCATGAAGCAGCGGGTCAAGCTCGCGCAGGCGCTGGTGCACGACCCGAAGCTGGTGTTCCTGGACGAGCCGACCAACGGCCTCGACCCGGTCGGCCGGGACGAGATGCTCGGCCTGATCCGCCGCATCCACACCGAGTTCGGCATCTCGGTCCTGGTCACCTCCCACCTCCTCGGCGAGCTGGAGCGCACCTGCGACCACGTCGTCGTCATCGACGGCGGCAAGCTGCTGCGTTCCAGCTCCACCACCGACTTCACCCAGACCACGACCACCCTGGCGATCGAGGTCACCGACAGCGACGCCCACCCCGACGGCACCCGCGCGGTCCGCGACGCGCTCCACGCGCGCGGGGTGGACACCGAGACCGAGGGCCACGGCCTGCCCGGCGCCGGACACATCCTGCTGCTGAGCGCCCAGGGCGAGGAGACGTACGACCTGGTCCGGGACGTCGTCGCCGACCTCGGCCTCGGCCTGGTGCGCATGGAACAGCGCCGGCACCACATCTCCGAGGTGTTCACCAGCAGCGACGAGGACCGGAAGGAGGCCGTCGGACATGGCGGTTGAGCAGCCCTTGCGGACACCGGCCACACCGGCCGGCGACCAGACCCGCATCCACGACATCGGCTACCGCGGCTACGACGGCCCCCGCCTCGGCCGCGCCTACGCCCGCCGCTCCCTGTACGCGCAGTCCCTGCGCGGCGCCTACGGCCTCGGCCGCTCGGCCAAGACCAAGGTGCTGCCCATGCTGCTGTTCGCGGTGATGTGCGTGCCCGCAGCCATCATGGTGGCCGTCGCCGTCTTCACCAAGGCGCACGAACTGCCGGTGGCCTACACCCGCTACGCGATCATGCTGCAGGCCGTGATCAGCCTCTACGTCGCCTCCCAGGCGCCCCAGGCCGTCTCACGCGACCTGCGCTTCAAGACCGTACCGCTGTACTTCTCGCGGCCCATCGAGACCGCCGACTACGTCCGCGCCAAGTTCGCCGCGCTGGCCTCGGCGATCTTCATCCTGACCGCGGCCCCCCTGCTCGTGATGTACCTGGGCGCGCTGCTGTCCAAGCTGGGCTTCGCCCACCAGACGAAGGAATTCGCCGAGGGACTTGTCTCCGTGGCCCTGCTCTCCCTGCTCTTCGCCGGCATCGGCCTGGTCATCGCGGCCGTCACCCCGCGCCGGGGCTTCGGCATCGCCGCCGTGATCGCCGTGATGATCATCTCCTACGGCGCGGTCAGCACGCTGCAGGCCATCGCCCATGTGCAGGACCACTCCTCCGCCATCCCCTGGATCGGCCTGTTCTCGCCCATCACGCTCATCGACGGCGTCCAGTCGGCGTTCCTCGGCGCGACCGCCCGCAACCCCGGCGCGGTGAACCCGTCGACCGGGCAGGGCGTGGTCTACGTCCTCGTCGTGCTCGCCCTGATCGCCGGCAGCTACGGCCTGCTGATGCGCCGCTACAAGAAGGTGGGACTGTGACGACCCTCAGCATCGACCACGTCTCCCGCTGGTTCGGCAACGTGGTCGCCGTCAACGACATCACCATGACCATCGGCCCCGGCGTCACCGGCCTGCTCGGACCCAACGGCGCCGGAAAGTCCACCCTGATCAACATGATGGGCGGCTTCCTCGCCCCCTCCACCGGCACGGTCACCCTCGACGGCCGGCCGGTGTGGCGCAACGAGCAGATCTACCGGCACATCGGCATCGTCCCCGAGCGCGAGGCGATGTACGACTTCCTCACCGGCCGCGAGTTCGTCGTCGCCAACGCCGAGATGCACGGCCTCGGCGCCAAGGCGGCGCAAAAGGCGCTCGCCACGGTCGAGATGGAGTACGCCCAGGACCGGAAGATCTCCACGTACTCCAAGGGCATGCGGCAGCGCGTGAAGATGGCGAGCGCGCTGGTCCACGACCCCTCGCTGCTCCTGCTGGACGAGCCGTTCAACGGCATGGACCCGCGCCAGCGCATGCAACTGATGGACCTGCTGCGGAAGATGGGCGACGAGGGCCGCACCGTGCTGTTCTCCTCGCACATCCTCGAAGAGGTCGAACAACTCGCCCGGCACATCGAGGTCGTCGTCGCGGGCCGGCACGCAGCCAGCGGCGACTTCCGGAAGATCCGCCGGCTGATGACCGACCGACCGCACCGCTACCTGGTCCGCTCCAGCGACGACCGGGCCCTCGCGGCCGCGCTGATCGCCGACCCCTCGACGGCCGGCATCGAGGTCGACACGACCGAGGGCGCGCTGCGCGTCCAGGCCGTCGACTTCGGCCGCTTCACCGCCCTGCTGCCCCAGGTCGCCCGGGACCACGGCATCCGGCTGCTCACGGTCTCGCCGTCGGACGAGTCCCTGGAGTCCGTCTTCTCGTATCTCGTCGCGGCGTAGGAGGCCGAAGATGTACGACCCCACCGTCGCCCGGCTCACCTACCGGGCCCTGCTCGGCCGTCGCCGGGCCCTCATCCTCGGCGCGCTGCCGCTGCTGCTGATCGTGATCTCCGTGGCCGTGCGCGGCCTGACCGGAGCCGACGACCAGACCGCCTCCGACGTCCTCGGCGGCTTCGCGATCGCCACCATGGTGCCGATCATCGGCGTCATCGCGGGCACCGGCGCGATCGGCCCGGAGATCGACGACGGCTCCGTCGTCTACCTGCTGTCCAAACCGCTGAAGCGGCCCGCGATCATCTTCACCAAGCTGATCGTCGCCATCGCCGTGACCATGGTCTTCTCGGCGGTGCCGACCCTGATCGCCGGCCTGATCCTCAACGGCAACGGCCAGCAGGTCGCCGTCGCCTACACGATCGCCGCGCTGGTCTCCTCCATCGCCTACTCGGCGCTGTTCCTGCTGCTCGGCACGGTCTCCCGGCACGCGGTGGTCTTCGGACTGGTGTACGCGCTGGTCTGGGAGGCGCTGTTCGGCTCGCTGGTGCCCGGCGCGCGCACACTCAGCGTCCAGCAGTGGTCGCTGGCCGTCGCCCACAAGGTCGCCGGCGGTGACCTGGTGACCTCGGACGTGGGCCTGCCGACGGCCACCGTGCTGCTGGTGGTGGTGACCGTGCTGGCCACCTGGTACGCCGGGCAGAAGCTGCGGACGCTGAAGCTGGCGGGCGAGGAGTAGGCGCGCGGCGCCTTGACCGGGGCTTCACCTCGTCCCCGGCACACTGGGAGCACCGGATGCATGACTGGGAGGCCGGTGATGGCAGAGGAGACGCCGGAAAACGACGAGCGCGGGCGGTCCGAGGACGAGGCCTGGGACGGGCTGGTCCTGGACGAGGAGTTCGTGCGGGCCGCCGGCTCGTCCGAGCCGTCCGCCCGGGCCCGGATGCTCGCCGCCCGCTGGCGGGCCGAGGAGCCGGAGCCGCAGCCGTGGCGCTCCGACGAGCCGCCGGCGGGCTGGTTCTTCAGCAAGGCGCGGCGCCGCAGGTGGCGCCGCCGGTAATTCGGTGGCGCCCGACTCGGTGGCGGGGCAGAGTGGTTGTGCCCCATCCGCCGGGATCGTCCCGGCGCCGTGTTCTGGGAGTGGAGGTGGGCGATGTCCATGCACGGCAGTACGCCCAGCTCCCGGCAGGGCGGCCCGAGGCCGGCTCCGGTGTAGTTACCCCACCGTCGAGCCCCGAGGGGCAGCCCGGGGCGGCCGCTTCGAGCACGTGAGCGCTGCGCTTGCGTGGGCCGCCTTCCCTGTGGCCCTCTCTTGCGAGAGGGCACCCGCGCTGGGGTGGCCGGATGCGTTGCGCAACCCGGCGCCGACAGGGTGAGGCTGCGCCCACCCGTGCCGCCCCAGCAGCAGGACTGCCCGCAGCTGCGGAGCTACGCCAGCAACCTTTCCAGCACCACCGCGATGCCGTCCTCCTCGTTCGAGGACGTCACCTCGTCGGCCACCCCCTTCAGCTCCTCGTGGGCGTCTGCCATGGCCACGCCATAGGCCGCCCACGTGAACATCGGGATGTCGTTCGGCATGTCGCCGAAGGCGATCGTGTCCGCGGCCTTCAGGCCGAGACGGCGGGCGGCGAGAGAGAGCCCCGTGGCCTTGGACAGGCCCAGCGGGAGGAGTTCCACGATGCCCTCGCCGGCCATGGCGACCGTGACGAAACCCCCGGCCGCCTGCCGGGCGGCCTCCGCCAGTTCGTCGTCGCCCAGCGACGGATGCTGTATGTAGAGCTTGTTCAGCGGAGCCGCCCAGAGGTCGGAGGCATCCGTGAACGGCGTCGCCGGAAGGTGGCCGGTCACCGCGTACCCGGGGCCCACCAGCACCTCGCCGTCGAGGCCGTCCCGGCTGGCCGCGAGATACAGCGGGCCCACCTCCGCCTCGATCTTGGCCAGCGCCACGCCCGCCAGCTGCCGGTCCAGGGTGACGGACGTCAGCAGGCGGTGCGCCCCGGCGTCGTAGACCTGCGCGCCCTGGGCGCAGACGGCGAGGCCGTCGTAACCGAGGTCGTCCAGGATGGGCCGGGTCCAGGGCGCCGCGCGCCCGGTGACGACGATGTGGGCCGCGCCCGCCGCGGTGGCCGCGGCGAGCGCGTCACGGGTGCGCTGCGAGACCGACCCGTCGGAGCGCAGGAGCGTGCCGTCGAGGTCGGTGGCGATGAGCCGGTACGGGAATCCGGCGCTCACTTGGCGACCGGCTCCAGGACCTCGCGGCCGCCCAGGTACGGGCGCAGCACCTCGGGGACCCGGACGGAGCCGTCGGCCTGCTGGTGGTTCTCCAGGATCGCCACGATGGTGCGCGGTACGGCGCACAGCGTGCCGTTCAGCGTCGCGAGCGGCTTGACCTGCTTGCCGTCACGGACGCGGATGGACAGCCGGCGGGACTGGAACTCGGTGCAGTCCGAGGTCGAGGTCAGCTCGCGGTACTTGCCCTGGGTCGGGATCCACGCCTCGCAGTCGAACTTGCGGGCCGCGGAGGCGCCGAGGTCGGCCGAGGCGACGTCGATGACGCGGAACGGCAGCTCCAGCGAGGCCAGCCACTGCTTCTCCCACTCCAGCAGCCGCTGGTGCTCGGCCTGGGAGTCCTCGGGGGAGACGTACGAGAACATCTCGACCTTGTCGAACTGGTGCACGCGGAAGATGCCCCGGGTGTCCTTGCCGTGCGAGCCGGCCTCGCGGCGGAAGCAGGGCGAGAAGCCCGCGTACCGCAGCGGCAGCTTGTCGGCGTCGAGGATCTCGTCCATGTGGTAGGCCGCGAGCGGGACCTCGGAGGTGCCGACCAGGTACAGGTCGTCCTTGTCGAGGTGGTAGACGTCCTGGGCCGCCTGGCCGAGGAAGCCGGTGCCCGCCATGGACTGGGGGCGCACCAGGGCCGGGGTGAGCATCGGGGTGAAGCCCGCGGCCGTCGCCTGGGCCAGCGCCGCGTTCACCAGGGCCAGCTCCAGCAGGGCGCCGACGCCGGTGAGGAAGTAGAAGCGGGAGCCGGAGACCTTGGCGCCGCGCTCGACGTCGATCGCGCCGAGCAGCTGGCCCAGCTCCAGGTGGTCCCTGGGCTCGAAGCCCTCGGCGCCGAAGTCGCGGATCGTGCCGTGCGTCTCCAGCGTGACGAAATCCTCCTCGCCGCCGACGGGCACGTCGGGGTGGACGAGGTTGCCGAGCTGGAGCAGCAGCTCCTGGGTCTCGGCGTCGGCCGCGTCGCGCTCGGCGTCGGCGGCCTTGACGTCGGCGGCGAGCTGGCTCGCCCGCTTCAGCAGCTCGGCCTTCTCGTCGCCGGTGGCCTTGGGGATGAGCTTGCCGAGCTGCTTCTGCTCGGCGCGCAGCTCGTCGAAGCGGACGCCGGAGGACCTGCGCCGCTCGTCGGCAGACAGGAGAGCGTCGACGAGCGCGACGTCCTCTCCACGGGCGCGCTGGGAAGCGCGCACACGGTCGGGGTCCTCACGGAGCAGACGAAGGTCAATCACGAGGCCAAGGCTACCGGTGCGGGCTCGCCGCTCACGAATCCCTATTCCATGGAGTTCCGTGGAGTTCGGATTCGAGGGTGTTCGCCGGTGTTTGTCGCTTACGTTCCGTTATGTGTGAATTGCCGAACGTGTCACGGCGCGTCAAGGAAAAATGTCTCACTCCCCGGGACGGCTCACGGTCCGCCCGCCGCCTTGACCGGATTCCCTTGTGGAGCACGAGACTTCACCCAGCCGGCTGTCCACAGGAATCCACACCCTCCGGGAAGTTATCCACAGGCTGTGTGGAAGATCTGTGGACTACGGAATTGATCACTCCGGAAGTTGTCGCAGAACCGAGGAATTCCCCGTTCAAACAGGGGCGACACCCACCTTCGGGTGGAAAAAGGTCGCTCCAAAAGATGAACCAAAGGAAACGGGTGGACGAAGGGTGATCTGCCGGGCGGTGGCCGCAACAGGGACTTCCAGGGCGATTTGTCGACTGGATCGCACGTCGTTGTCGACTTGTCCCCAGGTCGAGAAGCGGACCTGTGGATAACTCCTGTGGATAACGAAGATATACAGGTCGTACTGGCCGGAGGCAGTCTACGACCGCTTCAGAACCGGCCGTCCTGGCAGCGCGCCACCCAGTCCGCGGCCGCCATGAACTCCTCGTCCGACGTCCCCTGCCGGGTGGCCGGGGCCTCGGCCGGGGTGATGTCCGCGCGCGGATAGGAACCGAGGTAACGCACCTGGAGGCAGATCCGCTTCAGCCCCATCAGCGCCTCCGCCATCCGCCGGTCGGAGATGTGGCCCTCGGCGTCGATGCAGAAGCAGTAGTTGCCGATGCCCGCACCGGTCGGCCGGGACTGCAGCAGCATGAGGTTGATCCCGCGGGAGGCGAACTCGCCGAGCAGGTCGCGCAGTCCACCGGGGTGGTCGTCGCGCTGCCACAGCACCACCGAGGTCTTGTCGGCGCCGCTCGGCGCGGCGGGCCGGGCCGGGCGGCCGACCAGCACGAACCGCGTCTGCGCGGTCTCCGGGAAGTCGTGGATCCCGGTCTCCAGGGCCTGAAGGCCGTAGCGGGCGGCGGCGAACTCGCCGGCGAACGCGGCGTCGTAGCGGCCCTCCTGCACCAGGCGGGCGGCGTCCGCGTTCGAGGCGGCCGACTCCCAGTCGGCGTCGGGGAGATGCGCGCGCAGCCAGTTCCGCACCTGGGACTGGGCCGCCGGGTGGGCGGAGACGGTCTTGATGTCCGACAGCTTCGTGCCGGGCCGGACCAGCAGCGCGAAGGTGATCGACAGCAGCACCTCGCGGTAGATCATCAGCGGTTCGCCCGCGACCAGCTCGTCCAGGGTGGTGGTGATGCCGCCCTCGACGGAGTTCTCGATCGGGACGAACGCCGCCTCGGCCTCGCCGGCACGCACCGCGTCCAGGGCGGACTGCACCGACACATAGGGGACGAGCTCCCGGGTGGCCGCCTCGGGGAGCGTCCGCAGGGCCACCTCGGTGAAGGTGCCCTCGGGGCCGAGATACGCATAGCTCGCTGGCATGTCCTCACCCTAATGGCCGTGGCCGAGCCCGTCGTCCGCGTCTCACGAAAGCCACTCGACCGGGTGGTTTGAACACGGGAAACCGGCAAAGCGCGTCACCCGGTCGCGCCCCAGATCAGCCCTCCAGCAGCCGCTGCCCCACGTACTCGCCCTTCGCCGCCCCGCCCGGCACGGCGAACAGCCCGCTCGCCTCGTGCCGGATGAACGGCGACAGCGCGTCACCCCGGTCGAGCTTGCGCTGCACCGGTACGAAGCCGCGCAGCGGGTCCGCCTGCCAGCAGATGAAGAGCAGGCCGGCGTCGGGGGCGCCGTCGGCGTCGAAGCCGTCGTGGTAGGAGAAGGGGCGCCGCAGCATGGCCGCGCCCCCGTTCTTGTCGGGCCGGGTGATGCGTGAGTGGGCGTTGAGGGGGACGACGTAGTCGCCCTTGGCGTCGGTCTTCTCCAGGTCCATCGGGGTCGTCTCGTCACCGCCGGACAGCGGCGCCCCGTTGGACTTCCGGCGCCCGATGACCGCCTCCTGGGCCGGCACCGACAGCTTCTCCCAGTCGTCCAGGAGCATGCGGATACGGCGTACGACGGCGTAGGAGCCGTTCGCCATCCAGGCGGGCTCGCCGGATGCGGGGACGAAGATCCGCTGGTCGAAGTCGGCGTCGGTCGGCTTCGGATTGCGGGTGCCGTCGAGCTGGCCCATGAGATTGCGGGCGGTCATCGGGTGCGCGGTGGCGCCCGGGGTGCGGTTGAAGCCGTTCATCTGCCAGCGGACGCGGGCCGCGGAGCCGGCGTCCTTCTGGATCGCGCGCAGGGCGTGGAAGGCGACCAGGCCGTCGTTGGCGCCGATCTGCACCCACAGGTCGCCGTCGCTGCGCGCCTTGTCGAGGTGGTCGGAGGAGAAGTCCGGCAGCGGGTCCAGCGCGGCCGGCCGCTGCTTCTCCAGTCCCGTCCTGCCGAAGAAGGAGTACCCGAAGCCGAAGGTGATCGTCAGCGAGGACGGCCCGGCGTCGCGGGCCACGTCGGTGTCGTCGTGCGGCGCCGGCTCGCCCGCCATCAGGCGCTCGGCCGTCGTCGACCAGCGGCGCAGCAGGGCCGCGGCCTGCTTGCGGCCGGCGCCCGCCACCAGGTCGAAGGCGACGAGATGACCGCACGCCTGCAGGCCCTCGGTGATGCCGGGCTGATGTTTCCCGTGAAACATCGCCCGGTCGGACCCCACGGACGTCAGCGGGGTGGCCGACGCGGGCGCGGCGGCGTAGCCCACGGCCCCGCCGGCGGCGCCGAGCACGAGCCCGGTGGCACCGGCGGTGCCGAGCAGCGCGCGGCGGGACAGGCCGCTGGACGGGGAGGCCTGAGACAGCTCGGCGGACGTACGGGCCTCGGGGATGGACTGGTCGGGCATGGTGTCGTTCAGCCGATCTGCGCGTTCTTGGAGACGGTCACCTGGTCGATGTCGGAGGTCCGCACGGTCACGGCGACCTTCCAGTCGCCGGCCATGGGGATCTGCACGCCGCTCGCCGACCAGTGACCGGTCGTGATGTGCTCGGGGGTCACGGGAAGCGGGCCGATCTTCTTCGTCTCCAGGGTGAAGGCGACCTTCACCTCGGGGATGTCGAAGGCCTGGCCGCCCGGTCGCTGGACGTACACGTGCATCTCGTTGCCGCCCACGCGCGCGGGGTCGAGGTCGACGCTGACGACGCCCTTGCCGTTGGCGCCGCCGGTGTCGAAGGGCATGTCGAGGGTCAGCGCGCCGTTCGAGGGCGCCGTGGCCGAGCCGGCGGAGGACGCGGAGGCGGCCTTGGCGTCGAGTTCGGTGCGGCCGGGCTCGGTCTGGGTGAGCCAGGTGGTGACGGCGAGCAGCACGACCGCGACGCCCGCCTCGGCGAGCACCGAGCGGCGCAGCCCGAAGCGGTTCCGGTCACCGTCGCGCAGCCGCTTCTGCCGGGCGGCGGCCATCGCGGCCTGCTGCCGGGCCAGCTGCGCGGCGCGCCGGGAGTCGCCGGAGCCGGTATCCTCGCCGGCCGCCTTCGCCGCGCCTGCCTTGGCCGCGCCTGCCTTGGCCGCGCCTGCTTCGGTCACGCTGACGCGCTCCTTTTCGGACCGTGCTGCGTCCATACCGGTGCCGTCCGTGAGCCGGGCCGTCCAGCGGCGCGATACGGAGGCGAAGCCGACCAGCAGCGCCACAAGCCCGATCTTGACCAGCAGCAGCTGTCCGTACCGGGTGTCGGTGAACGCCGACCAGGAGCCCAGCTGGCGCCAGGACTGGTAGGTGCCGGTCGCGACGAGCGCGACGACGGAGCCGAAGGCGATCCGGGAGAAGCGGCGGACCGCGTCGGCCTCCACCGGTGTCTCGGCGGGCGCCCGGTACAGGGCGACGAGCAGGGCGGTGAGCCCGCCCAGCCAGGCGGCGACGGCCAGCAGGTGGACGACGTCGACGGGCATGGCAATGGCCGGCTGCAGCCCGACCGAGGCGTGCTCGGCCATGGCCCAGCTGGTGGCGAGCCCGGCCGCGACGACGACACCGCCGATGGCGAGCCCGAAGGTCAGGTCCCGCTTCTCCTGGCCCTCCTCCCGCTTCGTGTACGCGCCGAAGAGGACGGCGATGAACAGCGCGGCGGCGGCGAGCAGCAGCAGCCGGGAGACCAGAGCCGCGCCGGTCTTGGTCTGCAGCACCTGGCCGAGCAGGCCGAGGTCGAAGACGTCGGCGACCTTCCCGGAGGTGGTGTAGGAGCCGCGCAGGAGCAGCAGCCACAGGGTGGCCGCGGTGAGCGTGAGCCAGCCGCCGACGACCAGCCGCTGCAGCGGCCGTACGCCCGCGCCGCGCTGCCAGCAGGCGAGCACGAAGGCCGCGCCGCCGACGAGCATGATGAAGCCGGCGTACGACGCGTACCGCCCGAAGGCGTAGAGCCCGCCGACGGCTCCGCCGCCCGCGACCGGCCCGGTGGCGGAGACCACGGTCTGCGAGGGCGCGCCGATGGAGAAGGTGTAGGCGCCGGAGACGGGGTGGCTGTCGGCCGAGACGACCTGGTAGGTGACCGTGTAGGTGCCCTTGCCCAGGCCGCCCTTGAGCTTCACGGCGTACGTCGTCCCGCTCAGGTTGGCCGGGCCGCCGGTCTGGACCGGCTTGCCCCGGGGGTCGAGGACGCGCAGGGAGTCGTCGTTCATCGCCACCTTCTCCGAGAAGGTGAGGGCCACCTGGCTGGGCGCCTGCTTGACCACCACCCCCTGCGCGGGGTCGCTGCCGGTCAGCGCCGCGTGTGCGGAGGCCGGTCCGGCGCCCCCGAGCAGCGCGCCGGTGACGGCGAGAAGCAGCAGCACCCAGGTCCGCAGGCGGGGGGTGGTGGTCCGCGTCACAGTGGTCCCTCCCTCAGTGGCCGGTCGACGGGTTGTACGTGGCGGACTTCACCGGCATCTCGACGGTGAGGGGCCCGGACTTGGCGAAGGTGAGCTTCACGGTGACCGTCTGGCCCTGCTTCGGCCGGCGCCTCAGCTTCTCGAACATCAGATGGTTGCCGCCGCTTTTGAACACGAGTTGACCGTGCGCGGGTATGGCGAAGGAGCTCTTCTCCTCCATGGCGCCGCCCATCGTGCTGTGCATGGTGACCTGGCCGGCGTCGGCGCTGGTCACCCCGGTCAGCTCGTCCGCACCGCCGCCCTTGTTGGTGATCGTCAGAAAGCCGGCGGCCATGTCCGCGGCGACGGGCTGCGGCATGTACGGCCCGCTCACCGACAGGTCGGCCTTCGCGCCGGAGCCGGACCCCGAGCCGGAGCAGCCCGCGAGGGCCAGCGCGCCGGCGAGTGCGGCGGCCGCGGTCACGAGGGCCGGGCGGAGCCTCGCAGGCCGCCGGTCGGGTCGCCTCACGGGTTCGCCCCCTTGACCAGCTTCGGCAGGTCCTTGGTGTAGTCGTCGACCGTGGCGTCCTCGCCGTACAGGACGTAACCGCCGTTCGTCTTCGGGGAGAAGGCGATGACCTGGGTGCCGTGGACGGAGACGAGCTTGCCGTTCTTGTCCTTGGTCGTCGGCTCCACGGAGATGCCGACGGACCGGGCGCCGGCCTGGATGGTGGCGAAGTCGCCGGTCAGGCCGATGAACTGCGGGTCGATGCCCTTGAGCCACTTGCCCAGCTCGGCGGGGGTGTCGCGGCCGGGGTCGGTGGTGACGAACACGACCCTGAGGTCGTTCTGCTCGGCCTTGGGCAGCGACTTCTTCGCCACGGCGATGTTGCTCATCGTCGTCGGGCAGATGTCGGGGCAGTGGGTGTAGCCGAAATACAGCAGGGTCGGGCGGCCCTGGGTCTCCTTGCGGAGGTCGTACTTCTCGCCGTGCGTGTCGGTGAGGACGAGGTCCGGCTTGGCGAAGGGCTGGTCGAGGACGGTGGCGGCCTTGCCCGAGCCGGACTCCACCGAGACCGCGGAGACCGGCGACTTGCCGTCGTTCCCGCTGCCGCAGGCGGACAGGGTCAGGGTGGCGGCGGCGAGCAGCGCGGCCGCGGCGAACGTCTTCTTGCGCATAGAAAAATGTCCCAGATGTGAGTACTCCGGCGCGCACCGGGGGTCGTACGACGGCCAGGACAGCGTCGCACGCGCCGTACGGCCCCCGGGCGCGGTCCGGAAACGGCTCAGACGGTCCGGCGGCGGCCGGCGAGGACGCCGTAGGCGACGCCCGCGACGCCGACGACGATGCCGGCCACGGCGAGCACGCGCGCGGTGGTGTCGGTGTCGTGGGAGTCGGTGGCGGCGGCCGTGTTCTCGGTCTTGTCGGAGGTGTCCTGGGCGGCCGCCGTGCCGTGGTGGTCGTCGGCCGCGGCGGACAGCTGCAGCACCGGCGCCGGGTTCTCCGGCTCGTCCTGGCCGGCCTGCGGCACCTCGATCCAGCGCACGACCTCCTTGTTGGAGTACGTCTGGATCGCCTTGAAGACCAGCTGGTCGGCGTTCTCGGGCAGCGCGCCGACGGAGAGCGGGAACTTCTGGAAGTAGCCGGGCCGGATGCCCTTGCCGTCGGAGGCGGTCCAGGTGACCTTGGTGACGGCCTGGTCGATCTTCTCGCCGTGCAGGGTCAGCGGCTTGTCCAGCTTGGCCTTGGTGACCTTCACGTCCCAGCCGGCGACGGGCTCGGGCATGACCGAGGCGAGCGGGTGGTCGGCCGGGAAGGCGACCTCGACCTTGGTGGTCGAGGCGGTGTCGCGCTCGTTGGGGACCTTGAAGTCGACGACGGCGTAGCCACCCTTGGCCGCGGCGCCCTCCGGCTGCACGGTGACGTGCGCGAAGGCGGGGACGGACAGCGCCAGTACGGCCGTGCCCGCGACGGCGCCGGCGGCGGCGACACGGGACAGGGCGCGCCGGGAGACGGCGCGGCGGGGGGCGATACGAGAAACCTGCATGGCAGGAGCACTCCACTCTGAGAGTTCCGCGAGTTCGCGAGTTCTGCGAGTTCGCGAGTTCCGGTGACGAGAGGTACGCGTGCGTGGCCGTGCCGTTCGGCGGGTGCACGCACGCGCGCGTGCCGCGCGACGGCGGCAGCCCTCCCTGCCGGCTCGGTGTGCCGGATCGGTGGAGTGGCGGCGCGCGTCGCGTCAGGCGGCGAGACGGAAGCCGGCGGCGGGCGGGCCGCGCCGGATCACCGTGTGCTGGAGTGCCGTGGTGTGCGGGTCGGGCGCCGCGTCCCGGGCGGTACGACGGCCGCGCGGGAGGGGCGCGGAGGCGGGCAGCAGCCCGGCGCACAGGGCGCACGCCAGCGCGAGCGCCGCGCGCAGGGATCGTACGAGCGCTCCCTCCGCGACTCCGTGCGCCGACAGCTCGATCAGCCGCAGCAGCGCCAGGTCGCCGCGGCGCAGCAGCCAGCCCGCGGCGAAGGCCGCGAGCACGTGGCCGAGCAGCATCGGCAGCGAGGGCAGCAGCGCGCTGGAGGAGCCGGTGGCGTCGGAGGCGTGGTGCATGGCGCCCATGGCGGCCGCGGGCCGGCCCGAGCGGTCGATGAGACGGGCGGCGAGCAGCAGATGGAAGGCGTGCCCGGGGGTGAGGGCCGACGGGTGGGCCCCGCACAGGAGCCGCGCGGCCTGCTCGACCAGCGCGGTGTCACTCAGCGCGGAGCCGCGGGCGCCCGCCGCCCCCGTCGCCGTGCCGCTCGTCAGGGCACTCGCCGGGCCGCCGGATGCCATGGCCGTCCCGTGCTGGCCCAGCCCGAACAGCGTGTGCAGCGCGGTCTGGCCGAGTGCGAGGAGCGCGGCGATGCCCGGCAGCGAGCGGGTCCGCCCGGCGAGCGGCACCACGAGCAGCAAACACCCCACGAAGCCCGCGCCCAGCGTCCACAGCGGCACGCTCGCGCAGGAGGCGAGGGTGTGCCCGCACGCGGCCAGCACGACGCAGACCGCGGCGAACACCGCGGCCCGCAGGATCCTCAGCCCGGCTCCGGGAGGCGCCGTGCGCGGGTCGGGGGCAGTCATGGCGGCCTCATCATCGCACCGGGCCGGAGGACGTCGTGCGGCAGGGCGCGGTTACGCGGCGTTCGGCGGGGTGGGGGAACGTCCCCTCATACACCGATTCCTCCCTCGGCGCATCGGCCATATGGGCGGAGTCACGTCGACGGTGTGCTTACGTCCGCCTACGGGCGGCAATACGTATCGGTATGTCGAGCCGCGGCCAGGAGGCTGGAGCATGAGCATCTGGTGGTCACTCCATCTGCGCCGCGAGGCCGCGAGCGTGCCGCTCGCCCGGCGCCTGCTGATCGGCACCATGGAGACGGCGGGGGTCGACCCCGAGATCTCCTACGACCTGTCCGTCGCCCTCACCGAGGCCTGCGCGAACGCCGTCGAGCACGGCGGGGGCACGGCGTACGGCGGCTCCTCGGAGGCGTACCGGGTGACGGCGTACCTCGACGGAGAGAAGTGCCGGATCGAAGTGACCGACTCCGGGCCGGGGTTCCCGCGCACCCAGGAGATCCGGCCCGCCCGCCCCGACGCCGAGCACGGCCGCGGGCTCTGTCTCATCAGGGAACTCGCCGATCACGTGCACATCGGCGCCAAGCCCGGCCGGGGCGGCACCGTGGTCAGCTTCGACAAGATCCTCAAGTGGACCAAGGACCCCTCACTGCTGACGGCCTCCTGAGGCGGCTTCGTCACCCCAGCACATTCGTCACGCCAGCACCTTCGCCAGCACCTCCAGCGCCTCCGGATACACCCGCTCCCGCGGAGTGCCGTAGCCGACGACCAGGCCCTGCGGGCGGTTCTCGGCGGGGCCGTGCCAGTGGGTGCCCAGGGCGCCGAGGGCGAGCCCTTCCGCCTCCGCCCGTGCCAGCACCTCCGCCTCGTCGGACACGTCGATCAGCGCGTGCAGCCCCGCCGCGATCCCGTGCACGCTCCGGCCCGCGCCCAGCCGGTCCAGCAGCTGGTCCCGGCGGCGCCGGTAGCGCAGCCGGCACGCGCGCACATGCCGGTCGTAGGCATGGCTGTCGATCAGTTCGGCGAGCGCCAGCTGGCCGATGGTCTCGGTGTGGTGGTCGCTGTGCAGCTTGGCGTCGGCGACCGCGTCGACCAGGTGGGCCGGCAGCACCATCCAGCCGAGGCGGAGCGCGGGGCCGAGGGTCTTGGAGGCGGTGCCCAGATAGACCACCTGGCCCGGTGCCATGCCCTGGAGCGCGCCGACCGGCTGTCGGTCGTAGCGGAACTCCCCGTCGTAGTCGTCCTCGACGATCAGCCCGCCACGTGCGCGTGCCCAGTCGCCGAGCGCCCGCCGCCGCTCCGGGTGCAGGGTCACCCCGGTCGGGTACTGGTGCGCCGGGGTGACCACCACGGCCGCGGCCTCGCCCAGCTCCTCGGGGCGCACCCCGCGCGCGTCCACCGGCACCGGCAGGACCGTTCCGCCGTTGCGCCGCACGACCTCCCGGTGGAACGGCAGCCCGGGGTCCTCCATGGCGACGGCGGCGCCGTCCAGCACGCGCGTGAGCAGGGCGAGGCCCTGGACGTACCCGGAGGTGACGACGATCCGCTCCGGGGGCGCCAGGACCCCACGGGCCCGGCCCAGGTAGCCCGACAGGGCCGTGCGCAGTTCGATGCGACCGCGCGGGTCGCCGTAGTCGTACGCCAGCGAGGGCGCCGTCGCGATGGCCCGGCGCAGCGCGCGCAGCCAGGCCGCCGCCGGGAACGCGCCGACGTCCGGGCTGCCCGGGCGCAGATCGAAACGCGGGGCACGCGTGCGTGCGTGGACCTGCGGGGTGCCGGCGTCCGGCGAGGGCGGCAGCGGGGCGACCCGGGTGCCCGATCCCTGACGGGCCGTCAGATACCCTTCCGCCACCAGCTGGTCGTACGCCGCCTTCGTCGTGCCCCGGGAGAGACCGAGGTCGGCGGCGAGCCGCCGGGTGGCGGGCAGCCGGGTCCCGGGCGCGAGCCGGCCGTCCCGGATGGCGTCCCTGAGGGCCCGCTCCAGCCCGCTGCGGCGGCCGTCCGCCGCGTCTGGTTCGAGGTGCAGGTCCACGCCCACACCGGTCCAGAAGTCGTCCACGAACACCCTCCCCCTAGGTACGTGAATCCTTCGGTGCGTGCATTCCTCACGCTGTCGGCACACGCCGATGGCCGGGCACGGTCCCGGGTGCCCGGCCATCAGTGTCCGACTCAGCCCTTCAGCGCCGCCATCCAGGCCTCGACCTCGTCGGAGCGGCGCGGCAGACCGGCCGAAAGGTTTCGGTTGCCGTCCTCGGTGACGAGGATGTCGTCCTCGATCCGGACGCCGATGCCGCGGTACTCCTCCGGCACGGTCAGGTCGTCGGCCTGGAAGTACAGGCCCGGCTCGACGGTGAGCACCATGCCCGGCTCCAGCGTGCCGTCCACGTACGTCTCGGTGCGCGCGGCGGCGCAGTCGTGGACGTCCATGCCGAGCATGTGGCCGGTGCCGTGCAGGGTCCAGCGGCGCTGCAGGCCCAGCTCCAGGACGCGCTCCACCGGGCCCTCGACCAGGCCCCACTCGACGAGCTTCTCGGCCAGCACACGCTGGGCGGCGTCGTGGAAGTCGCGGTACTTGGCGCCCGGCTTCACGGCCGCGATACCGGCCTCCTGGGCCTCGTACACGGCGTCGTAGATCTTCTTCTGGACCTCGCTGTACGTGCCGCTGACCGGCAGCGTGCGCGTGACGTCGGCGGTGTACAGGGTGTGGGTCTCCACGCCCGCGTCCAGCAGGAGCAGGTCGCCGGAGCGGACCGGGCCGTCGTTGCGGACCCAGTGCAGGGTGCAGGCGTGCGGGCCGGCCGCGCAGATGGAGCCGTAGCCGACGTCGTTGCCCTCCACGCGCGCGCGGAGGAAGAACGTGCCCTCGATGTAGCGCTCACTCGTCGCCTCGGCCTTGTCGAGGACCTTCACGACGTCCTCGAAGCCGCGGACCGTGGAGTCGACGGCCTTCTGCAGCTCGCCGATCTCGAACGCGTCCTTGACCAGCCGCATCTCGGAGAGGAAGACGCGCAGTTCCTCGTCGCGCTCGGCGGTGACCTTGTCGGTCAGCGCGGCCTCGATGCCGGCGTCGTAGCCGCGCACCACCCGGACCGGGCCGGTGGCCTCGCGCAGCTTGTCCGCCAGCTCCCGCACATCGGCGGCCCTGATGGCGTACAGCACCTCGGACTCGGCGAGGGAGTGGCGGCGGCCGACCCACAGCTCGCCCTGGCCGGAGAGCCAGAACTCGCCGTTCTCGCGGTCGGAGCGGGGCAGGAGGTAGATCGTCTCCTCGTGGCCGTCGTCCTTGGGCTCCAGGACCAGGACGCCGTCCTCGGTCTGGTTGCCGGTGAGGTACGCGTACTCGACGGAGGAGCGGAAGGGGTACTCGGTATCGTTCGAGCGGGTCTTCAGGTTGCCCGCGGGAATGACCAGACGCTCGCCGGGGAAGCGGGCGGAGAGCGCGGCGCGGCGGCGGGCGGTCTCGGCGGCCTGCGGGATCGGCTCCAGGTCACGCAGCTCCGTGTCGGCCCAGCCGGACTTCATGTTCTCGGCCAGCTCGTCGGAGACGCCCGGGTACAAGCCGTTCTTGCGCTGCTTGACGGTCTCCTCGGCCTCGGTCTCCGGGCCCTCCGCGGTAGCGGAGTCGGGCACAGCCGGGTTGAGCTCGTCGGACACGTGATCCTCCTCGATACGCCATCTGATCTCCCCCGGGCCCGCGACGCTCCTGCTTGTGGCCGAGCGGGGACCTCCATCATCGTACGGTCGTACCGGGGCGGCCGGACGCCCTGCTGCGCCCCCTGACGCAGGCCGGGCGCTCAGTCGAAGCGGGCCGCCAGCAGCACCACGTCCTCCTCGCTGTCGGCCGCGTCCAGCCCGTCCGGCAGGACCGTGCGCAGGACGTGGTCGGCGACGGCGGCGGGATCCCGGCGCAGCGGGCGCGGGACGCTCGCGGCGGCCGTGTGCAGCCGGGCGAACGCGCGGTCCATGGCCTCGCCGGTACGGTGCAGCAGCCCGTCGGTGTAGAGCAGCACCGTCTCCCCTGCCTCGGCCTGGACCTCCACGCTGGGCGCCTCCCAGCAGGCGAGCATGCCGAGCGGCGCGGAGACGGAGGTCTCGGCGAACTCGGTGCGCCGCTCGCCGATCAGCAGCGGCGGACTGTGCCCGGCGCCGGCCAGCGTGACCTTGCGCAGGGCCGGCTCGCAGTAGGCGAACAGCGCGGTGGCCGAGCGGGCGGGCTCGGTCAGCCGCAGCAGCAGCTCCAGGTCGGACAGGACGGCGACCGGGTCCTCGCCCTCCATCACGGCGTACGCCCGCAGGGAGGCGCGCAGCCGGCCCATCGCGGCCACGGCGCTCGGGCCCGAGCCGGTGACCGAGCCCACGGAGAGGCCGAGCGCGGCGTCCGGCAGCGGCAGCGCGTCGTACCAGTCGCCGCCGCCGCGCGGCCCGGTGCGGTGCCGGGCGGCGAGCTGGACGCCGGGCACGCGGGGCAGCCGGGTGGGCAGCAGCTCCTCGGTGATGGTCGCCACGCACGCGCGCGTGCGCTCCACCTCCACCAGCCGGGCGAGGTGCTCGGTGGCGTGCCGGACGTACAGGCCGGCGAGGTGGCGCTGCCGCTCGTTGGGCTCGGCCGGCTCGTCGTACAGCCAGACGGCGGAGCCCAGGCGGCCCGCGGCGTCGCTGGTGAGAGGCAGGGCGTAGCTGGCGGCGTAGCCGAGGCGGGCGGCCACCTCCCGGTGCCGGGGGTCGAGGCCGTCCTCGGCGCGCAGATCGGGGTGGAGGACCTCGCAGGCCGCGCCGGTGTCGTACGGCAGCGCACGGCGCGGGACGGTCTCGATGTGGCCGAGATCGGCGCGGCCCAGGCCCAGGCCGAGGGTGGTGCGGGGGCCGAGTCCGTCGCCGGGCTCCAGGACGACGAGGCCGCGGCGGGCGCCGACCAGGGCGGATCCGGCGCGCAGCAGCTCGTGGAGGGCCGGGTCCAGGGCGTTCGTGCGGGACAGGCGCTCGGTGAGTTCGTGGAGGGTGGTGAGGTCGGAGACCCAGCCGGCCAGCCGGTCCTGCAGGAGGGCGCCGGGGGCGGGGGTGTTCGGGGCCGGGACGAGCGAGGGGTCGGGGGAGGGACCGGGGCCGGCGGCGGGGGACATGGGCGCGACAGTGTGTGCGGGCGTGGGAACCGCTGGATCGATTCCAGCCACTTTCGGAGGGTGCGGGGCGTTCATGGCGTCCGGCCTTCAGACCGGTGCGTATTGCTGAAAAGCATCGCAAACCCCCATGTCATTCTGCGCCGCTAGCAGTGTCTCCACATGTACACGCACTCGTGAGGGGATGTCCAGCATTGTCCTGCGGGGATTCCTGGTGTCCGTGAGCCGGACGAGGTTTCTCCTCGAACCCCTTGCCTTACTGCCAAGTTGGCTGAAAACTGCACCAGGTATCGGTCCATTGCGGTCGACTGGCCTTGCTCCACGGAGCGTCACAGCGGTCGTGATGGGTACGTACTCGGAGAAGGCCAGGGGTGGTTGGGGGCCACCCGGAACCTGGCGACGGACCCGGGCGTCATAGCCACCGACGGCCGAGCCCCATCCTCCCTGGCGGAGGCGGAGAGAACCACGCGCGACGGCAAAACGCCATACTTCGCCACCCCCGCGCCGCAACCGTGCTTGCAATAGACGCCCACGGAGGCGGACGCGGCCCATGCTCGACCCTTTGGGGTTTCCCCCTGTCGTGCGCAGGGGTGTGATGCGCCAACAGGTACGCACAGTGAAGTGATCGACACATGATGTGATGTGGACCACGGTGTTGCCAGCGGTGCAACGGAAAGGAACGAGCGCTCATGCGCGAGATCCTCGGAAGGCGACGCAGGCTCCTGTCCAGGCGGAACGACGGGAAGCCCGGACGGAACGACGGGAAGGCCGAGCTGATCGGCGCGGCCCTCACCTTCGCGACCGAGTGGCAGTGGCCCGTGCTCCCGGGCGTGGCCCCGGACCCGCAGGGCCGGGCACGGTGCGGCTGCCCCGACCCCGAGTGCACGGTGCCCGGTGCGCACCCCTTCGATCCCGGCCTCCTCGCGGCCACGACGGACGCCCGCATGGTGCGCTGGTGGTGGACCAACCGGCCGAGCGCGCCGATCATCCTGGCCACCGGGGGCAAGGCGCCCTGCGCGGTCAGCCTGCCGGCGCTCGCCGCCTCCCGCGCGCTCGCCCTGCTCGCCCGGCGCGGCATGCGCCTCGGCCCGGTGATCGCCTCCCCGGCCCGCTGGGCCGTGCTCGTACGGCCCTACTCCATGGAGCAGTTGGGCGAACTGCTCTACGCCAAGGACTTCGTCCCCGGCTCCCTGCGCTTCCACGGTGAGGGCGGCTACCTCGCCCTGCCCCCCTCCGAGACCGGACAGGGCGCCGTCCGCTGGGAGCGGGCCCCGCTGCCCGGCTCGGCCGCGCCCTGGGTGCCCGACGTGGAGGCCGTGGTGGACGCCGTGGTCGACGCCCTCACTCGTACGGGTGTGAGCGCGCCCGAGTTGTAGGGGTGTCGGCGCGGGCGGGGCGGGCCGGCCCCGCCCGCTCGTTATCTTCCGCACATGCTGCGAATGTCTGGGGGACGCGGGGGACACGGCCGTCGGAAGTCCGGGAGCCCTTCTGGGAGGTACGGCCACGGGTTCCCCCGGTGGACTTCCCCGGGGAGCGGGTGCGGGGGACCCGAGGAGCCTCTCCGCGGTCGCGGCCATCGGGCCCCCGGCCGGCACGGTCGCCGGGCGCCGCGGCACGCGGCGCGCGCCACAGGGCTGCGGGCCACAGGGCTGCGGGCGGCGGCGGTGCCGCCGTCGGCGCCATGGTCGTCGGTGTGGTGGTCGGCGTTGTCGCGCGGGCGGGATCCCCGGAAGCTGCGGCTGATCGCGCTCGCGGCCGCCGTGACGGCCGCGGTGGTGCTGCCGCTGGCCGTGGCCTCCGCGGGCCCGGTGGGCAAGGCGGCCCGGCAGGCGATGGACGGCAAGACGGGAGACGGGGCGGGGGACGCCGTACGGGCGTCGGGGCGGTCCGGCGTTTCCGGAAGCGACGGCGGCACCGGTTCCGACCGTGACACCGGGTCCGGGAGCGCCGCCGGATCGGAGGGCGCCGTCGACTCCCGGGGTGCCGGGGACGCCCAGGCGCCCTCGCACGGCCGCGGCTCCGGGCCGCTCGGGACCGGAGTGGACACCGCCGCGCGCTGCGGCCCCCAGCTCACCTCACCCGACGGCATCGAGGCGCAGACCTGTGTGCTGACCCGTGGCGCCGACACCTGGGCCCGCACCTACTACCGCAACTCCACCGGCGAGTCGCTGGACTCCTCGCTCAGCCTCATGGGGCCGGGCGACGACAGCGTGCAGACGCGCTGTGTCACGAGCGCCGACGACGAGCCCGCCACCTGCGAGACACCGCGCGAGCGCAGCCGGGGCGGCATGGACGGCTACACGGCCGTCACCGAGTTCTCCGCGCACGGCAAGGACGGCGCGCTGCTGCTGCGCTCGGGCAGCAACGCGGCCGACGAAGACGGCAACTCCGGTGCAACACAAGTGAGTTGACGTTCGGCGACGCGCCGTACACCGGGCGCGGACATGGAAAGACCCGGTTGCTGGCGACGGGGGATGCACCAGCAACCGGGCTACTGGAACGGTAACAAGAGATCGGCGGTTCGCAAATTCCGCGTCGGTCATTCGGCCACCGATTTCCCTGTCACCAAGGGGAGTTGTGACGGGATTCACCCGTTGCGGCGCCGCGCGCGCCTCGCCGGCCGTTCAGCCGCCGGGCGCGCGCCGCGGCGTCAGCTGAGCGTGACCTGCCGGTTGGTGAGTCCGCCGCGGGCCTTGCGCTCGTCGACCGTGAGCGGCTCGGTGACGGCCAGGGCGGCGGCGAGGCGCTCGGCGAACTCGGTGGCCGGCTTCTCCACGTCGTCCGCCGTGACCCCGCTCGGCAGGTCCCAGACCGGCACGATGACGCCGTGCGCACGGAAGGAGCCCACCAGCCGGGTGCCCTCGCCCAGGTGGGAACGGCCCGCCGCGTGCAGCCGGGCGAGAGCGTCCAGAAGCTGCTCCTCCGGATGCGGCATCACCCAGCGCAGGTGGTTCTTCTCCGGGGTCTCGCACCAGTACGCGGCGTCCACGCCCGTCAGCCTCGCCGTCGGGATGGCGGCGGCGTTGGCCCGCTCCAGGGAGGCGGTCACCTCGGGCGTGGCGTTCTCCGCGTCCGGCACCCAGAACTCGAAGCCGCTGTGCACGACCGGCTCGAGCGGCGCGGAGAGGTCGAGCACATCCTGCAGCCGCGGACCGTCGGCCGGGGCGCGGCGGCCCTGCACGGGGGTGCCGGGCGCGGCCTTCAGGGCGCGCTGGAGGGTGTCGGCGAGGTCGCGGCTGAGGTCGCCGGACGCCGTGTCGTTCTGCAGGCCGAGCAGGACCGAGCCGTCGTCGCGGCGCAGCGCGGGCCAGGCCATCGGCAGCACGGTGGCGAGCGTGACCGAGGGGACGTCCGCGGGCAGGCCGTCCTTCAAGGTCAGCTCGGCCGTGGCGGCCGGCACCAGCTCGCGCAGCGCCACCCAGTCGCACTCACCGGGCAGGCCCTCGAACGGGCGATGCACCAGCTCGGTGACCGCGTGCGCCGCGGCCCGGCCGTGGCACGCCTTGTAGCGCCGGCCACTGCCGCAGGGGCAGGGCTCGCGGGCGCCGACCACCGGGATCTCCGCATCGCTGAGCTGCGGCCGCTCGGCCTTCGTCTGGGGTCGCTTCTTGGCCATCGTGGGGTCTCCCGGTTACGGCTTTTCCTGTACGGGCGGGAGCCTAGCCGTTCAGGCCTTGACCGTCGGGAACCTGTGGACAACGCACGCCCGCTCGACTCCGTCGGTGTGAACCTGTGGAAAATTCCGCCCCCGTTCGGCCCGCATCCGGCCCCCGCCCGGTCACCGCCGTACCCCTCGGCCTGTGGCCGGTCCGGTCACCGCCGTGTCCCTCAGCCCGCGGGCCGGTCCAGTTCCTCGAAGGCGTCCGCGAAGTCGAGGCCGGACATGTCCGGGAGCGCGGGGGAGGTGACGCGGGCGGGGAAACCGTTCCGCCGGCACCGCGCGTCGGGATCGTGGACGTCCTCGTGGACGACGACCCAGACCGTCACCTCGCCGTGCACGTCGTCGCGGACGCCCCAGTCGTCGGCGAGCGCGGTGATGATGTTCAGCCCCCGGCCGCCGTGCGCGGTCACCGACGGCGTGGCCGGCGCCGGGCGGGTGGGGCCGCCGCCGTCCGTCACCTCGACGACGAGCCGGCCGCGCGCGTCGATCCGCCACGCGGCGCGCACGTCGCCGTCGCCGGCCATCGCGTCGCCCAGGGGCCGCCCGTGCTTGCAGGCGTTGCTCAGCAGCTCGGAAAGGATGAGTACGGCGTCGTCGACGACCGATTCGGACACGCCCCCGCTGCGCAACTGCGAACGCATCCGGCGCCTCGCCATCCCCACGCCCGCAGGGCCATGGGGAACGGCCATGCTCGACGACGTGGGCACCTCCTGTGCCACCACCAACGCCACCCCCGAGACCTCCTTTGCCCCACGCCACGGTGTGGATGCCCCATTGGCCTGTACCGGAAACCGGCCAATCCCCTTCCGGTGACGCATTCGACACGGTCCTGTACGGAGCGAACGCGCCGGAGCACTCCCTGTGACGGAGGCCTTTCCTCTGGTCGTCGTATGGCTGGATTTCAGTGGTGTGGCCGAAGTGGAGGATTCAGCAGCCGCACAGCCGGGTCAAGGGCTGCGCACGGCTTCTTTACCGCCCTCTTGAGATCACACGGCCGGGTCACAGGCGCCCCAGCTGTCCCAGTACCGCGCGCGGGCGGTTGGTGATGATGGCGTCGATGCCGAGCCGGACGCACAGATCGACGTCCTCGGGGTTGTTCACGGTCCACACGTGCACCTGGTGACCGGCGCTTTTCAGCCGTTCCACATAGGCGGGGTGGTTGCGCAGGATGCGGATCGAGGGCCCCGCGATCCGGACCCCCGCGGGCAGCCGGCCGTCGCGCAGCCGCGGGGTGAGGAACTGCACGAGATAGACCGTCGGCAGCGTCGGCGCCGCGGCCCGCACGCGGTGCAGCGAACGTGCGGAGAAGCTCATGATCCGCACCTGGGACTCGGCGGCGGAGGCCGGGGCGTCCAGCCCGAACCGCTTCAGCAGCGTCAGCAGCCGCTCCTCGACCTGGCCGGCCCAGCGCGTGGGGTGCTTGGTCTCGATGGCCAGCTCGACGCGCCGTCCGGCGTCCGCGACCAGCTCGAGCAGCCGCTCCAGGGTGAGGACGGAGGTGTCCGCCGGGTCCTCCGGCCGGGTCACCCAGTCCGGCTCCTCGTCGCGTCCGCGCCAGCTGTCGCGCGTCTTCCAGGAGCCGAAGTCCAGGGCGGCGAGATCGGCCAGCTCCAGGGCGGAGACGGCGCCGCGGCCGTTGGAGGTACGGTTCACCCGCCGGTCGTGGACGCAGACCAGATGGCCGTCGGCGGTCAGCCGTACGTCGCACTCGAGGGCGTCGGCGCCGTCCTCGATGGCCTTCTTGTAGGCGGCCAGGGTGTGCTCGGGCGCGTCTTCGGAGGCGCCCCGGTGAGCGACCACCTGGATGGAGCGCAGTGATGCGTGGGTCACCGCGTCATGGTGCCACCGTCCGGGGGCGCGTGGGGCGGCTCGGGCGCGCCGAGTGGCCGTATATGTAACTTTTGCGGAAAAAGCCCCATGTAAAGAATAGCCATGGACCCACAGCAACCGCTTATGGTGCTCTGACGGCCCGTGGGAAAAGCTGACTGCATACAAATGGAACAGTGAAGGCCGACCGCTGCACCATGCACAGCTGCCGAGCGTGACCGAGAACAACAGCCGTGGACCGAGGAGAAGAGCTGTGAGCACCGAGAACGAGGGCAACGAGGTACCCAAGGCCCCGTCCGCACCTCCCGTGCCGGTGGACTCTCCCGCCGCCTCTTCGCAGAGCCCGACCGCCGGGGGAACCGAGCCGACGGCGCCTCTCCCGCCCGTACCGCACGACGCTCCGACCGCCACCGGGCCCCACCCGGGCGGCCCCGCCCCGCACGCGCCCGGCTCGGCCCCTGACGGCTCCTGGCCGCCCCCGCCGCCCGCCAACCCGCCGTACGGCGAGGGCCAGGCCTACGGCGCCGGTCCGGCCGGCGCTCCCGGTGGGTTCGGCGCGGACGGTGCGGGCGGCGCCGGCGGCTGGGGAGCGTCGTACCAGCAGCCCGCGCCCAAGCCGCGCAGCGGGCGCGGCGGTCTGGTCGCCGCGGTCCTGGTGGCCGCGCTGGTCGCGGGCGGCCTGGGCGGCGGCCTCGGCTACACCCTGGCCAAGGACAACGACAACAACGGCTCCACCACCGTCTCCGCCTCCGACAGCGGCGCCACCCAGGTCAAGCGCGCGCCCGGCACGGTCGCGCACGTGGCCGCCAACGCGCTGCCCAGCACGGTCACCATCGAGGCCGAGGGCACCAACGGCGACGGCGGCACCGGCACGGGCTTCGTCTTCGACACCCAGGGCCACATCATCACCAACAACCACGTCGTCGCCGACGCCCTCGACGGCGGCAAGCTGACGGCCACGTTCCCCAACGGCCGCAAGTACGACGCCCAGGTCGTCGGCCACGCCCAGGGCTACGACGTCGCGGTCATCAAGCTGAAGAACCCGCCCTCCGACCTCAAGCCCCTGGCGCTCGGCGACTCCGACAAGGTGGCCGTCGGCGACGAGACGATCGCCATCGGCGCCCCCTTCGGCCTGTCCAACACGGTGACGACCGGCATCATCAGCGCCAAGAACCGCCCGGTGGCCTCCAGTGACGGCAGCGCCACCAGCAAGGCGTCCTACATGAGCGCCCTGCAGACCGACGCCTCGATCAACCCGGGCAACTCCGGCGGCCCGCTGCTGGACGCCTCCGGCGCGGTCATCGGCATCAACTCCGCGATCCAGTCGACCAGCAGCGGCGGCTTCGGCTCCGGCCAGTCCGGCTCGATCGGCCTGGGCTTCGCCATCCCGATCAACCAGGCCAAGTACGTCGCCCAGGAACTGATCAAGACCGGTAAGCCGGTGTACGCCAAGATCGGCGCCTCCGTCTCGCTGGAGGACTCCAGCGACGGCGCGAAGATCACCGACCAGGGCGCGGCGGGGTCCTCCGCGGTCGAGACGGGCGGCCCGGCCGACAAGGCGGGCCTCAAGCCCGGTGACGTCATCACCAAGCTGGACGACATGGTGATCGACAGCGGCCCCACCCTGATCGGCGCGATCTGGACCCACAAGCCCGGCGACAAGGTCACGCTCACCTACAAGCGCGGCGGCCAGGAGCACACCACCCAACTGACCCTGGGCTCCCGCGTCGGCGACAACTGACACGCCGGGCACGCGCGCGTACGGGCGCCTCCCACCCGGGCCCTGAGGCCCGGCACCGGGGGCCCCACGCCTGCTGAGCAGCGGCCTCGCCGCCTCGTGCCTATCGTTGAGCATGAGACTGCCCAACGGATGGACGGAGGTCCGGTGAGCGGACGCACCGACCTGTTCGACGTGGAGCAGGTGTCCGGGGGCCGCGTGGTGCTGCTCCTCGACGGTGGCGGACGCGTGGTGATGTGCCAGGGACGACTCCGCACGGTGACCGACCGCCCGGCTGAGGACGTGTGCGGCAGGCACGTAAGTGAACTGCGGATCGACTTCGACGGCTGGGACACGGTTTCCGCCCCGCTTCCGCCGCGGGACCGCAGCGGCTGGGCGGACGTGCGGCACCAGGACGGGTCGACGGTGCGGGTGTGGTGGGAGGCGCACCGTACACAGGGGACGGACGGAAGAGGCTGTCTCATCGAGATCGTTCCGGCCCTGGTGGCGGTGCGCCGCGAAGAGAACACCGCACTGGTACGGGCGCTGTTCCAACAGACGAAGGTCGGCCTCGCGATCCATGACCTCGATCTGTCCACGACGCGGCTGAACCTCACACCCGAGTCTCTCGGCCCGCCGTCGGCCGTAGGGACGGCAGTCGATCCGCTGGGGCAGGGCATCGAGGAGGTCGTGCTGCCGGAGGACGCCGCCGCGGTGAACGACCAGCTGCGACGCGTGGCGGACACCGGTGAGCCGTTGGTGGACTGGGTGCATCGGGCCCGGCGTCGCGACGCGCCCGAGCTTGAACGGGCGGTGTCGCTGTCGGCCTTTCGGCTCGAGGACGCCGGCACCCACCCGATCGGGGTGGCGGTGATCATCACCGACGTGACGGACCAGTACGTGGCCCGGCAGCGGATGGGTCTGCTCCAATCGGTGGCGGAGCGCGTCGGTGGCAATCTGGACATGCGCCGTATCGCGGAGGAACTGGCGGACTGTCTGGTGAGCCAGGGGTTCGCGGACTTGGCCGCCGTGGATCTGATGGAGGCCGTCCTGCTGGGAGGGGAGCCCAGCGACTTCCGGACGGATGTCCCTCTGCGGCGCGTCGCCGTCTCGGCCCATGACGGGCAGTGGCCGGCCGAGGTGTACGCCCGTGACGCGACCTTCCAGCTACGACAGCGCGAGAGCGACAATCTGAACCTCGGACGCCCCCTTGTCGAGGCGGAGCTGAGCCGGCTCCGGGAGCTGCTGGCCGACGACCCCGCCCATGCGCGACTGCTGTTGCCGGACACGGCGGCGTCCTTCCTCGTCGTCCCGTTGACCGCACGGGGACATGCACTGGGCGCCGTGCCCCTGTGGCGGACCCGTCGGCAGCCTCCGTACGGGCAGGCCGACGCCGAACTCGCCCGGGTGATCGGCGACCGAGTCGCTCTGAGCCTGGACAACGCACGCCGCTACACCCGTGAGCAGCGCACCGTCGAAGCCCTTCAGCGCAGTCTGCTGCCGCCGCCGGCCAGCGAGACCAGCGCGGTGCAGACGGCCGGGCGGTACGTGCCGGCCGCCACGACGGCGGGCATGGGCGGAACCTGGTTCGACGTGATTCCGTTGTCCTCGGCCCGGGTGGCGATGGTCGTCGGGGAGGTCGCCGGACACGGGTTGGGGGCGTCGGCGACGATGGGCCGTCTGCGCACGGCTGTGCAGACGCTCGCAGACCTGGAACTCCCGCCCCGCGAGCTGTTGACCCATCTGGATGATCTGGCGGTCAGGCTCAGCGAGGCGGAGGCGGAGGCGGAGGCGGAGGCGGGAGAGGAAGGCGCCGAATCGCCGGTCCGACTTGTACGGCCGGTGGTGCCCACCGGCCCGCTGACGACCGGAGCCACCTGCCTGTACTGCGTGTACGACGCCGTCGAGGGCCGGTGTGAGATGGCCAGCGCCGGACACCCTGTCCCGCTGCTGGTCCTGCCGGGCGGGGAGGCGCGGGATCTCGGGTTGAAGCCCGGACCGGCACTGGGCGTAGGGAGGAACCCGTTCGAGTCGGTCACCGTCGAGCTGCCGCTGGGCAGCCTGCTCGCCTTCTTCACCGGCTCCCTCCTCGCCGGTGACGAGGAGGGACTGCGTCGGCACCGGTTCGCCAGGACGCTGCGGACGGCCGTCGAGCAGCAGGACACGGCTGCGGACGCAGCCCGCCGGGTGGTCGATGAACTTCTGCCTGTCCCTCCGGACGAGGACGTGTCCTTCCTCGTCGCCCGCACCCGCCGTCTTGCCTCGGACAGGGTCGCCTCCTTCACCTTCCCCGCCGATCCCGCGGTCGTCGCCCAAACGCGGAAGTTCGTGGACGGCCGGCTTCAGGCATGGAACCTGGACCAGCTGGCGTTCAGTGTCGAACTGATCGTCAGCGAGCTCGTCACCAACGCCATCCGCTACGGAGGCGATGGGCCGTTTCGGCTGCGCCTCATCCTGGACACCGTGCTGACGTGCGAAGTGTCCGACACCAATGAGACACAGCCGCGCCTGCGCCGGGCGCGGCTGACGGACGAGGGCGGCCGGGGACTGTTCCTCGTCGCCCAGCTCTCCCACCGCTGGGGAAGTCGCTACACGCAGCACGGTAAGACGCTGTGGACCGAACAACTCCTGACCGACGCTTTGGAGCTCGACTCCTGACAGTTCAGCCGCCCGCCGAGTCCGGCGAGCGACGGCAGGTAGCGGAGGAGCCCGCCGGCCAAGGAGTCCACGGCGCCGGCCGGACCGAGCGGACGCCGTGTGGGCCAGGAGCCCCGCAAGAGGCCGGAGGCCGGTAGGCTGTAGCCGCTCCGCCCCAGGTGGGACGGGGCCGAGGTGGGTTGCCCGAGCGGCCTAAGGGAACGGTCTTGAAAACCGTCGTGGCGCAAGCCACCGTGGGTTCAAATCCCACACCCACCGCGGATGTTGTGAAGGGGCGCCTCCCCAGGGGGCGCCCCTTCCGGGTGTTCGGACGGTCCTCACGCCGTTACGGGCGGTGCCCCGTCATGCGTGCCGCTGAGGCGATCGTCGCGCGGGCCTCGCGTTCGGTGAGGCCGGTGTCGAGGGCGGCCTCGGTGAGGGGGTCGGCGAGGGCGGGGCCGATGCCGTTCTCGTAGGCGCGGCAGGCCGCCCAGAAGAGGCGGGTGTTGCGCTGGCCCTCGTGCGCCGAGAGCACGAACTGGACCAGGCCGCGGCCGTGGTCGCCGGGGGCGGGCGGGGCCGGGTGCGCGGGCCGGGGCGGGGGCGCGAGCAGGTGCAGCAGGGACGGCGGGCAGGCGGCGGGGGTCAGGTGCGCGGTGCCGGGCGCGGTCGTGTACACGCCGTGGTCGGTGCGGGAGCCCGGGCCCACGAGGTAGCCGCCGGCGCCGCGGATGTCGATGCCGGGGGCGAGCCGGCCGGCGGAGTTCGGTACGACGACGTCCGGCGGGCCGGTGAGCCACAGGTGCCGCCCGCCGCTCGGGGTGCGGACGACGACCGTCTCCGGAATGGTGAACAGATGCCGCAGGGCGAGTTCGCGCAGCGCGGTCGAGGAGTTCGTGCCGGACTTGGTGTCCAGGTCGACGCCGATCAGGTGGTACGGCGGCAGCCCGCAGGCGATGCCGTAGCCGGTGGCCCAGGGCGCGGCGGCGAACAGCTCGCGGATGCGGACCGGGTCGGTGGAGGCGTCGTACACGCCGTGTCCGAAGCGGCCGCACTCGCCGTGGCAGCGCGCTCCGGCCGGGTCGGGGTCGTCGCGGTGGGGGGAGCGCAGGGCCGGGAGCTTCGTCCGGGACAGGGGGATGACGGCCAGGCCGCGTTCGGCGGCTGACAGCGCGTGTGCGAGGGCCAGCGTCGTGGCCTGCCGGTCGGTGGTGGCCATGGATCCATGGTCGTACGTACGTTCGAAAAAGGGAAGGGGGGTGGGTGTGGCGCGCCGGGCGCGGGGGACATGGGCGGACATGTGGCGGAACGATTCATCCCTTGTGCCGCTTGAGGGGGAGAGGTGACGGGTTAGTTCCTTCTGGGAGTGAAGAGACGAAAGATGGTGATAGGGGTTTATCGACTTGTCATCACGCTTGCGTGCGAATCGCGCCTTCCGGGGTGGTTCGCCGGGGATTCGGTGGGCAACCCTGATCTCGCGACGTCGTCCACGACAGTCAGAGCGGTCGGCCAACTGCCCTGGCACAAGCGCTAGTTCACGTACTCCCGGCCCTCGGGTCCGAGTGCTTGGTTCTGGAGGAACACATGGCAAGCATCCGTACCGCCCGCGTTCTCGCCGCTGTCGCCGCGCTCCCGCTCGCAGCCGCCCTCCTCGGTGGCGTGGCGGCCGCCGACAACGGCGCCGTCGCGGACAACGGATCGAGCGCCAACACCGGTGTGGCGGGGATCATCGGCAGCGGAGTCGGCCACGACAACAACGGCAACTCGTCCACCACGCAGCAGAACGCGGTCGGCAACGGCGCCTCGAACCAGAGCAACACCGCCCAGGTCAACGGCTCTGCCTGGACGGCGATCCAGCAGGGCAACGAGAACGTGGCCATCCACTTCACCCACCTGTGGTGACCTGAGGGCGAGGCCCTCCCGGTGAGGGTCCTCGTGGGGTGTGCTTCGGGGTCGTAACACGTCTGCGCGGCGGTGCTTCGGTACCGCCGCGCAGACGTTTTCCGGTGCCGGGCGGGGAGGTTGTGGCGCCGTCGGGGGTCGAGCTCGGCGCCGGCGGGGCAGGTGGCGGGCAGTCAGACGGCCTCCTCCCGACCGTCGACCACTGAGCCGGCGGGGTCGTCCGCCCTGGGGAGTCAGGGTCGAACCCGTAGGAGGCGTCATCCCGCCGTCCACCTTCAGGAGGTGCGGCCAGCCCCACCCCTACAACCTGAGGGGGACTCCGCTTCGGGACCTGCGGCCGATCCGCCGGAGGGTGCGCCGCTCCTAGCGTGGAGCCATGACCACACCCGTCTGCACCAGCGCCTCGGCCGCCGCAGCACCAAGGCGGCAGGCCCTCCCCCACCCCCGGCGGCCGCCGAGCGGTCAGGCACCCACGTACCCGACGTTCGCGTCGTACGTGCGGGCCCGTCAGCCGGTCCTGCTGCGCACCGCGCGCTCGCTCACCGCGAACCTGAGCGACGCCGAGGACCTGCTGCAGACCGCGCTGGCGAAGACGTACGTGGCCTGGGAGCGGATCGAGGACCAGCGGGCGCTGGACGGCTACGTGCGCCGCGCGCTGCTGAACACCCGTACCTCGCAGTGGCGCAAGCGCAGGGTGGACGAGTTCAGCTGCGACGAACTGCCCGAGCCCGAGCCCGTGCGGGGCGACGACGACCCGGCCGAACGGCAGGCGCTGCACGACGCCATGTGGCGCGCGATCATGAAACTGCCCGCGCGGCAGCGGGCGATGGTCGTCCTGCGCTACTACGAGGACCTCAGCGAGGCCCAGACCGCCGAGGTGCTCGGGGTGTCGGTGGGCACGGTGAAGTCGGCGGTGTCGCGTGCGCTCGGCAAGCTGCGCGAGGATCCCGAACTGGGTCTGGTCCGCTGACCCCGGTTTTCCGCCGACGCCGGTTTTCCGTCGACCTGATTTTCCTCCCGAGTGACACACCCCCTAGTGACATACCGCGCGGTATGTGCGCAGAATCAGCGCACACCTCTACCACCGCGTAGGCAATGCCGCCCCGGGAGGACTCCGTGCTGAGCACCATGCAGGACGTACCGCTGCTGATCTCGAGGATCCTGACCCACGGGTCCACGGTCCACGGATCCTCGCGGGTGACCACCTGGACCGGCGAGGCCGGGCCGCACCGGCGCACCTTCGCCGAGGCCGGCGCCCGCGCCGCCCAGCTGGCGCACGCGCTGCGGGACGAGCTGGGCGTGACCGGCGACGACCGGGTGGCCACCCTGATGTGGAACAACGCCGAGCACGTCGAGGCCTACTTCGCGATCCCCTCCATGGGCGCGGTGCTGCACACGCTCAATCTCCGGCTGCCCGCCGAGCAGCTCGCGTGGATCGTCAACCACGCGGCCGACAAGGTCGTCATCGTCAACGGCTCCCTGATCCCGCTGTTCGCCCCGCTGCTGCCCAAGCTGCCGACGGTCGAGCACATCGTCGTCTCCGGCCCCGGCGACCGCACCCCGCTGCAGGGCGCGCACGCCCGGATCCACGAGTACGAGGAGCTGATCGCGGACCGGCCCACCGCCTACGACTGGCCCGAGCTGGACGAACGCCAGGCCGCCGCCATGTGCTACACCTCCGGCACGACGGGCGACCCCAAGGGCGTGGTGTACAGCCACCGTTCGATCTACCTGCACTCCATGCAGCTCAACATGGCGCAGTCGATGGGCCTGACCGACCAGGACACCTCGCTGGTCGTCGTCCCCCAGTTCCACGTCAACGCCTGGGGCCTGCCGCACGCCGCCTTCCTGACCGGCATCAACATGCTGATGCCGGACCGCTTCCTGCAGCCCGCGCCGCTCGCCGAGATGATCGGGCAGGAGAGGCCGACCCACGCGGCGGCCGTCCCGACCATCTGGCAGGGCCTGCTCGCCGAGCTGCACGACCGGCCCCGCGACGTCTCCTCCCTCGCCCAGGTCACCATCGGCGGCGCCGCGTGTCCGCCCTCCCTCATGGAGGCCTTCGACAAGCTCGGCATGCGCGTCTGCCACGCCTGGGGCATGACGGAGACCTCACCGCTGGGCACGGTGGCCCGGCCGCCGGCCCATGTGGTCGGCACGGAGGAGGAGTTCGCCTACCGCCTCACCCAGGGCCGCTTCCCGGCCGGCGTGGAGGCCCGCCTCACCGGCCCGGACGGCGAACGCCTCCCCTGGGACGGCGAGTCGGCGGGCGAGCTGGAGGTGCGCGGTCCGTGGATCGCGGGCGCCTACTACAACGGTCCCGGCGCCGAACCCCTGCGCCCCGCCGACAAGTTCAGCGAGGACGGCTGGCTGAAGACCGGTGACGTCGGCACCATCTCCTCCGACGGCTTCCTCACCCTCACCGACCGCGCCAAGGACGTCATCAAGTCCGGCGGCGAGTGGATCTCCTCCGTCGAGCTGGAGAACGCGCTGATGTCCCACCCGGACGTCGCCGAGGCCGCGGTGGTCGCCGTACCCGACGAGAAGTGGGGCGAGCGCCCGCTGGCCACGGTCGTCCTGCGCGAGGGGGCCACCGCCGACTTCGAGGCCCTGCGCGCCTTCCTCGCCGAGGAGGGGAAGATCGCCAGGTGGCAGCTGCCCGAGCGGTGGACGATCGTCGAGTCGGTGCCGAAGACGAGCGTGGGCAAGTTCGACAAGAAGGTACTGCGCAGGCAGTACGCGGACGGGCGCCTGGACGTCACCCGGCTGTGAGACGACGGGCCGTTGACCGGGTGGGCGTGCCTGCCGCCCGGTCAGGGGCCTGTCGTGGCGCTTGGGCGTCGGCTTCGGTGCTTGCGGCTCGGTTCGGCCCGGCTGTGAGGAGACCGGGCGCCGGCGGCGGTGCCTGCCGCCCGGTCAGGGGCCTGTCGCGGCGCTTGGCGCGTCGGCCGTCGGTGCTCGCCGTCCGGTTCGCCCGGCTGTGACACCCCCGCGGCGTGCCGAGGGTCGTACGAGGCCCGGCCGGCGCGTGCGCTAGTTGGTGCCGATCCGCGCCAGCAGGTCCACGATCCGGCTCTGCACCTCCGTGCTGGTGGAGCGTTCCGCGAGGAACAGGACCGTCTCGCCCGAGGCCAGCCGCGGCAGGTCCGCCTGGTCGACCGCGGCGGTGTAGACGACCAGCGGGGTCCGGTTGAGCTGCCCGTTGGCCCGCAGCCAGTCGATGATCCCGGTGTGGCCGGCCTGCCGCCGCTGCACCTGCATCAGGTCCATCACCACCAGGTTCGGCCGGAACTGCCCCGCCAGCGTCACCGCGTCGCCGTCGCTCGCGGCCCGCGCCACCTGCATCCCGCGCCGCTCCAGCGTCGCGGTCAGCGCCAGCGCGATCTCCGCGTGCTCCTCGATGAGCAGCACCCGCGGCGGATGCTGCTCGCTGTCACGCGGCGCCAGCGCCTTCAGCAGTACGGCGGGATCGGCGCCGTACGCCGCCTCGCGCGTCGCCTGCCCGAGCCCCGCCGTCACCAGCACCGGCACCTCGGCGGCCACGGCGGCCTGGCGCAGCGACTGCAGCGCGGTCCGCGTGATGGGCCCCGTCAGCGGGTCCACGAACAGCGCGGCCGGGAACGCCGCGATCTGCGCGTCGACCTCCTCACGCGAGTGCACGATCACCGGCCGGTAGCCGCGGTCGCTCAGCGCCTGCTGGGTCGTCGCGTCCGGCGCGGGCCACACCAGCAGCCGGCGCGGGTTGTCCAGCGGCTCCGGCGGCAGCTCGTCGTCGAGCGGCTGCGGACGCGGGGTGTCCGCGACCTCCACGGCACCGCCGGGGCCGTCCAGCGGCTCCGGCCCCTCGGCGGCGTCGGCGTCCGGCGCGCCGATGGCGTACGACCGTCCGGCACCCTCGGTGCCCGGGGCGAGCCGGGGCTGCCCGGCCAGGGACGGAGTAGGGGCGGGCGCCTGTCCGGCCAGGGACGGATGCGCGGGCGCCTGCTCGCCCGGCGACGGATGCGCGGGTGCCTGTCCGGCCGGCGGATGGGGCCGGGCCGTCTGCCCGGGCTGCTGCTCCGCGTGCTGCGCCGGGTCGGGGCGCGTGCCCAGCTTGCGCCGACGGCCGGAACCACCCGGCGCGTGCGGCGGCGGGGTCGCCGTCGGCTGCTGCACCTGTGCGGCCTGCCGGGAGAACGGCACACCCTGCCCGAGCGTGCGGACGCTGATCGCCCGCCCCTGCGTCGAGTTCGGGTCGAGCGCCGCACCGGCGGCCGGCAACGGCTGCGCGGCCCGCGGGGTACCGGCGGCGGGCGTACCGGGCGTCTGGGCGGGGGCCGGGGTTGCTCCGGCGCCGGTCGGCGGCATGGGGGTGCCCGCGCCGGGGGTGTCGTCGGTGCCGGGCCACTGCTGGGGCGCACCGGGCGTCTGGACGGGGGTCGGCACCGGTCCGGCACCGGCCTCCGCGGGCAGCGGCTGGGCGCCCGGCGTACCGCCGGGCGGCGTCGCGGGGGCGGGCTGCTGGGCCGGCACGGCCTGACCGGCAGCGGCCGGAGTCGCCGGAGCCACCGGATTGGCCGGTACGGGTCGGCCGGCGGTGCCGTGCGCGGGCGTGGCGGGGTGCGGTACGGCCGGCTGCTGACCGGACGCGGGCGCGCCGGGCATTGCCTGGGCCGCGGGACCGTTCTGGACGGGGATGCCCTGTCCGGCCGTACCCTGCGCCGGAACGCCGTGAACCGGCGTGCCCTGACCGGGAGTCGGCGGCCCGGCCGGATGCGTCCCGGCCTGCCCCGGAGCCACCGGAACGCCCTGAGGCGGAGTCACCTGACCCGGAACACCCTGGGCCGGCATGCCCTGCGCGGGCCCGGCCTGCGCGGCGGTGGCCTGTCCTGGGGCGAGCTGCCCCGGAGCGGCCTGGGTGCCCGGGGCGGGAGCGGCCGCAGGCATCGGCGCGGAGGCCGGTTGAGCGGTGCCGGGCGCGGTGCCCTGCGGCGGTGCCACCGGTTGAGCGGCTTGCGCCGCCTGGGCCACGGCACGGCGGCGCCGGCCGGTCGGCGCGCTGGTCGGATGCGGCTGCGGCGGAGTGTGGTCCGCGGCCTGGTCGAGGGGTACGGCGTCGTGGCGGCCCGCGTCACCGGGTACGCCCCCGACGGCCAGCGGCGGCTGAGCGGGCACCTGCACCTGCCCGGGCCCCTGCCCCACGAACCGCGGCTGCCCCTCGACGACGCCCGGAACGGCACCGGCAGGCACGCCGCCACCCGGCATGCCCCCAGGCGGAACCGTGCCCACCCCGTTCGCCGCGTCCGGGGACTGGGGTGAGCGGTCGGCCTCGGCCGGCGGGAGGGCGAAGACCGTACGAGGACCGCCCGCCTCCTGGGCCGCGGCCCGTTCCGCCGCGGCGGCCAGCGCACGCCGGCGCCGCCCGGTCGGCTGCGTACCCTCGGCCGGATCGGCCTGCGCATCCGGCGTCTGCTCGCCGCCCGCCGTCGGCAGCGCGGGCGGCAGGGCGGCCTGCGCCGCGCCGGAGTCGGGCCGGGCGGGCAGGCCCGCGGGCACGCCCCGCGGGGGAACGGCCGCGCCGAGCCCCGTATTCGAGGCGGCGGCCCCGGCGGCATGCTCGGCCGCGGTCACCACCGCGCCCTCGCTCACCCCCGCGCCGTCACCGGTGCCGATCTCTGCGGGCCGGCCCCGGCGCCGCCCGGTACCGCCGGACGCGGTCTCCGCGCTCTCGGCCGGGACCGCGCCGGTGTCCTCGGCGGGCGCCGCGGCACGCCTGCGGCGGCGTCCGGTCGGCGCGGGCGCCCCGGCCTGGGCCGCGCCGGAAACCTCACTCTCCAGGAAGGCGTCGGTGGAGGCCCGCCGGGCCCGCCGCCGCCCGCCACCGGATGCCTGCTCGCCATCCGCAGCCGGGGCCACCTCACCGGCACCGGCAACCTGCCCGGCCGACGCCGGTACGGCCTCCAGCTGCCCGGCCGGCACAGGGCCGCCCGCGTCCGGTGCGCCCTGCAGGGCCGGAAGCTCCCTCGCGGGCGCCGCCTGCGCGCCGACCGCCGCGTCGACCGTCCCGGCGCCACCGCCGAGCGGCACCTCCAGCACATAGGCGCTGCCGCTCATGCCCGGCACCTCGTGCGTCTGCAGCACGCCGCCGTGGGCCCGTACGATCCCGCGCACGATCGGCTCGTGCACCGCGTCCCCGCCGGCGTACGGCCCGCGCACCTCGATCCGCGCGACCTCGCCGCGCTGCGCGGCCGCGACGACGACGGTGTTGTCCAGATAACCGCCCGCGGACACGGGCGAGTTGCCGGTCGCGTCGACACCGGCGACGTCCGCCACCAGGTGCGCCAGCGCCGTGGCGAGCCGCTGCGGGTCGACCTCGGCCTCGATGGGCGGCGCGTGCACGGCGAACTGCACCCGCCCCGGACCGATCAGCTCGACGGCCCCCTCCACACCGGCGGCGACGACGGCGTCCAGCATCACCTTCGTACGCGTGATGTCCTCGACGCCCGCGTCCAGCCGCTGGTAGCCGAGAACGTTGTCGATGAGGGTGGTGATCCTGGAGTACCCGGCGCTCAGGTGGTGCAGCACCTGGTTGGCCTCGGGCCACAGCTGCCCGGCGTCGTCGGCGGCCAGGGCCGCCAGCTCGCGCCGCAGCTCCTCCAGGGGCCCGCGCAGCGAGTGCCCGAGCAGCGTCAGCAGCTGCTCGTGCCGGCCGGCGAGGGCCTCGTACCGGTCCTTCTCCCGCTCGGCGAGCGAGGCGTACCGCTCCTCGCCGGCCGCCAGCTCCTCCGTGTGCTTCTCGCGCAGCTCCTCGAGCTCGGTGACGTGCTGCTGGCGCAGCGCGGTCAGGTCGGAGGCGTGCTCCTCGGAGAGCCGCTCGAGCTCCTCCGCGTGCGCCTTCTCCAGCGCGGCCTTCTCCTCGGCGAGGGTGTCGAGGGGGCGCCGGTCGGTGAAGGTCATCACGGCGCCGACGAGCTGGTCCCCGTCGCGCACCGGCGCGGTGGTCAGGTCGACGGAGACCTTCTCGTCCCCCTTGGACCACAGCACCTGCCCGCGCACCCGGTGCTTGCGCCCGGAGCGCAGGGTGTCGGCGAGCGGCGACTCCTCGTACGGGAAGGGGGAGCCGTCGGCCCGCGAGTGCAGCACCAGCGCGTGCAGCTCCTTGCCGCCCAGCTCACCGGCCCGGTACCCCAGAATCTGGGCGGCGGCCGGATTGACGAGGACGATCCGCCCGTCGGTGTCGGTACCGACGACACCCTCCGACGCGGCCCGCAGGATCATCTCGGTCTGCCGCTGGGAGCGCGCCAGCTCGGCCTCGGTGTCGACGGTCCCGGACAGGTCCCGCACGACGAGCATGAGCAGCTCGTCAGCGGTGTATCCGTAACCGTCGTACGCCTGCTGCCCGTTCTCCAGATTCGCGCTCGTGACCTCGACCGGGAACTCGCTCCCGTCGGTCCGCCGCGCGACCATCCGCGTGGGCTTGGTGCGCCCCCGCGGATCCATGTGATCGGGCCGCCGCATCGATCCGGGGATGAGCCGCGAGTCGAACTCGGGCAGCAGATCGAGCAACCCGCGTCCGACGAGCGCGGTGCCGGGCGCCTCGAAGGCCTCCAGCGCGATGGTGTTCGCGTTGACGACGGTTCCGTTGGCGTTGACCAGGACCAACGCGTCCGGCAGAGCGTCGAGTATGGCTGCGAGGCGAGCAGCGCCTCGGGATGGCCTGCTGCTCACGAGACGCCTTCCTCCCTGTTACCGCACCTTGCCGACCGCTCGGGCCATCTTGCCAACCGGCCCGCGACGTGTCACGCGAGGGAGTCTAAGCGCACACGTTGCGCTCGCGACGCCGGATGAGAGCGAGGTCCCACGACGAAGTGACACCGAACCGGCCACCACCCGCCGGCCACACCCCGCGACTCCCTGAGACTTTCGCGGGACCTTTACGGCACCGGTGTTTCCGTCAGGAAAAGCTCACGGGCCCTGGCCCTGCTCCATCCCCCTGCTCCTCTCTGTCCACCGCGCCGACCCCCGGCAGCAGGGGCACCATCCGGTCCCAGCGTCCGGTCTCGCATCCGTTGCTGCGGTCGTACGCGGCGTCGACCCTGCGTCCGGCCCACGTGCCGGTCACATGGGCGGTGGCCGGGCCGCCGTAGAGCATGGTGCAGGTGGTGCCGGGAGCGACGGGGGCGAACAGGTCCCGCCCCCAGTTCGTCTGCGCGTCGAGCACCCGGCACGCCTCCACCGCGTCCGGGTGGGTTCCGCCGGCCGGGTGACAGAACAGCTCGTACGTCCCGTCCCGCCCGGCCCCGGCATGCCGCACGACCACGGTGAGGTGATCACCGGCCCGGTCCTCGGGCCGCACGGGCGGCGGCATGCCGGGTACGGCGACGGCGGGTACGGCGGCGAGGCCGGCCAGGCCCGACACGGCGGCGAGGACAGGCGCCCAGCGGCCGCGCACGCGACCCCGCCGAGGGACCACCCGCCCAGGACCCCGCCACGCGCCGGCCCACCCAGGACCCCACTCACGAAGAAAGACCATGCCGTACCCAACGCGCGGGTCCCCCGGACGTTGCGCCCGCGCCTCGCCGGGCAGGAAGGCCTTTGCCCTGCGGCCCGACTGCCTAGTACCGTGGGGGGCGATTGGTGACAGGCCGCTCGGCTGTGTCATCATCTGCACGCACCACTCGCGCGCTCGCGTGAGCGGTTGTGCTGGAGGCGTCGCCTAGTCCGGTCTATGGCGCCGCACTGCTAATGCGGTTTGGGCCTTAAAGCCCATCGAGGGTTCAAATCCCTCCGCCTCCGCACCGATCCCGAAGCCCCGGTCCCCAGGACCGGGGCTTCGGCGTTCCACCCGTCCTCGCCCCCGACCCGCCTGCGGACGTTTCCGCAGGTCACAAGGGGTGTGCGAATCGGATTTCACATGGCGGCGGCAGTCATGTAATGTTCTTCCTGTCGCCGGGACGGGCCGAAAGGACCGGGACGGAGACAACAACGAAAGAACAAGCACTCGTAGCTTAACGGATAGAGCATCTGACTACGGATCAGAAGGTTGCAGGTTCGAATCCTGCCGAGTGCGCACAGGTCAAAGGCCCCTCGGGATCATCCCGAGGGGCCTTTGACATCATCCGCTGACATCAACGCGGCCCGAAGAGCCGATCACTCCTCGGCGTCCGGTTCCTGCTCGCCGTCTGATTCTTCCGCTGGCTCCTCCAGCCCGAGGGCGTCGTCCATCCGGTCGGCGGCGGCCTTGAGCGTCGTGCTCATGACGTGCGCGTAGGTGTCCAGTGTCATCGTGATCGTGCTGTGCCCGAGCGTTTCCATGATCGTGCGAGCGTCCACGCCCTGAGCGAGCAGAAGCGACGCGCACGTGTGCCGAAGGTCGTGCACTCGCACCCGCCGTACGCCGGCGTCCCGGCAAAGGATGGTGAGCATCCGATTCAGGCTGCGGGGGTCGGTGACGCGACCGGTCGCCGTGGTGAAGATCAGCCCGTCCGGCTGCCCCGGCGCCGGCTGCCACTTCTTCCCGGCGACCTTGCGTTCCCGCTCCTGCTGGGTCCGGTGCTGCACGAGTGCCCGCACGCAGTGCTTCGGCAGGGACACCGTACGAACGGAACGCATGGTCTTGGGGCTTCCGAAGATCAACTCACGCCGGATGCGCTGGACGTTCCGGCGGACGCGAAGCTGTCCGTTCGCGAGGTCGACGTCCGCCCACGTGAGGGCGAGCGCTTCGCCCCGGCGCAGGCCCGTCGACACGAGCAGCAGCCACAGGGCGTAGAGGCGGTGGGAGCGAGCGGTCTTGAGCATGAGGCGAGCCTCTGCGGCGTCCAGTGGACGCACCTCCTTGCGGGTGACGGTGGGGGTCTCCACGATCCGGGCGACGTTCCGCGCGATCAGTTCCTCTCGGATCGCCTGTTGAAGCGACGACCGAAGGACTGCATGGATGTACTGGACGGTCCTGGCGGACGGCCGGCGCTCGCAGCAGCGGCCCACGGCGCAGCACGAGCGCTTGCCCTCCGGGCGCTCCGCGTCCGCGCCCCGCAGGCAGCACAGGCAGGAGTCCTTGAACTCCGCGAGGAAGCGGCGCACGTCCGCAGGGGACAACCGGTTCAGCCGCTTCTTGCCGAGGGCGGGCCGGATGTACAGGCGGGTCAGACCCTCGTAGCTGTTCAGCGTGGACGGCTTGAGCCGCTGCGGCGCGATGGTGGCGAGCCAGTAGGTGAGGTAGTCGCCGAACGCCATGGTGGACTCTGCGGCCGGGATGCCCTGACGGGTCTTCTCCTGCAACTGCGTCAGCTTGTCGCCAACCTCCAGGCGGGTCTTGCCGTAGACGAACTTCCGGGTGCGGGTGCCATCAGGGCGGTAGACGTAGGCGGCAGCCTGGTAACGGCCGTCCGCCCGCTTGGTGATCGTTCCTTCGCCGTTGGCGCGACGCTTGGCCATTACGCGGCTTCCTCCAGGCGGTCGTTCATGTACTGACGGACGGCGGCTACGGGGATGCGCCGGCTTCGCCCTTCCGTGTAGGAGGGGAGTCGGCGGGAGCGGATGAGGTCGTAGACCTTGCTGCGGCTCAAGCGCAGGTGGGTCATGACTTCCGGGACGGTCCATGCGGTCGGTACTTCGTCGTCGCGGACGATGGAGAGCACGCGCTACCTCCGGTTTGGGGGTGGGGCCTGCGAGCGGGGACCCCTCGGGGTCCCGCGTCTGTCCGAGGTGCGAATTTCTGCGTCACTGCGTCAACTGCGTCGCGCGGTGCTCTGACCTGCACGTTTGAGTGACGCGAGGCGGGTGAAGTGCGTCATCGGGTGACGCAGGCATTCGTCACCGGGTGACGCGGGTGACGCGGGTGACGCGGGGTGACGCAGCCGCCACCCGTCTGCGTCACCGCTATTGCGGCTGGTCACGGGGCGTTTGCCGGACTTGGGTGACGCAGGTGACGCAGCGTCTCTCTACTTCGGACAAGAGAAGGTGGTGTCTGTTGTGGTGCGGTGCGGCTCAGAACGAAAGAAGGAGCCGCGTTGCGGCACGCCTATTGGGCGGCGGCGTTGCCGCCGAACGGCAAGAAGAGCACGCCGGGCCGGGTGCTCTTCTTGCTTGTGCCGACGCGTCCGGCGGTGCTGCTGGTCAGAACGCCGGTTGCTGCTCATGCGAGGGCGGCGTGGCTGGAGGCCGGGTCATTTCGATGTACCGGGCCTCTCGCGTGCGACCCCAGTCGATCAGGACGCCCCGGGCGGCGAGGGTGGGCTGGAGACGCTTGAGCCGGTCGGAGAGCACCTTCCCGGTCGTCGGCCACCCTTTAGGTAGAGGACGGCACTCCTCGCCGCTGTAGAGGCCGGACAGGCAGTGCAGCCACTCGGAAGAGGTCATCCGCTGCTCTACCCCCGGCTCCAGGCCGGCGGCATGCTTGAGCACGGTCTGCGCCAACAGGTCGCCCTCGATCACGTCGTCGTTGAGGTCGTCCAGACTGGCCCGGTAGGCGGTCAGCGACCCGAACCCGGTGGCGGCGTCGAGCTGGGCGCACAGGTGGGCGAAGTCGGCCATGCGTAGATCGGTCGGGATGTCCGCCTGTGCTGCGCGGACCTTGACCGCGAGGTCGAGCAGCGACCCGAGGATGACCGGCAGCGCCTCTGCGTACTCGGCCCACAGTTCCGCTTCCGTGCGCCGGGCCTTGGGCCTCTCCAGCCGCAGGGGCAGAAGCCGCTCGGCGAGGTCCGGCCGGATCACCCCCACATCGATGCCGGTCAGCAGCAGGGGTCGCCGGTAGCCGATGCGGAAGACGTCCCCATCGGTGAACAGGGCGCGCTTGACGTCCTCGGCTCCGGTGACGATGCGGCACATCGCGTCCGACAGGTCCGGCGTCATGTGGGAGAGGTTGTCCAGGGCGGTGACCCACCCGGCCGCCACCGTCGTGGTCAGGTTCTCTTCGTCCTTCGGGGCGCGACGCAGGTCCCCGCTCATGCCCTCGATGACCCGCACGAGCATCCGTCCGCCGGTGGACTTGCCCGCGCCCTGCGGCCCGGTGAGGAACGGCGCGGGCACGGGCACGGACGGCTCAAGGCAGCCGAGCAGCCAGGCGATAGCCAGGCACTCGGTCTCCGCGTTGGCGAAGTTGCACAGCCTCAGCAGGGCATCGATCCCCTTGCCGTTGGTGTCCTTGGCCGGCAGGGGCAACTCCCCGGTGAGCTGGGTGCGCCGCCAGCACACCTCACGCGGGTCCGGAACGGCGATGTCCCAACCGGTGGGGTGGATACGCACGGACTGCCCGTCGTCGCGGCCCAGGTCCAGCCACGTCGCCCCGTCGAATCCGGGAGCCACGCGGATGTGGACGGGCTGCACGTCCTCGCTCAGCGCGAGCGCTTCGATCAAGTCCAACGCCTCCTTGAGTGCGGTGCCGTTGAATACGCCGATGCCGTCCCTGAAAAGGCCGACCATGAGTTCCTGACGGTGGCTGCCCGTGGTGCCCTGGGAGCGGATCGGACGGGCCACGGGGTGGCCGTTCCGCTGCGCGTACACGGTGCCGTCGGCGGTGCGGAAGTAGCGGAAGTGCGCTTGGGCGTAGTCGGTGATGATCTCGCGGGCCGGGGTCTTGTCGTCCTCGGACATGCTCAGAGTCCCAACCTGGTGCGGGCGTTGGTCCATGCGTCGGTGCAGTGCCGGGGCGATTCGCCCTTGGCCTGAGCGGCGGCGAACAGCCGGGTGACGTGGGCGTCGGTGAGGCAGCCGCACCGGCCGTGCGTGGACAGCACCGCGAGGAAGGTCCGGTAGACGGTGGCGTGCACCTGGCTGCGGGCCTCGGTGATGCGCTGCTCCGCCATGGCGATGCCGCGTTCGAGGTAAGCGGGGGTGCGGTGGCGGCATACTGCGCCGTCGGCCGCTGTGGGCACGGCGAGGGCGTACGGCCCGGGCTGGACCGTGGACGACTTCTGTGCCGTCAGCGCGCGGACGGCGTCCGGCAGCGGGGCCATGGTGCCGGCGCCCGGCCCGCGCCACCGTACGTAGGCCATCGCGGACTTGATGTCGACGCCGTCACGGACGGCGTTCACGGATCGCGTGGTGCCCTCGTAGATCCAGTGTTCCCCGCGAGCGGTGGACACGGTCCGGGTGCTGGGCAGCGACTGTCGAGCCCACTCGATGGCCGCCGCGTCGTCCAGGTCGACCACGGTCAGACCGGCCCCGCCGGGGTGGTAGGCGACCGCCACGGCCTGCCGCCACGCCGTGGCCCACGACGGCGAGGTGAGTACGCGAGCGTCGGTGGTGGCGGCGGCCCATCCGTGGCAGGGGGCCGGGCACAGGCACGGTCCGGCCGCCTTCATGTTGGGCCGGTCCCCGCATGCGCTGTCCCTGCACGCGGGGCAGTTGCCGAACGGCACCTTCCCCTTGCGTAGGGGAAGCACGGGCAGCCCGTTGGCCGACAGCCGCAGAGCGGTGCGCAGGTGGTCGTTCATGCTGCCAGGCGCAGGGCCGGGCACTCGCCGGATGGTGGTGGGTTGGGTCATGCTGGGTGTCTCCAGTTTGTGAGCGGGCTGGATGACAAGGGCGGCCCCGTTCTTTGGCGAGATGCGGGGGCCGCCCTTGGCGTAGCTAGAAGGGCGGTTCGTCGCTGTAGTTGGCGGGCAGCTTGGGGCGCGGGAGCGGCAGGAGCAGCCGGCGCCGGTGCTCGTTCCAGCAGATGCACGGCTCCCAGTCGGAGCCTGCGTACTCGCCGTACTCGTCGCCGTAGGGGTGCTCGATCCACCCCTCGCCGAGGCAGATCCGGCATGCGGGTTCCGGGGTGTCGGTCAGGTAGAGGCCGGGGCGTGGCCAGTCGGTGCGCAGGATCCTCAGTCGGGCCATGAGCGGGTGTCCTCCTGTCAGCCGTGGAAGTGGTTGCGCTTGAACACCGCCCGGCGGATGTTCACCGTGGTCCCGGCCTTGTGGTGGCCCTTGGCCGTGAGCACTTGGACGGCGATGAACCCGCCGAACAGGACGGCGGCCAGGGTGATGAGCTGGGTGATCAGTGCGGTCAGGGCGGCGATGAAGGTGGTGAGCATCAGCAGTCCGCCGCACGCGGCGAGGAACCCGACGCCTCCGAAGGCGACGTTCACCGCCGCGCGGGAGACGGCCGGCTTGGCCGCGACCGGTTCGGGCTGGGCGGGGCTGACGGCGTAGCCGGTGACGACACGGCCGTCGGGCAGGACCACGCTCGCCACTGTCGGGACTGCGCTCGGCTGCATCGGCACGAGTGGCACGGGCACCGCCGTGGCGGGGTTGATCGGGGCCGGGTGGTGGACCTCGGCGGTCCGCTGTGCGGGCACGCAAGGGGTGTTCTCGGGGTACATGCGGAATCCCTTCCGTTGCGCGGTCAGGGAGGTGGAGCCACCCCCTTGCGGGGCGGCTGTAGAGGGGGGTTGGGGGGTCTGAGCTGGGAGCCTCCCTGACTCCCTGGACGATCATTTGTGCTGGTCAGGGCCAGGGAGGCGGGTCAGGGAGGGGGTTAGGGAGTTCTCCCTGTCTCCCTGACCCGGCGAGGGTCGCCTCCCTGCCGTCAGGAGGCGGAAGCGGAACCGGTCTCATCGCGGTTGGCGAGGGCGCGGGCGAGGCGATCGCGGGCGACGACCATGCGGCCGTCGGACTTGTACGGTTCGGCTCCGGTGCCCTCCAGCACCCGGCGCAGGTCGGCGAACGTCCACTTGCCGTAGGCGTCCGGGTTCAGTGCGCTGAGCCGCTTGAGTACGTCCTGCGTGACCAGCCGCTGCGTTTCACCGAACACCGAGAACATGTCGGCGAGAGGGTCATGCTCCTCGCCGTCGCGTTCGATGGCGTGCAGTGTGGTGACGCCCGCGCGGAGCCGCCTGGCTCGCTCGGCGATCTCGGCGGCGGCGTCGTCATCGATGTAGTGCGTGCGCACCGTGATGGACGACTGGCCGGCCGGGATGGCGATGCCGTCGGAGGCGACGACCACCGTGCCCTTGTCCAGGCCCTGACGCAGCAGGTGCGGGGCAGCGCCGCCGTTGACGGCCTTGTCCCCAAGGGCCATGCGGGACTGCTGCTCGGTGCCCAGGGCGAGCGCGGCGCGGGTGTGGGCGCCCTCGCGGACCAGCTTGGGAAGGTTCTGGTCGGTGGGGTCCTGCGTGCCCTGCCACAGCAGCACGTTGACCGCACGGCCCTGGTTGTGGATCTTCCTGGCGGCGGTGAAGTAGCGGGAGGTGGCCTTGGAGCCGCCGTAGGGTCGCTTCTCCTCGTCCACGGCCGGGCACATGAACGCCACCTGTGCCTCGTCCACGATGATGATCAGGGGCGGGAAGTCGGTGCCGGGCGGTGCCTGGAGACGGCGGTTCATCTCCTCCACGCCGTTTTCCACCATCTCGGTGACCTGGATGACGTGGTCATCGGTCGGGCCCATGATGAGCACGGAGGCGATGCCCTCGAACATCCGCCAGTCCTTCAAGCCCTTGAGGTCACCGATCCAGAACTCCACCGACCTGTCCAGCGCCAGCCACAGGGCGAGCGCGCGCAGCGCGGCGGTCTTGCCCTGGTTGGACAGACCCGTGATGAGCAGGTGCCGCTGATACAGGCTCAAGGCGGCGGCATCCCCGCGCAGGTCCTGCCCCCACGGGGCTTTGCCCTTGGCGTAGTCGGCGGTCAGCGTCTCGTCGGTGACCAGCGGGGAGGGGCCGATCGGCTCGTCCAGCGCCCCGGAGTCGGCCACCCACAGCCGCACCGTGCGGGCCGCCTGTGGGATGGTGATGAACACCTCGTGCTCGTGCCGGGAGAGGTTCTCGGCGAGCTTGCGCCGCTTCCCCTGCACCTCGTTCGTGGACACGCCGGAGGGCAAGGTGACGTCGACTTCGACGCCGCATCCGGCGATCACGATCGGGGACAGCATGGATGCGCCGGCGTCGCCCATCTCCTGAATGGCCTTGCGCAGCGCGGGGATGCCGAGGTCGCGCAGGGCCTTGACGACGATGGACGGGGTGATCGGCTCACCCTCACCGTTGCGGATGCGTTCGGGCAGCGCCCACTGCGGGGCGGCCTGCTGGTGAGCGCCGACCGACCACAGGGCGAGCAACGCGAGGAACGGGCCGATCGTGATCGCCGGTCCCCACACCACCCGCACGATGGTGATCATCAGGTTGATGAACCGGATCACGGCCATCAGCGGCGTGACAACCTCGGTCGGGTCCTTGGTGGCTACGGCCATCGCGATGCCGAGCAGGACCAGGCCGCCGATGCCCATGCCGGCGCTTACGGCCGCGCCCTTGGCGGCGTCCAGCGGGGAGTGCAGCAGGTCCATGCGGCGGCGGTGGCGGGCCTCGCGGAAGCGCTGCCCGCGCTCCTCCCACTCGGCAGCCGCCTCGAAATCGCCCGCGGCTTCGGCGGTGCGCATGTAGCGCTCGTATCGGGCGGCGGTCCGGCCGTCCCACGCCCGCCGCGCCACGATCCTGGCGCCGCCGACCACGTAGAGGGTCTGCCGGGCCAGCGCACGGGCGGTCGTGCGGGTCGTCTCGTGGGTGACAGCCGTGCGGACGGCGCGACCGGAGCGCACCCACAGCGGCACGGGCTTGGGCGGTGCCGGGTCGGGGACCACCCTCAGCGCGGTCACGGTCGCGGGCTCCGAGGGCGGTTCAGGGTTCTTGTGCAGGTGAACGACGTTCTCACTCATGACGAAAACGACTCCTGACACCCCTCACAGGGGCGGAATGAAGGGATGGGGCGGGGGTCAGAACCACCCGGAGGACTTCTTGGCGGCCTTGGCCTTGGCGGCGTCGCGCACGATCCGCGCGCGCTCGACCTGCATGGCGGTGATCTCCGCGAGCAGTCGCGTCTCCGCGCTCTGCCACGCGGTCTCGATCCGCTGCTCCGCGCGGCCGGCGCTGCGGCCCCGCACGATCCGGTAGGAGCCGCCGGCGAGGGCTCCGAGGACGGCGCGGCGTTCGCGGCCGTCCAGTGGCCACATCTCCCGGTTGCGGACCGCTTCGAGCTTGCGTTCGGTCTGCCGGATCTCCCGGTCCAGGCGGCGGGTGTCGGGCTTGCCCATGTCAGGCACTCCTAAAGATCGTGGGAGGGTTCAGGGAAGGCGCAGGGAACGCACCGGCCGAGAGAGGGCGGGATGACGTAGCCCGCATCCCGCCGGCAGTCGGGGCAGATGCGGCGCGCGCGGTTGGCCTTGGCCAGTGCCGCCCACTTCGCCGGCGTCATCGGCCGTACCGGTTTGGCCAGGTCGACGCGGTAGAGGTAGGCGATGAGTGGGCCGCGCCGGCGGCGGGGGCGTTCGAGTTGGGCTGCCACCGGTTGACCGCCGGGGCGCAGGCCGCGCGCGCGGAGTTGGCGGTAGGTGGCGTATCCGTCCGGGGCCAGGCGCCACCGGAACACCGGCAGCGCCCCCATCACGCGGCCCGCTCAGCCAGCAGCGTGTCCCGCAGTACGCGGGCACGGGCCGGGGAGACGTGCAGTTCCCGGCGGATCCGCTCCCCGGTGAGGTGGGACTGCGGCCAGTCGGCCGTCAGGGTCCGCGCCTCGTCCAGGAGCTGTTCCGGGGTGCGCTTCACGCGCGGGGTCTTCGCCGACTCCGGCACGCGGAACGTGGCCCGGACCGCCGGGCGGGTCGACTCAGCCGCCACCGATCGCTTCGATCGAGTCGCCTCTGCCGAGGTCGATCCGGTGGAGGCAAGTAGGGCCGGAACGGGCTTGAGCGGAAGGCTCGACTTGCCCGCATCAGCGGGGACCGGATCGGGGACCGGCAGCCGGGTCAGCGTCACCGCGAGCGGGGTCGATTCCGGCACGTCAGCCGTAGACCGAATCCTCTCGGTCTGCGTCGATTCCTCCGCATTCGCGGAGGTGCCGTCGACCGGGTCGATCGAGGCGGCCGACAGCGCCGATACCGGCTCGATCGGACCCCACACCGGCAGCTCCCAGCAGGGCACGGCACCCGGTGAGGGACGGCCCGCGACACTGGCTAGCGCCCGGCCGGTGTCCTCACTCGCCTGTGCCCTCTCCAGCTTGGACCACGCCCCCGAGAGGGTCTTGGCGGTCTTGGCCTGGACGCGGGCGACGCGGGCACCGGCACCGGTGACCGCAGTCAACCTCGTCTCCTCGGTGACGGCTTCCGCCCTCAGCCGGGCACGGTCGACGGCCGCCCTGTCCCTGGCCTCCTGCTGAATACCCCGGATGGACTCCAGGGCGGCCGGGGTGAGCGCGGTGCGCTCCCACAGCCCATGCACCAGCCACAGCGCCTTCGCCGCGATGGGCAGCCAGGCCACGGCCAGCCACGCCGGGGCGGAGCCGTCGCCGGTCAGCAGCGCGTGGGCCACCAGGACGCCGGCCGCGATGAGACCGAAGCACCAGCCGACCCCGGTCACGACGTTGGAGTGGTCGCCCTGCGCGGCGAGACGGCGCTCGTAGGCGAGGGTGGCCAGCCAACCGCCGTCGATCCCCAGACCGACGACCAGGGCGACCAGCCACGGCACCGTCTGACCGAGCCACATCACGACCACGGCCAGGGTGAGCACCATGGACACCGCCGTCATCGCCACGGCGGGCAGCGCGGTCTTCGCCTTCATGCCGCACCTCCGTTCCGGCGGCCGTGGACGGCCCATCCGATGACCTGTGCGGCGAACCCGGTTGCGGCGATGCCCATCAGCGACCGCTCACCGGTCACCAGGGCGGCGATCGAGCCGGTCAGGGCGATGACGACGCCCACCAGGACCAGGGCGAGCGTCCATCCCTTCGGCGGCGGGGTGGTCATGCGGCACCTCCCGGCAGGCTCACCGTGGCGGTGCGGTTGGCCAGTGCCGCCCGCTCCGCCAGGACGCGCGCCAGGGCGCGGCGAAGTCGGCGGGCGTCCAGCTCGGTGGGGGTGCGGTCCAGGGTGATGATCTGCGCGTCGAGCAGGTCGACGTCCGCGAGGATCGCGGGCATTTCCTGCTCGATCGCGTCCAGCTCCGCGCTGGTCGGCTCCATCCAGTCGGCGAACGCGGTAACAGCGTCCTGAACAGTGACGATGTGCTCCATTGGGTCGTGTTCCTTCCAGTCAGGAACGGCCCGAACAGCGGCCCCGGTGTTCGCGCACCGGGGCCGCGCGCCGTTGAAGTCGGAATCTCCGGCTCCCCTCAGCGCTGCTCGTACGAGACGAGCAGCGGAGGCAACCGGCCGCAGCAAGGCTGCGGACGCTGGACGTGCAAAACGCGTACGGGCGTCGCCCGTGCGCTATCCGTCCTCTTTCTGCAGGGGAGGGACGGCCTCCCAAAGCACGCTTTTGAGTTCTCAAGCAACGAACAGACGCTCCCGGCGAGCGCGGTAACCCCTGCTCAGAGCGGCTCCCGTTGTCGCGGGACCCACCGGGCGCTGCATGTACGGCGGAACCGTACGTGACACCCCGTCCGCCTTGTCTGGAGGAGTGCCGCTGGGCAAGAGATTGCACGAGTCGCGCTTGGAGAGTCAAGCCCCCTGGTCTAACTTGTACGGAGGAGTCGGAGTAGAGGGGTTGCCTTGGCAGTGCGACGCGGCATGACGAAGGCGCAGGAGATCGCCTATGACCTGCGCGAACAGATTCAGTCCGGCAGGCTGGCACCGGGCGCGGCCCTGCCCAGCGAATCCAAGATGATGAGTCAGTACGGCTACAGCCGCGAGACCATCCGCGCCGGCGTACGTCTCCTGATCGAGGAAGGCTTGGTCGTCACCGGACAGGGACAGGGCAAGTACGTCCGGGAGGACTACCCCCCCGTCGTGTGGAACTGGACGACGCTGGAGAGCCGGAGCCGTCACGCCAACGCGGTGGAAGGGCGAACGGCCGGCGACCAGTGGGCGAGCGCAATCGCAGAGAACGGCAACGCTCCCCGCCAAGAGATCTCGGTGTCCATCGTCGTACCTCCGCCCCATGTCCGAAAGCGTCTCGGGCTCCCCGCAGACGGATTGGCCGTGGCGCGCAAGCGTGTCCGGTACATAGACAACCGGCCCTACGCGCTCGCCGACTCGTACTTCCCCCAGGAACTCGTGGTCGGCACACCCCTGATGGAGCCACGAGACGTCTCCGCGCCCGGCGGCATCCTCGCCTCTGTGGGGCTCGTGCAAGCCAAGTACGTAGACGAAATCTCAGTCCGTATGCCAACCCATCAGGAAGCGGAGCAACTTGGCCTTCCCGCAGCTACTCCAGTCGCAGAGCACACCCGAACGGGCTATGACGCGGACGGCCGCGCCCTCCGCTGCATGGTCACCATCCTCCCCGGAGACAGGCACAAGATCCTCTATGAAGTCAGCACGGACTGAGTACCTCCGCCCCGCAGCGGCGGGGGACGTACCCGCTCTCTTGGCTCTACGAGCAGAGGCCGAGGAGTGGCTACGCACCAAAGGCACCGACCAGTGGAGCGACCCCGAGACGGGTGAACGGGCCATCTCAAAGTGGCGCGCGAGCATAGACGAGGGACGCGCGTGGGTCGTTATTGGCGAGCGTGGTGAAGTGCTCGCCACCGTCAGCCGTGGCCCCGTCGACCGGGACTTCTGGACCGACGCGGACCGCCCCGAGTCGGCGCTGTACCTCTACAAGCTGATCGTTGCCCGTGAGGCATCCGGCCGGCAGCTCGGAACGCGGATCATCGACTGGATGTCCCGGCTTGCCGCCCTGGAAGGGCGAGACTGGGTGCGAATCGACACGTGGCGCACGAACACTGGGTTGCACGCCTACTACGAACGATTGGGCTTCCAGCACGTACGCACCGAATCGCCGGCGCACCGTCGATCAGGGTGGCTTGCTCAGCGCCGGGCGGGTGAGTTGGCTATGCCGGACAATCTCTTGCCCGTTGGCCACAGGGATTCTGCAGCAGTCCTAGAGGTGCCGCACCAGCGCGCGGACGCAGGGGCTAAGGACGACTTGACCAGCGGAAACGGGACGGCGCCCTGACATCAACCTCTGACATCAACAGCCGCGTACACCGACGCACAACGACGGAGCATCGCCGAGGCACAAGCGCAGATTGACGGTGCTTCACGGCTGCTCGGCAGCCCGCAGATTCAGGGTGAACGCGCCTACGGATCAGAAGGTTGCAGGTTCGAATCCTGCCGAGTGCGCACAGACCAGAGGCCCCGGAGAGATCCGGGGCCTCTGGTGTTTCTGGTGCTCCCGGTCTTTCGGTGGGTGGTGTCAGCAGCAGAGGTGGCGTCGTCGAACTGCATGCCGGGATCTTCTCAGCTCAGCACTCCTCGTCGGGGTCGTTCCGGTTCAGCTTCTCCAGGTACTCGTGGGCCAGTGCCGTCGCCCTCGTGAACCAGTCGGTGATGACCGACAGCTCCTCGGGGGTGTAGTCGGAGAACAGCGCCGTCAGCCGTTTGTAGTGGCCCGCGTACACCGCCTCCACGCGCGTGACGGCGTCCGGTACGGCGGCCACCCGGACCCTGCGGCGGTCCGTGGGGTCGGGGCGGCGGGTGACGTAACCGGCGCGTTCGAGGCGGTTGAGGATGCCGGTCACCGCGCCGGTGGTCACGTGGGCCCGGGCGGCGAGGTCCCCTGCCGTCAGCAGGTCGTCGCCGGCCTCCCGGACGAAGGCGAAACACGTCAGGTCGGTGACGTTCAGACCCAGCCGCCGGGCCAGCTCCTGCTGTCCGATCAGGTGGGCGGCGATGAGGTGGTCCATCGCCGACAGCGCCTGGGCCGGAGTGGCGGGCGGTCGCGGCGTGCCGTGCATCTTTCGGGATCCCTTAGTTCGTGAGATATTCGGTCGAGAAGACTTCTTAGTGTGTGAGGGAATCTGCCCTCCCCGGGGGACTGGAGACGGCTGTATGAGTCTGTACGACGAGGGTCACACGATCGCCGGCTGGACCGGCTTCGGCATCGCGACGGCGGGAAGCGCTGTGGTCGGGGCGGGGGTGTGCACGGCCTCCCTGCCGGTGGCCGTCGGAGGGATGGCCGTGCTCGCCCTGAGCGTCCTGGTGACGTGGGTCCTCCATCTGGCCGGCTGGGGCAAGCCGCCCGGGGTGCGGCCGCGGGGGCGCTGGGGAATGCGGGTCCGGGACGCACAGGCCCGGGAGGGCCATCCCGGCTGCGTCAGCTGCCGGCTGGCGGGGCGGGGACGGGGGCGTCGGGCCGTGGTTTCGGCGGGTGCGGTGGAGACGCCGACGGCTGCCGAATCGATGCCTCTTTCTCCTGTCGAGTGAATGCGCCACTAGGAACGGAGGTTGGGGGGCGACGTGCCTGGCTTCCCGGTGGACGTGAGGGACTTCGCCGGCAGAGCCGAGCCGGTGCCGTGCGCATCCTCGCTGTCAGACCCCGCCCTTACCCTCACACGTGATGGGACAGGTGTGGAAGTGCTCGGGGCTCCGTTGGCCGGTGGGCGGGCCCGTGTTGGTGTGGGGCGGGGGGCGGTGCAGTGGGCTGCCCTGGGGGAAGCGGGTCGGCTTCGCCGTGCCGGAAGGGGGCGTGCGGACGTGTGTGGGGGCGCGGGGGCATGAGTGCCCGGTGCGGGCCGTCGTGCCGGGGCGGAGTACGGGGGCCCGGTGCGAGGAGTGCGCGCGGCTGGACCGGGCGCACTCCGTGGCCGCCGACACGCTCGCCGACGACCCGCGGCCGTACCGGGTGTATCTGGCGTGGTTCGGGCCCGGGATGGTGAAGGTCGGGATCACCGCGGCCGAGCGGGGCTCCGCGCGGCTGCTGGAGCAGGGCGCCGTCTGTTTCAGCTGGCTGGGCACCGGCCCGCTGATGGCCGCCCGGCGCACCGAGGAGCTGCTGCGGGCCGCGCTCCAGGTGCCGGACCGGATTCCGTACGCCGAGAAGCGGGCCGTGCGGTCGGCGTTGCCGCGGGCGGAGGCGGAGCGCGCGGCGGAGGTGCGGGAGCTGCACGCGCGGGCCGTGGCGCTCCGCGGGTGGCCGGAGTCGCTGGCCCCCGCGCCCTGCGAAGTCGTCGATCACTTCGGGGTGTTCGGGCTCGCTGGTCCGCCGTCCGCCCTCGGGGAAGTGGTGGAACTCGTGCCCGGCGGTGGGGTGAGCGGCGAGCTGGTCGCGGCCGCGGGGCCCGATCTTCATCTGGCGGTCGGCGGCCGCGGGGTGGTCGTGCTCGACACGCGCCTGATGAGCGGGTGGGAGCTGGTGCCGTCGGCCGACTCCGGTACCGGTGGACTCGCCTTTCCGGTACGGGAGTTCGACCGCCCGCAGGAGGGGCTGTTCTGAGGCGGAGGCGCAGGCTCTGATCCACCGCTTCCGGCGTCAGTAGGTGCTTCTCAGGTGCTGCCTGAGCGTCGCCTGTGTGTTTCTCAGGCAATTCACAGATCGGGGAAAGCCTCTTCTCAGAGGGCGCCGACAAGGTGTGCACCATGACCACGACCTCGCCCCAGGGGCGCACCGAACTGCTGAGGCCGGACGGGAGCCCCGTCCGAGTGCTTGTGGTGGACGACGAGTTGTCGATCACCGAACTGCTGAGCATGGCTCTTCGCTACGAGGGCTGGCAGATCAGGAGTGCGGGGGATGGGCACGGCGCCATCCAGACCGCCCGTGAGTTCCGGCCCGACGCCGTCGTGCTCGACATGATGCTGCCCGACATGGACGGGCTGACCGTCCTCGGTCGGCTGCGGCGGGAACTGCCCGATGTGCCCGTCCTCTTCCTCACCGCCAAGGACGCCGTCGAGGACCGTATCGCCGGGCTGACCGCGGGCGGCGACGACTACGTCACCAAGCCGTTCAGCCTCGAGGAGGTCGTGGCGCGGCTGCGCGGGCTCATCCGCAGGTCCGGCGCGGCCGACCGGCGGTCGGACTCCGTGCTCGTCGTCGGCGACCTCACCCTGGACGAGGACAGCCACGAGGTGTCGCGGGGCGGCCAGTCCATCCACCTCACGGCCACCGAGTTCGAGCTGCTGCGCTTCCTCATGCGCAATCCGCGGCGCGTGCTCAGCAAGGCGCAGATCCTGGACCGGGTGTGGTCGTACGACTTCGGCGGGCAGGCCAACGTCGTCGAGCTGTACATCTCGTACCTGCGGCGGAAGATAGACGCCGGGCGCGAGCCGATGATCCACACCCGGCGCGGGGCCGGTTACCTGATCAAGCCCGCCGCGTCATGAGCGGACGACGGCGGCCGGGTCCGCAGCAACGGCAGAAGCTGCAGCGGCGACGACCGGGACAGCCGCGCACCCTGCGGACCCGGCTCGTCGTCGCGTCGGTGGTGCTGATCGCCGTCGTGTGCGCGGTGATCGGCACGGTGACGACGGTGGCGCTGCGCTCGCATCTGTACGGGCAGCTGGACGAGAAGGTCGGCGACATCGCCATGCGTGCGGCGGGCGGCCGTCTGCACCCCGGTGTCACCGTCCCCGGGCTTCCCACTGCCCCGGGGTCCGGGGACAAGGCCACCGCCACGCCCAGCCAGAAGATCGCGCGCGTCCTCACCAACGGCCCGACCCAGCCCAGCACCGTCGCGGCCTATCTGCAGAACGGCCGGATCGCCAGCGCGGCCAAGGCGGTGCAGCTGAACGACAGCAACGGCGGCTTCCGGAAGATGGGCACCGTCAGCCTCACCGCCGCGCAGCAGCGGGCGCTGGCAGCCGTGCCGAAGGACCGGCGCGCGCACACCGTCGACCTTCCCGACCTCGGGAGTTACCGCGTCCAGTACGCGGTGAGCCCGGACGGCAGCGACACCTACTACGTCGCCCTGCCCACCAAGGACGTCGACGACAACATCGACACCCTCATCGTCGTCGAGGTCTGCGTCACCGCCGCCGGCCTCATCGCCGCCACCCTCGCCGGATTCGTCATCGTCGGCGTGGCCACCCGCCCCCTCCGCAAGGTCGCCGCCACCGCCACCCGGGTCTCCGAACTCCCCCTCCACACCGGCGAGGTCAACCTCAGTGAGCGGGTGCCGGAGTCCGAGTGCGATCCGCACACCGAGGTCGGGCAGGTCGGCGCCGCGCTGAACCGGATGCTCGACCACGTGCACGGCGCCCTGCACGCCCGGCAGCAGAGCGAGATGCGGGTACGGCAGTTCGTGGCCGACGCCAGCCATGAGCTGAGGACCCCGCTGGCCTCCATACGCGGGTACGCGGAACTCACCAGACGCGGGCGCGAACAGGTCGGCCCCGACACCCGGCACGCCCTGGGCCGCATCGAGTCCGAGGCCGGCCGTATGACCCTCCTGGTCGAGGATCTCCTTCTCCTCGCCCGGCTCGACGCCGGACGGCCGCTGCAGTTCGAGCAGACCGACCTCGTCCCGCTCGTCGTGGACACGGTCAGCGACTCCCGCGCGGCCGGCATGGACCACAACTGGCGGCTCGACCTGCCCGACGAACCCGCGCTCGTGTCCGCCGACGCGGCACGCATCCAGCAGGTGCTGGTCAACCTGCTCGGCAACGCCCGCAAGCACACGCCGCCGGGTACGACCGTCATCGCGCGCGTGCAGCGGCGCGGGGCGTGGATGTGCGTGGACGTCGAGGACAACGGGCAGGGGATTCCACCGGAGCTGCTGCCGCACGTCTTCGAGCGGTTCGCGCGCGGCGACTCGGCGCGGTCCCGGGCCACCGGGTCGACGGGCCTCGGGCTCGCCATCGTGCAGGCCGTCGCCGCCGCGCACGGCGGCGCGGTGACCGTCGACAGCATTCCGGGCCGGACGGTGTTCACCGTGTATCTGCCCGCGCTCACCCCGGCCGTTCCCCGCCCGGCGCCCGAAACGAACTGGCAATCGCACTCACAGGCGCAGCACAGTGCCACCACATGGGTGCGACAGGGGACGTGAGTTGAGTCGGTTCCATGCGAACCGACTCTTCTCCCGGCACCCTGCCGGCGCGGGAGCACCTCCCGGCCGGAGACGCCGGTACGCCTGTCCTGGACGTAGTGATCCCCGTCTACAACGAGGAGAAGGACCTCCGGCCGTGCGTCCGCAGACTGCACGAGCACCTCACGCGCACCTTCCCGTACGCCTTCCGCATCACCATCGCGGACAACGCGTCCACGGACACCACCCCGCAGGTGGCGGCGCGGCTGGAGGCGGAGATTCCCGAGGTGGTCAACTTCCGCCTGGAGCAGAAGGGGCGGGGCCGGGCCCTGCGGACCGTGTGGTCCGCCTCCGAGGCGCCGATCCTCGCCTACATGGACGTCGACCTGTCCACCGACCTCAACGCCCTGCTGCCGCTGGTGGCGCCGCTGATCTCCGGCCACTCGGACCTCGCGATCGGCTCCCGGCTCGCCCGCAGCTCGCGGGTCGTGCGCGGACCCAAGCGGGAGTTCATCAGCCGGGCCTACAACCTGATCCTGCGCGGCTCGCTCCAGGCCCGCTTCTCCGACGCGCAGTGCGGCTTCAAGGCGATCCGGCGCGACGTGGCGCAGGTGCTGCTGCCGCTGGTGGAGGACACCGGCTGGTTCTTCGACACCGAGATGCTGGTCCTCGCCGAGCGCGCGGGGCTCAGGATCCACGAGGTGCCGGTCGACTGGGTCGACGACCCGGACTCCACCGTGCACATCGTGAAGACCGCGACCGACGACCTCAAGGGCGTCTGGCGGGTCGGCAAGGCGCTGGCCACCGGTTCGCTCCCGCTGGACCGGCTCGCCCGGCCCTTCGGCGACGATCCGCGCGACCGCGAACTGGCCAACGTGCCCAAGGGACTTGCCCGCCAGCTCGTCGGGTTCTGCGTCGTGGGCGGCCTGTCCACCCTGTTCTATCTCCTGCTCTACAGCGTCTTCCGGCAGTTCTTCGGCGCCCAGATCGCCAACGCGCTCGCGCTGCTGGTCTCGGCGATCGCCAACACGGCCGCCAACCGCCGGCTCACCTTCGGGGTGCGCGGCCGGGGCGGCGCCGTACGGCACCAGGCGCAGGGCCTGGTCGTCTTCGGCATCGGACTGGCCCTGACCAGCGGTTCTCTCGCCGCCCTGAACGCGGCCGGCGGCCACCCGGCGCACTCCACCGAGCTGGCGGTGCTCATCGCCGCCAACCTCGCCGCGACCGTGCTGCGCTTCCTGCTCTTCCGCGCCTGGGTCTTCCCGGACCGCGGCGAGCCCGGCACCGGCTCCACGGCCGCCGCCACCCACCCCGTCTCCTCACCGACCTACGACACGAGCACGACCCCGCCGCACGGCACGACCCCGACGCACCCGCCGTACGGCACGACGACCGTGCCGTACGCCCCGCTGCCCCAGCGGCCGACGCCGTACCCGCAGCCGTACGGGCAGCCGCCCCAGACCACCCAGGTCCGCGCCGGTGATGCCGCGGACGGCCGCTGGAGGGACGCCACCATGCGACTGCAGCCGGTGCGCCCTCACGACACCGATCCGGGGGACTCCCGATGACCACGCACCAGGAAGACAGCCGTACGACCGTCTGGGGACCGCCGCCGACCGCCCCGCCGCGGGCGCCGGAGGCCGGTGAGCCCAAGCAGCCGGCCGCCCGCAGACTGTGGCGTGGCCGGCCCGAGGACCCGCGCTGGGCGCGTCCCGCCTTCCTCGGCCTGCTCGCCGCCACCCTGCTCCTCTACCTCTGCAACCTCGGCGCCTCCGGCTACGCCAACTCCTTCTACTCGGCGGCCGTGCAGGCCGGCAGCAGGTCGTGGAAGGCGTTCTTCTTCGGCTCGCTGGACGCGGGCAACGCCATCACCGTCGACAAGCCGTCGGCCTTCCTGTGGCCGATGGAGCTGTCGGTCCGGATCTTCGGGCTGAACTCCTGGGCGATCCTCACCCCCGAGGTGCTGATGGGCGTCGGCGCGGTGGCGGTCGTGTACGCGGCCGTACGCCGCCGGTTCAGCCCCGCCGCCGGTCTGATCGCCGGCGCGGTGCTCGCGCTCACCCCGGTCTCCGCGCTGATGTTCCGGTTCAACAACCCGGACGCGATGCTGGCCCTGCTGATGGCGCTGGCCTGCTACTTCGTCGTACGGGCCGTGGAGGACGGGCGGACCAGGTGGCTGGTGTGGGCGGGCACCGCGATCGGCTTCGCCTTTCTCGCCAAGACCCTCCAGGCCTTCCTGATCCTTCCGCCGCTGGCGATCGTGTACGCGGTCTGCGGTCCGGTGCGGCTGCGCAAGCGACTGGGCCAACTGGCCCTCGCCACTCTGGCGTTGGTCGTCTCCGGCGGCTGGTGGGTGGCGATCGTCGAGCTGTGGCCGGCCTCCTCCCGCCCCTACATCGGCGGCTCGCAGAACAACAGCTTCCTGGAGCTGACCTTCGGCTACAACGGCCTCGGGCGCATCAACGGCGACGAGACCGGCAGCGTCGGCGGCGGGGGCGGCGCGGGCGGCTCCGGCCGCTGGGGCGCCACCGGCTGGGACCGGATGTTCAACTCCGAGATCGGCAGCCAGATCTCCTGGCTGCTCCCGGCCGCGCTGATCCTGCTGGTCGCGGGCCTGTGGGCGACGCGGAAGCTGCGCCGCGCGTCCGTCACGCGCGCCTCGTTCCTCGTCTGGGGCGGCTCGCTGGTGATGACGATGGCGGTCTTCAGCTACATGGCGGGCATCTTCCACCAGTACTACACGGTGGCCCTCGCGCCCTACCTCGCGGCTGTCGTCGGCATGGGCGCCGGCCTGCTGTGGGACAGGCGGCGGGAGCTGTGGGCGTCGATCACCCTGGCCGCCTCCGTGGTCGCGGCGGCCGCCTGGGGCTACGCCCTGCTCAACCGCACGTCCGGCTACCTGCCCTGGCTGAAGTGGCTGGTGCTGATCGGGGGTCTGGCGGCCGCGCTGGGGCTGGTCTTCGCCGGCCGGCTCTCCCGCCGGCTGGCCCTCGGGGCGGCGGCGGTGGGCCTGGTGGCCGCGCTCGCCGGTCCCACGGCGTACACCCTCAGCACGGTGGACTCCGCGCACACCGGCTCCATTCCCACGGCGGGTCCGGCGGGCGCGAGCGTGATGGGCTTCGGCGGCCGGGGTCCCGGTGGCACCGGCGGCATGCGCGGCGGCTTCGGCGGCGGGGGCATGCCGGGCCGGCAGGGGCAGAACGGCCAGGGACAGCAGGGGCAGCAGAACGGCAACGGCTTCCCGGGCGGCGGCACCTTCCCGGGCGGGGGCATGCCGGGCCAGAACCAGCAGAACGGCAACGGGAACACGCAGGGCCAGGGCAGGAATGGCGGCGGTTTCCCCGGCCGGATGGGCGACGGCGGCGGTATGGGCGGCGCCGGCGGCCTGCTGAACGGCGCGAACGTCTCCGCCGAGGCCAAGAAGCTGCTGGAGCAGGACGCCTCGGAGTACACCTGGGTGGCCGCGTCCATCGGTTCGCAGAACGCGGCCAGCTACCAGCTCACCACCGGTGACCCGGTGATGGCGATCGGCGGCTTCAACGGCACCGACCCGTCCCCGACACTGGCCCAGTTCAAGAAGTACGTGGCCGAAGGCAAGATCCACTACTTCATCGCCGGCGGACGCATGGGCGGCATGGGCGGCAGTAGCAGTGGCACCGCCTCGCAGATCAGCTCGTGGGTGCAGAGCACCTTCAAGAAGGTCACGGTCGGTTCGGCCACCTTCTACGACCTCACGCGCAAGGCGAGCTAGCGGGGTGACCGGCGGGGCCGCGCGGAGGCGGAACACCTCCTCGCGGCCCCGTCCGGCTACTCCCCGTCGGACACCAGCCGCGCCGGGAAGCCTCCCGTCGCCAGCGGCCCCCACCGCTCCGGCGTCACCCGGATGATGGACTTGCCCTGCTTGACCATGGCCTGCCGGTACTCGTCCCAGTCGGGATGCTCACCGGCGATGTTCCGGTAGTACTCCACGAGCGGCTCCACCGAGTCCGGCGTGTCGACGACCTCGGCCGTGCCGTCGATCTGCACCCAGGGGCCGTTCCACTCGTCGCTCAGCACGACCAGGCTGACCCGCGGGTCGCGCTTGGCGTTGCGGGTCTTGGCCCGCTCCGGGTAGGTGGAGACGACGATCCGTCCGGAGTCGTCGACGCCGCAGGTCAGCGGGGACGCCTGCGGCCCGCCGTCGGCGCGGCGGGTGATCAGCAGGGCGCGGTGCCGGGGCCGCACGAAGTCCAGCAGCTCGTCCAGCGATACACGGGTGTTGGTAGCGATGTTCGGTGCCATGGTCAGGCAGCCTAGGGGCAGAACCGGCCTTCGTGGCTGACCCTGCTGTGCCTACGCCTGCGGCAGCGAGTCGCCCTGCACCGCCTGGATGTCCAGCTCCACCTTCAGCGTCGTGCCGATCGCGGCGATGCCGGCCTGCAGGACCTGGTTGTAGTTCATGGCGAAGTCCTCGCGGTGCAGCTCGGCCGTCGCGCGGAACGCGGCGCGCGTGCCGCCCCACGGGTCGGCGCCGGTGCCGAGGTAGGCGAGGTCGAGGTCCACCGGCCGTACGACGCCGTGCATGGACAGCTCGCCGTGCACCGTCCAGCGGTCGGAGCCGGCGGCGGTCAGACCCGTGGACCGGTACGTGATCTCCGGGTGCTGCTCGACGTCCAGGAAGTCCCCGGACTTCAGGTGCGTGTCGCGCATGCCGTTGCCCGTGTCGATGGACGCCGCCTTGATCACCGCCTCCACGCGGGACTTGGTGACGTCGTCCGGCGCGATCTCGATGGTGCCGCCGAAGTCGGTGAACCGGCCGTGCACGCTGGAGATCCCCAGGTGCTGGGCGACCGCGGCGACGGAGGAGTGCACCGGGTCGATGGTCCAGGGGCCGGGCGGCGGCAGTTCGCTGCCGCCCTGCCGGGCCAGCGTGACCGTGCCGATCTCGGCCCGGCCGCTCGCGGTGACGATCGCCGAGGAGGCCACGGGCGCGTAGCCGACGGCCGTCACGATCACCGTGTACGCCCCCGGCGCCAGCTCGGTGGTGTCCCGTACGGCTCCCTCGGCGTCCGCCTCGGCGCGCAGCACCTGCGTGCCGGTCATGTCGGTCACCGTGACGACCGCGTGCGACACGGCCCACCCGTCCCGCGTACGGATCTTCGCGGTCAGTCCCATCCCGTTTTCTCCCTGCAAGCCTGTGAAGGCCCTCGAAGCCTTGCAAATTGGTCTTAACACACCGGCCCGTGGCGCGCGCCGGAAACCGGCAGGTCACGTGCGCGCCACGGGCCGCGGCGGAACTACTCGCCCGGGTGGGCGAGTTCGATGTCGTGGTCGTCGACACCGCTGCCGGCGACGGTCAGGGCCGTCGCCACCGGCGGGTAACCCGTCGCGATGACGGTGTACTCGCCGCTGTCCAGGTCGGTGAAGGCGTACGCCCCGTCGGCTCCGGTGGTGGCGGTGCCGACCACGTTGCCCGCCTGGTCGACGAGCGTCACCCGGGCGTCGGCCAGCGGACCGTGCGGGGCCCGGACGACGCCCTGGAGGCGGGCGCCGGCGTCCAGGTCGATCTCGATCCGGGTGAGCCCGGTGGCGCCGATCTCGACCGGCAGGGCGCGCGGCCGGAAGCCGCTCGCGTTGACCGCCAGGGTCACCGTGCCCGGCACCAGGTCGGTGAGGGCGAAGTCGCCCTGCGCGCCGGTGGCGGCGGTGGCCAGCAGGTCACCGCGGACGTCGGTGACGATCACCATGGCGTCCTTGACCGGCAGCGCGCTCCCGGCGGCCCGGACCACACCGGTCAGCCCGCTGGTGCCGCTGAGCAGGATGTCGTACGACAGCGGCTCCTCGCCCACCACGACGGTGGAGGCCTGCGGCTGGTAGCCGTCGGCGGAGGCGATCAGGACGTACGACCCGGCGCCCGGGGCGTCGACGGCGTAGGAGCCGTCGGCCTGGGCGACCGCGCGGCCCAGCTGGCGGCCGGAGAGCGAGATCAGGGTGACCGCGGCCTGCGGGACCGGGGCGCTCTCGGCGCCGCGGACGAAGCCGTGCACCGGGGTGCCGCCGCCGCTGCCGGGCTCGGCGAGCGTGGCGACGGCGGTCGCCGCCGGCTGGGCGGCCGTGGCCATGGCCGGTGCCTCGGCGCCGGTGTCCGACACGACGGGGGCGGCCCAGCTGGGCGCCTGCTTCTGCACGGGTTCCTGCACGGTGTTCTCCACAACGTTCTCGACGAGGGCGGCGGCTTCCGCGACCGCCCCGGCCTTCTCCTGCGCGGCCTGGGCCAGCGCGCCGGTCGTGCGCAGCGGGACCTCCTTGATGAACAGCACCGTGAGGAACGCGATCAGCGCGAACGGGGCCGCATAGAGGAAGACGTCCGCGATGCCGTGGCCGTAGGCGGCCTCCAGCCAGCTGCGCACCGGCTTCGGCAGGGCGTTCATGTCGGGCAGCTCGCCGCCGCCCATCGCCTTGGCCGCGGCCAGCCGCGCCTTCGGGCTCAGGTCGAGGATGCTGTCCTTGGCGTAGTGGGTGATCCGCTCGCTCATCACCGAGCCGAGGACGCCGACGCCGACCGCACCGCCGAGGGAGCGGAAGAAGCTCACCGTGGAGGAGGCGGCGCCCAGGTCCTTCGGGGCGACCTGGTTCTGCGTGGACAGCACCAGGTTCTGCATCATCATGCCGACGCCGATGCCCAGCAGCGCCATGTAGATCGACAGCTCCCAGTAGGGGGTGTCGTAGCGCATCAGGCCGAGCAGGGCGAGGCCCGCCGTCAGCGAGACGCCGCCGGCGACCAGCCAGCCCTTCCAGCGTCCGGTGCTGGTGATGAACCGGCCGGAGACCATGGAGGCGACGAACAGGCCGCCGATCATCGGGATGGTCATGACGCCGGACATCGTCGGGGTCTTGTCGCGGGCCAGCTGGAAGTACTGCGAGAAGAAGACGGTGCCCGAGTACATGCCGACACCGACGAACAGCGAGGCGAGCGAGGCCAGCGAGATGGTGCGGTTGCGGAACAGGCGCAGCGGGATGATCGGCTCGGAGGCCCGGGTCTCGGTGAACACGAACAGCAGCGCCAGCACGATCGTGCCGCCCACCATCGTGTACGTCTGCCAGGACAGCCAGTCGTACTTGTCGTTGGCGAAGGTCACCCAGACCAGCAGCAGCGAGGCCGCCGCGGTGATGAAGAACGCGCCGGTCCAGTCGACCTTGACCTTCCGCTTGGCGACCGGCAGGTGCAGCGTCTTCTGCAGCACGAACAGCGCGATCAGCGCGAAGGGGATGCCGACGAACAGGCAGTAGCGCCAGCCGAGCCAGTCGGTGTCGGTGATGACACCGCCGAGCAGCGGGCCGCCGACGGTGGCGACGGCGAAGGTGGCGCCGGTGTAGCCGGAGTACCGGCCGCGCTCCCGCGGGGAGATCATCGCGGCCATGATGACCTGCACCAGGGCGGACAGACCGCCGGCGCCGAGGCCCTGGATGACACGCGCGCCGATCAGCATCGCCGGGTTCTGCGCGAGACCGGCGACGACCGAGCCGGCGACGTAGATGATCAGGGATATCTGGACGAGCGCCTTCTTGCTGAGCAGGTCGGCGAGCTTGCCCCACAGCGGCACGGAGGCCGTCATGGCGAGCAGCGCCGCCGTGACGACCCAGGTGTAGGCGGACTGGCCGCCGCCGAGGTCCTTGATGATCGTCGGCAGTGCGTTGGTGACGATCGTCGAGGACAGGATGGCGGCGAACAGGCCCAGGAGCAGGCCGGACAGCGCCTCCATGATCTGCCGGTGTGTCATGGGGGCGTGCTCCGCGGAGCCTCCCCCGTGCTTGGCGTGAGCCCGCACACCGGCTGGTGTGGTCGTTGCCATGGGCTTCCTTTTCTTACGTGCTTGCGGGTGTACGGGTGGTCTCTTCGAACACGGGAGCGGCCGCGGCGGCCGGGAGCCGGAACGCGGTGGACCGGCAGTCGCCGAAGGACTCGCGCAGCCGGGACATCAGCCGGATCAGCTGGGCCACGTCCTCGTCGCTCCAGTCGGCGAGCCGCTCGGCCAGCAGATGCGTGGTCCGCCGGGACAGCTCCTCCAACTGCTCCAGACCCGAGGGGGTCAGGCGCAGGATGCGCGAGCGCTTGTCCGCGGGGTCCGGGTGCCGCTCGATCCAGCCGCGCGCGGCGACGTGCGCGACATGCCGGCTGGTGACCGACATGTCCACGGCGAGCAGCTCGGCGAGCTTGCTCATGCGCATGTCTCCGTGGCGGCCGAGCAGAGTCAGCACGGCGGCCGAGCCGGCCGGGCAGTCGGGGGGCAGGATCCGCCCCATGTCCCGTTTCACGGCTCCGACGGCACTGAGCTGACGCGCCAGCTCTTCGAACTGCGCCTGCTCGGCCATCACACCTCCCGATTCGTTGCTTAGGGCAACCATAATCCGATTGGTTGCTGCAGGCAAATAAAGGAGGGTGCGGCGGCGCAAAAACTTGGCAAAGGCAAGTATTGCTCACGTAAATACCCAGGTGGGTGCGGGTGAGGTGCCCCTGTCTGTCCGGGTGGCCCCGCACTTGGGTCGGTCACCTGGATTCGCTAGTGTCTCGGGCCATGGCTAACACCCAGGGCCCCCAGGGCAATTACGACCCCGCCGGCAACACCCAGATGTTCCGCGCGTTCGTCGAAGAGGCTCCCCAGGGCCGGCAGCAGCAGGCGGCCACCTCCTCCGGCCCCCGCATCGGCGTGATCATCGGCGTCATCGTGGCCATCGCGGTGGTGGCCGGCGTCGCCTGGCTGGCGCTGAAGTAGGACGCATCGCCGGGTGGTCCCGGCGACGGGGCCGGCGGTGCGGGTGAGCGGTGACCGGTGCGCTTCCCGGCCGGGGTGAAGAGGGTGTGTCGGTGCGGGAGTTGACGCTGTTTCCGATCCCTCGGTCGGGGTGACGGCGGCCGCACCGCGCTCTCCTGTGCCGACCGCGGCGTAACCGCGGCCCGGCTCGCCGTCCCCGGCCCAGGCGCGGAGGACCCCGGGCCGGACCGCGCTCTCCTGTGCCCCACCGCGACGTAATCGCCGCCCGGCCCGACGTCGTCGGCCACATGCCGAGGATTCCGTCCAGCACGACGAGGGCCGCCGGCGCTGCCGTGACGGCGCCTCGGCGGTCACCTACGACTCCGCCGTGAACGCCACCGGCCACGGCGGAGCCGCAGCCGCTGGGGCGGCACGGCGCGGCGCGCTCGGCAGAGTGCCATGTCCTGTCGTCGAACTCCCGCCTGCCGCGAGGCCCGCCCTCCGGGCGGACGGCGGGAGCTCGACGGCAGGACCTAGTCGGAGATCAGGCCCTCGCGCAGCTGTGCCAGCGTGCGGGTCAGCAGTCGGGAGACGTGCATCTGGGAGATGCCGACCTCCTCGCCGATCTGGGACTGGGTCATGTTGGCGAAGAAGCGCAGCATGATGATCCGGCGCTCCCGGGGCGGCAGCTTGGCCAGCAGCGGCTTGAGCGACTCGCGGTACTCCACGCCCTCCAGCGCCGCGTCCTCGTAGCCGAGCCGGTCGGCCAGGGAGCCCTCGCCGCCGTCGTCCTCGGGGGCCGGGGAGTCGAGGGAGGAGGCGGTGTAGGCGTTGCCGACCGCGAGGCCGTCGACCACGTCCTCCTCGGAGACGCCGAGCACGGCGGCCAGCTCGGTGACCGTCGGGGAGCGGTCCAGCTTCTGCGACAGCTCGTCGCTGGCCTTGGTGAGGGCCAGACGCAGCTCCTGCAGGCGGCGCGGGACGCGCACCGACCAGGACGTGTCGCGGAAGAAGCGCTTGATCTCGCCGACCACGGTCGGCATCGCGAACGTCGGGAACTCCACGCCCCGTTCGCAGTCGAAGCGGTCGATCGCCTTGATCAGGCCGATGGTGCCGACCTGGACGATGTCCTCCATCGGCTCGTTGCGGGAGCGGAAGCGCGCGGCCGCGTAGCGGACCAGCGGCAGGTTGAGCTCGATCAGGGTGTCCCGGACGTAGGCCCGTTCGGGGCTGTTCTCGTCGAGTGCGGCGAGCCGCAGGAACAGGGAGCGGGACAGGGTCCGGGTGTCGATGTCCCCGGAGGCCGGCGGGGCCGGGAGGTCGGCGGCCGCCGGGGCGGGCGGGGCCGGCACGGCGTCGAGGGCGGTGACGCCCTCGATGCCGTCGAGGACGTCGAGCGCGTCGAGCTCCTTGGGCGCTGCCTCGCTCTTCGCGGGCGTCAGCACCTTCGAGCTGCCCTGGTCTGCGGACATGCCACCCCCTTTGGGTCGCGGGACGGTCGGGGCGGCGCTGTCTTTCGGACAACGCAGCCTTCACCTGAATACCGGCGCGGAAGGCCCGGCAAACGCGTCTCCCGCAGAATGTCACATGTCGGCAACACGCTGTAGCGACATGTCGACATGCGAGAGGCGAATAGGCCCTGGAAAGAGGGGGTCTGACGCTTTGTCGGGTTCGAACTGTCGGCATCTGTGCTGGTGAGCGATTCGCTCGCGGCGGTGAGCGCTCGATCGGGTTTGCGATGCAGGGGGTGATCCGGGATGTGCTTCCGTGCGCCTGCTGTGCTCCGCCCCGATTCCTTCTTTGGGGCCTATGCGTCCTGTGCAGTTCTATGCGTCGATGCGATTCGCCGAGCGCAGCCGCTGAAAGCTGCGGGCGAGGAGGCGCGAGACATGCATCTGGGACACGCCGAGTTCCGCGCTGATCTGCGACTGGGTGAGATTGCTGTAGTAGCGCAGCAGAAGGATGCGCTGTTCGCGTTCGGGCAGTTGGACGAGCAGATGCCGGACCAGGTCGCGGTGTTCCACGCCGTCCAGGGCCGGGTCCTCGTAGCCGATGCGGTCCAGCAGGCCGGGCAGCCCGTCGCCCTCCTGCGCGGCCTCCAGCGAGGTGGCGTGATACGACCGCCCCGCCTCGATGCAGCTGAGCACCTCCTCCTCGCTGATCCTGAGCCGGTCGGCGATCTCGGCGGTGGAGGGGGAGCGGCCATGGAGGGTGGTGAGGTCCTCGGTGGCGCTGTTCACCTGGACCCACAGCTCGTGCAGCCGGCGCGGTACGTGCACGGTGCGGACGTTGTCCCGGAAGTACCGCTTGATCTCGCCGACGACGGTCGGCATCGCGAAGGTCGGGAACTGCACGCCCCGGTCCGGGTCGAACCGGTCGATGGCGTTGATCAGGCCGATGGTGCCGACCTGGACCACGTCCTCCATGGGCTCGTTGCGGGAGCGGAAGCGGGCGGCGGCGTAGCGCACGAGCGGGAGGTTCGCCTCGATCAGCGCTCCCCGCACCCGGTCGTGCTCCGACGTGCCCGGAGTGAGCTCCTTCAGCTCGGCGAAGAGCACCTGGGTGAGGGCGCGGGTGTCGGCCCCCCGCCGCTTCTCGGGGGGCACGGGGGCCGGGGCAGGAGCGGGGGCCTCCTCCTGGGGCGGCGCAGTACTGGCCGACACGGTCAACGCCACCTCTTCATCACTCAATCATCGGTCAAAAGCGGTCATAGCATCACAAGACATGTGCACGGTGCGCAAGCACCTCATCACGCCGTGTTGTGTTCAAACTTCGACAAGTTGGGGCCGCACGAGGGGGCTCCGGACACACGAAAGCCCCCCGCCTTTCCGGCGGAGGGCTCCGGGTGTGTCGGGCTCAGAACTCGTAGTCGGCGATCACCCACGTGGCGAACTCGCGCCACATCGCGACGCCCGCCTGATGGGCGGGGTGCTCCAGATAGCGCTTGAGGGCGCCGGCGTCCTCGACGGCCGAGTTGATCGCGAAGTCGTAGGCGATCGGCCGGTCGCTGATGTTCCAGCCGCACTCCCAGAAGCGCAGCTCCTCGATCTGCCCGCCCAGGGCCCGGAAGGCCTCCACTCCCGCCACGACCCGCGGATCGTCGCGCTCGACGCCCTCGTTGAGCCTGAAGAGGACCAGGTGGCGGATCATGGGGCGTACCTCAGTTCTTTCCTCCGTGGGCGACCCAGGTCATGAACTGGCCGATGGCCTTGGCCGCGTCCGATATGCCCTCGAAGCCTATCTGGACGTAGTCCGCCGCCTTGGCCGGGTCCGTGATGATCACGTACAGCGCGAAGACCACGAGCACGTATACGGCGATCTTCTTGGCGTTCACCGCCACCGCGGCCTCCCCTGTCCGTGCGCCCCTGCTGCCGGCGGCGAGTGTAACCTTCACGCCCGTTTCCCAGGCCAACGGTCCGCCGCCGGGAGCCATTTGCCCCGGGGTGTGCGCGAGTGTCCCGTACGACGAGAAAGGGCCCCGTCTTTCGACGGGGCCCTTCTTCGAGCGGTAGCGGAGGGATTTGAACCCTCGGTGACTTGCGCCACACTCGCTTTCGAGGCGAGCTCCTTCGGCCGCTCGGACACGCTACCGAGGGAGACCTTACAGCAAGGTGGGGCGTGCCCTGAAATCGGATTCCGGAGCCCTGCGACCGGTCCTGTCAGCGGTCCCGGAAGAAGTCCGTGAGGACCTGGGCGCACTCCGCCGCGAGCACTCCCTCGACGACCTCCGGACGGTGATTGAGCCGGCGGTCGCGGATCACGTCCCACAGCGAGCCCGCCGCGCCCGCCTTGTCGTCCCGGGCGCCGTAGACGACCCGGTCGAGGCGGGACTGGACGATCGCGCCCGCGCACATCGTGCACGGCTCCAGGGTGACCACGAGCGTGCAGCCGGTCAGCCGCCACTCGCCGAGCAGGGCGGCCGCCCGCCGGATCGCGAGGACCTCCGCGTGGGCCGTGGGATCGCCCGTGGCCTCGCGCTCGTTGTGCCCGGCGGCGAGCACCGTCGCACCGTCCGCGGACAGCACGACGGCGCCGACGGGGACGTCCCCGCCCTGGACGGCCCGTTCGGCCTCGGCCAGGGCGAGCCGCATCGCGGGCCGCCAGCGGTCGCGCACCGGATCCGGCACGGCGGCCGGGGTGCCGGCGGTCAGCGGACGGTCTCCAGCACCTCCGAGGCGCCCAGGGCCTCGGCGATCGTGCCGAGCGCGTCGTCGGCGTCCAGCGAGCGCAGCTCCTTCTCGCTGATGCCGAGGTCGTCGAGGATCTGGCTGTCGCCGACGGGGCTGTGCGGCACCGCGTCGGCGGCGGCGGCCGGCTCCTCGGCGTCCTCGTCGGACTCGGACTCGCCGTCCTCCGTGCCGTCGAGGTCCAGGGAGTCCAGGTCCGGGCCGTCGTCGGCGCCCGGCTCCCGGCCGAGCAGCTCGTCGGTGAGCAGCAGCTCGCCGTACGCGCTGCGCTGGGCGGCGGCCGCGTCCGAGACGTAGATACGAGGGTCGTCCTCGCCGTCCACGCGGACGACGCCGAACCAGGCGTCCTCCTGCTCGATCAGCACGAGCACCGTGTCCTCGTCGGGAGAGGCTTCCCGGGCCAGGTCGGCCAGATCCGACAGGGTCTCCACATCGTCGAGCTCTGTGTCGCTCGCTTCCCACCCGTCTTCGGTGCGCGCGAGCAGTGCGGCGAAGTACACCGTGACTCTCCCACTGGTCATAGGCGTGCCGGTTGGGGGTCCCCCCGGCGGAGGTACTTGGGCGGAGAGAGCCTGGGCTCCGAGCCCCACCCACTCGGAATCGTGGCAGAAACAAGGCGTTCAGGGGACGTCTTCGGCGCCCTGTGTCTTGCAGCCACCTGCGGATCGTACGCGGCTTTTCCGGGCGCACACGCACGCCCGACTCGCAAAAGCCCAGTGCGGGCGCGGATCTTCCTTGTCCCAGAACTTCCTTACCGGTTCTTGCACAAGAGGATTCCCAAGCGTGTTCCTCCCCGCATTCGGTCTACCAGCGGAACGTCCGCATGCGCATCGCGTGGCGCAGCCGGGCGGCCTTGGCGCGCCGCGGCTGGACCCGGGCGCGCAGCTCACGGGCCTCGGCGAGGTCGCGCAGGAACTGGGCGCGGCGGCGCCGGCGCTCGGCGTCCGTCCCCGGTACGGCGGCGCCGCGTGTCGCGGGCTCGCCGGCGTCCCGGGTCTCCTGGACGTCCCCCGGCGCGTCGTCAGGAAGGTCAGGCAGGTCAGGCACGTCTCACCACCCCAGTCCGTCCCTCCCACTTTCCCTCGTACGGCCGCTTCGACGCCAGGGCCGGCGGGGTTTCGTTCGCAGGTACCGTTAGGGGCATGCGTCTCCATGTCGTCGACCACCCCTTGGTCGCCCACAAGCTCACCACGCTGCGCGACCAGCGCACCGACTCCGCGACCTTCCGCCGGCTGGCCGACGAGCTGGTCACCCTGCTCGCCTACGAGGCCACGCGGGACGTGCGCACCGAGGCCGTCGACATCCGGACGCCGGTCGCGCAGACCACGGGCGTCAAGCTCGCCCGCCCCCGCCCGCTGGTCGTGCCGATCCTGCGGGCCGGCCTCGGCATGCTGGACGGCATGATGCGGCTGCTGCCGACCGCCGAGGTGGGCTTCCTCGGCATGATCCGCAACGAGGAGACGCTGCAGGCCTCCACGTACGCCACGCGCATGCCGGAGGACCTGTCGGGCCGCCAGGTGTACGTCCTGGACCCGATGCTGGCCACGGGCGGCACGCTGGTCGCGGCGATCCAGGAGCTGATCAAGCGGGGCGCCGACGACGTCACCGCGGTCGTCCTGCTCGCCGCTCCCGAGGGCGTCGCGGTGATGGAAAGGGACCTCGCGGGCACGCCGGTGACGGTCGTCACGGCCGCCGTGGACGACCACCTCAACGAGCTCGGCTACATCGTGCCGGGGCTGGGCGACGCGGGGGACCGGCTTTACGGGGCGGCGGAGTAGGTTTTCGGGCTGACGGGGGGCCGGTGAGCGCCCTTCGCGGGTGCGGGTGCGGGGCGGGTGCGTCTGTGTTGCCCGTTCCCGCGCGGCCCGGAATGCAGCCGCACATCGGCTCGCGGCCCCCTACGAGCCGCTGATCAGCAGTTCTTCTTCGCGGTGGCCGCCGGCTTCGGGGCGGTCAGGGCCGTCAGCGCCTGCTGCGCCGCCGCCTGCTGGGCCAGGCCCTTGAAGCCGTCGCCGATGACCAGGTCGAGGTCGGTCCCCTTGCGGCCGTCCGTGCGCTGCTCGGCGCCGGCCAGCTGGGTGCCGAGCACCGGCAGCGAGGAGTTCCGGGCCGAGGCGGGGCCGAGCAGGATCCCGGCGCTCTTGACCTTCTTGTCGAACTGCGTGCTCGCGTTCCCCACGTCGCCGATCCTGAAGCCGCGCTTCTTGAGCGCGTCCGCGGTGTCCTTGGCCAGCCCGGTGCGGTCGGTGGCGTTGTAGACGTTCACGGTGATCTCGGCGGGCTTGGGCAGGGATTTCACCTGTGCGGCCGTATCGGTCCCGGGCTGGCAGCGGGTCTTCGAGCCGGCCGCCGCGTTCTTCTTGCCGCCGCCGGTGAAGACGTCGATGAGCTGCAGGGTGCCCCAGCCGATCAGGCCGAGCGCGCACACGGACGCCACCACGGCGGCCACCAGCCGGGCGCGGCGGCGCGGCGGGCGCATCCGAGGGTATTTGTCCCCCGTGATCCGGTACTGACCGCCCATGCCGGGGGGTGTGAGCATGCTCATGAGCGCAGCGTAGTGCGCCCGAGCGGCGCTGCCTATTAGATGATCAGTCGATGCCGCTCAGCGAACCCGAAAGGGTCAAGGGCCATGGGCGGGTGGCCGTGTCGCGCCGGGTCAGTCGAGTTCGAGCACGCGCGCGTGCAGCACCTGGCGCTGCTGGAGGGCGGCGCGGACCGCGCGGTGCAGGCCGTCCTCCAGGTAGAGGTCGCCCTGCCACTTGACGACGTGGGCGAAGAGATCGCCGTAGAACGTCGAGTCCTCCGCCAGCAGGGTCTCCAGGTCGAGCTGCTGCTTGGTGGTCACGAGCTGATCGAGGCGGACCGGGCGCGGCGCGACGTCCGCCCACTGCCGGGTGCTTTCCCGGCCGTGGTCGGGGTACGGCCGGCCGTTTCCGATGCGCTTGAAGATCACACGGAAAGCCTACCGGTCAAGACCTTCCGGGCGCAGCCATGGCGGCGGAGTGCGGCGCTTGAAAAGATGGAGCAAAACGCGCAAACGGGTTACTACCGGGAGCTGCTGGGCCCGATGCCGGGGGCTGGGACGAGGCGCTGACTCGATGCACGGGGAGTGTTGTGCACAGGCTGTGGACCGCGAGTCGGCGTTTCGGCCCGGTGGTCACACCGTGCGCGGTACGGCCTTGGCGCGGCCGCGGATGCCGAACGCGGTGACGATCTCCCCGATCCCCACGACGACCAGCCAGATGCCGGCGACGAGGGTGAGCACGGCGACCGAGTGGAACGGCGAGTCGATGAGCACGATCCCGGCGATGAAGGTGATGACGCCGAGGAAGATCTGCCAGCCCCGGCCCGGCATCCGGGAGTCGTGCAGGGCGGCCAGGGTCTGGGTGATGCCGCGGATCAGCCAGCCGATGCCGATCCACAGGGCGAGCAGCAGGATCGACTGCATCGGCCCGCGGAAGCAGAACAGGCCGAGCAGGATCGACAGGGCGCCGCTGATGAACGCGAGCACGCGCAGCGAGGTCGTCATGTGCGTGCCGAAGGCGGAGGCCAGCTGGAAGATGCCGCTGACGATGAGATAGACGCCGAAGAGGACGCCGGCGGCGAAGAGGGAGGGGCCGGGCCAGACGAGGATCAGGACGCCGAGGATCAGCGAGGCGATCCCGGTGACCAGGACCACCTGCCAGGCGGCCCGGGACAGGGCGTGCAGGGGCCCCTCGAACGGCGGCTCTGGCTCCCGGCGCTCGCTGGTCGGCGGTGTGGTGGCGTGGACGTTCCGGTCGTCGTACTCACGGCCCCAGTTCGGACCGCTGTTCGGTGCCTCGGTCATGCTCCATGCTGTGACCGGCGGGAGCGACCCTGCTATCGGGGGCGGGCCGATCGGGTGAACACCCACCACCGGGCCCGCGCGAGGCTTCGCCGACACGGCGGCTCTGCTGCTCGCGGGAGGCTTTGCCGGTGCTGGCGCGGTTCTGCTCGCGGGGGGCTTTGCCGGTGCTGGCGCGGTTCTGCTCGCGGCGGGCGGCCGTCTTGTCGGCCGTGCTGCTGGCGGGAGGCTTTGTCGATCGGCGGTCCTGCTCGCGGGAGGCTTTGCCGGTCCTGGCGGCGGTCCTGCTCGCGGAAGTTCTTTGCAGCCGTGGGCGTCGCTCTCCCCGCGAGAGGCATTCGCTGCATCGGCCGTCGCCCTCCCCGCAAGGGTCATCGCCGCTTCGGCCGTCGCCCTCCCCACAAGGGTCATTCGCTGCATCGGCCGTCGCCCGACCCGGCTGAGGTCTGCGTCGCTCTGGCTTGGCTCGACTCGGCTGAGGTCTGCGTCGCTCTGGCTTCGCTCTACCCGGCCGAGTCCTTCGTCGTTCTGGCTTGGCTCGACTCGGCTGAGGTCTGCGTCGCTCTGGCTTCGCTCTACCCGGCCGAGTCCTTCGTCGTTCTGGCTTGGCTCGACCGGGCTGAGGTCTTCGCTGTTCTGGCTCGGCCCCACCCGGCTGAGGTCTTCATCGCTCTGGCTTCGCTCTACCTGGCCGCGGTCTTCGCCGCCTGGACTCGCTCTGCCCTTCGCAAAACTTCGCCGCCTAACCGCCGGAGGCCTTCGCTGCCTTGGCCGCCGCCTTCATCTCCTGCTTGTGCGCCCTGACCTTGGTCAGTGACTCCGGCCCGGTGATGTCGGCCACCGACCGGAAGGAGCCGCGCTCGCCGTACGCCCCCGCCGCCTCCCGCCAGCCCTTGGGGGTGACGCCGAGCTGCTTGCCGAGCAGGGCGAGGAAGATCTGGGCCTTCTGCTTGCCGAACCCGGGCAGGTCCTCGAGCCGCTTCAGCAACTCGGAGCCGCTGCGCACGTCCCGCCAGACCGCCTCCGCGTCCCCGTCGTAGTGCTCCACGAGGTACTGGCACAGCTGCTGGATGCGCTTGGCCATCGAGCCCGGGTAACGGTGCACGGCCGGCTTCTCGGCGAGCAGCGCGGCGAAGGCCTCCGGGTCCATCGCGGCGATGTCGTGCGCGTCGAGGTCTCCGGAGGGTCCAGCGCCGAGCCGGTCGGCGATGGTCCGCGGGCCCTTGAACGCCCACTCCATCGGTACCTGCTGGTCGAGCAGCATCCCGGTGAGCGCGGCCAGCGGGGACCGTCCGAGCAGCGCGTCGGCCTCCGGTTCCTGGGCGAGATGCAGGGTGACGTCCATGCGCCGATGATCCCGCGCGCGAGGCGGCGGCGCGCGTCGGGCCGCTCTCGCGTACGATCCCTTCACAGAAGAGTTAGGGAAGGCTTACCTAATAAGCAATCGGAGGGGCTTCCGGGTGACCATCGAGACGTACCGAACTGGCCCCCGTCAGCACCGACTGGAGCCTCCTCACCCCCGAGCCCGACTCCGACTCCGACTCCGACACCGGCACCGACACCGGGGGGACCCGATGACCGCCCCGCACGAACAGCACGTCGACGGGTTCGGCACCGTCCGCATCCGCCCCCTCGACCCGGCGTCCGACGCGGACGTCGTCCACGCCTGGGTGAGCGAGGAACGCGCCGTCTTCTGGGGCATGAACGGCCTCACCCGGACTCAGGTCGCCGAGATCTACGCCCACATGGCCGGCCTCGACACCCACCACGCCCACCTCGTCACCAAGGACGGCGTACCGGCGGCCCTGTTCCAGACGTACGAGCCGGCCGCCGACCGGGTCGGCGAGTGCGACGACGTCCTCCCCGGCGACCTCGGCGTCCACGTCCTCCTCGCCCCGCCCGGCCCCGACGGCCCGCGCCCCGGGTGGAGTTCGGCCCTGCTGACGGTGCTGACGACGTACGCGCTGCGAGTCCAGGGCCGGCGCAGGCTCGTGGCCGACCCGGACGTACGCAACACCAGGGCGATCGCCCGCTTCGAACGCCAGGGCTTCGTACGCGGCCCGCAGGTCGTCCTGCCCGAGGTGGACCTCCCGGACGTGTACCTGCCGGAGAAACACGCTCAACTGGCCTTCCTGGAGCGGACGGCACTCTGAGCACTCCGGCCGATCTCTGCGTACTCATACGGGGCACGCGGTGAAGGAGGCGACGACGTGCGGCTGCGCGACCGGCACCGGCGATGGGCACGACGGCTCACCCTGCTCTGTACGGGCCTCTTGCTCCTCCTGATCGGTACGGCGGCCCCCGCGTCCGCGCACGCGGCCCTGCGGACGACCGACCCCGCCGACGGAACCGTCCTGCGCACGGCCCCCCGGCACGTCACCCTGACCTTCACCGAGTCGGTCGGCCTGCTCACCGACTCCCTCCGCGTCTACGACCCCGCCAACCACCGTCTGCGCACGGGCCCCGCCGAGCACGCCGGCGGCTCGGACACGGCCCGCGTCTCCCTGCCCGCCCGGCTCGACACCGGCACGTACACGGTGGCCTGGCGGGTGGTGTCGGCGGACAGCCACCCGGTGTCCGGCGCGTTCACCTTCTCGGTCGGCAAGCGCACGGCGACCACCGCGAGCCCGGTCCCCGACCGCACCGAGAACCCCACGACCGCGGCCCTGTACAACATCGCCCGCTACCTCGCCTACCTCGCCGTGGCCGTCCTCCTCGGCACGGCGGCGTTCGTGGGGTACTGCCGCCCGCCGACGGCGGCCCCGCTGCGCACCCCCGTGCTGGCCGCCGCCTGGACCCTGCTCGGCACGACGACCGCGCTGTACCTCCTGCGCGCCCCGTACGAGGAGGGCACCCCGCCCGCGTTCACCCTCGGCTCGCTCACCCACACGGCCACCACCCGCCCCGGCGTCCTCCTGCTCGCCCGCCTGGCGCTGCTGATCCTGGCCGGGACCGTCGTCGCGCTCCTGCGGGGCCGCCGCAGAAGGCTCCCGCGCCGTACGACGCTCGCCGTGGCCGCCGCCGTATCCGTCCCGCTCGCCCTGACCTGGACGGCGGCCGACCACGCCGCGGCGGGCGTCCAGGTCCCGGTGGCCATCGCCTCCGCCACCCTCCATCTGCTGGCCATGGCGGCCTGGCTGGGCGGTCTCGCGGCCGTCCTGCGCACCCTGCGGCGCACCTCCCTCACCACCCTGGCCCGCTTCTCGCGTCTGGCCTTCGCCTCGGTGACGGTCCTGGTCGTGACCGGCGTCTACCAGTCCTGGCGGGGCCTCGGTTCCTGGCAGGCGCTCAGCGGCACGACGTACGGCCGCACCCTGCTGGCCAAGCTGGCGGCGGTCACCGCGCTCCTGCTGGCGGCGGCCTGCTCCCGGGCCTGGACGACCCGCGAAGCCCGCGAGCCCCGAGCCGCCGCAGCCCGCGTCCCCGAACCGGCGACGGGCCCCCCGCTCCCCCCGGAACCCCCCGCCCCGCCCCCGCCGCCGCCCTTGAACATCCTGCGCCGCTCGGTGCTGGCGGAGGCGGCCGTCGCGGCGGTGGTCCTGGCCCTGACGACCCTCCTGACCAGCACGGCCCCCGGCAGGGTCGCCGAGGAGACCGCGGCGGCTTCAACCCCGGCGGCCGGAACCTCGGCGGCCGGCATCCCGACGGCGTCCGTCACCACGATCCCCTTCGACGCCGGCGCCGGCGGCCACGGCAAGGTCCAGATCACCCTGGACCCGGGCCGGGTCGGCCGCACCTCCGTCCAGGCGGTGGTCTACGGCCCCGACGGCGGCCTGTCCACGGTCCCCGAACTCCGCGTCACCCTCACCCTCCCCGCCCAGCGGATCGGCCCCCTCGACACCAAGGTCACCGACCGAGGCGGCTACTGGGGCGCCGACTCCTTCGACCTCCCCCTCCCGGGCACCTGGACACTGAAGGCCACGGTCCGGCTGACGGAACTGGACCAGGTGACGGTGTCGGCACCGGTACGGGTGACGCGGTAGGCGGGGCGGGCGGGGGCCAGGTACCTCCATGTGACCGGAGTCATGTGGGGCCGCCCGGAGCGAGTCGGTCGAGAGGCCGACTGAGACGGAAAGCGGGACGGACGAACGCCAGAGGGCCGGGCCACTTTCGTGACCCGGCCCTCTGAACCGGCGGAGGATACGAGATTCGAACTCGTGAGGGGTTGCCCCCAACACGCTTTCCAAATGTTCGTCCGGGGGTTCGGTGGCGATCGACGGCGTCCTGACCTGCGGCGGAGTGGGGCAATGGGAGGGTGGTGGACGGTGCTGGACGGGGATGAATGGACCAGAACTGAGACCAGGGCGCCGGGTCATACCTGCTTGACGACGATGGTGTCCGGAAGGAGCTTCTCCAGGTCGTCTACGTCCGAGGTGAAGACGGTGACCTGCCCCTTCTGCTGGCGTGCGATGACAGCGAGCACGGCATCGATGGCGTACTTGTGACCGTGCAGCTTGGCGTCGGCCAGGAGACGGCGGGCCTGGCGTGCTTCGTCCTTGCCGATGTCGGCGACCTTGAGCCGGGAGAGCACCCAGTCCCAGCGCTGCTCGGTGGTTCTGCCGTCGAACGCCTCGATCAGCGTCATGGGAGACGTCACCACCTCGGCCTCACCCCCGGCCGCGAGGTCGAGCCAGGCGATCATTTTGCGGTCGCCGCGCACGGCTAGGGACAGGGCCTCACAGTCGAGTACGAAGACGCGCAGTGGCCGCTGCCTGTGCTCACCGGCGCGCTTCTTCACGCGGCCTCTCCGGCATCGTGTCCTCCGGCCGTGCGGCGGCGCTCGTGCTCGGCGTCGAGATCGTCCAGTTCCGCGAGGGCTGTCGCACGCTCGTCATCGGTGACCGGCCCGTGTTCCTCCTGCAACCAGTCGACCAGCTCCAGCAGCCGGTCCCGATCGCGCTTGAATCGCAGTGCTTCGGCTACATACGCCGAAAGTCCCCTCTCCGCCGCGTCGGCGCGGATCTCGTCGAGGAGATCTTCAGGGATCGTCACCGTGACTTTTCTCGTCGCCATACAAGAGACCATACTCCTGGTGTAAGTTCCCTTACCAGAGGCTTGAACCAGTGGTGCTCAGGATGCGAATGGTTGATCCCGGAGCCTTCCCTGACGTTGATCGCTGGGCTACATCGCTTCACTCGGTCACCCCGTGTCGTTCACTCTCACCAGCGCATGCAGCAACTGGTGCGGATAGTCGCCCTTCGACGCGGTGAGCCTCCTGCCGTTGGCGGAACCACAAGAGGAGGGGCCGTGTCCCTGCTGCCTTCGGCAGACGTCTTCAGGTCGATCGAGCTAAAGGTGTCGCAGTTGCTCGGCGGACAGTTGGTGTGTCCACATGCGCCCGGAGAGCGGTGTTCGGTGGCTGAGCACCTCACGCTCTCGGAGGCGAAGGACGCGGCGGCGCGAGATGCCACCGACGTCGCTCTTCGGGACGCGCTGTGGCGATGCGTAGGCCGCGATGCCCGTAGCGACCTGCCGAGCTTGGCTCAGCGTAGCCAGTTGCTCGCGCTGTATTTCGTCGTCCCCTACCTCCGGAAGTCGGCCGGGAGAGTGTCGAGGAGGCTCTGCGTCGATGTCGCCGAGGTGAGGTCGGCCATGGTGTTCGGTGCGTTGTACGGTCTGGCGCTGGCCACCGACGGCGACGATGTCCGTGACGAGATTGTCCGAGCGGCCAATGCGGCCGGCTGGGCGGTGGAACGGGCTGATCCGGCCGAGCGCACCACGGATCCGCACAGCCTTGTCGATCGCGCGAGCCGATGACGGCTACTCGCCCATCCGCAACGAGTCGGACATCCAGGTGGTCGACGAGATGGATCGTTTGTTGTGGGGGCGCATCAGCGGCGAACGCATGGGCGCTACCTTGCACCGCCTCGGGCTCTTGGGCGAGTTCCTCGCCTCGGGTTCGGAGCAGGTGCCCGAGGGCGAGTCCGACGAACTCGACGGACCGCAGAAGGAAGCCGAGTGACCCCAAGAGCGAGGCGACTGTCGCAGTGGCTGGCCGAGCCATTGCCCCTGCGCAAGGTGGCAGATCTCCTCGGGGTCGACCCATCGAAAGCATCCGGGCTGGTGAGGGGGAACCGCTTTCCATGTCATGTCACGAAGTTGAAGGGAAAATACGTGGCCCTTCCCGCCGATGTGATGGCAGCCCTGGGGATCGATGATCCGATCGTGCGGACGGGCGACCTGCTGGCCGGTGCTGAGTTCGCGAGACGATGGGACTGAGGGCAGGTCGCTGGAGGCTGAGTGCAAGGTCAGAGGGCCGGGCCGCGTGAACGGCTCGGCCCCTTGCGGCGGCGTGAGACATAGAGCGGGCACGGCTGATTCGGACAGTGGTTCTGCGCCGACAGCAGCGGTCGCATGGAAGTGGCACCCTCCAGCGGCACGGCAGGCGTGGTCCAACAGGAACGTCTTGCCTGGTCGGCGGTGTCCGGCGATCAACCCGAGTGGGCCAAGTGTCACCTGAGGCTGATCTTGGCGTCGGCATTCAGCGAGCGGGTCGGCGAACGAACGCTTGGATGGCGCCCCACTGTCGGTGCCGGAGTCGAGTCACCAGGCTGTGCAAAATGCGGCATGTCGGAAATAAATGAGACTGCAACTGAGGCCGACTACGTCGAGGACCCCGGCCGCCGAAGCGGTCCGGGGTCCTCGTTTCGCCTGTTCAGGCGGCTGCGGAGGATACGAGATTCGAACTCGTGAGGGGTTGCCCCCAACACGCTTTCCAACTGTCCGCGCGGCCGTCCGGAGGCGTTCAGGAGGGTTCACCGCGCAGGTCAGGAGGGGTGCGCGTACGGCGGTGAACGGTGGCGGCCGCCGGCGCACTGGACAAAGAGCAGGACAACGAGTCTGTGAGAGGCGAGGTTTAGCTCAGTCATCCAGGTGCGGTCGTCGGCCGGCCAGAACTGGGCTTCTACCGACGCTGCAGCTATCGGTGGCGCTCTTGCGACCATTCGCCTGCCGTGGGCTGATGAGCTCCGGCATAGTCGTGAGCCTGGTGCTTCAGGGAGCTGACAAGCCAGGGGGATAGATGACGGACAGCACGCCAGACCGCCCAACGTTGAGGCGGATGCAACAAGTGGCATCAACGCTGCTGCAGGGCAAGGTCATCCCGTGGATTAAGCAGCATGTAGAAGCAGCTAAGAACCTCCCCCAGGCACGAGGCGAGCTGCTTGCCAGCAGAGCTGACGCCGCCGCGGACAAGGTCTTCCGTATCGAAAAATTGAGCGTCGCTGAAAAAGCGCAAGTACGCAGACATGTGCGAGCCGCTTACTGGTCCGTTAATGCCAATGCGAGCTGGAAAGAGACAATCGAGATGTTCCTGGCGGAACATCTTCTAGCATCTGTTTTGATGCTTTTCATCCTCGCGGCGCTTTCGTTTCCAATCGACTCGCTTTGGCCCAATCTGGATCGTAGTTCCAGCGCGACCCGCATTGCGTTGATGGTATCGCTTGGGTTGTCAATATTTCTTTATAGCAAGGCGCGCAACTTCCTCGCGCGAATGCATGCATGGATGGGTGCCGCGTTTCGGCTAGCATCGGCTGTGTTCGTACTAACTTTGACCGTAGCGACGGACCTGCGCGGGAGGATGCTTGCGAAGCTGAACGATTTCGGTGTGTACGAATTCAAGTGGCGCTTCATCTCTATGCAGAACGTGGACGTCGCGTCGGTCGCAAGCTTCGCCTCAATTACGTTTACGGCACTGTTTGCCCTGACGTTCATTGTGAACTGTCTCAATTTTTTTATCCCAAGAAGGATGGGGCCGATGGAAGGGAGCGATGTGGTTGCTTGCTCTCACTTGCTTATCGCTCTGTGTGACCTAGTCCTGCTGTCGGACAGGGCAGTTCGTGCGCAAGGTGAGGCCGCTGACCAAGCACAAGGGGACGGGCTGCGACCGTACATGGCTAGCAGCGTCCGGACAGCCATGGTTAGACAGCTTGAATTAATTGCCCGGCTTTCCGAAGGGTCCTGGCGGCGGGCATTGAAGACTCGCGACCGTGCTGCTGACGTTGCGCTTAACGGCATTGCCGAGGGTATTGCTTCTGCGGCGCGTCGCTGGAAAACGGTTGCGTCTACCGCAGGCCCTACAGCCATATTGGACCTGCAAGAGGCATTCACTCAGGCGTTGTTGGATGCGGTCGCAGGGAACTGGTCGGCGTTGGCAGTCGAGGTATCGCCTTCGGAACGTTTGGGGAGGAAGGCTATCCGCCTCTTGCGGCGATTCCTCGCCATCGCCTTTTTCGCGTGTGTTGCGATGCTAGTGGCAACCAAACCTGCTGGCTGGATGGTTAACCATAACCCTGTGTTTGACTCTATCGCCCTTCTGTCGGCGGGTCTAATTGCTCTATCGATTGATCCGAGTATAGGTGAACTGACTGGGAATGCCGCTAAATTCGTCGGCAGTTTCGAGGGTAAGAAGTGATGTCACTCATTGGCGAAAGAGTGGAGAGTCTCCTGTCCGGGGTCTAGCCTAGTTAATCTTTGAAAGCGTGGCATTTGCCAGCTCGGTCTTGCAGGTGGCCAGGTTGCTCATGTCGTTGAGGCGAAACGTTATTAGATATCGTTCCGTCTTGGCGTTATTGGCGGTAATGGCTATCTCGATCCGATACTCACCCCCCTCGTGTTTGCCCATCCATAGAGGGGACTGGTCGGACAGTACCCTGTCGTAATTGCTGTACGGATACAGGCAAAGGAAGACGCCGTTGGTGCCGTCATTGAGGTGGACGACCTGAATGATATCCACCAGGCGGGCTGCGTTGGTCGGGATAGTCAGTGAATTGGCTTCGACATCTCCCCATTTGAGTTCACGAGTCGGCGGCAAGCGTCCTGCGACGGGTAGTACCACTTTGCTGACGAGGACCATCGTTCCCTTGGCGGCCAGGCGTCCTTCATTGGCGATCGGAAACCGTAGCCAGCACTGGAATATGTCGGGACCGCTGCCCTTTCCGTTGAAATATGGTAGAGAGGTCCACATTGGGCCATGGTCGTCGGTCTTTAGCGCCTTTAGGTTAGGCTTTTTCCACCAACCCTTGATGAAGGGGCCGCCGACGGCCACAACGACCGCCCCAACAGTACCGAAGGCGATCATTATTTCCCACGGGTCAGTCCCAGAAGAGTGCATAAGCATCTCCGGTATGGTTCACCCGGCTCGCCCACCCGACACAAAACGATCATACGACCGCAGCTGGCGAGCTGCATCTTGAGAAGGTCGATGACGGGCCTCTACTTGCATGGGTACCTGCGCCGGTGCCCCATGGTCGTCCGGGGGCGTCCGTAAGGGCTCACGGAGGCGGTCAGGGGGTGTGCGTATGGCAGTGAACGATGGCGGCCGTTGGCGCAGTGGACAAAGACCAGAGCAACGAACGTTGCTGAACTGGCCCGGTCAGCGTGCCGGTGTGCGGACTCGAACGCACCTATCCGCCGCCGTCGCCGGACGTGCGACTCTTGAGGGCGACGACGGGTGAGCAGAGAGGGAGAACGAGTGTCGCAGCAGGCCAGTCCTCGGGGAACCTTCCTGAAGATCGCCGATGCCGTGAAGGCACGAGTCGAGGCGGACCCAGACATGACGGAGCTTCCGTCTGCTGCTGACCTCATGAGCGAGTACAAGATCTCGCGCGGGGTCGCTCTCCGCGCGTTCGCAGCTCTCCACAAGGACGGTGTCGCGGAACCGGTGCCGGGTGGCCGGTGGCGTGTCGTACGGGCAGGCAAGCGGACTGACCGGCGACCGCTGGAAGAGCGCATCGCGGACGTCATCGCGGATGAGCGACTGGAAGTCGGGGCAGCGTTCCCCAGCGCGTCAGTTCTGGCCGACCGGTTCGGGGTCTCGCGCCCGACCGTGACCAAAGCTCTCGACAAGTTGGAGGCCGCCGGCGTGCTCGCGAGTGGAGGACAGGGCAGGGTGCGGACGGTCCGCGCCGTGCCGATTCGAGAGGAGCGTTCCTAGCTTGTCAGAGCTGACAGAGTGGGCCTATCCCCTGGCTGAGTCCCTGCTTGCGGAGCCGCTACCGCGCCGCTGGAAGCACTCGCTCGGGGTCGCGGAGAGGGCGCGCACCATCGCGCCCATCCTCGGACAGGATGCGGAGCTACTGGAAGCCGCTGCCGTCTTGCATGACATCGGCTACTCGCCAGACCTCGCCAAGACCGGATTTCACCCGCTCGATGGCGCGCGCTACCTCCGCGACATCGCCCGCGCGAACGAACGGGTCGTGAACCTCGTTGCCCACCATTCCTGTGCATGGATGGAGGCTGAGGCCCGGGGACTCCGTGCAGAGCTGGAGGGCGAGTTCCCCCGCGAGAGCGCGCACCTGAATGACGCGCTCTGCTATTGCGACATGAACACGACGCCGGACGGCGTACCGACGAACCCTGTGGACCGGGTCAACGAGATCGCTGGCCGCTACGGGCCGGACAGTCTGATCGGTACGTTCATCCGCCGCGCCGAGTCAGAGATCTGCGCAAGTACGGCGCGCGTCCTCGAACGGGTCGCCGTCGCCAAGCGTCAGCCGATGTAGGGGGTTGCCCGCGTCCGGTCCATGGCGTGCTCGATACGGAGCCGCATCGTGGGGTGGACGTCGAGTTTCGGCAGGTTCGTTGGGTCCACCCAACGGACCTGTGTCGTCTCATTGCTCGTACGAAGGTCACCGCCGACCGGACGGGCACGGAAGCAGATGCTGAACTGTTGGCGGACCTCGCCATCGTCGTACTGCATCACGTGTCCGGGGTCGGTGTAGATCCCGGACATGTCGACGACTTCGGCCTTGATGCCCGTCTCTTCCCAGACCTCGCGCACCACGGTGTCACTGATGGACTCGCCCACGTCGTGCCCGCCGCCGGGCAGCGCCCAGCGCCCGTTGTCGGACCGCTGAATCATGAGCACCTGGCCCGCATCGTTCTGAACGAACGCCACGACGGAAGGCACGACCGAGTTGGCCGGCGGTGCGTCGGGGTCGTGCAGGTAGTCAATGCGTCCCATGGTCAGGCTCCCGTGATGTCGCTGTCCGAAACCTGGCGAGCGCCTCCCCAGGTCTGTTCGATGCTATTCGCGTACGTGTCGAACAGCCCGCCGCCCGGCATGCGACGCAGGTGGAAGACGGGGGCCATGTAGGCGCCGATGCCGTAGACGTGGGGGTTGACGAGCATCTCGTCATCGGACCGATAGATGGAGTTGTAGAGCGTCGTGGCGTGCAGTCGGAAGCTGATCTCCGGGTGGCTCTTGAAGAGCGGTCGGTAGTTCACCAACGCGTTCCGAATCTTGCCGTCCATGATCCGGTGCCCCTCGTCTATGCCGCGCTGCCGAACGGCCTCGCAGTCCGGGTCCCCGAGCAGGATGCGCACCTGAGTGGTCCCCTCAACCTTCTTCTTCAGAAGGTCGATGAACAGGGGATCCTCGGACAGGAAGAGCCCGGAGTAGACGAGAACGTCAAGGTTCCTCTCCGCTCGTGCGTACATCTCGCGCCACACGTTCGGCGGCACGGTGTGGCGATGCGGATAGACGGCCACAATCTCCGCCTTCGTGAGGTCCGTTGCACTCTCCAGGGTGCGGCCGTCGTCCCACAATGTCGTGACGTCGACCCTGAGCGCTGCGGCCGTGGCGTACTGGTGTCGGCGGTACGGCACCTTCCCCTGCGTGATCCAACGTTCGACCGTCTTCGGGCTGACCTTGATCTCCTCGGCAAGGCCCTGAACGGTCATGCCCTGAGCCAACAGGGCCGAGCGCAGACGCTCGTTGGACATCCATCCCCCCGAGGGACATCTAGGGAGCTCTTGAAGGCAGTAGGGCGCTCTTGACGGTAGCCAGAACTCCCTGAGCTGTCCACGTATGGGGTGACCAACTCCCCTGAGCTGCAGCGATTCTGATTGTGCGCCAAGAAGTCCCGGCGCAAAGCCAAAGAGGTTCCGTCGCTGCACTTGACGGTCCCCTATGCAGTACCTGTAAAACAGGTACTGCAACGCCCGGAGGAAAGCCCGAAGGGGTGAGTACGAAGGCAGCGTTCGTTCCTTGAGAACTCAACAGCGTGCTCTGAGATCGACGGGGCTTGACCCCGTCCCCGTGACGGCCGGGTGACGCCCGTCGGCCCCGGTATCCAGCCGTGAGGGTGCGGAATCGACTTCCGCCCGGGGCGCCTGGCCGGCCGCGTCCTGCGGCACTGGCCCGCATCTCCCTGGGTGGCGGCACTCCCGGACAAGGACAGCCCGCCACTCATGGACTCCGTCCCGACCTACCAAGGAGTTCCGTCATGGCCCAGCACAGGGTTCCTGTCGTGCCCCGCCGCACGGTCCCCGTCGAGATCGTCTCGTTCGGCTACCTGCATGGTGAGGCGCCGTCCGCGCACCTGACCGTCGACTTGCGTCATCACTTCCGCGATCCGCACGTCTTGCCGGAACTGCGGTACATGACGGCCGACGACGCGCCCGTCCGGGAGGCGGTGCTGGGCACCCCGGGTGTCGCGGCGCTGGTGCTGGCGGCGGAGGCCGCCGTGGCCGCGTTCGCGGCCGGTCCGTCGGCGACGGGCCTGACCGTCGCCGTGGGGTGTGCCGGCGGTCGGCATCGTGCGGCGACGGTCGCCCGTGCCCTCGCCGAACTGCTGAGCGACGCCGGTCACAAGGTGATGGTCCGGCATCGCGACATGGACAAGCCCGTCGTACAGCGCTGACGGCAGCTCGCCCCGCCGGTCCCGTACCGGTTGTACCCGCGGGGCGGTCGCACTCCCGGACAAGGACAGCTGACCGTCCCGCGCCCTTCCCGACGTACCTGAATGGAGATCCACCATGCGCATGCGCACTTTCGTCGCCGGCCAGGAGGCGCACGGCGACTTGGAGTTCGCGGAACTGGCGCTCGGCATCGACCTCGACCTGTTCCGGGGCCCGCTGGACCTGGAGGCGGACGACGAGCGCGCCGCCCGTGAGGACGCGGTCCGTGACATCCTCGCCGATCTGCGGCGTGAGGCCGAGAACGGCGACGAGATCGCCGGTTGGGACGCCGCGTACGCCGATGCGCTCACCCACACGGTGCCGTTCCTGCGCGCTGCCCGCGACCACCGGGCGGGGACGGGGGAAGCGGCATGAGTGAGCTGATGTCCGCCGCCGCTGCCGGTCTGCCGTTACTGGTCGGTTGGTCCGTTCACGCGCTGCGGCTGAGTCGTCGGATCGAGGCCGCTCGCCGCGACCCGCTGTCTGGGCTGTGGACCCGGGCGCCGTTCGAGCGGCGCGCGGTCCGTCTGCTCGCCCGGCACCCGGAAACGGCGGTGGTGCTGGTCGACCTGGACGGCTTCAAGGCTCTCAACGACACCTTCGGGCATGCCGCCGGTGACGCCGCGATCCGAGCCACCGCCGCCAGCCTCACAGAAGCGCTCACCGAGCGGCGCAGTGCGGTCGTGGCCCGGCTCGGTGGAGATGAGTTCGCCGCCGTTGTGCCGCTGTCAGAGCCGTTCACGCTGCCGTGGCTGCTGAAGGGGTTGCACGGCGCGATCACCGCCCCGTTTCGCCACGCGGGCCGCGATCTCACCGTCGGTGCCTCCATCGGCGCCTGCCTGTCCAGTGACCTCATCCCCGACGGCCGCCGGGCGGGTGTGGAGACGCTGCCGGTGCTGCTGCGGTTGGCGGATGAGGCCATGTACGCGGCCAAGCGCGCTGGCGGGGGCTGGAACTACCCCGGCGCCAGCGAGGAGCGCTGCACGACGACCGCTGGGCGGCGCACCGGACGCCCCGGCACCCACACCCCGCACCGCAGGGAGGCAGCGTGAAGACCAAGACCGTACTGCCCGCCGTCGCGATGACGGCGGTGTCCATGGTGCTCACTCTGGCTGTGGTCGTGATGTGGCTGGGCACCGCGGTGCCGTGGCCGATCGCGCTGGTCGTCGGTCTCGGTATCGACGGCGGATGGCTGGCCACCCTCGCCTACGAACGCCGCCTTGCCGCTCAGGGCGACCGCAGCAACCCGGTGACGGCTGTTGGCTGGTGTTTCGGCCTGGTCGCGGCCGGTGTCCTGGTAGCCCACGCGCTTACCGCCGCCGACTCCGCCGCGTGGCTGGCCGTCGCCTGGCTGCCCATCGCGGCGAAGATGCTGTGGCTGGTGCACGGGCTGTGGGAGCGCACCGCACTCACTCCGTTGGCCCTGGACGCGATCCGGGGTATCCAGCAGGAGGCACGCGACGAAGCCGCCGTGGCCCGCGCTCGGCTGCGTGCCGAGGCCACGACCGAGGAGACACGGCTTGTGGCCGTGACGGGGGCCGGGGCCCGCGTCGCACGCGTCACGGCCAAGACTGCCAAGACATTGTCGAGGGCGTGGGAGACGCTGGAGACCGCTCGGGCTGGTGAGGAGACCGGCAGGGCACTGACCAGCGTGACGAGCCGCGTCACACCCAGTGTCACGCCCCGTTGGGAACTGCCCGTGTGGGGTCCCGTTGAGCCGGTTGGTCCGGCGCTGGAGGGGCCCGCGCTCACCGACGCGGAGCTTGACGTGCTGGTGGACGCGATCCGTCAAAGCGAGGTCCCGGCCCTGTCGTACCGGGAGATGGCCACCCGATTCCGGGCGGCCGGCCATTCCGCCTCCGAGGTGCGCCTGCGGGCCGCGTGGAAGCGCGTCGCCTGATGGGGACGCTGCCGGTGTTCCGGTGGCGCCTCGCCCCGGACGGATACGCCACCTACCGCCAACTCCGCGCCTGCGGCCTGCGCCCCGGCGGACAGCCGGTGGCGGCCCAGCTCGAACGTCCCCGACGCCGGCGCGGACCGCTGATCGCCTACCTGTACCGCGTTGACCTGGCCAAGCCGGTGCGGCCCATGACCCGGGCCAAGTGGGCGGCACTGGACAAGGCGAACGCTGCCCGCCGCTGCTGCCCGCAGTGCCGCCGGGACGCCGGCTACGTCATCCCCGCCTCGCTCGGCATGTGCGTGCCGTGCGCGTATCCCGAAGGAAGTTGCGATGGAATCGCTGCCTGACGTGCCCCGGGTCGTGCAACTCCCGGACGGCACCTACGCCTACACCGACCACCTGCCCGCCCCGCCGCAGCACTACAGCGGCCCGCAGATCATCCACCAGCACGTGCACCAGGCCCCGCCCGACCGCACCGTCCAGCGCATCGCGCTCGGCTCCGGCGTCGGTGCCGGCGCGGTCGCGGCCGGCGTCTACTTCGGCCCGCTGCTCGTCGGCGTGCTCACCGCCATGGCCGCCAACCTCGCACTGATCGCCTTCATCGCGGCCGTGTGCGCGTGGGGTGTCGTCACCGTCGTCCGCTCGGTGGGCGGCACCGACGGCAAGCGCGCCGCACGCAGCGTCCGCCGCGCCCGCGGCCGTCGCTGACGGCTGCCTGCGGCTCCGGGACGCACGTGCCCGGTGCCGTGGGGAGCCGGACAGTCCGGCCCGGATCGGAGATGCAGCCGTGAGCAGCAACCAGCCCCGCCTCACCACCGGTGAGAAGGCCCAGCTCGCCTGGTACGTCGCCCGGATGGCTAAGCGCGGACTCGCCGACGACCGCCAGTACGGCGGACGGGTCGACCAGAGCGACCTGCAGCGCAAGTTCGACCGCGTCCTCGACCAGGCCCGCAAGCGCGAGGAGCGCGCCAAGAACAGCAAGAACGGCAAGTAGCAACGCCCCGGGGGCGGCTGTCCCGGCCAAGGAAACAGCGCCGCCCCCGGGCCACCCACCACCCGTTTGAGCAGCAGGGAGACCCCAGCATGACGGACAGCACCATGGGCCCGCACCTGCGCCCCGTGCCCGACACCGGCCCCGACGACGATGCCCCGGCGGCCCCCGTCCCGGTGGACAACCCGGCGCTGCCGGACCCGAAGGTGACCATCGAGAAGCGCAAGCCGGTCCTCGCCGGATGGCTCACCAACCGGCGTGACTTCCTCGCCACCGCCCGCCACGCCGGCGCGAACGTCGGCTACGCCGCCCTGTTCCACGGGGTGCGGATCCCGGTGTATGCCGGACGCCTCGCCCTGATGTCGCCGAGGGGCGCGTGCCGGTTCATCGCGGCGACGAACCGGTGGGTGTGGGACCGCGAGGCCGCGCCCCTGCGGGAGTTCGCGGTACGCACCGAGGACGTCGAGGAGTACCTGCGCCTGGCCCGGCTGCGCGCCGGCCGGATCCGGCTGCGCGGCCTGGTCACCCTTGTTGCGGCCGTGTTCGGTCTCGGGTTCGCCCTGTACCTGTACGTCCTGGCCCCCGCCTACCTGTACGCGTTCGCCGGCGGCGGGGTGCTGCTGCTCGGTCTGGGCGGACAGCAGCCGGACGCGCCGGTCGTGGGTCCGGCGGTGCTGAAGACCGAGGTGCAGAAGCTCACCGGCTCCATCGTCCTGCGCGGCCTGGACTCGATCGGGAACGCGAAGATCACGGCCGCTATCAAGAAGGGCGGTGACATGAACGGGCTACGGTTCGTCTCGGAGATCGTCCGGGACGGGCCCGGGTACCGCGCCGACCTGGATCTTCCCTACGGCATCACGCCCGAGGACATCATGGAGGCCCGCAAGCCGCTCGCCTCGGGCCTGCGCCGCAAGGTCGGCTGCGTGTGGCCGTCCCCCGACCCCGACCAGCACGAAGGCCGGCTCATTCTGTGGGTCGGCGACCGGCCCATGAACGAGACGACGAAACCGGCCTGGCCGCTGCTGAAGGACGGCAGCGTGGACCTGTTCAAGCCGGTCGTGTTCGGCAACGACCAGCGCATGCGGTGGGTCGAGGTCACCCTGATGTTCGTCTCCATCGTCATTGCCTCGGTGCCCCGCATGGGCAAGACCTTCCTCATGCGGCTGCTGCTGCTCATCGCCGCCCTCGACCCCCGGGCCGAGATCCACGCGTTCGACTTCAAGGGCACGGGCGACTTCGGCGCCCTGGAACCGATCTGCCACCGCTACCGCGCCGGCGACGACGAGGACGACATCGAATACGTCGTGCAGTCCCTGCGCGAGCTGCGCGAGGAACTGCGCCGCCGGGCGAAGGTCATCAAGTCCCTGCCCCGCACGCGCTGCCCGGAGTCCAAGGTCACCCCGGACCTGGCCAACGACAAGAGCCTCAGGCTGCATCCGATCGTGGTGGCGGCGGATGAGTGTCAGGTGCCGTTCGAGCACGACAAGTACGGCGCGGAGATCGAGGAGATCTGCACCGACATCACCAAGCGCGGGCCCGCCCTGGGCATCGTGGGCATCTTCGGCACCCAGCGCCCCGATGCGAAGTCTCTGCCGCCGGGCATCAGCAACAACGCCATGCTGCGGTTTTGCCTGAAGGTCATGGGCCACACCGCCAACGACATGGTCCTGGGCACCGGCGCCTACAAGGCGGGAATCCGCGCCACCATGTTCTCCCGCTCCGACCGGGGCATCTGCTGGATGGCCGGCGAGGGCGACGACGCCCGCATCGTCGCATCTGCGTTCGTGGACGCGGTCGGCGCCGAACGCGTCGTCGTCCGCGCCCGCAAGATGCGCGAGGAGTACGGCAACATCACCGGCCACGCCATCGGCAAGGGCCCGGAGACCAGCGGGACCGGCTCCGACATCCTCGCCGACGTCCTCGACGTCATCGCCGCCGACGAGAAGGCCGTGTGGTGCGAGCGCATCGCCGTCCGCCTCACCGCCGCCCACCCCGACACCTACGCCGGCTGGCAGGGCGAGAACGTCACCGCCGCCCTCAAGCCCTGGGGCATCAAGCCGGGGCAGGTGTGGGGCACCACCGACGACGGCGAGGGCGCCAACCGGCGCGGCATCAAGCGCGCCGACATCACCGCCGCGATTACGCGCCGTAATGCCGATCGGGCCGCCGCCTGACCCGAGCAGGGGTGCTAGACCTAGCAGCCGCCACCGCTAGGTCTAGCACCCCCACTAGCACCCCATAGGGCTTCTGATCAGCTAACTAGCGTCTAGCGGCCCACCTGCGGAAACACCCCGAAACCGCCCTGAGAAGGGATGTGAGCCGTCGTGGCTCTCGCTAGCCTCGCCGTCCTGCTCATACTCGCCGGTTACGCAGCGTTGTGCGCCATCCAGCCGTTCGCCCCATGCCGGAAGTGCTCCGGCATGGGCGTCCGGCTCACCGGCCGCAGCAAGGTCAAGCTCTGCCGCCGCTGCCGTGGGCAGCGCTACCGGCTCCGCCTCGGCCGCCGCCTGCTCAACACCGGCCGCGACATCCACCGCGCCGGCACCCGACGCCCCCACCGCCACGACCCCGACGAGGAGTTCACCCCATGGCCGTGACCGTCTCGCTCGTAGCTCTGTTCGGACTGGTCCTGTTCTTCCTGCTGCGCCAGCACAGCCTCAGCGCCGGCGCGGCGTTCGTCGCCGTGATGTTCGGGTTCTTCCTCGCCTCCACCGGCGCGGCCGGACCCATCAACAACCTCACCACCGCCGTCGTCCACGCCATCCCCAACCCGTGAGGAAGACCAGCGTGTTCGAGATCCGCATCATCTGCGACCCCGCCGACACCAACCGCGTCACGACCGCCCTCAAGACCGCGTTCGCCGCCGGCGCGGCACGCATGTACCCGACCCGCGACGGCAAGCGCGCCCGGCTGTACGTCACGGCCGACCACCGCCCCGACCCGGAACCCTTCCTCGCCCCGGAAGCGGCATACGCGCTCGCGCCCAGCATCGTCAGCGAGATCGGCTGGACCGCCCGCACCCTCGCCACGACCGAGTGCTTCACCGAGCTGGACCGGGACTACTACCTGCGCAAGGCCGCACTGCTCGATCGCATCGCACTGCTGGACGAACCCGACCTGTTCAACGACGGAGACGCCCGGGAAACCGCCCTCGCGGCGGCCGTGATGCTGCTCGATACCGACCGGCCGCACCTCGCCCTGCACCTCGCCGAACAGGCCGAGCAGGACCCGCGCGGCTACGTCCGCCAGCAGTACGCCCAACGGGCCGGATGCGTCTGCGACGACGCGGACGAGGTCGACTGCCTCGCGCACCCGGACCCCGACCAGTAGCAATGCCCGAGGGCGGCGGCACTCCCGGACAAGGACAGCCCACCGCCCTCGGTCTCCCTATCCCGACGAAGCAGAACAGGAGACCTACAGCATGACCCAACCCTCCGACATTCGGCGAGTGCCCGGCTCACCGCCGCTCGTCGCCCTGTGCGCTGGCTATGGCGGACTGGAAGCTGACCACCTGCGCACCGCCCTCAACCTGGCCGCCTCGCAGATCCCCGTGTTGCCTCTGCGGGTGGGCAAGGTCCCGTTCGGCAACTGCCGCCGCTGCCAGGACAACGCGTGCGGCGGCCGGCCGAACATGAAGAACCCCGGACCGTGTAACTGCCCCGGGCCCTGCCACGCGTGGGCCGCTGCGACCACCGACCCCGACGTCATCAGCTCCGGGCCCTGGCGCCTCGCGTGGATGCAAGCCGAGGCGGTCGCCTACCACCCGGGCGGGGCCGGCCTGACGGTCGTCGACCTGGACAACGCCAACGCGATCGCGTGGGCCCGCGCGAACCTGCCCACCACGCAGATCGTGCCCACCACCCGGGGCGAGCACTGGCTCTACCTCGGCCGGATGCAGTCCGCGAACGCCGTCCGCCCCGGCGTGGACATCAAGTCCACGATGGCCTACGCCCGCTGGCTCGGATTCGGCACCGGGACCATGGCCTACCTGCCGGATGCCGTGCGCTCGCTGGTCGTGAGCAAGCCGTGTCCGGTCCGGGCCGCGTCTCAGGCCACCATGGTGCCCGCGCCGGCCGGAGGCGGTGAGTGCCGCCACCGCACGCCCGCCTACCTGGAGCGCGGCATCGCCATGGCCGAGCAGCGCATCACCGAAGCCCGCGAGGCGGTGCACGCCACCGTCTACCGGACGTTCCTCGCTGTGCTGTCCACGCACGGCCGGTGCGGCTGCCTCACAGACACGCACGTCGCGCGCTTGTTCACCGCCGCGCAGGCCAAGGGCGAATCGCCCCGGCACTGCACCGACGCGTGGACCAACGCCCGTACCAGGTTGGGACTGTGACCATGTCCGACGACGAAAAGACCCCAGCCCGCGAGGTCATCGCCGCCTACGCGCAGGCGCACTTTCGGTACTTCCGCACCGCCGACGGGACCGTGTACGCGCAACGCAACGGCCACCCCGTGGCCCGCCCGATCCGCTCCCAGGGCACGACGGGCAGCCACCGCCAGGAACTCATGGTCGGCCTGTTCAAGGACGGAGTCGGCGTGTTCAACGGCACCGCGCTCAAAGAGGCGCTGGACCTCATCGAGGCCCTGGCGATGAGCGAGGACGTGCAGTCCGTGTACATCCGCGTCGCTCCCGGATTCGACGGGGCGACGTGGCTGGACCTGGGCCGCGACGACGGGCAGTCCGTCCGCATCCACCCCACCGGATGGGATATTGCCATCCCCGACCCGCGCGAGGTGTGCTGGAGGCGCACCCAGCTCACCGGGGAACTGCCCCTGCCGGCCAAGGACACCAACGGCAAGGGCATCGATCTGCTGCTCCGGCTGTGCAACTTCGCCAATGCCGAGACTGAATGCCTGGTCATCGCCTGGTTGATCGGCTGCCTCGGGCCGTCCGTTCCCGTTCCTGCGCCGTTCCTCACCGGGCCGCAGGGCGCGGGCAAGTCGACCGGTGGGCGGATGCTCGTGCGGATCATCGAGGGCATGAGCGGTGACCTGCGTCGGGCGCCGAAGGATGAGGAGAATCTGGTCGCGGCGGTGGCGGCCGGCTGGGTCACCGCTCTGGACAACCTCTCCCACATGACGCCGGACCTGTCCGACGCCATGTGCTGCATCGTGACCGGCATCGAGAACGTCAAGCGCGCCCTGTTCACCGACGGGGACGTGTTCCGCGTCGGCTACCGTCGCCCCCTGCTCCTGACCGGCATCGACGTTGGCGTCATCCGGCCTGACCTGGCGGAACGGCTCCTGCCGCTGCGCTTGGAGCGGCCCCGCGTCCGGCGCACCGAGGCGGAACTGTGGGCGGAGTACGCGGAGGTTCTGCCTATCGTTCTCGGCTCGCTCCTGGACCTCACGGTCAAGGTCCGTGCGGTTGAGGCGGAGACTCCCACCGACCTGCGGATGGCGGACTTCGCCCGCCTGTGCGCGCAGCTCGATGCAGCAACCGGCCTCGGAGCACTCACCGCGTACCGGGCCAGTCTGGACGACCTGAACGACGACGTGATCGAGGGTGACCTTCTCGCGCAGACCGTCCTGCGGCATGCCGACACCATCGAGCCGGGTTCGGCGCAGCGTATGACGTCCACCGAGTGGCTGCACTGCCTCAGTCGCCTCTACAGCGGCGAGGAACTGCGTGCCCTGCCCAAGGGTTGGCCGACCACCGGAAAGGTTCTCTCCGACCGGCTCAAGCGCCTCCAGCCGACGCTTGCCGCTCGCGGGGTTCTCATCGACACGGGCCGCACCAGCGAGGGCCGCTACCTCGAAATGACCCGCCTGGCCACCCCGCCACCGCACGAGCAGGGGCGGATGGTCTGACCCCGCGCTCGCGGCGCCGGACAGGCAGTAAGGGGCCGCTTCGCGGCACGTCCTTTGGGCGGCGTTCCGCCGAACAGCAAGAGGAGCACGCATCGCGGCTGGTGCTCTTCTTGCTTCCTCCGGCGGCACCGCCGCCGCCCAAGGTCGCGCCGCGCAGCGGCTCCTTCTTCACGCTCTAAGGCGCCACCGAACTACAACAGACACCCCCTCTTTTGTCCTAAGAGGGAAGACGCTGCGTCATCTGCGTCATGCAGACCGAAAAACGGCACCTGACCTGCGACAACAGGCATGACGCAGACGGCGGCCCCTGCGTCATCCTGCGTCATCTGCGTCATGCGATGACGCAGCCCATGACACGCCGATGACGCACCCCAAACCACTGCGTCACACAAAACCACAGGTCAGAAGCCTGAATGACGCTGATGACGCAATGACGCAGAAATCTGCACCTCGGACAGACGTGGACACCCACCCGACCCCGATCAGCACGAGAGGTGAGTCTTGACCGAGCACGACAGCCCCGCGACGCCTACGGACGACGACCCGACGCTGGTTCTCCTCAAGGTCGAAGAGGCCGCACGACGGCTCCGCATCGGCCGGACCACGTGCTACGCGCTCATCCGCTCCGGAGAGCTGGAGTCCATCGACATCGGCCGTCTCCGCCGCGTCCCCGCCGACGCCCCGGCCGCGTACCTCGCCCGCCGACGCGCGGCCCGACGAGCAGCTTGACCACACCCGGGGCGGCGGCACTCCCGGACAGGACAGCCCGCCTCCCCGGTCCCCATCCCGACACCCAAGAAACAGGAGCCTGCCTGTGGCAGAGAAGAAGAAGGGCACCCGTCGCGCCAACGGCGAATCGGCCATCTACCTCGGGGCGGACGGTCGTTGGCACGCACGCGTGCCGATGGGCTACAAGGACAACGGCGAGCCCTACCGTCGGCACCTGACGCGCAAGACGCGCGATGACCTGGTTGAGGAAGTCAAAAAGCTGGAGAAGCAGCGCGACGGGGGTTCGGCCCAACAGCCGGGCAAGGCGTGGACGGTCGAGAAGTGGCTTCAGCACTGGGTTGAGAACATCGCCAAGCCGACCGTCAGCGAGAACACCTACGACGGGTACGAGGTAGCCGTTCGCGTTCACCTCGTGCCTGGTGTCGGCAAGCACCGCCTTGACCGCTTGCAGCCTGAGCACCTGGAAAGCCTGTACCGCCGCATGCAGGCGAACGGGGAGCGCAAGGCCGGTACGGCTCACCAGGCCCACCGCACCGCCCGAACCGCGCTGGGGGAGGCGGTACGGCGCGGCTACGCGGCGAAGAACGCCGCCGCGCTGGCGAAGCCGCCCCGGATGGAAGAGGACGAATCAGAGGTAGAGCCCTACTCCGTGGAAGAGGTTCAGTGCCTGCTGCTCGAAGCCAACAAGCGCCGGAACAGCGCCCGTTGGATGCTGGCACTGGCGCTCGGACTGCGGCAGGGCGAAACGCTCGGGCTGCGTTGGTCTGACGTCGACCTGCGCAACGAGTACCTGAAGCTACGCCGGAACCGTCTACGCCCCCGGTACGAGCACGGGTGCCCGGAAGCCTCACCGTGCGGCCGGAAGGCGGGGTACTGCCCGGCCAAGGTGCAAGTTCGGCGCGAGACCAAGAACACCAAGTCGCGCGCGGGCCGGCGCGCCGTACCCCTGCCGGGCCCGCTGGTCGCCATGCTCCGCGCCCATGCCGAGACGCAGGAGCGCGAGCGCAAGACGGCTGGCGATCTGTGGACCGAGTCGGAGTACGTGTTCACCAAGCCGCTGGGTGGCCCGCTGAGCCCGAACACGGACTATCACGACTGGAAGCGGCTCCTGGAAGACGCGGGGGTCCGGAACGCACGGCTGCATGACGCACGTCACACGGCCGCGACCGTGCTCATGCTGCTCGGGGTCCCGGACCGCGTCATCGATCAGATCATGGGGTGGGAGCCGGGCACCTCCGCGAGCATGCGGGCGCGGTACCTGCATGTGCCAGACGCCATGCTCAAGGACGTGGCCCGGAAGATCGCCGAAGCCATCTGGGGACCCCCGGAAACACCTGCTGTGGACAAAAACCAGGACAACGACGGCTGAGGACAACGTCGAAGGGCCCCCTGTTTCCAGGGGGCCCTTCGACATCGTGCCCGGTGAGGCACTGGCGGAGGATACGAGATTCGAACTCGTGAGGGGTTGCCCCCAACACGCTTTCCAAGCGTGCGCCCTAGGCCTCTAGGCGAATCCTCCGCCGGAAACATTACATGACCGAGGGGAGTGCTTGCGAACCCGTTCCCGCAGGCCCCCGTCGATTGCGGTGCGCGGGCCGCGATCGGGTACTCTGGGCGCAGCCCCTCACGCGGCGCTATCTGACTGAACTCCCCCAGGGCCGGAAGGCAGCAAGGGTAGGTTGGCTCTGGCGGGTGCGTGGGGGGCGCTCGCGTTCCCGGGGCCCGCGGCCGGGACCGGTTGTCAGTGGCCGCCTATAACCTCGTATGCGTGTCGTCTCTCGCGCTGTACCGCCGCTATCGCCCGGAGACCTTTGCCGAGGTCATCGGGCAGGAGCATGTCACCGACCCGCTGCAGCAGGCGCTGCGGAACAACCGGGTCAATCACGCGTACCTGTTCAGCGGTCCGCGCGGCTGCGGCAAGACGACCAGCGCACGGATCCTCGCCCGCTGCCTGAACTGTGAGAAGGGTCCCACCCCGACCCCGTGCGGCGAGTGCCAGTCCTGCCAGGACCTCGCGCGCAACGGGCCCGGCTCGATCGACGTCATCGAGATCGACGCGGCCTCTCACGGTGGTGTGGACGACGCCCGTGAGCTGCGTGAGAAGGCGTTCTTCGGCCCTGCGAGCAGCCGGTACAAGATCTACATCATCGACGAGGCCCACATGGTCACGTCGGCCGGTTTCAACGCGCTGCTGAAGGTCGTCGAGGAGCCGCCGGAGCATCTGAAGTTCATCTTCGCGACCACCGAGCCCGAGAAGGTCATCGGCACCATCAGGTCGCGGACCCACCACTACCCCTTCCGGCTCGTCCCGCCGGGCACCCTGCGGGACTACCTCGCCGAGGTGTGCCAGAAGGAGGACATCCCGGTCGAGGACGGCGTCCTGCCGCTGGTCGTGCGCGCGGGCGCCGGGTCCGTGCGTGACTCCATGTCCGTCATGGACCAGCTCCTCGCCGGCGCCGGTGCGGAGGGTGTGACGTATGCCATGGCCACCTCCCTCCTCGGCTACACCGACGGCTCCCTCCTCGACTCCGTCGTCGAGGCCTTCGCCACCGGTGACGGCGCCGCCGCCTTCGAGGTCGTCGACCGTGTCATCGAGGGCGGCAACGACCCGCGCCGCTTCGTCGCCGACCTGCTCGAGCGGCTTCGCGACCTGGTGATCCTCGCCGCCGTGCCGGACGCCGTGGAGAAGGGGCTGCTGGACGCACCGGCCGATGTCCTGGAGCGCATGCAGGCCCAGGCCTCCACGTTCGGCGCCGCCGAGCTGAGCCGCGCCGCCGACCTCGTGAACGCCGGTCTGACGGAGATGCGCGGCGCCACCTCGCCCCGCCTCCAGCTGGAACTGATCTGCGCCCGCGTGCTGCTCCCCGCCGCCTACGGCGACGAGCGCTCGGTGATGGCCCGCCTCGACCGCCTCGAACGCGGCGTCCACTTCTCGTCCGGCACCGGCACGCCCGCCATGGGCTACGCCCCCGGCCCGGACGCCCACGGCGGCGCCCCCGTGCCCTCCGTACCCCCCGGCACCGGCCCGGCAGCGGCCCGCGCGGCAGTACGAGCGGCCGGCGGGCCGGCCGGCGGGCCGGGGGGCGGGCCCGGAGGCGCGGGCCCTGGCGTCGGTGGTTCTGGGGCGGGTGGTCCGGGTGCCGGTGGTCCTGGTGCTGGCGGTCCGGGTGCGGGTGGTTTCGGTTCCGGTGGTCCCGGGGCGGGTGGTCCTGGTACCGGTGGTCCTGGCGCGGGTGGTCCTGGCGTGGGCGGTCCTGGTGCCGGTGGTCCTGGCGTGGGTGGTCCGGGGGCCGGGCGTCCTGGCGCCGGTGGTCCTGGTGCGGGAGATCCGGGTGCCGGTGGTCCGGCTCCGGCCGCTCCCGCGCCCACGGGTCCCACGGCGCCTGTACCGGCTCCGGCCCAGGCTCCGGCGGCGGCTGCCCCGTCCAACCCCGCGGCTCCCGCTCCCGCTCCGACTCCCGCCTCCGGCGGTCAGGCACCGGCGCCTGCGGCGACCGGCGGTGCTCCCGCTCCGGGCGCGTGGCCGACGCCTGCGGCCGCCGGAAGCGGCCGGCGCCCTGGTGGCTGGCCCACGGCCGCGGCACCGGCGGGCGGCGCACCCCAGGGCCAGGCACCGGACCGCAGCCAGGCAGCCCCGCAGCAGCCCTCGGCGCCCAGTGCCGGCCCGGCATCCCCGGCTGCGCCCGCCGCCGCCCCCGCCGGTAGCCTCGACCCCCGCATGCTCTGGCCGAACATCCTGGAGGCCGTCAAGAACCGCCGCCGCTTCACCTGGATCCTGCTCAGCCAGAACGCCCAGGTGGCCGGATTCGACGGCACCACCCTCCAGCTCGGCTTCGTGAACGCCGGTGCGCGTGACAACTTCGCCGGCAGCGGCAGCGAGGACGTGCTGCGGGCGGCGCTGGCGGAGCAGTTCAACGTGCAGTGGAAGATCGAGGCGATCGTCGACCCGTCCGGCGGCGGTTCCGCACCTCCGTCCACCGGAGGCTCGGGCTTCGGCGGGGGAGGCGGCTACGGCGGCGCGCCCGCCGGCACCGGTGGCTACGGCGCCCCGGCCGCACCCCGCCAAGCCGCTCCCCAGCCGGCACCGCAGGCGCCGGCGCCCCCGCAGCCCGGCCCCACGAGCGCCCCGCCGGCACCGGCCCCCGCGCCCGAGCCCCCGCCGGTCGCCCCCGAGGACGACATCCCCGAGGACGACGACCCCGACCTGAACGAGTCGGCCCTCTCCGGCCACGAACTGATCGTCCGCGAGCTGGGGGCGACGGTGGTGGAGGAGTTCTCGAACGAGTAGGCGGAGCCTCACCCCGCCCCACCCCGAACGGCACCCTTCCAGCCGTCCGAGTCGGGCGGGTGGGCAGAGGCAGGGGGACACCGGGCCGCCTTGGAGGAAAGCCCAACAAACCCGGCCCCCAACCTTCGGCAACCTTGCCATTAGGCTGACCCCGTGAAGGTCCTTGTCATCGGCGGCGGCGCCCGCGAACACGCCCTGTGCCGCTCCCTGTCCCTCGACCCCGACGTCACCGCGCTGCACTGCGCCCCCGGCAACGCCGGCATCGCCGAGGTGGCCGAGCTGCACCCCGTCGACGCGCTCGACGGCAACGCGGTCGCCGAGCTGGCCGCAGGCCTCGGCGCCGACCTGGTCGTCGTCGGCCCGGAGGCCCCGCTGGTCGCCGGCGTGGCCGACGCCGTACGTGCGGCGGGCATCCCGGTGTTCGGCCCCTCGAAGGAGGCCGCGCAGCTGGAGGGCTCCAAGGCCTTCGCCAAGGACGTCATGGCGGCGGCCGGGGTGCCGACCGCCCGCTCGTACGTCTGCACCACCGCCGAGGAGGTCGCCGAGGCCCTCGACGCCTTCGGCGCCCCCTACGTCGTCAAGGACGACGGTCTCGCCGCCGGCAAGGGCGTCGTCGTCACCGACGACCTCGACGCCGCCACGGCGCATGCCGCCGCCTGCGACCGGGTCGTCATCGAGGAGTTCCTCGACGGCCCCGAGGTGTCCCTCTTCGCGGTCACCGACGGCGAGACGGTCGTACCGCTCCAGCCCGCCCAGGACTTCAAGCGCGCCCTGGACGGCGACCAGGGCCCGAACACCGGCGGCATGGGCGCGTACTCCCCCCTGCCCTGGGCCGACCCGAAGCTGGTCGACGAGGTGCTCCAGACGGTCCTGCAGCCGACCGTCGACGAACTGCACCGCCGCGGCACCCCCTTCTCCGGTCTGCTCTACGCGGGCCTGGCCATCACCAGCCGCGGCGTCCGGGTGATCGAGTTCAACGCCCGCTTCGGCGACCCGGAGACCCAGGTCGTGCTGGCCCGGCTGAAGACCCCGCTGGCCGGCCTGCTGATGGCCGCCGCCACCGGCCATCTCGCCGACCTGGAGCCGCTGCGCTGGCGCGAGGACGCGGCCGTCACGGTCGTCGTCGCCTCGCACAACTACCCCGCCACCCCCCGCACCGGCGACCCGATCACCGGCCTGGACGAGGTGGCCGCCGAGGACGCCCCGCACGCGTACGTGCTGCACGCCGGCACCAAGCGGGACGGCGACCGCGTCGTCAGCGCGGGCGGGCGCGTGCTGTCCGTCACCGCCACCGGCGCGGACCTGACCGAGGCCCGCGAGCGGGCGTACCGGGCGGTGGGCCGGATCCGTCTGGACGGCTCCCAGCACCGCACCGACATCGCCGCGAAGGCGGCCCAGGCCGCCCAGGCGGACCAGGCGCCCACGACCTGATCCGCGCGCCGCGGTCAGGCGCCCAGCCGCCCGACCCGTGCGTGCCGCGATCAGGCGCCTACCCGCCTGACCTGCGCTTGCCGCGCCGGTTCGCCGCGCGACAGCCGTACCCAGGCCCCGGATCCCCGATCCGGGGCCTGATCTTTGCTGTCTGTCACGCACCTCTGACCAAAGCCATTCCATCGAGTGAGCGGTCGCCCATACGGATGACGGGGGCCGGGGCCCCAACTAGGGTGCCGCGCAAGCTTTCCGGCACTTGGCCCACCGGCATTGCGATGTCAGTGGCGGGTGCCACAGTGGGGGAGTGAGCATCACCAGGAGAGCACGGCATCGGCAGCGAGGGGGTGAGGGCCGGACGTGACCGGAATCGGTGCGGAGATGGGCGCGCAGGCCGCGCGTTCCAGGGCCCTGGCCGTCCTGCGGGTCCGGGGCCGGGCGCTGGCCGTGGCCGTGCTGCCCGCCGCCGTCGCGGTGATCCTGCTGGCGGGCGGTGCCACCGGCCACTTCGTCGGCCGGGGCTGGGACACGGCCCGTCTGGTCGTGGGCGTGCTCGCCGTGCTGGTGCTGCTGGCCGCCGCCGGTGTCGCCCTGGTCGTGGCCCGGGCCCACCCCGCCGTCAGCCCGACCGTGCCGATCCGGGAGGAGTCCGCCCCGGACCTGTACCGGATGGTGCGCGACCTGGCCGACCGGCTGGACGTGCCGGCGCCCTCGGCCATAGCGCTCACCCCGGACTGCGACAGCTGGCTGGAGGACCGTACGCACTCGGCCCACGGCCCGCCCGCGCGCCCCGCGTCCGGCGAGGACGAGACGGCGGGTCCGGGCCGCCGCCGGGCCCCGGCCGCCCCCGTGCTGGTCATCGGCTCCCCGTTCCTGTGGTGGATGCGGGTGGGCGAGCTGCGCGCGGTTCTCGCCCCGGTCATCGCCGGTACGGGCCCGTCGGCGCACCCCGACATAGCGGCTGCCCGGCGCTTCGTGCGCGGTCTGGACGCGGCGGTCGCGGTCGCCGCGGCACCGGGCCGCTGCCCGCTGACCCGCGGCCTCTGCGCGGCCCTCGGCTGGGTGGCCCGGCTGCTGCTGCGCGGCTGCCGGGAGCACGCGACGCAGATGGAGCGCGGGGTCGCCGCGGCGGCGGCCGAGCGCGCCCAGGCCGTCGACTACGGTCTGCGGATCGTCGCCCAGGAGCAGGTCGGCCTCGCCTACGCCGGCTGGGACCGGCTGCTGACCCGTGTGGCGCTGCCCGCCTGGCGGATGGGCCGCTGGCCGTCAGGGCTGGACGCGGGCGTGGTGGCGGCGCTCACCGAGCTGTCCCGGCGCGACCGCCTGGCCGAGGGCTTCACCTCCCGGCTCGGCGAGCGTCCCGCGTGCGACCTGCTGGAGGAACCGGGCGCGGTGGACGAGGCCGCGTCCCTGCTGGCCGCGCGCCTCTTCCACGGCGGCCCGGCGGAGCCCGGCCCGGACTGGGCGCCGGTGGACTGGCAGACGTATCCGGAGGAGGTCGTGGACCGCACGTGGCGCGCGAACGCGGCCCGCCTGCACCGCGTCCTGGACTCCCTCGGCGTCCGCCCCTCCCTCGACCCCACGACCCCCGACCCCGGCGGCCCCACCCTGGCCCGCGTCCTGGACCACCTCACCGAGCCGGGCAAACACACGCCGATACCGAAGCCCTCGGCCCCGGCCCCGCCCGCCTCCCACGCGAGCCCACCACAGTCCCCCGCGCAGAACGCCTCCCACGCCGAATCGCCGCAGTCACCCGGCGAACCCGAGTCGAGCACCTCCGCCTACGCGGATCTCCCGCAGGCACCTGGGGAACCCCAGCCGGACGCCGCCCACGGGGAACCCGCGCAGTCACCCGGCGAAGCCGAACCGGACGCCGCCCACGCGGAACCCCCGGAGTCACCCGGCGAACCCGAGGCGGATGCCTCCCGCAGCGAACCCCCGGAGTCACTCGGCGAAGCCGAACCGGACGCCGCTTACGCGGAACCCTCGCAGTCACCCGGCGAACCGCAGCCGGACGCCGCCGACGCCGAACCCCTTGAGGCACCCCCCGAAGCCGAACCGGACCCGGCGGCCGGCGAACCCACCGGAACCGAGCGCAGCGCCACCCTCGCCGCCGGGCTGACCGCCGAGCTGGCCCGGGAGGAGGCCCGCACGCCCGGAAGCGGTGCGGCTGCCACCGGCCAGAGCACCGAGCACGCCTTGTGGGACGACGGCGGACTGCCGCTCTTCCCGCTGCAACCCCCGCGCACCGCACGCGAGTTGCTCACCGAGCACGTCACCGCGATGGTGTGCTGCGCGGCCGTCGACACCGCCGGCGCGCTCCCCGCGCTGGACTGGCTGGACGGCCCCTCCCTGCTGGTCGGCGGCGAGCGGGCCGCCGACCTCACGCCCAAGGTGCTCAGCCTGATCGAGGAGGGAGATCCGGGCCCGCTGCGCGACTGGCTGGCCGCGTCCGGAATACGCCCGGAGAAGCCCGTACGGCTCGTCTGAGGCACCCTGAGCCACCCTGAGGTCCCCCGCTGGCACCCGGCGGCAGCCGAACCCGGCAAAGGGGATCCCCGGCTTCCACTTCAGGTCAATTCGCAACGACTAGTGACCGAGCCCGTGCGTTATGTGATGTGCTGGGAGCGACCACGCACTTGGCAAGAGCGAGCGACATACGACAGCACGTCCGAGCAGTGTGCGCACCACCGAGCACGGCGACCACCACCGAGACAGGACCACACGGGGGACGAGGGAGGGGAGCGATCATGGCCTCGGACCACATCCGCCGCTGGGAGTCCGGAGCACTCGCGCACGCCGTCACGGACCCCTTCGGCCAGGGCCCGGTGCCCTGGCTGCGCGGCAGCGAGACCTACTTCGACGACACCGGCCACGTCGTGCCCTGGTACGTCGACCCGAGCCCGCAGCCGCTCACCGGCGTCGTCCCCGACCGTCCCGCACCGCGCGTACCCGGCCCCCGCTCGGCCGACGACGTGCACCGCCAGATCAAGGGCTTCACCTCCACCGGCGCGGTCGCGCCCGGCGAGGCGATCGACTTCCACATCACGGTCGACCCGCCGCAGGAGTTCAGCGTCGACATCTACCGGATCGGCCACTACGGCGGCGACGGCGCCGCGAAGATCACCACCAGCCCGCGGCTGTCCGGCATCGTCCAGCCCCCGCCGCTGGCCGCCGACCGCACGGTCTCCTGCCACCACTGGTGGCTGTCCTGGCGCCTCCAGGTGCCCCCGCACTGGCGCATCGGCGCCTATGTGGCCGTCCTGACCACCACCGACGGCTACCGCTCCCACGTGCCGTTCACGATCCGCGACGACCACCCCGCCGACCTGCTCCTGCTGCTGCCGGACATCACCTGGCAGGCGTACAACCTGTACCCGGAGGACGGCCGTACGGGCGCCAGCCTGTACCACGCCTGGGACGAGAAGGGCCGCCTGCTCGGCGAGGCCGACGCGGCGACGACGGTCTCCTTCGACCGGCCGTACGCGGGCGCGGGCCTGCCGTTGCACGTCGGGCACGCCTACGACTTCATCCGCTGGGCCGAGCGCTACGGCTACGACCTCGCCTACGCCGAGGCACGCGATCTGCACGCCGGCCGCGTCGATCCCGGCCGCTACCGGGGCCTGGTCTTCCCTGGGCACGACGAGTACTGGTCGGTGCCGATGCGCCGGGCCGTGGAGGAGGCCCGCGACCGGGGCACCTCGCTGGTCTTCCTCTCCGCCAACACCATGTACTGGCAGGTGGAGCTGGGGCCGTCCCCGTCCGGCGTCCCGGACCGGCTGCTGACCTGCCGCAAGCGCAAGGGGCCCGGAAAGCCGGTGCTGTGGCGCGAGGTCGACCGGCCCGAGCAGCAGCTGATCGGCATCCAGTACGCGGGCCGGGTGCCCGAGCCGCATCCGCTGATCGTCCGCAACGCCGACCACTGGCTGTGGGAGGCGACCGGCGCGCGCGAGGGCGACGAGATCCCCGGGCTGGTCGCGGGAGAGGCCGACCGGTACTTCCCGCGCACCCCGCTGCCCGCGCACGAGGAGCGCATCCTGCTCGCCCACTCCCCCTACACCGACAGCGACGGCGTCCTGCGCCACCAGGAGACCTCCCTCTACCGCGCCCTTTCCGGCGCCTGGGTCTTCGCCGCCGGCACCTTCGCCTGGTCCCCGGCCCTGGACCGCCCCGGCCATGTGGACCCCCGCATCCAGCGGGCCACGGCGAACCTCCTGGACCGCATCTGCAAACGCGACTGACGACCGGGCCCGTCCACCGGGCCCGACCCCGGGCCTGACCACTGGGCCCGACCCCCTGGCCTGACCACTGGGCCCGACCACCGGGCCCGACCCCGGGTCCGATCCCCGGGCCCGGCGACCCCGACAGACCACCGGGCCCGTCCACCGGGCCCGTCCACCGGGTCCGACCACCGGGTCCGACCCCCTGGCCCGGCCACCCCGACAGATCACCGCAGCCGACCACTGCGCACCGACCACCGCGACCGGCCACTGCGCACCGATCACCCCAACCGACCACCTGGCCCGGCCACCCCAACCGACCACCGCGACCGGCCACTGCGCACCGACCACCCCAACCGACCACCTGGCCCGGCCACCCCAACCGACCACCTGGCCCGGCCACCCCGACAGACCACCCCGACAGACCACCGCGGCCGACCACTGCGCACCGACCACCCCGACAGACCACCGCGGCCGACCACTGCGCACCGACCACCCCGACAGACCACCGCGGCCGACCACCGCGGCCGACCACCGCGCACCGACCCCCCCGACCGCCCCTCCCGAGACCCCCTGGCCGGAACCCATCGCCCCCATAAGGGAGAATCGAGGCACTTGGACAGAACCACGGGGAGGAACCGTGTCCGGATTCGTAGAAAAGCCCGAGCCGATTCAGGTTCCGGGCCTGGTGCACCTGCACACCGGAAAGGTGCGCGAGCTGTACCAGAACGAGGCGGGCGACCTCGTGATGGTCGCCAGCGACCGCATGTCCGCGTACGACTGGGTGCTGCCCACGGAGATCCCCGACAAGGGCCGTGTCCTCACCCAGCTCTCCCTGTGGTGGTTCGACCAGCTGCGCGACCTGGCCCCCCACCACGTGATCAGCACCGAGCTGCCCGAGGGCGCGCCCGCGGACTGGGCGGGCCGCACGCTGGTCTGCAAGTCGCTGCGGATGGTCCCGGTCGAGTGCGTGGCCCGCGGCTACCTCACCGGCTCCGGCCTGCTGGAGTACAACGAGTCCCGTACGGTGTGCGGCCTCGCCCTCCCCGAAGGCCTCGTCGACGGCTCGGAACTTCCCGCCCCGATCTTCACCCCGGCCACCAAGGCCGAGGTCGGCGAGCACGACGAGAACGTCTCCTACGAGGAGGTGGCCCGGCAGGTCGGCGCCGACACCGCCGCGCAGCTGCGCCAGATGACCCTCGCCGTGTACTCCCGCGCCCGCGACATCGCCCGGGACCGGGGGATCATCCTGGCGGACACCAAGTTCGAGTTCGGCTTCGACGGCGACACGCTCGTTCTCGCCGACGAGGTGCTCACCCCGGACTCCTCCCGCTTCTGGCCGGCCGACCAGTGGCAGCCGGGCCGCGCCCAGCCGTCGTACGACAAGCAGTTCGTCCGGGACTGGCTCACCTCTGCCGAGTCCGGCTGGGACCGCCGCAGCGAGCAGCCCCCGCCGCCGCTGCCGCCGCAGGTCGTGGAGGCGACCCGGCAGAAGTACATCGAGGCGTACGAGCGGCTCACGGGCATGACCTGGAGCTAGGGCAACGAAAAGACCCCGGTCCAGTGGACCGGGGTCTTTCTCCCGAGCGGACGACGAGGCTCGAACTCGCGACCTCAACCTTGGCAAGGTTGCGCTCTACCAACTGAGCTACGTCCGCCTTGCGCCGTGGCGCGAGAGCAACTATACCCAACCTCGCACCCCGCGAGACACACCGCCGCACCACGGTTCCGCGCGCCGGATCCTGCGCCGGCCGGGGAGAGTGCGTCTGGAGGCGCCCGGCGACGAGGCCCGCCCGGTCGACGCCTGCTCGGCGATCTCCGCGACGGATCTCACCGCAGCACCGACGTCCCCGTCGAGGCGGTCCCGGCACCCCCACGCGCCGACGCCCAACTCCTGGCCGGCACAAGGGTCTCCGGCGCATACGGCGCAGGCGGTCCCGTGAGCCCCCGGGCGCGCCGACCGGCATCAGGACGAACCCGTGCACGCCTCCGCGAGCGCCCGCACCGGCCGGCCGGACAGCTCACCTCCGATGACGCCCGCACACCCGGGACCGGGACGGTTCCGCCCCCGAGGATGTGGCGACCTTCACACCGCAGCACACGCCAGCACACCGCGCACATGAACGCGCAGATGAAAAAGACCCCGGTCCAGTGGACCGGGGTCTCATTCCCGAGCGGACGACGAGGCTCGAACTCGCGACCTCAACCTTGGCAAGGTTGCGCTCTACCAACTGAGCTACGTCCGCACTGCTCCCGACCGGCTCCCACCGATCGGTGCGAGCACCAGCCTACCTGATCCACAGGAGTGGTCGTGACGACCGGTGCCGGAGCGGGTGACAGGAATCGCACACTGCGCCTTCCCCCTGGAAGGGGGATGTTCTACTACTGAACTACACCCGCACGGTCCTCGGGGTTTCGCCTTTTCGGCCTCGCCCCTCGGCGTGCCCCAGACATTAGCTGATCAACAGGGGGGTCGCGCAAGTCGGCTCCCCCTGCTGCCCGGTATGCCCAAGTGCGCGGCCCTCAGGGCCCGCTGACGGACCCTGAGGACTGCCCCTTCGCGGGCTTCGCCACCCCTGGGCGGGGTTCACTGCGCGGCGCTGAACGCCTCGTAGACCTTCTTGGGGATGCGTCCGCGGGCCGGGACGTCCATCTTGTTGGCCTGGGCCCAGGCGCGGACGGCCGCCGGGTCGGGCGCCACCTCCGTCTGCTTGTACGCCTTGCCGGACCGCGACCGCTTGCGGCCGGCCTCGACGTAGGGCGCGAGCGCCTTGCGCAGTTTCTTGGCGTTGGTTTCGTTCAGGTCGATCTCGTACGACTTGCCGTCGAGTCCGAAGGCGATCGTTTCCGCCGCTTCCGAGCCGTCGATGTCGTCAAAGAGCGTGACCACGACCTTTTGCGCCACGAATATCGGTCCCTTCGTGCGGCACGTCGATACAGCTCAACGGCGATGACGTGCCGAGTATCGGCTATTGCCAATTCATTTGTACAGTGCCCGGCAATGCAAAGTGAAGCCCGACTAAATCCGTCCGCGTGTCCGAAGACAATAGGTGAACGGGGCGGACTGTGGAACTTTCCCAGAACTTTTCGCGGGCGCACGGCTCCGACACCCGATCGTGATGCGCCTCACGTAGTTTCCTACAACTCTACTCGCGTAGAAATTTTGTGCGGGTAGTCTGAAGGAACCTGCTCAGCACCACACACCGGGAGTGCCAGTGGCACGCGTCGTAGTCGACGTCATGCTCAAGCCGGAGATCCTCGACCCCCAGGGCCAGGCGGTCCAGCGTGCGCTGCCGCGCCTGGGTTTCGAAGGGATCTCGGACGTCCGTCAGGGAAAGCGTTTCGAACTGGAAGTTGACGGGCCGGTCGACGAGGCCGCGCTCGCCCGCATCCACGATCTTGCGGAATCCTTCCTCGCGAACACCGTGATCGAGGACTTCACCGTCAAGGTCGAAGAAGTGGCGGAGGCGGCGAAGTGACCGCTCGTATTGGCGTCGTCACTTTCCCGGGCAGCCTCGACGATCAGGATGCCCAGCGCGCGATCCGTCTCGCGGGCGCCGAACCGGTCGCCCTGTGGCACAAGGACAAGGACCTCAAGCAGGTCGACGCCGTGGTCCTGCCCGGCGGTTTCTCCTACGGCGACTATCTGCGCGCCGGTGCCATCTCCCGGTTCTCGCCGGTGATGGAGACGGTCATCGAGCAGGCGAAGGCCGGACTTCCGGTCCTCGGCATCTGCAACGGCTTCCAGATCCTCACCGAGGCCCACCTCCTCCCGGGCGGAATGCTCGGCAACGACCACCTCCACTTCATCTGCCGCGACCAGAAGCTGCGGGTGGAGAACGCGGAGACCGCCTGGACCGCCGACTACCGCGCGGGCCAGGAGATCCACATCCCGCTGAAGAACATGGACGGCCGGTACGTCGCCGACGAGTACACCCTCGACAAGCTGGAGGCGGAGGGCCGCGTGGTCTTCCGGTACCTCGACTTCAACCCGAACGGCTCGCTCCGCGACATCGCCGGCATCACCAACGAGGCCGGGAACGTCGTCGGCCTGATGCCGCACCCGGAGCACGCCGTGGAGCCGCTGGTCGGTACGGGCCGTACCGACGGGCTGCCGTTCTTCACCTCGATCCTCAAGAAGCTGGTCAACGCATGAGCCGGACGCCTCTGGACACGGTCGAGCACGCGGCCGCGACCCCCGACGTCGAGCTGCCCTGGGCCGAACTCGGCCTGAAGAAGGACGAGTACGAGCGGGTGGTGGAGATCCTCGGCCGCCGCCCGACCGGCGCCGAACTCGCCATGTACTCGGTGATGTGGTCCGAGCACTGCTCGTACAAGTCCTCCAAGGTCCATCTGCGCCAGTTCGGCGAGAAGGCCCCGCAGAGCGACGCGCTGCTCGTCGGCATCGGCGAGAACGCGGGCGTGGTGGACGTCGGCCAGGGTTACGCCGTGACCTTCAAGGTCGAGTCGCACAACCACCCGTCGTACGTCGAGCCCTACCAGGGCGCGGCCACGGGTGTCGGCGGCATCGTCCGCGACATCATCGCGATGGGCGCCCGGCCGGTCGCGGTCGTGGACCCGCTGCGGTTCGGCGCCGCCGACCACCCCGACACCAAGCGCGTCCTGCCCGGCGTCGTCGCCGGCATCGGCGGCTACGGCAACTGCCTGGGGCTGCCCAACATCGGCGGCGAGGTCGTCTTCGACGCCTGCTACCAGGGAAACCCGCTGGTCAACGCCGGTGCCATCGGTGTGATGCGGCACGAGGACATCCACCTCGCCAAGGCCTCCGGCGCAGGCAACAAGGTCATCCTGTACGGCGCCCGGACCGGCGGCGACGGCATCGGCGGCGCCTCGATCCTCGCCTCCGAGACCTTCGACGACGCCAAGCCGTCCAAGCGTCCCGCCGTCCAGGTCGGCGACCCCTTCCAGGAGAAGCTGCTCATCGAGTGCACCCTGGAGGCCTTCAAGGAGAAGCTGGTCGTCGGCATCCAGGACCTGGGCGCGGCCGGTCTGTCCTGCGCGACCAGCGAGCTGGCGTCCAACGGCTCCGGCGGCATGCGCGTGACCCTGGACGACGTACCCCTGCGTGACTCGACCCTGTCTCCCGAGGAAATCCTCATGAGCGAGTCGCAGGAACGCATGTGCGCGGTCGTGGAGCCGGAGAAGGTCGAGCGCTTCCTGCAGATCTGCGAGAAGTGGGACGTCATCGCCACCGTCATCGGTGAGGTGACCGACGGCGACCGGCTGGAGATCTTCTGGCACGGCGAGAAGATCGTGGACGTCGACCCCCGCACGGTCGCCCACGAGGGCCCGACCTACGAGCGGCCGTACGCCCGCCCGGACTGGCAGGACGCCCTCCAGGCCGACGACGCGAACAAGCTGCCCCGGCCCGAGACCGGCGAGGAGCTGAAGGACCAGGTCCTGAAGCTGGTCGCCTCCCCGAACCAGGCCTCCAAGAGGTGGATCACCCAGCAGTACGACCACCTCGTGCAGGGCAACACCGTCCTCGCCCAGCCGGAGGACTCCGGCATGATCCGCGTGGACGAGAAGACCGGCCTCGGCGTCGCCATCGCCACGGACGGCAACGGCCGCTACGCCAAGCTCGACCCGTACACGGGCGCGCAGCTGGCGCTGGCCGAGGCGTACCGGAACGTGGCGACGACGGGCGCGAAGCCGCTCGCGGTCTCGGACTGCCTGAACTTCGGCTCGCCCGAGGACCCGGCCGTGATGTGGCAGTTCGCCGAGGCCGTGCGCGGTCTGGCGGACGCCTGTCAGCAGCTGGGCACTCCGGTGACCGGCGGCAACGTCTCGCTCTACAACCAGACGGGCGAGGCGGCGATCCACCCCACCCCGGTGGTCGCGGTCCTGGGCGTGATCGACGACGTCGCGCGCCGCACGCCGGTCGCCTTCCAGGAGGAGGGCCAGCTGATCTACCTCCTCGGCGACACGCGTGAGGAGTTCGGCGGCTCGGCCTGGTCCCAGGTGGTCCACGACCACCTCGGCGGCCTGCCCCCGAAGGTCGACCTGGAGCGGGAGCGGCTGCTGGCCGAGATCCTGATCTCCGCCTCCCGCGACGGCATGATCGACTCTGCGCACGACCTGTCCGACGGCGGTCTGGTCCAGGCCGTGGTGGAGTCCGCGCTGCTCGGCGGCAAGGGCGCCCGTCTGGTCGTACCGGACGGCCTGGACGCCTTCACCTTCCTGTTCTCCGAGTCGGCCGGCCGCGCGATCGTCGCGGTGCCGCGCTCGGAGGAGGTCCGCTTCAACGACATGTGCGGTGCGCGGGGCCTGCCGGCCACCCGGATCGGTGTCGTGGACGGCACTGCGTCCGATTCACATGCAGTGGTGGAGGTCCAGGGCGCGTTCACCCTCACGCTGCAGGAGCTGCGGAAGGCCCACGAGGAGACCCTCCCGGCGCTGCTGGCCTGACCCGCCCGCGTCGACGGCGGCCTGCACCACCCTGTGCGGGTGGCGCGGGCCGCCGTCACGTTCGGGACGCGTCCGGGTTCACAGGTCGCCGAACTGCTCCAGGAGGACGTCGACCGGTGTCTGGGCCGCGGTGGGCGCCGCGCCGTCGTGGAGGGTCCGTTCCGCCCAGATGACCTTGCCGCGGGGGGTGTACCGCGTCCCCCATCGCTGGGCGAACTGCGCGACGAGGAACAGGCCCCGCCCGCCCTCGTCCATGGTCGCCGCCCGGCGCAGGCGCGGGGAGGTGCTGCTGGCGTCCGAGACCTCGCACATCAGGCAGTGCCCGCGCAGCAGCCGCACGGTGACCGGTGGGGCGCCGTACCGGATCGCGTTCGTGACCAGCTCGCTGACGATCAGTTCCGTGGTGTACACGTCCTCCTCCAGCCCCCACTGCTCCAGCTTCTCCCGGCACCGGGCCCGCACCGAGGGCACCACCGCCGGGTCGGACGGCACCTCCCACTCGGCGAGCCGGGAGCGCGCGACCAGCCGGGTGCGTGCCACCAGGAGCGCGACGTCGTCGCGGCGGTGCGTGGGTTTCAGCGCGTCGATCACCGCCTGGCACGTCTCGTCCGGAGTGCGTCCCGTGGCCGTGGCCAGCGCCTGGCGCAGTGCGTCCAGCCCGGCGTCGAGGTCGCGGGTACGGTCCTCCAGCAGGCCGTTGGTGTACAGCACCAGCTGTGCGCCTTCCGGCAGGTGCAGCTCGGCGGTCTCGAAGGGGTAGCCGCCCAGACCGAGCGGGGCCGAGACCGGCACCTCGGGGCAGAGCACCGTCCCGTCCGGAGCGACCACCACCGGGACGGGGTGCCCCGCACGGGCCATCGTGCAGGTCCCCGTCACCGAGTCGTAGATCGCGTACAGACAGGTCGCCCCCGTCACTCCCTCTCCCTCGCGGCCGTCGCCGGGGGAGTCCTCGTTGTCCATGCGGACGACCAGGTCGTCCAGGTTCCCGAGCACCTCGTCCACCGGGAGGTCCAGCGAGGAGAAGTTGTGCACCGCGGTGCGCAGCCGCCCCATCGTGGCCGCCGCGTGCAGTCCGTGACCGACGACGTCGCCCATCGCCAGCGCCACCCGTGCGCCCGGCAGCGGGATGACGTCGAACCAGTCGCCGCCCACCCCCGCCTCGGCCGGCAGGTACCGCCAGGCCACCTCCAGCGCGTCCTGCTCCGGCTGCCCGCGCGGCAGCAGGCTGTGCTGCAGGGTCACGGCCGTCGCGTGCTCCCGGGTGAACCTCCGGGCGTTGTCGATGGCCACCGCCGCGCGTGCCGTCAGCTCCTCCGCGAAGGACAGATCCTCCGGCTCGAACGCCGGGGACCCGCGGGTGCGGTAGAAGTTCGCCACGCCCAGGGTGACGTTCCGCGCCCGCAGCGGCACGGTCACCAGGGAGAGCATCCCCAGCTCCAGGGCCGCGCGCGTGCGCTCGGGAGCGTTCTGCCGCCAGCCGTGCGCCCGCCACAGGTCCGGCTCCAGCACGCCCGTGCCCTGCTGCAGCGCCAGCATCTGCGGAGTGCCGGACGAGAGCGCGATGACGTCGTCCAGCGGGTACACCGGCATCGCCTCCTGCGCACCGCCGATCGCCGTGCGCCGCAGACAGCGCCAGCCCTCCGCCGTCGGTTCCCATCCGTGCAGCACCGGTTCGAGGAGATCCACCGTGACGAGGTCGGCGAACCGGGGCACCGCCGCGTCGGCCAGCTCCTGGGCCGTACGCCGCACGTCCAGCGTCGTGCCGACCCGCATCCCGGCCTCGTACAGCAGCCGCAGCCGCTCCCGCGCCACCTCGGCCCGGCCCGAGACCGCCGCCAGCTCCGTGGTGTCGCGCAGGGTGACGACGCTGCCGCCCCGGCGGTCGCCCGGGAACGTGGGCCGTTTGTTCACCGCCAGCAGCCGGTCCCGCACGGGACACACCTCGTCGGTGACCTCGTCCGGCGAGGTGAGCAGGTCCGTGAGCGCTTCCGGCAGGCCCAGTTCCCGCGCCGCGGTGCCCGGTGCTCCCTCCGGCAGGCCCAGCAGGCGCCGCGCCTCGTCGTTGGCGAGGACGAGCCGCCCGCCGGCGTCGGTGATCAGCACTCCTTCGCGTACGGCGTGCAGGACCGCGTCGTGGTGCGCGTACATCCCCGCGAGCTCTGCCGGGGCCAGGCCGCCCGTCTGCCGCAGCAAGCGCCGGGCCACCAGCGTCGTTCCCGTCCCGGCCAGCACCAGCGCGGCCACGCCGGCGCCGAGGGCCATCAGCAGCTGCGGCAGCCACAGGCGCGCCACGTTCTTGACCGTGAGGCCCGCGGAGACCAGTCCGACGACCGTGCCGTGCGCGTCGGTGACCGGCACCACCGCCTGCACGGCCGTGCCCTTGCCGGCCGGCAGGGGCGGCCCGCCGGCCTGTTCCACGACGGTGTGGCCGTGCAGCGCCGGTGCGATGGTGCCGACGAACTTCTTCCCGATCTCCCAGGGATAGGGGTAGGTGTAGCGGATGCCCTGGGTGTTCATGACGACGACGAAGTCCACGCCCGCCCGCTTGCGTGCCGCCTCGGCCCGCGGCTGCAGCGCCGCCGTGGGGTGCCTGCTGCGCAGTGCCGGGGCCGTGCCGGGGGCGTTCGCGAACGACTCGGCCGCGACCACCGACGCCCGGCGGCCCTGCCGCACGGCGTCGTTCGCCGCCTGCGTCACCAGCCCCGCCACCGCGGCGGAGACAAGGAGCAGCACGATCAGGACCTGGAGAAGGAACACCTGCCCGGCCGAGCTGCGAGGGTTGATCAGGCGAGGGAGCTGACGAGAGCGCCCGAAAGGCACCTCCACGTACCCTTCATAACACTTTCGGCACCGTCCGGCTGGCTGTGGTCGAAAAGGGCCTGAGGGACCGCGCCGTCGAGGCATAGGCTCACCCCCATGCCACCGGCCACCAAGCGCGCCCGCAGCTACGACCCCGACAGGACCCGAGCAGCCGTCTTCGCCCAGTTCCTGAACGTGCGAGAGGCCGTACGGCGTCTCGGCCCCGAGCAGCTCGCCCGGACCACCCGGCTCGGCGAGTGGACCGTACGCGATCTCGTCGCGCACATCGGCATGGCGCTCACCGCGATCCGCCGGGCCCTCGATCTGCCCGAGCCGCCGAAGGCGGACGCCGTGCTGCTCGACTGGCCCTTCGCCACCTCGGCCAACTCCGCCGCCATCGACGAGTTCACCCGGCACCTCGCCGCAGAGCACCCCGACCTCGACGCCTACCTCGCGGACGTCGAGCAGACCCTGCGCGCCCTCCTCGACGAGCACCCCGGCACCCGGATCCTCCGGACGAGTGCCGGTTCCATGTCCCTGGACGACTACCTGGTCACCCGGACCGTCGAGCTGGTCGTCCACACCGACGACCTGAACGCCGCCGTGCCGGGCCTCGAGGCGCCGTACGACCGCCAGGCCCTGGCCGCCGCCACCCGGCTGCTCGCCGACGCGCTCGCCGTGAAGGCGCCCGGCGGTTCCACCGAGGTGCGGGTGCCGCCGTACGCGGTGGTGCAGTGTGTCGAGGGTCCCCGGCACACCAGGGGAACCCCGCCGAACGTCGTGGAGACCGACCCGCTGACCTGGATCCGGCTCGCCACCGGCCGCCTGAGCTGGAAGGACGCCCTGGAGGAGGCCAAGGTGAGCGCGAGCGGGGAGCGCGCGGACATCGGGGGGCTGCTGCCGCTCATGGCGTGAGCGGAACCAGCTGAGCGGAACCAGCTGAGCGGAACCGCCGGGACCGGTCGGCCGTCGAATCACCATGAACCGGTACAAGCAACGCATGATCCTCGCACCGGCGGCCACCGTGCTCGCCGCGCTCACGGTGGCGTGCGGCAACGGGAAGGCGGACACTGGTGCGGTGACCGTCCAGCAGCCCGTGACCGGCATCGACTGGCGGGTCGACAGCCTCACCGTCGGCGGTACGACCCGGCACGCGCCCGCCTCCGCACGCCTGCGCATCGACGCGGACGGCAAGGCGGCCGGCAACCTCGGCTGCAACCAGTTCAGCGCCCGGGCCACCGTCCACGGCGACCGCATCACCTTCGGTGACCTGCGCACCACCAGGATGGCCTGCGGCCCGGAGCGGATGGACTTCGAACGCGCCCTCGCGCGCGCCCTCACCACCGGCACGCTCATAGCCAAGGCGGACCCCGGGAAACTCACGCTCACGGACGGCGACGGCGACCGCGTCCACCTCAGTGGCAACGCGCCCGGATGATGTGCGACACCTCACGTGGGCACCCGGCGTCCGGGCCGCCCGGCGCCGCCCCCGTCTCCGCCGCCTGCGCGTAGCGCGCTTCGCTGACCAGCGCGAACGCGGAAACCCACAAGGTGATCGGCGGGAGCGGGCCGTCGCGCGCACGGATCCCCAATTCGGACCAGTGGTCGACCTCGCCTACACTCGGTGGCGTGCCACGTGGTGACGGTCGACTCAATCACGATCTGCTTCCCGGCGAGAAGGGCCCCCAGGACGCTTGCGGCGTCTTCGGTGTCTGGGCTCCGGGTGAAGAGGTCGCAAAGCTCACGTACTTCGGGCTCTACGCCCTCCAGCACCGGGGTCAGGAATCCGCGGGAATCGCGGTCAGCAACGGCTCCCAGATCCTCGTCTTCAAGGACATGGGCCTGGTCTCCCAGGTCTTCGACGAGACCTCGCTCGGCTCGCTCCAGGGTCACATCGCGGTCGGACACGCCCGCTACTCGACCACCGGGGCCTCCGTGTGGGAGAACGCCCAGCCGACGTTCCGCGCCACCGCGCACGGCTCGATCGCGCTCGGCCACAACGGCAACCTGGTCAACACGGCGCAGCTCGCCGAGATGGTCGCCGACCTGCCGAACGACAACAACAGCCGCTCCACCCGGGTCGCGGCCACCAACGACACCGACCTGCTGACGGCGCTCCTCGCCGCCCAGGTCGACGAGGACGGCAAGCCGCTGACCGTCGAGGAGGCGGCGCACCAGGTCCTCCCGCAGGTCAGGGGCGCCTTCTCCCTCGTCTTCATGGACGAGCACACCCTCTACGCCGCCCGTGACCCGCAGGGCATCCGCCCGCTGGTGCTCGGCCGGCTGGAGCGCGGCTGGGTGGTCGCCTCCGAGACCGCCGCGCTGGACATCTGCGGCGCCAGCTTCGTCCGCGAGATCGAGCCGGGCGAGTTCGTCGCCATTGACGAGAACGGCCTGCGCAGCTCCCGATTCGCAGAAGCGAAGCCCAAGGGCTGTGTCTTCGAGTACGTGTACCTGGCCCGCCCGGACACCGACATCGCCGGCCGGAACGTGTACCTCTCCCGCGTGGAGATGGGCCGCCGGCTCGCCAAGGAGGCTCCGGTCGAGGCCGACCTGGTCATAGCGACCCCGGAGTCGGGCACCCCGGCCGCCATCGGCTACGCGGAGGCCTCCGGCATCCCCTTCGGCGCCGGCCTGGTGAAGAACGCCTACGTCGGCCGGACCTTCATCCAGCCCTCGCAGACCATCCGCCAGCTCGGCATCCGCCTGAAGCTGAACCCGCTGAAGGAAGTCATCAAGGGCAAGCGCCTGGTCGTCGTCGACGACTCGATCGTGCGCGGCAACACCCAGCGGGCCCTGGTCCGCATGCTGCGCGAGGCCGGCGCCGCCGAGGTCCACATCCGGATCTCCTCGCCGCCCGTGAAGTGGCCCTGCTTCTTCGGCATCGACTTCGCCACGCGCGCGGAACTGATCGCCAACGGCATGACCATCGAGGAGATCGGCACCTCGCTCGGCGCCGACTCGCTCGCCTACATCTCCATCGACGGCATGATCGAGGCGACCACCATCGCCAAGCCGAACCTGTGCCGCGCCTGCTTCGACGGCGAGTACCCGATGGAGCTGCCGGACCCGGAGCTGCTCGGCAAGCAGCTGCTGGAGACCGAGCTGGCGGCCGGTCCCGCCGCCACGGCCGCGGCCGACGCGATCCGTCGCCCGTAACACCCCTGCAGTACGACACGAAAGCTCTCACAGTCATGTCTGAGACAACTGGTGCCAGCTACGCAGCGGCGGGCGTCGACATCGAGGCGGGCGACCGCGCGGTCGAGCTCATGAAGGAGTGGGTGAAGAAGACCCAGCGCCCCGAGGTCCTCGGCGGCCTCGGCGGCTTCGCCGGACTCTTCGACGCCTCCGCGCTCAAGCGCTACGAGCGCCCGCTGCTCGCCTCCGCCACCGACGGCGTCGGCACGAAGGTCGACATCGCGCGCCGCATGGGCGTCTACGACACCATCGGCCACGACCTGGTCGCCATGGTCATGGACGACATCGTGGTGTGCGGCGCCGAGCCGCTGTTCATGACCGACTACATCTGCGTCGGCAAGGTCCACCCCGAGCGCGTCGCGGCCATCGTCAAGGGCATCGCGGAGGGCTGTGTGCTCGCCGGGTGCGCCCTGGTGGGCGGCGAGACGGCCGAACACCCCGGTCTGCTGGGCGAGGACGACTTCGACGTCGCCGGGGCCGGTACGGGCGTCGTGGAGGCCGACCGGCTGCTCGGCGCGGACCGCATCCGCACGGGTGACGCGGTGATCGCCATGGCGTCCTCCGGGCTTCACTCCAACGGGTACTCCCTGGTCCGCCACGTCCTGCTGAACACGGCGGGCCTGGCCCTGGAGTCCGAGGTCGCCGAACTCGGCCGCACCCTCGGCGAGGAGCTGCTGGAGCCCACGAAGATCTACTCGCTGGACTGCCTGGCGCTGACCCGCACCACCGATGTGCACGCGTTCAGCCACATCACCGGCGGCGGGCTCGCGGCCAACCTGGCCCGCGTGATCCCCGACGCGCTGCACGCCGTCGTCGACCGCTCCACCTGGACCCCGGGCGCGATCTTCGATCTGGTCGGCGAGACCGGGAACGTCGAGCGCCTGGAGCTGGAGAAGACCCTGAACATGGGCGTCGGCATGATGGCGATCGTCCCCGCGGAGTCCGCCGACGTCGCCCTCGCGACCCTGGCCGACCGCGGAGTCGACGCCTGGGTGGCCGGCGAGATCACCGACCGGGGCGCGAAGGAGACCGGCGCGGAGCTGGTCGGGGACTACGCCGCCTGATCCCGCGGCCGGCGACCGTGCCGACAGCACAGAAACCGGTCGGTGGCAGAGCCACCGACCGGACTGGTCAATGCAAGGTCAAGCGCCGCGACGGTGCTGGTGAGGACTCTCGTCCTCATCCTCGTCGTCGTCCTCGTAGAGGTCGGCGTACCGACGGTACAGGTCGTCGTCGTCATGCTCATCGGCGTCCTCGAAGTGGTCGCCGTTCGGCGACTGGTTCGACGGTGACGTCGATGCGCCCAGCTCCTCGGCCAGGCGTGAGAGGTCCGTCCCACCGCTGTTGTACTTCAGCTGGCGGGCGACCTTCGTCTGCTTGGCCTTGGCCCGGCCGCGCCCCATGGCTCGACCCCCTCAACGACGGGGCTCGACGGCCCCAGAGTCTGACACGCGTTCATGATCTGGAACGGACTCTCCATGGAGAGGCCGGTCCGTAGGGCTTCCACGGTACCTGAGCCCGCGCCCATACGGTACGTCGCCCGCAGCACGCGCGTGTGCACAGGACCGTCGAGGCGCCCTGTCCTCGCTGGTCAGTGGCGATTTTAACCACTTATCGGGGAACGACCCGCCGGTGGAAGTGAGAGTTCTCTCCAAGTTCCCGCCGACGGGTACCGCTCACCTGTGCGACCGGATCACTGCGCAGCGTGCCCGGAGCGCGCCTCGGCCATCCGCTGCTCGGCGATCCGGTCGGCCGCGGCGGCCGGCGGAATCCCGTCTTCCTTCGCACGAGCGAAGATTGCGAGCGTGGTGTCGAAGATCTTCGCTGCCTTCGCCTTGCACCGGTCGAAGTCGAACCCGTGCAGCTCGTCGGCGACCTGGATGACCCCGCCCGCGTTCACCACGTAGTCCGGCGCGTAGAGGATCCCCCGGTCGGCGATGTCCTTCTCCACGCCGGGGTGCGCGAGCTGGTTGTTGGCCGCGCCGCACACCACCCTGGCGGTGAGCACCGGGACCGAGTCGTCGTTCAGGGCGCCGCCGAGCGCACAGGGGGCGTAGATGTCGAGCCCCTCGACCCGGATCAGGTCCTCGGTGCCGGCGACCGCCGTCACGCCCGCGGGGTACTGCTCGAGGATCCGCTGGACGGCGTCCTCGCGCACGTCGGTGATCACGACCTCGGCGCCCTCGTCGCGCAGGTGCTTCACCAGGTGGTGGCCGACCTTGCCGACACCGGCGATGCCGACCTTGCGGCCGCGCAGCGAGGGGTCGCCCCACAGGTGCTGGGCGGAGGCGCGCATGCCCTGGTAGACGCCGAAGGCGGTGAGCACGGAGGAGTCGCCGGCGCCGCCGTTCTCGGGAGAGCGGCCGGTGGTCCAGCGGCACTCGCGGGCCACGACGTCCATGTCGGCGACGTAGGTGCCGACGTCGCAGGCGGTGACGTAGCGCCCGCCGAGGGAGGCGACCATGCGGCCGTAGGCGAGGAGCAGCTCCTCGGTCTTGTCGCGCTCCGGGTCGCCGATGATCACGGCCTTCCCGCCGCCGTGGTCGAGGCCGGCCATGGCGTTCTTGTAGGACATGCCGCGCGCGAGGTTGAGGGCGTCGGCGACCGCCTCGGCCTCGGTCGCGTACGGGTAGAAGCGCGTGCCGCCGAGGGCCGGGCCCAGGGCGGTGGAGTGGATGGCGATCACGGCCTTCAGGCCGGTGGCGCGGTCCTGGCAGAGCACGACCTGCTCGTGGCCGCCCTGGTCCGAGTGGAACAGGGTGTGCAGGACATCGGCAGGTGCGCCAATTACGTCGGTCACTGTGGTGACTCCTGTGTAAAGAGCGGCGTGGTGGGGTGGAACCCCGTACGGGTGGCGGGGTGCCTGGCATGAGCGTAGAGCCTTGGCGCGACCACCATCCGTGCAGTGTTCAGGATCACTCTCCCGTGCCGCTTGCGCACGCATGACCGTGGGACGATTTGCAGTGGTTTCGAGCCGGGCCCGATGGGGAGGGAGCAGGCGTGCCGAAGGTGTCCTCCGTGGTCGTCCCCTATGCCGCGTACCTGCGCGTGTACGAGCCGCTGGGCGCCTTCCCCGAGCCGGAGCGCGACCACTGGGCGCGCTACGCCCGCCGCCCCGACCGCCCCTCCTACCAGGACGAACTGCGCCGCTCCCTCGCCGACTTGCTGCCCATCCCGCCGGTCGCGGTGCCGGTGCACGAGAGCAGCGACGCTTTCGTGGCGGAGGTCGACGGCGTGGTCTGCGTGTGCCCCTGGCGGACCCGGCTGCGCGGCTGGCAGGCGCTCGGTGAGCTGGCCGAGGAGCTGCCGGCGCCGGTCCTGGACGCGGTGCTGCCCCCGGTCGTACGGCGCCAGGCCGCCCAGGACTACGAGCGCTGGCTGGCCCGCAACCCCGACGCCCGCCCGTGGATCCGCACGGCGACCTGGCAGGTGCCGCTGAACTGGTTCGTGCTGGTCTCCGACGAGGAGCGGCAGTACGAGAAGGGCACCGCCGACGTGCCGCCGCTGCTGCGCTACCGCACGCCCATGGTGCAGGCCCGGCGCCGGGTGGCGCGGGCGCTGCGCACGCTGCGGGACACCGTGGAGGAAGGGCCGCTGATCGACGGTCTCGTGGACGTCGGGCGCTGGCTGGAGGAGTTCCATCCGCGCTCGCTGGTGGAGCTGGACTACGGCGGCCTGGTCCACGTGCTGCCGGCCGGTGAGCTGGAGGGCGACCACTCGGCGGCGGACGTGGCCGAGGGCATCGGCGCGCTGCGCCGGGGCGACGGGGCAGCGGCCGGGGAGGCCTATGCGCGGCTCGTGGAGCGGTGGCGCGCGGTGCGGGACCGGCGCTCGGCGAACTGAGGTTCCACAATCGCCGCGAGAGTGACGTAGGTCACGGCTCGAACGGCGTCGAACAGCGTACGGTCTAGGCCACTTGACCCGCTCACGGGACGATGGTCCCGATCTGGACTTTTGTCTCAAGGGTGATGGACAGCACTTACAAGAGCCTTGCCCTAAGTGCCGCCCCTCATGCCAAAATAGGACAAGGAGTCCGGGGAGGGCTCCGTTCGCCCAACTGTGCTCCAATGTGGGCGGATTCTCAGCATTGCACGCTTTGGGGGGTCTTGTGACTCCTGATCGTCCTGTGACTGATCGTCACAGTGGCGTGACTGTCCGCTATGGCATGGTCCATCGGCTTCCGTCGCTGATGAACACCTGGGAGGGCAATTCCATCGGTTTGGCCGACGCGGCTGGACAGATGGTGTAGTTGTAGTGCCGAGGACAAGCCGTTCGTCCTATAACCGACTCGACTCGCGTCCGCCATTTCGGGCAACGCGGGTCAAGGTGCAGAATTTAGAGGAAAGAACCGAGAAGGTTCGGTTCTCCCGAGGAGGCCGCTCATGACCGCTCGCACCCCTGATGCCGAGCCGCTGCTGACCCCCGCTGAGGTCGCCACGATGTTCCGCGTCGACCCCAAGACGGTCACGCGGTGGGCGAAGGCCGGCAAGCTCACGTCCATCCGTACGCTCGGTGGGCACCGCCGCTACCGCGAGGCCGAGGTCCGCGCACTGCTCGCGGGCATCCCGCAGCAGCGCAGCGAGGCCTGAACAACCGCATAACCGGGCAACACGGCTGGTCCCCCAACCCGCCGAGCTCCCGAAACCCTAGCTACAAGCGACGCGGGACCTGCCCCAACAGGGCCCTCGCCCAAAGCCGAAGAGAACGTTGTAGGCAGCGACACAGGGTGCGTCGTCGATCGCGCTGGACTCCGCCGGGTCCAGCGCGATCTTTTTTGTGCGCTGGTCGGGGGGCGGGTGCCGTACTTGTGCGCGGCCTTGTCGGAGTCTGGGCAGGGGTGTCGGAACGGCTGTGCGGGAGCCGTGAGAGCGGTGCAATTGCACATATTAAATTGACCCGTTGTAGGACGGGGGTAAGTACCGCCCTTTCAGAAACTCATGCGGTGACTCCCGTCACATGGCTCGACTGTTGTTGCCGACGGCATGAGTGCGCTAAAGGAGCGGTGCCGTGCCAGCGTCCCACGCCCGCAAGGCTGTTGGGGCCCGTACGGGATCACGCGGTGCGGGGGCGTTCGTCCTCGGCTTCCTCGCCGCTCGCCTCGGGGGCCCGCGAGCCGGCGTCCATCGCCAGCCGCAGGAGGTGATGACAGATGGGACAGTGGCGGGTGAGATGCCGGTAGGACGACGCGGCCGACAGATGCGCCCTGAGCAGCGCCCGCGTCTCGTGCCTGACCGATGCCGCCATACCCCACCTCCGCGGACCGCACAGGGGAACGGGCCCTGTCTTCTGGGTACCGACGGAATGTGACCCCGTCAAGGTGGCGAGCGCCCACGGCGGGGGCGAAGGAAGGGCGGCTGTGCGGGGACTCCACCGCCCCGGAGCGCCGTGGCAGGGCGACGAGGGCTGGTGGGGCGCTACATGCACCCTTGACGGGTGCGGGCCTCCCTCTCTGCGGTCCTGACGGGTTTTGCTGTGCTTGATTGCGGCTCCGCCGCGGGCGCGGCCTCCGCCTTGGCGGGGCGGTGAGGGGTATACGACTGAGGCCCGCATCCCTTGCGGGGTGCGGGCGTCGGTCTCTCTGCGGTCCTGACGGGTTTTGCTGTGCTTGATTGCGGCTCTGCCGCGGGCGCGGCCTCCGCCTTGGCGGGGCGGTGAGGGGTATACGACTGAGGCCCGCATCCCTTGCGGGGTGCGGGCCTCTCTCATCTCTGCGGTCCTGACGGGATTTGAACCCGCGGCCTCCACCTTGACAGGGTGGCGAGCACTCCAAACTGCTCCACAGGACCAGGTTTCGCGGCGCTTTGGTTGGTGCACTGCGCTGCGAGAAGAGACTGTACAGGAGGTGAGGCCGCCTGGTCGAACTCACTCGCTGTGCGTGTGCGGTTACGGCGCGGCCGCGTCGATCGCCTTCACGATCCGCTTGTCGGAGACGGGGTACGCGGTGCCGAGGGCATGGGCGAAGTAACTGACCCTCAGCTCCTCGATCATCCAGCGGATGTCCAGGACCTGCTGCGGCACCGGACGGCCCTGGGGGAGCTGCTCCAGGAGCCAGGCGTACTCGTCCTGCATCTCGTGGACCTTCTCCATGCGCGTGGTGTCCCGCTGGACGTTCGTCGGCATCTGCTGCAGGCGCCGGTCCGCGGCCACCAGGTAGCGCATCAGGTCGGGCAGCCGCCGTATGCCGGCCCACGTGACGAACCCCGGCTTCACCAGGGCGTCCAGCTGCTTGCGGACGTCCGTCAGGTTCGCCAGCAGCGCCGGGCTCTTCACGGCCTTCAGACGGCGCTCACAGGCCTGCCAGGCGGCCAGCACCTGCTGCACCTGGGCGACCGTACGGACCGTCGTGTCGACGATCTCCGCGCGCACCCTGTCGTACAGCTTGCGGTACGACTCCTCGTCCCACGCCGGACCCCCGAAGTCCGCGATCAGCTTGTCGGCCGCCGCCATCGCGCAGTCGTCGAAGAGGGCCTGGATCGAGCCGTGCGGGTTGGCGGAGAGCGCCAGCTTCTGGGCGTTCGTCAGCTTCTCGGACGCGAACTTCGCCGGGTTCACCGGGATGTTGCGCAGGACCAGCCGCCGGGTGCCCTTCCACATGGCCTCGGCCTGCTCGGCCTCCGTGTCGAAGAGGCGGACCGAGACCGTGTCGCCGTCGTCGACCAGGGCGGGGTAGGCCTTGACCGGCTGGCCGGCGCGGCGGGTCTCGAAGACGCGGGTGAGCGTGCCGATCGTCCAGTCGGTCAGGCCCGTGCGCTCCAGGGACTCGCCGCCCTCGCGTTCGGCGGTTGCCGCCGCTGCCTGGGAGAGGGCCTTGCGGGCCTTCGGCTTCAGGCGCAGCTTCAGCGCCTCCAGGTCCTTGTCCTCGGCCAGCTTCCGGCGCCGCTCGTCGACGATCCGGAAGGTGATCTTCAGATGGTCGGGGACCTTGGACCAGTCGAAGTCGTCGGCCTCGAACGGCACGCCGACCATCCGCTTCAGCTCGCGGGCCATCGTCACCGTCAGCGGCTCCTGGAGGGGCACCGCCTCCTCCAGGAACGCCTTCGCGTAGTTCGGCGCGGGGACGTAGTTACGGCGGATCGGCTTGGGGAGGGAGCGGATCAGCTCCGTCACGACCTCCTCGCGCAGGCCCGGGATCTGCCAGTCGAAGCCCTCGTCCGTGACCTGGTTGAGGACCTGGAGCGGGATGTGGACGGTCACGCCGTCGGCGTCCGCACCCGGCTCGAACTGGTAGGTCACCCTGAACTTCAGGTCGCCCTGCCGCCAGGTGTCCGGGTAGTCGGCCTTGGTGACCGCCTCCGCCGACTCCCGGATGAGCATCTCCCGCTCGAAGTCCAGGAAGTCCGGCTGCTCGTGCCGCTTGCGCTTCCACCAGGAGTCGAAGTGCGCGCCGGACACGACGTGTTCGGGCACCCGCTGGTCGTAGAAGTCGAACATCGTCTCGTCGTCGACCACGATGTCCCGGCGCCGCGCCCGGTGCTCCAGCTCCTCGACCTCGCTGAGGAGCCTGCGGTTGTCGGCGAAGAACTTGTGGTGCGTACGCCAGTCGCCCTCGACCAGGGCGTTGCGGATGAACAGCTCGCGGCTGACCTCGGCGTCGATCCGGCCGTAGTTCACCTTGCGCTGGGCGACGATCGGCACGCCGTACAGCGTGACCTTCTCGTACGCCATCACGGCCGCCTGGTCCTTCTCCCAGTGCGGCTCGCTGTACGTCCGCTTCAGCAGATGCCCGGCGAGCGGCTCGACCCACTCCGGCTCGATCTTCGCGTTGACCCGCGCCCAGAGCCGGGAGGTCTCCACCAGCTCGGCCGACATCACGAACTTCGGCTGCTTCTTGAACAGCGCCGAACCCGGGAAGATCGCGAACTTGGCGTTGCGGGCGCCCAGGTACTCGTTCTTGTTGCCGTCGCGCACGTCCTTCATCCCGATGTGGGACAGGAGGCCGGCGAGCAGCGAGACGTGGATGCGGTCGGCGGGGGCGTCAGTACCCGCCGAAGGCTCCTCGAGGTGCATGCCCATCTGCTTGGCGACCGTGCGCAGCTGGGTGTAGATGTCCTGCCATTCGCGAATGCGCAGGAAGTTCAGGTACTCCTGCTTGCACATCCGGCGGAACGAGCTGGAGCCCCGCTCCTTCTGCTGTTCGCGGATGTACCGCCACAGGTTGAGGTAGGCGAGGAAGTCGCTGGTCTCGTCCTTGAAGCGGGCGTGCTGCTGGTCGGCCTGGGTCTGCTTGTCGGCCGGGCGCTCGCGCGGGTCCTGGATGGACAGGGCCGCCGCGATGACCATGACCTCGCGGACGCAGCCGTTCTTGTCGGCCTCCAGGACCATCCGGGCCAGACGCGGGTCGACGGGCAGCTGGGCCAGCTTGCGGCCGGTCTCGGTGAGGCGCTTGCGCGGGTCCTTCTGCGCCGGGTCCAGCGCGCCCAGCTCCTGCAGGAGCTGCACGCCGTCGCGGATGTTGCGGTGGTCCGGCGGGTCGATGAAGGGGAACTTCTCGATCTCGCCGAGGCCGGCCGCGGTCATCTGCAGGATGACGGAGGCCAGGTTCGTCCGCAGGATCTCGGCGTCGGTGAACTCCGGGCGGGCGAGGAAGTCCTCCTCGGAGTACAGCCGGATGCAGACGCCGTCGCTGGTACGGCCGCAGCGGCCCTTGCGCTGGTTGGCGCTGGCCTGCGAGATCGGCTCGATGGGCAGCCGCTGGACCTTGGTGCGGTGGCTGTAGCGGCTGATCCGGGCGAAGCCGGGGTCGATGACGTACTTGATGCCGGGCACCGTGAGGGACGTCTCGGCGACGTTCGTGGCCAGCACGATCCTGCGCCCGGTGTGCGGCTGGAACACCCGGTGCTGCTCGGCGTGCGAGAGCCGGGCGTAGAGGGGCAGCACCTCGGTGAATCTGTACTTCTTCTTCTCCAGGGCGTCCGCGGTGTCGCGGATCTCGCGCTCACCGGAGAGGAAGACGAGGATGTCGCCGGGGCCTTCGGCCTGGAGTTCCTCGACGGCGTCGCAGATCGCGGTGATCTGGTCGCGGTCGGCGTCCTCGGAGTCCTCCTCCAGCAGCGGCCGGTAGCGCACCTCCACCGGGTAGGTCCGGCCGCTGACCTCGATGATCGGGGCGTCGCCGAAGTGCCGGGAGAAACGCTCGGGGTCGATGGTCGCCGAGGTGATGACGATCTTCAGGTCCGGCCGCTTCGGCAGCAGCTGGGCCAGGTAGCCGAGCAGGAAGTCGATGTTGAGGGATCGCTCGTGGGCCTCGTCGATGATGATCGTGTCGTAGGCGCGCAGCTCGCGGTCGGTCTGGATCTCGGCGAGCAGGATGCCGTCCGTCATCAGCTTGACGAAGGTGGCGTCCGGGTTCACCTGGTCGGTGAAGCGCACCTTCCAGCCGACGGCCTCGCCGAGGGGCGTCTTCAGCTCCTCCGCCACGCGTTCGGCGACGGTGCGGGCGGCGATGCGCCGGGGCTGGGTGTGCCCGATCATGCCGCGCACGCCGCGGCCCAGCTCCAGACAGATCTTCGGGATCTGCGTGGTCTTGCCGGAGCCGGTCTCACCGGCGACGATGACGACCTGGTGATCGCGGATGGCGGCCGCGATGTCGTCCTTCTTCTGGCTGACCGGCAGCTGCTCCGGGTAGCCGACGGCGGGCACGCGGGAGCGCCGCTCGGCCATGCGGGCCTCGGCCTTGTCGACCTCCGCCTCGATCTCGGCGAGGACGGCGGCGCGGGCCTCCGGCTTACGGATCTTGCGCGCGCCCTCGAGCCGCCGGCCGAGCCGGTGCGCGTCGCGCAGCGTCAGCTCGGTCAGGCGGGGGGCGAGGGTGCCGAGAGCGGGGGCTGGATGCGTAGACATACGCCGTCCAGGATCTCACCCCGGCCGAAAAACACGCGAACCATTTGACTCGGAGCGCCAGCCGCCTGCCGAGCTGCCAAAGTATCCGTTATGTCCGATTCGCGCTGGACGGCCTTCAAACGGTCCCCCTTTCTCCCCGCGACGGTCCTCCTCCTGATCATCGCCGCCGCGGCGGGCCTCTTCGCGGGCTCGTACACCTACGCCATGGCCAACCCGACCCCGCACAGCATCCCCGCGGCGGTGACCGGCGCCTACGACGCGCCGACGGCCCGGCGCTTCATCGGGGGCATGGAGCAGGCCCTGGGCGCCTCCCTGAAGCTGCACCCGTACGGCAGCAGGCGGGACGCCGTCCTCGCGGTGGACCAGCAGAAGGTGTTCGCGGTCGTCGAGGCACCCGCCGGCGGCCGGTCGATCGTCCTGGACGTGTCGGGCGCGTCCGGCGCGACGGTCGCGCAGGTGCTCGCGGAGGCCGGGGCGAAGGTGGGCAGGGCCACCGGCACCACCGTGCTGGTCCACGACCTCAAGCCACTGCAGCGGGGTGATCCGAGAGGGCTCGCGATCTTCTACATCTCGCTCGCCGCAGGGATCGTCGGTTTCGTCGGCGCCATCCAGCTCAGCGTGCACGCCCGCGAGCTGAACCCCCTGGAGCGCATCGCCTACATCGTCGCCTACGCCCTGCTCGGCGGGTTCACGATCGCGGCGGTGGTCGACTGGTGGCTGGGGGCGCTGAAGCTGCCGTTCGCGGAGTCGTGGGCGATCCTCGCCCTGACCATGGTCACCTCGGGCATGGTGTTCACGATGTTCAACGCCCTGGTCGGGCGGTGGGCCATGCTGCCGACCTGGGGGCTGATGGTGCTGCTCGGCAACCCGTCCTCCGGCGGTGCGGTCTCCTGGCCGCTGCTGCCGTCCGCGCTCGGCACCATCGGCCGCTGGCTGCCGCCCGGCGCCTCGGTGAACGCCCAGCACACCGCGGTGTACTTCCGCGGCCACCAGCATGCCTTTCCCTTCCTGGTGCTGGCCGGCTGGGCGGTCGTCTCCTGCGCGGTGTTCCTGATCGGGCGGCACCGCCACCCCGGCGGCCGCCCGACGGACCCGCCGACGCCTTCCTAGGAACCGGCGCGCTGAGCCGGCGCCGTGGTGGGAGCCGGGTCGGTGTGCTGAGCAGGTGTCGCGGAGGGGACCGGGTCGGCGTGGCGAGAGGCCGTCGCGTCCCTGAGGCCGATCGACTTCGCCGTGTTGGCGACGGCCTTGATGCCCAGGTAGGCGGTCGTCATGCTGCTCACGGCGGTGAACGCGGCGGTCAGGACGCCGACGATCACCGACTTGTCCCCGTCGAGCCGCCACACACCGACGATCGCGACACCGGCGATGGCGAGATTGCTGACGATGACCGCGAGCAGCCCGTACCGCGCTCGCGTCTTCTCCACCTCGGTGTCGTCCGCCACGGATCCCCCCACAGACCACTACGACCATGCCCCGTACGACGAAGGCCCCGTGCACTGAACCGCGTCCTGGCGGGGCGTCGCCCGATCATAGGGGGCGGGCAGGGGCGAGGCCATCCCACCCATGCGCAGACTCGCCATCGGTGCCGCTTCGTCCGGCGCGCTGGCACTCATCGCCCTCACCGTTCCGGTCGCTCACGCCGGACAACCGGTCAAGCTTCAGTTCCGGACCACGGTCACCGCGTCCACCGACGGCTACTGGCGCTCCTACTTCACGGGCACGAGCACCACGCCCGCCGCCAAGGCCACGGGCGACTTCGTCGACGTGAGGTAAAGAGGGGGCGACACGAAAGAGCCCCTCTCCTGTGAAGGTAGGAGAGGGGCTCGGGCCCTGGTGAGGGCGGTTGTGGCTGGGGCCGGGGTCGAACCGGCGACCTTCCGCTTTTCAGGCGGACGCTCGTACCAACTGAGCTACCCAGCCACGGTGTTTCACGTGAAACACCAGCGGTCCTGACGGGATTTGAACCCGCGGCCTCCACCTTGACAGGGTGGCGAGCACTCCAAACTGCTCCACAGGACCAAGCGTGCATGCAACAGTGTCGCACACGGTATTGCGTGCCCCCAACGGGATTCGAACCCGTGCTACCGCCTTGAAAGGGCGGCGTCCTAGGCCGCTAGACGATGAGGGCTATCGGCCCGCCTGGGCGCTTCGTCAGCGCGTCGGGGACGTGAGAAGCATATGGGATGGCGGGGAGTATCGCCAAAACGGTTTACGGCGAGGGGGCCGACGAGCTGGGGGAGGAGGGGGACGGGGTGCGCGGGGAGGGAGCGGTCCTGGGCCGGTTCTCGTCCGCCAGATGGCGGCTGACCTCGGCTGTCGTCTCTCCGAGCCCGCCCAGTTTGATCGCGTCCCAGGCCTGCAGGCGGTGGCTGTCGCGGTCGAAGTAGAGGATCGAGGCCTCGACGGGAGCGGGGTACTGGTGCTCCACCGCCCGCAGTCCGCTGCCGCCCGTGGAGCCCTCCATGCGCAGCCGGGTGCCGTACCGGAGCATCTCGTCCCCCTCGTGGTGGAGATGGCCGCACAGCACCAGCGGCACCTCGCCGTCCGTCTCGCGGGCCGCGGACGGCTCGTGGGCGATCGCGACGTCGACCGGGGTGCCGGCCGCCCGCTGGTCGCGCAGGGCGCTGGCCAGCCGGTCGCCCGCCAGCTGCTCGGCCGCGTTCCCGCCGGGCGCCACCGAGCGGTCCGGGGTGAACTGCGGGTCGCCGATGCCCGCGAAACGCAGGCCGGCGACCGTCTCCGCCCGGCCGTCGTCCAGGACGTGCACGTTCTTCATCCGCTCCAGATAGCCCTGGGTGGTCCGGGAGTCGTGGTTGCCCCGCACCCACACGTACGGCACGCCCAGGCCCCGGATCGGGTCCAGGAAGCCGTTCTCCGCCGCCGTACCGTGATCCATCGTGTCGCCGGAGTCGACGATCACGTTCACCTTGTACTGCTCCACCAGCGAGGCGATGATCTTCCAGCTCGCCGGGTTGAGGTGGATGTCGGAGACGTGCAGGACCCGGATGGTGGAGGGGTCCGGCTGGTAGGCCGGGAGCGTGGAGGTGACGTCGTAGAGCTTCGTCACGTTCGTCACCAGGCGGGCCAGCTCCTTCTGGTAGACGTCGAAGTCGCTGACGATGCTGCGCGCGTTGCCGACCACCGCCGGCGCCGAGCTGAGCAGCCCGGAGAACCTCGGCTCCAGCACCGACTTCGGGTTCCAGGTGGCGTACGCGCTCGCCCCCGACGCGGCCAGCAGGGCCAGCGCCAGGCCGCCGGCGGCCAGGGCGGGGCGGGGCCTGCGGTAGACGGCGAGGCCGAGGGCGGTGGCTCCGACGACCACCGCGACACAGGAGCGCACCGCCAGGTCCAGCGTGCCGTGCTCGACGTCCTGGGCGACCTCGTCCTGGAGGCCGGAGATCCGCTCGGGGTGGTCGACCAGGGCCTGGGAGCGGAGCGGGTCGAGCTGGTCCACGTTCACGTCCAGGCGGACGGGGGCCACATGGGTGTCCAGGCTCAGGGCGCCCAGCGGGGAGACGTTGATCTTCGTGCCCCCGGTCAGGGACGGGCGCAGCGCCATCGTCGTGTTCATGGGGCCGACCGGGGCCCGTACGTTCCCGACGATCAGCAGCCCCAGCCAGGCGCCGGCCAGCACGACCACCGTCAGCCCGAGGGCGCGGAGCCACGGGTGGGGGCGCGCGGCGAGCTCCAAGGCGGGGAGCGGGCGGGTGCGGCGGGTGCGGCGGAAGGTGGGGAGCAGGCGGCTCGTGGTGTGGCGCGGGGGGTTCGCCGCCGGGTGCGGGCGGCGGTCGGTCGTACGGCGCGCGCGGTCGGTCGTGCGGTGCGGGCGGGGCGTCGTGGGGTGGCGCAGACGGGTCGTCATCCTGCGGAACACTGCGACGGGGACGCGGACCATTGGTGCCGTATGCCCGGGTGCGGGGGCGGATATGCGGTGCGCACCGGTCTCATACGGCACCTCGTGCCGGACAATGACCATGTGCTGGAGATGACGCGCGAGGAGTTCGAGGAACTGGTCGCCGAGGCGCTCGACCGGATCCCGCCGGAGCTGATGCGGCTCATGGACAACGTGGCGGTGTTCGTGGAGGACGAACCGCCCGCCGACGATCCCGAGCTGCTCGGACTGTACGAGGGCACCCCCCTGACCGACCGGGGCGAGTGGTACGCGGGCGTGCTGCCGGACCGGATCACCATCTATCGCGGGCCGACGCTGCGGATGTGCGACAGCAGGGAGGACGTCGTCGCGGAGACCGAGGTGACCGTCGTGCACGAGATCGCCCACCACTTCGGCATCGACGACGCCCGGCTGCACACCCTCGGCTACGGGTGAGCCCGATACGGCGGGACGCGTGTCCTCTTGCGGGCGGCGGGAGTTGGGGAGGTTGACTTCTCCTCTCGCCTCCGGAGGTGGCCGCCGTGCGCCCCTTGTCCGTACCCGTCCGGCTCACCGTCACGGCGCTGACCCTCGCCGCAGCCGCCGGCTGTGTGAACGTGGGTGACGACGCGGGCCGGGCCAGGCCCGCGCACTCGGCCGGCCGGCATGGCGGCGAGGCGCCCGACGGCGTCCCGGTGGAAGGCGCCGGCGGCTTCGGCGGGCACGACGGCAAGGCGGGCGACGACAAGCACGGCCACGACGGCAAGGGGAAGCGGGACGAGGACTCGGCGTCGCCCTCGGCCACCCCGTCCGGCGAGAAGAGCGCGCCCACGGCACCGGCGAAGCCCGGCACCACCGCCCGGCCCGGCGACCCCGCGCCGACCAATGCGCCGCCGACCCCGCCGGCCACCTCCGCCCCGCCCGTGCCGCCGGCCTCGACCCCGCCGCCGGTGACCTCCGCACCGCCGTCGGCCGAGCCGTCCTCCTCGGCGCACGAGGGGCCGGGGCCGCAGCTCGTCGAGCGCGAACCGGCACCGGCGCCCGCGGCGGGGGCAGCGGTCTGAGCGCGGGGAGCGGTGTGCGGGGCCGGGGCTGACCTGCGGAGACGCGGGCGGTTTGCCTTCAGGGGTGGGGAGTGCGTATGGTGGTAGATCGTTTGATCCCATTTGCCCGGCGCCAACGCAGAGCGCGCCGTGTGGCGCGTACTCTCCTTTGCCGTGGCGGACCGCATTGAGGCGGTCGTGAGCGAATCACGGAGTTGACGGGCGCGTGCCGAAGAGACTCCGGAAGGTTTCGCATTCGCATGTCCGTGTCCAGTACTGATCAGTTCGTCGTGTCCGAGAACGAGCTCGCCGAGTTCGAGGGCGACCTCGCCGACGCGACGACCGAGATCACCGAGGCCCCCGAGGCCGCTGACACCCCCCAGAACCAGACCCCCCAGATCACCTTCGCCGACCTCGGCCTGCCCGAGGGCGTCGTGCGCAAGCTCGCGCAGAACGGCGTGACGACCCCCTTCCCGATCCAGGCCGCGACCATCCCGGACGCCCTGGCCGGCAAGGACATCCTCGGCCGGGGCCGCACCGGCTCCGGCAAGACCCTCTCCTTCGGTCTGCCGACGCTGGCCCGGCTGGCCGGCGGCCGGACCCAGAAGCACAAGCCCCGCGCGGTCATCCTCACCCCGACCCGCGAGCTGGCCATGCAGGTCGCCGACGCCCTCCAGCCGTACGGCGACGTCGTCGGCCTGAAGATGAAGGTCGTCTGCGGCGGCACCTCGATGGGCAACCAGATCTACGCCCTGGAGCGCGGCGTCGACATCCTCGTCGCCACCCCGGGCCGGCTGCGCGACATCATCAACCGCGGCGCCTGCTCGCTCGAGGACGTGCAGATCGCCGTGCTCGACGAGGCCGACCAGATGTCCGACCTGGGCTTCCTGCCCGAGGTCACCGAGCTGCTCGACCAGGTCCCGGCCGACGGCCAGCGCATGCTCTTCTCCGCCACCATGGAGAACGAGATCAAGACCCTGGTCGACCGCTACCTGAACGAGCCGGTCTCGCACGAGGTGGACGCGGCCCAGGGCGCGGTGACGACCATGTCGCACCACATCCTCATCGTGAAGCCGAAGGACAAGGCGCCGGTCACCGCCGCGATCGCCTCCCGCAAGGGCCGCACGATCATCTTCGTCCGCACCCAGCTGGGCGCCGACCGCGTCGCCGAGCAGCTGCGCGAGGCCGGCGTGAAGGCCGACGCGCTGCACGGCGGCATGACCCAGGGCGCCCGCACCCGGACCCTGGCCGACTTCAAGGACGGGTACGTCAACGTCCTGGTCGCCACCGACGTCGCCGCCCGCGGCATCCACGTCGACGGCATCGACCTGGTCCTGAACGTGGACCCGGCCGGTGACCACAAGGACTACCTGCACCGCGCCGGCCGTACCGCCCGTGCGGGCCGTACCGGCACGGTCGTCTCGCTCTCCCTGCCGCACCAGCGGCGCCAGATCTTCCGCCTGATGGAGGACGCCGGCGTCGACGCGGCCCGGCACATCATCCAGGGCGCCGGCGCCTTCGACCCGGAGGTCGCCGAGATCACCGGCGCCCGCTCCATGACCGAGGTCCAGGCCGAGTCCGCGGGCAATGCCGCCCAGCAGGCCGAGCGCGAGGTCGCCCAGCTCACCAAGCAGCTGGAGCGCGCCCAGCGCCGCGCCACCGAACTGCGCGAGGAGGCCGACCGGCTGGTCGCCCGGGTCGCCCGCGAGCGGGGCGAGGACCCGGAGGCCGCGGTGGCCGAGGCGCAGGCGACGGCCGCCGAGGAACTCGCGGTCGTCGAGCAGACGGCCGAGCGGGAGACCGCGCGCGAGGAGCGTCCGGCGGCCTCGGCGCCGTACGAGCGCCGGGAGCGGCGCGGCTTCGAGCGCCGTGACGACCGGGGTGACCGTCGCGACGAGCGCGGTGGCCGTGGCTTCGAGCGCCGTGACGACCGTCGCCCGTTCGACCGTGACCGTCGTGACGACCGCGGTGGCCGTTCCTTCGACCGTGACCGTGGCGAGCGTGGCGGCTTCGAGCGCCGTGACGACCGTGGCGGCCGCGGCTTCGAGCGCCGTGACGACCGGGGTGAGCGCCGTGACGAGCGCCGTCCGTTCGACCGCGACCGCCGTGAGGACCGCGGTGGCCGTGGCTTCGAGCGCCGTGAGGACCGGGGTGGCCGTGGCTTCGAGCGCCGTGACGAGCGCCGTCCGTTCGACCGTGACCGCCGTGACGACCGAGGTGGCCGTTCCTTCGACCGTGACCGTGGCGAGCGCGGCGGCTTCCGCCGGGACGAGCGCGGTGGTCACCGGGGCAGCGACCGGCCGTTCAACCGCGACCGCCGCGACGACCGCCCGGGCTTCCTCCCCCACTCCCGCCGTCCGGCGAGCGGGGGCAGCCCCACCGGCGGCCACGAGCGCCCCTACGGCCGCCGTGACGACCACCGCGGCAACGGCGGCTCCTTCGGCCGCCGCGAGGACAAGCCGCGCTGGAAGCGCAACGGCTGACGCCGAGTGACATCCGCGTGACCCGGGAAGGGCCCGTACGACTCCGGTCGTACGGGCCCTTTTTCGCCACCGGGTGACGCATGTCACGCCACCGGCGGGGGAATTGCTGGGGGCATGACAGATGATGACGCGCGAGTGAGTGGCCTGTCGGACGAGGAACGGCTGGCCCAGCTCGGTTACACCCAGGTCCTCGCCCGCCGGATGTCGGCGTTCTCGAACTACGCCGTCTCCTTCACGATCATCTCGGTGCTGTCCGGCTGTCTCACCCTCTATCTCTTCGGCATGACCACCGGCGGCCCGGCAGTGATCACCTGGGGCTGGGTGGCGGTCGGCCTGATGACCCTGTTCGTCGGCCTGTCGATGGCGGAGATCTGCTCGGCGTACCCCACCTCGGCGGGCCTGTACTTCTGGGCCCACCGCCTGGCGCCCCCGCGCTCGGCGGCGGCCTGGGCCTGGTTCACCGGCTGGTTCAACGTGCTGGGCCAGGTCGCGGTGACCGCCGGCATCGACTTCGGCGCGGCCTCCTTCCTCGGCGCGTACCTGAACCTGCAGTTCGGCTTCGAGGTGACCCCGGGCCGCACGGTGCTCCTCTTCGCGGCGATCCTGATCCTGCACGGCCTGCTGAACACCTTCGGCGTCCGGATCGTCGCGTTCCTCAACGACGTCAGCGTGTGGTGGCACGTGCTCGGCGTGGCGGTGATCGTCGGCGCGCTGGCCCTCGTCCCCGACCGCCACCAGTCGACGGCGTTCGTCTTCACCGAGTTCGTCAACCGGACGGGCTGGCACAGCGGCGCCTACGTCGTGCTGCTCGGCCTGCTGATGGCCCAGTACACCTTCACCGGCTACGACGCCTCCGCCCACATGACCGAGGAGACCCACGACGCGTCCACGGCGGGCCCCAAGGGCATCGTCCGCTCCATCTGGACGTCCTGGATCGCCGGCTTCGTGCTGCTGCTGGGCTTCACGTTCGCCATCCAGTCGTACGACAAGGAACTCACCTCCCCGACCGGCGCACCCCCGGCCCAGATCCTCCTGGACGCGCTGGGGGCGACCTCGGGCAAGCTGCTGCTCCTGGTCGTGATCGGCGCCCAGCTCTTCTGCGGCATGGCGTCGGTGACCGCCAACAGCCGTATGATCTACGCCTTTTCCCGCGACGGCGCGCTGCCCTTCTCCCGCGTCTGGCACACGGTCAGCCCGCGCACCCGCACCCCGGTGGCGGCGGTCTGGCTGGCCGCGCTGGCCGCCCTGGCCCTCGGCCTTCCGTACCTGATCAACTCGACGGCGTACGCGGCCGTCACCTCGATCGCCGTCATCGGCCTCTACATCGCGTACGTCGTCCCGACCTTCCTGCGGGTCCGCAAGGGCGCCGCCTTCGAGCGCGGGCCGTGGCACCTGGGCCGCTGGTCGGGCCTGATCGGGGTCGTCTCGGTGACGTGGGTCGCCGTCATCACGATCCTCTTCATGCTCCCCCAGGTCTCGCCGGTCACCTGGGAGACCTTCAACTACGCACCCGTCGCCGTCCTGGTCGTCCTCGGCTTCGCCGCGACCTGGTGGCTGGCCTCGGCCCGCCACTGGTTCCTCAGCGCGGACCGGGCCCCGGCCGCGAACCTGGTCGAAAAGTGACCATCCGGATCCTTGGTCCCCTCCCGACGCGGCCGCGTCACCGATACCCGATCGGAGACACGGCCGCGTCCGGCTATGCTCGGACACGCAACATCGCCTGGGCCCTTAGCTCAATTGGCAGAGCAGTGGACTTTTAATCCATTGGTTGTGGGTTCGAGTCCCACAGGGCCTACGGCCGCGGGGGAGGGGTCACCCCCTTCGACCTGCTACGCAGCGCCCGGGTCGGCTTCGGCCGGCTCGGGCGCCGACGTGTTTCCGGGGGCGTGCGGAGCGGATGTGTCCGGGGCTCGTGGGATGTGGTTGGGCGCGGCACCAGTGGATACCCAGGGGCTATGGGGTCCGGAAGAGTGCCCCACGAGTGGGCCGTCTGCCGTGGATGTCCCCACGAACCTTCGGCAGGCGGTGTACCCGGCTCGGGTTCCAGGCCGGCCCTTGGCCGTCGACGTTCCTTCTGGAGGGCGCCGGGGAGCGGACCGGCCCATGATGGAGTAATGGGACAGACAGCTCTTTCCCCGGCCATCGCCGGCGGCCATGGTCGTGTGGATCATGTCGGGTGAGCAGATGACGGCCGAGCCGCGTGTGGACCGCTCCGAGAGCTTCGGGGAAGCGCTTCTGGGGACGGTTCTCGACCGGGCGCACGAGCTTCCACCCCACCTCATCGGCCCCCTGGTGGCCGATGTGATGGAGCGGCTGGGGGGCAGCCATCCGCAGGTCCTGCTCCAGGACTACGGCCAGATGCTGCTCGTGCCGCTGCCCGGCCTGGGGCTCCTGCGCGGGGACCCGCAGGTGATCGACGATTCCGCCGCGGGCCGCTGCTTCCTCGACGCGGTGCCCGTGGAGGTGCCCGAGGACGACGGCGTACGGGTCCACCTGCCGCTGCTGGACGGCGGCGACCAGGTGGGCGTCATGGCCGTGACGCTGGACCGGGTCGACGACGACGACCGCCGCTTGCTGCGCCGGGTCTCCGGACTCGTGGCCGATCTGCTGGTGACCAAGCACGGTTACTCCGACCTCTTCTTCCGGACCCGCCGCGATGAACCGATGAGCGTCGCGGCCGAGATCCAGTGGTCTCTGCTGCCGCCCCTGGCCATGATCATGCCGAGGGTCGCCGTGGCCGGGGTCCTGGAGCCCGCCTACGACGTGGCGGGGGACAGCTTCGACTACGCGCTCAACGGCGACGTGCTGCACGTCGCCATGATCGACGCGATGGGGCACGGCCTCGGTGCGGCCACCATGGCCACCGTGGCCATCGGCGCCTACCGCCACGCCCGCCGCCTCGGCATCGGCCTGACGGAGATCTATGCCTTCATGGACGAGGCCGTGGCGAGACAGTTCGGCCCCGAACACTTCGTCACCGGGCAGATGATGCGGCTGGAGACGACGACGGGCCGCATGCAGTGGGTGAACGCGGGTCACCCCGCGCCGATTCTCGTCCGCGACCACCGCGTGACGCGCCGGCTGGTCGGGCCGACCACCCTGCCGGTGGGCCTGGGCGGTGCGGAGCCGGAGGTCAGTGAGCTGACGCTGGAGCGCAAAGACCGGGTCCTGTGCTACACCGACGGGCTGGTCGAGGAGCACGCGGTGGGCGGGGAGCAGTTCGGGGAGCAGCAGTTGATCGACTTGGTGAACGGACTGGAGAGGACCGGCCGCGGAGTGCGCGCGGTGGCCCGCGCCCTGTCGCACACGCTGAAGCGGGCGCGGGGCGGACGCACCACGGACGACGCCACGCTGCTCCTGGTGGAGTGGCGCGGCTGACCGGATCGCCGTCCCCGGGGTGTGGGGGACCCGTCATCCCGTCGCCGTCTGCCCGCCTCCGGTGTCGATGAGGATCTGCTCCGCGGAGGTGATGTTGCCGGCCAGGACGGCCTGGGCCATCGCCGCGTGGGCGGCCTCGGGTGTCGCGTCCGGCGGGATGACCAGCAGCGAGAAGTAGTCCCTGTCGCCCCGGGTGATCAGGACGGTGTCGTCGCCCTCCGGGAAGGAGTCCACGTGCACCACGCGGTCGTTCACGGCGATCCGTGTCGGAAGCCCCTCCCAGGCTGTGGCGTCCAGCCCGACCCGGCTCAGCGGGCCCAGGTGCTCGGTGAGGGCGCTCAGCAGCGCGGGCAGCTCCGCCCCGATGTCCCGCGACCGCGGCCACCACGCACCGTCGAGCGCGCCTTCGCGTGATGCCGTGGTCTCCAGCCGGAGCAGTGCGCTGCCCGGCCGTACGGCATGGTGCACGCCGCTCGGCAGGATCCGGGAGCCACGGGATGTGTCGGAGTCGGTCATGAGGAAACCAACCGTTCGGCTGGGGTGCGAACACCGGATGCGCCTCGCTGCTGACCACGCTACTCCTCGGCACCGCCGGCACGGGCGCCGCCGGGAATCGCCGGACGCCGTCGCCGCACCGGAGAGCCCCGACTCGGCTACGGCTGCCCCGCGGCCGACGGCTTGACGGCGCGGACGATCGCCGAGTGCATGCCGTCGGCGACCTGGTGGGTCGGGGTGATGGAGACGTCGGTGAAGCCGGCGGCCTCCAGGCCCGCCCGGTACTCGGCGAAGGACAGGGCGCCGGCGATGCAGCCCACGTAGTCGCCGCGCAGCGCCCGCTGTCCGGGGGTGAGGGCGTCGTCGGCGACGACGTCCGAGACGCCGATACGGCCGCCCGGCCGCAGCACCCGGAAGGTCTCGGCGAAGACGGCGGGCTTGTCGACGGACAGGTTGATCACGCAGTTGGAGATGACCACGTCGACGGTGTTCGCGGGCAGCGGGATCGCCTCGATGGTGCCCTTGAGGAACTCCACGTTCGTCGCGCCCGCCTTCGCCGCGCTGGCCAGCGCCAGGGCCAGCATCTCCTCGGTCATGTCCAGGCCGTACGCCTTCCCCGTCGGCCCCACGCGGCGCGCCGAGAGCAGCACGTCGATACCGCCGCCGGAGCCGAGGTCCAGCACCCGCTCGCCCTCGCGGAGTTCGGCCACCGCGGTGGGGTTGCCGCAGCCCAGGGAGGCGGCGACGGCTTCGGCGGGGAGGGCGTCGCGCTCCTCGGTGGCGTAGAGGGTGGAGCCGAAGTTCTCGTCGACCTCGACGGGCTGGGGGCCGCAGCAGGCGGCGCCGCCCTCGGTGACCTGGACGGCTGCGGCTGCGTACCGCCGGCGGACGGTCTCCCGCAGATCGGTGGACTGCTCGCTCATCGCTTCACTCCTGGATGCCGGGTGTGCGTTGGGTGGACGGCCGGGCACGGCGGGGCCGGTTCCGCGGCCTGTATTGAAGTCTGTCGATGCAACCTTGCGCCTTGGATCGAGAAACGTCAACATAGAGGCATGTCGAAACAAGAGCTCCGGGTGATCGGCCAGGAGAGTGCCGCCGCCTGCTGCCCGGGCCTGGCCGCCGCACCGCTGGACGACGGACGTGCCGCGGAGCTGGCCAAGGTCTTCAAGGCGCTGGGCGATCCGGTACGGCTGCGGCTGCTGTCGATGATCGCCTCGCGGGAGGGCGGTGAGGTGTGCGTCTGCGAGATGACGCCCGCCTTCGACCTGTCCCAGCCGACGATCTCCCACCACCTCAAGCTGCTGCGCCGGGCCGGCCTGATCGACTGCGAGCGCCGGGGGACCTGGGTGTACTACTGGGTGCTGCCCGGGGTCCTGGACAAGCTCGCCGGGTTCCTGACCACGCCGCAGGCCGCAGGGGTGACGGCGTGACCGCGTCCCTCGGCCGCCGGGTCGCGGCCGAGGCGCTGGGCACCGGGCTGCTGGTGGCCGTGGTCGTGGGCTCCGGCATCCAGGCGACCGAGCTGTCGCACGACGTCGGCGTGCAACTGCTGGCCAACTCGCTGGCCACCGTGTTCGGACTGGGCGTGCTGATCACGCTGTTCGGGCCGGTCTCCGGCGCGCACTTCAACCCCGCCGTCACGCTGGCCGTCTGGTTCGCCGGCCGCCGCACCGGCACCGGGCCGAGCCTGCGCGAGGTCGCCGCGTACGTGCCCGCGCAGATCGCCGGGGCCATCGGCGGCGCGGTGCTGGCCGACGCCATGTTCGGCGCGCCGCTGGTCAGGTTCTCCGGTCACGACCGGTCCGCCGGACATCTGCTGCTGGGCGAGGTCGTCGCCACGGGTGCGCTGATCCTGCTCGTCCTCGGCCTGGAGCGGGCCGGCCGCGCCTCGCTCGCGCCGGTGGCCGTCGCCTCGTACATCGGGGCCGCCTACTGGTTCACCTCCTCCACCTCTTTCGCGAACCCCGCCGTCACCGTCGGCCGCGCCTTCACCGACACCTTCGCCGGGATCGCCCCCGCCTCCGTCACCCCCTTCGTCGGCGCCCAACTGGTCGGCGTCGTCCTGGGGTTGGCAGCCGTGGCGGTCGTGTACGGACGTCACGCACCCACCCGGGCCGACGGCATCGCCGTACCCCACGGCGCATCCGCACCCGGCCCCGGACTCCAGCCCGAAGCCGAACTCGCCTCCCCCTGACCGCCCCTCCGCCCGCTAGGACACCCCGCATGAGTTCCGCCGCCCAGCGCCCCTCGGTGCTGTTCGTCTGCGTCCACAACGCCGGCCGCTCCCAGATGGGCGCCGCCTTCCTCGCCCGCCTCGGCGGCGACCGGGTCGAGGTCCGCTCGGCCGGTTCCGCCCCCGCCGACGCGGTCAACCCCGCGGTCGTCGAGGCCATGGCGGAGGTGGGCGTCGACCTCTCCGCCGAGACTCCGAAGATCCTCACCACCGAGGCGGTGCGGTCCTCGGACGTCGTCATCACGATGGGCTGCGGCGACGCCTGCCCGGTCTTCCCCGGCAAGCGGTACCTGGACTGGCCGTTGGACGACCCGGCCGGCCAGGGCGTCGAGGCGGTCCGCCCCATCCGCGACGCCATCGCCCGGCGCGTACGCGCCCTGCTGACCGAACTGGGCATCCCGGCCCAGGCCGGGTAGGGCAGTCCGGCCGCCGGCGCGTCCGCCAAGGAGGCGGTTGCGGGGGCGGCTCGCTCGCCGACTGCTCCGCTCGGAGCGCTGCGAAGGAAGCGGTCCGGGGCCGGATCAGCGCCCGTAGGCCCGCAGGAACGCCGCCACCCCGGCCCTGATCAGGCGGTCCGTCTCCGCCTGGGGAAGCGGCAGGACGCCGTAATGGGTGAACTGGACGATCGTATGGGTCGCCAGGGCCATGAAGTGGGCGGCGGTCATGGCCGCGTCGTCGTGCGTGTCGAGCAGGCCGGCGTCCTCGAGGCGGGCCATCGCCTCGGCGACGGCCCGGCCGACCGGCTCCGGGCCCGCCTCGTGCCATGCCTTCAGGACCTCGGGCGGCACATGGTCGGCCTCGGCGTGGATGTGCCGGACGAGGGCGAAGTGGCTCGGGTAGTCCGTCATGAGTCCCGCGAACCCGCGGGCCAGCGCGACCAGGTCGCGCTCCAGGTCCTCCGCGTGCGGCGGCCGCTCGGGATGCAGCACCGATCGCAGGCAGGCGAGTTGGGCGTCCCGGACCTCGCTGGACGTCCATGTCACCACGGTCTGGAAGAGCTGTGCCTTGCCGCCGGGGAAGTGGTTGTAGAGGGTGCGCGTGGAGACGCCGGCCTCGGCGGCCAGCGCGTCGACCGAGGCGCGTGCGTAGCCCTCGCGGCCGAAGACCGTGCAGGACGCGCTCGCGATCGCCATCTGCTTCTCCAGCCTGCGCGGTGAGACCTCGCCTCGCGCCCGCGTCAGCCGGGCCTTGTTCGTTTCGCCCACGCCCGCCTCCCTGCCTGCTCCTCCGGCAGGCCACTCTACCCGAGTTACAACGAGCGTTGCACTTTTTACAACGAGCGTTGTACTTTGCTGGACGAGGGGCCGCACCGGGCGGCCGCTCCACCATGACAAGGGGGACACCTGTGTCTGTCACCAGCGAGAACGCCGTATCAGCCGCTGCCGCCGCCGACGCCCCGCTGCGCGTCGCGGTCATCGTGGGCAGCGTCCGGGAGGGCCGGCAGGGCCGGGCCGTCGCCGACTGGTTCCTCGGCGCGGCCGCCGGCGACACCGGCCTCGACCTCGACGTCATCGACCTCGCCGGGATCGATCTGCCGCTGGTGCTGCCCGAGTGGGGCGGCACGCCGAGCCCCGAGGCCGTGGCCGCGCTGCGGGACGTCTCGCCGCGGCTCGCCGCCGCCGACGCGTTCGTCGTCGTCACACCCGAGTACAACCACAGCTTCCCGGCGTCCCTGAAGAACTTCATCGACTGGCACCACGCCCAGTGGCGGGCCAAGCCGGTCGGCTTCGTCTCGTACGGCGGGCTCGGCGGCGGTCTGCGCGCGGTCGAGCAACTCCGGCTGGTCTTCGCCGAACTGCACGCGACGACCGTGCGCGACTCGGTCAGCCTGCACGGCCCCTGGTCCGGCCTCGGCGAGGACGGCACCCCGCGCGACGCGGCCGTGTGCGCCGGCGCCGCCAAGGGCATGCTCGGTCAACTCGCCTGGTGGGGGCGGGCGTTGCGGGCCGCGCGGGCCGAGCGTCCGTACGCGGGCTGAGGGCGGGGCGGGGGGAGAGAGGCGATGGAGACGCCCACGACCGCGCCCGCCGGGGCACCGGCCCGCCCGGGCCCGGATGCGGCCACGGCGCTGAACCGCACCCTGGCCGTCACCGTCATCGGCACGGTGATGGCGGTGCTCGACATGACGATCGTCAACGTGGCGCTGCGCCGGCTCTCGCAGTCCTTCGGCGCCTCGCTGGCGACCATCCAGTGGACCACCACGGCGTACACGCTCGCGCTGGCCGCCGTCATTCCGACCGCCGCCTGGGCCATGGCCCGGTTCGGCGCCAAGCGCACCTACCTGACCGCGCTCACGCTCTTCACGCTCGGCTCCCTGCTCGCCGCGTGCGCCTGGGACGCGGGCAGCCTCATCGCCTTCCGCGCGGTGCAAGGGCTCGGCGGCGGGCTGCTGCAACCGGTCGGCATGGCGATGGTGATGGGCGCCGCCGACCGGTCCCGGCTCGGCCGCGCGATGGCCGTGGGCGGGCTGCCCGTCTTCGTCGGCCCGGTCGCCGGTCCGGTCCTCGGCGGCTGGCTGGTCGACACCGCCTCCTGGCACTGGATCTTCCTGGTCAACCTGCCCGTGGGCGCCGTGGCCCTGACCCTCGCCGCATGCCTGCTGCCGGCGCACCCGCCGGCACCCGGGACCGCCGTGAGCGCTTCCGGCGAGACCTCGGTGAAGCCTTCCGGGAATCCCCCCGTCCGCCTGGACGTCCCCGGCCTGCTGATGCTCTCCCCCGGACTCGCCCTGCTCCTGTACGGCCTCGCCCGGGGCGGCGAGCGCGGTGACTTCACCACGCCCGGCACCCTTGTCCCGGCGCTCACCGGTGCGGCCCTCGCGGCGGCCTTCGGACGCCGGGCGCTCACCGCCCCGGCCCCGCTGCTGGACCTGCGCCTGCTGCGCGAGCGCGCCTTCGCCGCCGGCGCCGGCACGCTCGCCCTGTTCACCTGCGGCTACTTCGGCTCGATGCTGCTCGGCCCGCTGTACTGGCAGCAGGAGCGCGGCCTGAGCGCCACGGCGGCCGGCCTGCTGGGCGCGCCGGCCGGTCTCGTCGTCGGTACGACCATGCAGGTCGCGGCGCGGTGGATCGACCGCGTGGCACCGCGCCGGCTCATCCCGGCCGGTGTCGCGGTGGCCGCCCTCGGCATGGCGCTGATGGCCTGGCAGGCGGGGGTGCCCGGGGTCGCGCCCTGGCGGATGGCCGGGTCGGCCATGGTGATGGGGATCGGCATCGGGATGGTTCTGATGCCGACGATGACCACCGCGAGCCGTGATCTGCCCCGGGACCGACTGCCCGCCGCGAGCACCGCGCTGAGCATCACCTCCCAGCTGGGCGCGTCCGTCGGCACGGCCGTGCTGTCGGTGGTCCTCGCCGCGGCGGGCCCGCACCCGTCCGGCTTCCGCACGGCCTACACGGTCGCCGCCACCCTGCTGGCCCTGTCGGCCCTGCCCGCCCTGGCTCTCCCGGGGCGTCGGCGAGGGCGGTGAGGGACCGCGGGCTGAGCCGGGCCGGAAGCCGGGACCCGGATCCGCCGGTCCTCGCGTCCCGCCGCCGAGCACCGCGCGCGAACCCGGGCCGATAGCCCGGAACGGATCCGCCGGTCCTCGCGTCCCGCCGCCGAGCGCCCCGTGCGAACCCTGTCCGCCCTGGCTCTCCCGGGGTGTCGGCGAGGGCGGTGAGGGGCCGCGGGCTGAGCCGGGCCGGAAGCCGGGATTCGGATCCGCCGGTCCTCGCGTCACGCCGCCGAGCACCGCGCGCGAACCCTGTCCGCCCTGGCTTTCCCGGGGTGTCGGCGAGGGCGGTGAGGGGCGCCGCGGGCGAGCGGGCCGGAAGCCTGGACCGGATCCGCCGGTCCTCGTGTCCCGCCGCCGAGCACCGCGCGCGAACCCGGGCCGATAGCCCGGAACGGATCCGCCGGTCCTCGTGTCCCGCCGGCGAGCACCGCGTGCGAACCCTGTCCGCCCTGGCTCTCCCGGGGTGTCGGCGAGGGCGGTGAGGGACCGCCGGCGAGCCGGGTTGGAAGCCGGGACCCGGATCCGCCGGTCCTCGCGTCCCGCCGCCGAGCACCCTTCACGAACCCGCGCCGGAAGCCCGGAACGGATCCGCCGGTCCTCGCGTCACGCCGCCGAGCGACCCGCGCGAACCCTGCCCGCCTCACCCCACCCCCAGCTCCGTCAGCGGCAGCGTGTGGCGGGTCTGGAGGACCTTCGCGCGGAGGTAGCGGACGTTGTGGGGCGTGGTGAAGACGCCGGTCGGGATGCGGTCCCGGACGGTGACGCCCAGGGCGCGCAACTGCTCGGCCTTGTCGGGGTTGTTGGACAGCAGGTCCAGTTCGCCGATGCCGAGGGCGGCGAGCATCTGCGCGGCGGCCGTGTAGTCGCGGGCGTCCTCCGGCAGGCCGAGCGCGGCGTTCGCCTCGTAGGTGTCGAGGCCCTGGTCCTGGAGGGCGTACGCGTCGAGCTTGTTGTAGAGGCCGATGCCGCGGCCCTCCTGGCGGAGGTAGAGCAGGACGCCGCCGCGGCCGGCGATGCGCTCGACCGCCTCGCGCAGCTGGGGTCCGCAGTCGCAGCGGGCCGAGCCGAAGACGTCGCCGGTCAGGCACTCGGAGTGCAGCCGCACCAGCGGGACCGCGCCCGGCGCCGGGTCGCCGAGGACGACGGCGACGTGCTCCTGCCCGTCGGCCAGGCCGTGGAAGGTGACGAGCTCGGCGTCGACGCCGTAGCCGTCGTGGAAGCGCAGCGGTACCCGGACGCGGGCGCGCGGCGTGGCGGCGGGAGTGTCGGGCATGCGGATCCCTCCGTAGGCTGCTTGCTTCAGATTTGAAGCAGCGATACGCAGGGACCCTACCGCATGCTTAAAAGTTAAAGCAATCAGTTTCCGCCGGCCGGGGAATCGGGGCCGGAACAGGACGAACGGCGCCGCCAGGGCACGTCCTCCGCCCGCGGCGCGGCGCCCTCGCCCTGCAGGCCGCGCGCGATCCCCGTGCAGATCTCCTCCAGCTGCCCCACCTGCTCCGGCGTGAGCCGGTCGAACAGGGTGGCGCGCACGGTGTCGACGTGTCCGGGGGCCGTACGCTCCAGTACGGCCATGCCCTTCTCCGTCAGGACGGCGATGCTGCTGCGCTTGTCCCAGCGGCACTCCTCCCGGCGCACCAGCCCGTCCCGCTCCAGGCGGCTGACCACGTACGTCAGCCTGCTGCGCGTGATCTTCAGGGTCTCGGCGAGATCGGTCATCCGCAGCCGGCGGTCGGGCGCGTCGGAGAGGTTGGCCAGCACGGAGTAGAACAGGTGGGGCATGCCGGCGTCCTGCTGGAGCTGTCGGTCGACGGCGTCCTCCAGGAGGCGCGTCGCGGCGAGATACGCGCGCCAGGCGCGCAGCTCCTCGGGGCTGAGCCAGCGGGTCGTCATGCCGCCAGTGTAAGTTTGTTTCAAACTTGAACCAAGTGCCGCTTGTCGAACCCGGTACTGCCTCTTGAACCACACACCGCTTCGCCGACTCGCAGGGAGACCGCGCCGATGTCGTACCCGTACGTGCTGCTGTCCGCCGCCGTCTCCCTCGACGGCTACCTGGACGACACCGGCCCCGACCGGCTGCTGCTGTCCAGTCCGGCCGACTTCGACCGGGTCGACGCGGTACGGGCCTGTGTCGACGCCATCCTCGTCGGCGCCGGCACGATCCGCGCCGACAATCCGCGGCTGCTGGTCAACTCCGCCGAGCGGCGCGCGGCCCGGGTCCGGGCGGGCCGGCCGGAGTACCCGCTGAAGGCGACCGTCACCGCCACCGGCGACCTCGATCCCGGCGCGCGGTTCTGGCACACCGGCGGCGACAAGCTCGTCTACACCACCGACGAGGGGGCGCAGCGGGCCGTCGGCCGGGTCGGCGACGTCGCCGACGTCGTCCCGCTCGGCCCCGCCCTCGACTGGCGGGCCCTGCTGTCCCACCTGCACGACGTGCGCGGGGTGCGGCGGCTGATGGTCGAGGGCGGCGGCACGGTCCACACCCAGCTGCTGCGGCAGGGACTCGCCGACGAGCTGCAGCTGGTCCTCGCGCCGCTGTTCGTCGGCGACCCGGCCGCGCCCCGCCTGTTCGGGCCCGGCGGCTACCAGGCCGGCCGGCTGCGGCTCACCGAGACCCGCCGTATCGAGGACGTGGTCCTCATGCGCTACGAGCCCACGGCCCCCGGCAGCGGGCCGCTGCCCGCCGCCGCCGACCGGCACTGGCTGCGCACCGCCTGCGAGCTGGCCGCGCTGTGCCCGCCGTCGAAGACGGCGTTCAGCGTCGGCGCGGTGGTGGTCGCCGCCGACGGCACGGAGCTGGCCCGCGGCCATTCGCGGGAGGGCGGGGACGCGGTGGTCCACGCGGAGGAGGCCGCGCTGGCCAAGGTGGATCCGGCCGACCCGCGGCTGGCCGGCGCCACCGTCTACAGCAGCCTGGAGCCCTGCGCCCGGCGCGCCTCACGGCCCGCGCCCTGCGCCGAGCTGATCCTTCGCGCGGGGGTACGGCGGGTGGTCACGGCGTGGCAGGAGCCGGACACGTTCGTGCCGGGGGCCGACGGGACCGGGGTCCTGGCCGGCGGGGGCGCGCAGGTGGTCGTCCTGCCGGAACTGGAGGACCTCGCCAAGGCGCCGAACGCCCACCTGCTGGGGTGAACACTGCGGGCCCGGAGACACCGGGGGCCGAAAAACACTCAGGGCCCGGAAACCAGCTGGTTTCCGGGCCCTGAGCCTTCAGTAGCGGGGACAGGATTTGAACCTGCGACCTCTGGGTTATGAGCCCAGCGAGCTACCGAGCTGCTCCACCCCGCGTCGTTGTGACTCCAGCATACACCAGTCGGAGGGCCGCTCGACGACGCCCCTGGCGGCCCCCTCACCGAGCGTGACCGGGCGACCGCCGTCCGCATAACATCTGAGACACCATCAAAAACGCCGACGCTGCTGTACGCCGGTCAACTCGCCCCTTTTGCCGCACTCCTGGCCGGTAAGTCCGCGGCCGGAAACCTTAATGATCAAGCCGAACGGCTTGGAAAGTGACTGCCAGGTCTATTAACGTTCGATAACGCAGCGCGGTCGTCCCAGCCGTCACAAGAGGCGGCTCCGTGCGCACGCGCCGAATCCCGCGAGGGAACCGGGGAACCACCACCTTGGGGTGAATCACGCGGATGCCGTCGTGGACTCGCAGAGTCCACGTCCGGTATACGCGCGTAGGAGACCTTCCTGCTCCGAACCCGTCAGCTAACCCGGTAGGCGGAGGAAGGAAAGGAGCACGCCCGAGTGGCGTCCAACCCGCCCGCCCCAGAAGCCCCCTTCATGCCCCCGCAGGCCGAGCCGGAGACCTTCGGCTACGGCGCCTACCGCGCCGAGGAGGGCCCCTGGGAGGAGTGGAACCCCACCGAGGACTCCGTCTCCCCGGTCCGCGGCCGGCACCGGGTCGCCAAGCAGCGCGGCGGCTTCGCGCGCAGCTCCACCGTCCTCGGCGTCGGCGTGATGGCCGCGGTCGGCGCGGGCGGCATGGCCAGCGCCAACACCGGCAAGCCGCCGGTCTCCATCTCCCTGCCGGACCTGGACTCCGTCGAGCACATCTTCGACGGTTCCTCCCCCGCGCCCGAGGCCACCGCCACCGGGCTCAGCAAGGTCGGCACCACCACCGACAGCGCCGACAGCGGCAACGCGGGGGAGGCGCTGCGCAACCGGATCATGGCCCAGGCCGAGCAGCAGCGGGGCCAGGCCGACAGCAAGGCCACCGCCGCCGTGCTCGCCGCCGCCGAGAAGCAGACCGCCGACGCGGCCGCCAAGGCGGAGAAGGAGGCCGCCGCCAAGGCCACCGCCGCCAAGGAGAAGGCGGAGGCCGACGCCAAGAAGGCCGCCGAGGCCAAGCGGCTGGCCGAGCTGGCCAAGGAGTACACGCTGCCGGTCGTGTCCTACACGATCACCGGCACCTTCGGGCAGCCCGGCGCGATGTGGTCGTCCGGCTACCACACCGGTCTCGACTTCGCCGCCCCCACCGGCACCCTCATCAAGGCCGTCCACAGCGGCACGGTCACCGAGGCCGGCTGGGCCGGCGCCTACGGCTACCGCACCATCATCACGCTGGACGACGGCACCGAGCTGTGGTTCTGCCACCAGTCCTCGATCAACGTCTCCGTCGGCCAGAAGGTCTCCACCGGCCAGGTCATCGGCCGCGTCGGCGCCACCGGCAACGTCACCGGCCCGCACCTGCACCTGGAGGTCCACCCGAACGGGCAGGCCTCCGCCGTCGACCCGGCGCCGTGGCTGCGCGGCAAGGGCCTCAACCCCTGAGCCGCACCGCTCTTTTCGCGGGATTCCCACGCCGGTGGTGGAATGCGATCATCCACCGCCGGCGTTGACTTGTGGCATGACTTCTCTGCGCACACTCGGTTCCTCCGGCCTCGAGGTCTTCCCGCTCTGCCTGGGCGGCAACGTCTTCGGCTGGACCGCGGACGAGGAGACCTCCTTCGCCGTCCTCGACGCCTACGCGGAGGCCGGCGGCAACTTCGTCGACACCGCCGACTCCTACTCGGCCTGGATCGAGGGCCACAAGGGCGGCGAGTCCGAGACGGTCCTCGGCAGGTGGATCAAGTCCCGCGGCAACCGCGACCGCGTCGTCGTCGCCACCAAGGTCAGCCAGCACCCCGAGTACCAGGGGCTGTCCGCCGCCAACATCAAGGCCGCCGCCGACGCCTCCCTGCGCCGCCTGGACACCGACTACATCGACCTCTACTACACCCACTTCGACAAGCCCGAGATCCCCGTCGAGGAGATCATCGGCGCGCTGGACGAGCTGGTCCGGGCGGGCAAGGTCCGGCACATCGCCGCCTCCAACATCAGCCCCGAGCGCCTGAAGGCCTCGCTGGACTTCTCCGACCGCGAGGGCCTGGCCCGCTACGTCGCCCTCCAGCCCCACTACAACCTGGTCTCCCGCGACACCTACGAGGGCCCGCTGCGGGACCTGGTCGCCGCGGAGGGCCTGGCCGCGGTGCCGTACTTCTCCCTCGCCGCGGGCTTCCTGACCGGCAAGTACCGCCCCGGCACCAAGGTCGACAGCGCCCGCGCGGGCCGGGCCCAGGAGTACGCCGACTCCGAGCGCGGCCAGAAGGTCCTGGCGGCCCTGGACGAGATCGCCGCCGCCCACGACGCCCCCGTCGCCACGGTCGCCCTCGCCTGGCTCGCCGCCCAGCCCACCATCACCGCCCCGATCGCCTCGGCCCGCACGGTGGAACAGCTCCCGGCCCTGCTCGGCGTGGTCGACCTGAAGCTGACGGAGAAGGAACTGACCCAGCTGACGGAGGCGTCGGCTTGATCTCCCGCCGCGGCTGATCTTTTTCCGCCGTAACCGGAGCTCGTTACGTCCGATACGGGTTGTAGGCGGAGTAGGGCGCCGCCGGATAGCCGTACGCCGGCCAGTAGGGCGTGGGCGCCGGCGGCGTGTACACCGGCCGTGGCTGCGGTGCCACGCGGGCCGCGTACTCCAGCGCCGGCCGCGCGACATCCCGCCGCTTCCACAGCTCGTCCAGCAGCTCCCGCTCCCGTACGACGAAGTCGGCCCCGGCCTTCCCGCGGCGCCCCCGGTGTCGCAGGAAGGCGAGCGAGGTGGCGTACGCCTCGTACTGGGCCACGGCCCGCGCCGCCGGCCGGCCGCCGTGGTGCCGGGCGTAGTCCCGGGCCGTGCGCCGCGCCCGCATCGACCCGAGCGCGAACGGCTCGGCCGGTCCCAGCCACCCGGCCAGCACATACGCCGGCAGTTCCTCCCGCACGGTGCGCAGCTCCCGCTGCCGGGTGAAGATCGCGAGCCAGGTCAGCAGCCCGAACACGGGCACCATGAATCCGCCGTACACGGCGAAGAACCCGAACTCGCCGAAGGTGGAGGAGCCGTTCCAGAAGGCGTGCATGCTCATCGCCAGCAGCAGACCGCCGAGCGGCAGCAGCACCCGCCGGGCCCGCTGCCGCTCGGCGGAGAGCGCCGAGACGCCGAAGCCGAGGCCGGTGAGGGTGGTGAACAGCGGGTGCGCGAAGGGCGACATCACGATGCGCACGAAGAAGGTGGCGGCGGTGACGGAGGCGATGCCGCTGCCGCCGCTGACCTGGTCGGCCCCGAAGGCCGTGCCCAGGTAGAGGATGTTCTCGGTGAACGCGAACCCGGTGGCGGTGATGCCCGCTATCACCACCCCGTCGACGATCCCGGTGAAGTCGCGTCTGCGGAAGAGGAAGACCAGCAGGACGGCGGCGGCCTTGGCGGACTCCTCCACGATGGGCGCTATCACGGTGGCGCCCAGGGTGTCGGCACTGGCCGGATCGGCGGTGGCGGTGGCTATCCACTTGGTCGCGAAACTGTTGGCGACGATGGCTATCAGCGCCGCCGCGCACGCTCCCCAGGCGAAGGCGAACACCAGGTTCCGCCAGGGGCCCGGCTCCACCCGGTCCAGCCACCGGAAGGCGGCCATGAGCCAGGGCACGGGCAGCACGGCGAGGCCGAGCCCGACGAGAAACCCCTCGGTGCCGGTCTGCCGGCGCACCAGCGCCAGGATGACCAGACCGGACATGGCCAGCAGGGTGATCAGCGCCCCGTACCGCACCCACTGGCGCTGCCACCAGTGCGGATGGCGCAGCACGGGGCCGTGGGGGCCCGGGGGATACGTCGGGAAGGGAGGACTGGTGGCCACGGCATCGACCCTAACGGTGGCGGGACGAAGGGCTGGAGGTTTTATCGGTCCTGCTGACCGGACTGATCACAGTCCTGCCGGTCGCGGGGACCGCCGTCCCGGTGCGGTACGCGGCGGAAGAGCAGATCGTTCACCACGTGTCCCTTCTCCAGTCCCTGGCCCTCGAAACGGGTCAGCGGCCGGAACCCGGGGCGCGGCGCGAAACCGCCGTCCGCCTGCGTGTTCTCGAAGTCGGGGTGCGCGGTGAGGACCTCGAGCATCTGCTCGGCGTACGGCTCCCAGTCGGTCGCGCAGTGCAGAAGCGCGCCGGGCCCGAGCCGGGTCGCGGCGAGGTCGAGGAACGCGGGCTGGATGAGCCGCCGCTTGTGGTGCCGCTTCTTGGGCCAGGGGTCCGGGAAGTACACCCGCAGCCCGTCGAGGGAGTCGGGGGTGAGCATCTCCCTGAGCAGGATGATCGCGTCTCCGTTGGCCACCCGGACGTTGGACAGGCCGGCGCGGTCGGCCAGAGCGAGCAGATTGCCCTGGCCCGGGGTGTGGACGTCGACGGCGAGGATGTTGGTGTCCGGGTCGGCGGCGGCCATCTGCGCGGTGGCCTCGCCCATCCCGAACCCGATCTCCAGCACGACCGGTCGGTCGTTGCCGAACAGCTCGGCCAGGTCGATGACCCGCTGCCCGTCGATGTCGAGGCCCCACTTCGGCCACAGCCGCTGCAGCGCGTCCGCCTGCCCGGCGGTCACCCGGCTGCGCCGCGGCTGGAAGCTGCGGATGCGCCGCTCGAAGTGCGACCCGGCGGGATCGGCCTTGGGACCGTCCGGAAACCGGGGCTCCCCCTTGGCCCGGGTGTGCCGGACCGGCACGCCGGCGGTGTGGGGGACGGGCGTGGGGGCTTCGGGCGCGTTCAGGGAGTCAGACACAGTGCTTCCGATTTTACGGGGCACTACGCGGACGCCTTTCCGAGCATGTCCAGCACCCGGCGCCCGATCTCCCGCCCGATCGGCAGGGAGGCGGTGGCCGCCGGGGACGGCGCGTTGAGCACATGGACGGCCCGCGCTCCCTCCCGGATCAGGAAGTCGTCGACCAGCGTGCCGTCCCGCAGCACCGCCTGGGCCCGCACCCCGGCGGGGGCCCGGACCAGGTCGTCCGCCCGGACCGCGGGCAGCAGCCGGCGCACCGCCTGGAGGAACGCCCCCTTGGACAGCGAGCGGTGCAGCTCGCCGGCGCCGTATCTCCAGTGCCGCCGGGCGATCGCCCACGACCCCGGCCACGCCAGGGTCCCGGCCAGCTCCCGGGGGCGTACGACCCCCCAGCCGTACCCCTCGCGGGCCAGGGCCGGCACCGCGTTGGGTCCGATGTGCACGCCGCCGTCGATGCCCCGGGTCAGATGGACCCCGAGGAACGGGAAGGCCGGGTCCGGCACCGGATAGACCAGCCCGCGCACCAGCTCCGGCCGCGCCAGCTCGTAGTACTCCCCGCGGAACGGCACGATCCGCACCCCTGGCTCGTCCCCGGTCAGCCGGGCCACCTCGTCGCAGTGCAGGCCGGCGCAGTTGACCAGCACCCGCGCGCGCACGACGTCTCCGCCTGCGGTGAGGACGGCCACGCCCCGCTCCGGGCGGCGGTCGATCCGGACGACCCGGGCGCCGTAGCGGATCTCGGCGCCGGAGGCCTGCGCCAGCTGCCGGGCCACCCCGGCGAAGTCGCACACCCCCGTGGTGCCGACGTGTATGGCGGCGAGGCCGCGGACCTCGGGTTCGTACTCACCGATCTGCGCGGGGCCCAGCTCGCGGACCGGAATGCCGTTCTCCCGACCGCGCTGCACGAGCGCGTGCAGACGGGGCAGCTCCTCGCGCTCGGTGGCGACGATCAGCTTGCCGGTGACGGCGTGCGCGATGCCGTACTCGGCGCAGAACTTCACCATCTCGGCTGCGCCCCGCACCGCGTACCGCGCCTTGAGCGAGCCCGGGCGGTAGTAGATCCCGCTGTGGATCACGCCGCTGTTGCGCCCCGTCTGGTGCCGGGCCGGGCCCGGCTCCTTCTCCAGCACCGTGACCGCCGTGCCCGGCGCGGCACGGGTGATCGCATACGCCGTGGACAGCCCGACGATCCCCCCACCGACCACGAGCACATCACAGTCGTACGCCCCGACCGGCACCTGCACCACCTCCCACCTCGATAGTGCACTGCGCCACTGACAACGCCTTCAAACGCAGCCGGTGAGGCTTGTCATGCCGGGGCCATGAGCAGCGGCCGGGCCCGCTCCCGCAGCTCCACCACCCTCGGCTCGTCCCCGTACGGCTCCAGGCGGTGCAGCAGGTCCTTCACGTACTCCGTCGTCCTGGCCGAGGAGATCCGTCCGGCCACCTCCACGGCCCGCACGCCCTGCTCACAGGCGGCGTCCAGGTTCCCGGACTCCAGCTCGGCCACCGCCGAGACCACCAGCCGCAGCCCGTGCGACCGCACGAACTCCTCGGTCGGCTTCGACAGCGCCTGTTCCGTGAACCGCCGGACCTGGCGGGGCGCCTTCAGATCGCGGTAGCACTCGGCCGCGTCCGCCGCGAACCGGTCATAGCCATAAAAACCAAGCCAAGACGGGTCGTTGTCCCCTTCCCGTGACCGCTCCAGCCATCCTTCCGCCGCCTTCAGCGCGGCCCCGGCGGCCTGTGCGTCCCCCGCACGCGCGTGTGCCCGCGCCTCCACCAGCCGGAAGAAACTCATCGTCCGCGCGGTGGCCAGCCCGCGGTTGCGCTCCAGCGCGGCCTGCGCCAGGTCGACCCCCTCGTCGCCGAAGCCGCGGTAGGTCGCCTGCAGCGACATGGAGGCCAGCACATAGCCGCCCAGCGGAACGTCCGCCGCCGCGCGCGCGAGCCGCAGCGCCTGGATGTAGTACCGCTGCGCCGCCTCCTGCTGCCCGGTGTCGAAGGCCATCCACCCGGCGAGCCGGGTCAGTTCGGCGGAGGCCCCGAAGAGCGCGCGGCCCACCTCGTCGGAGTAGGAGCCGAGCAGCAGCGGCGCCGCCTCCACCCGCAGGCACTCCGGCACCATCGACGAACGCCAGTCCCCGCCGCCGTACTTGGAGTCCCAGCGCCGGGCGTCCTCGGCGGCCTCCCGCAGCTTCTGTACATCGCTGTGGCCGACTTTGATCGGTGCCCCGGAGCCGTCGGCGGAGCCGGCCTCCCGCGCGACCGAGCTGTCGGCGGGGGTTATCAGCCAGCGTGAGGCGGGCGTTGCGTATGCGCTCACTGCGAACGATCCGGCGAGCGACTGCCAGATGCCGCCGGAGCCGGCCCGGCGGCCCGCGAGGTCGAGGCGGTACAGCTCCGTCGCCGACTTCACCGCCTGGCCGACGTCTCTGGGGAAGGCGAGGCCCACTTCGGGCGCGGGATCCGCGTCCGCCAGGCCGATCTCGTGGAGCGGCACCGGGCGGCCGAGCTTCTGGCCGATGGCGGCCGCGATGAGGTGCGGCGCCGCTCCCTGCGGCACCATCCCCTTCGACACCCAGCGCGCCACGGAGGTCTTGTCGTAGCGAAGAGTCAACCCGCGTTGAGCGCCAAGGTCGTTGACGCGCCGCGCGAGTCCGGCGTTGCTGATTCCCGCGAGGGCGAGAACGGCGCCGAGTTTTTCGTTCGGCCCGCGTTGCTCCCTGGACATGCGCCACCCCTCGACACAGACGGCTGCCGCGCTGGCATAACCATGCGGCATTCGTAAACCCAGCGTAGTTCGCCGCATCCCAAGCGTTAAGGGGCATTGTTCCGGATGGCGGGATTGTGGTCCGTACGGAAGTGCGGTCCTGTACGCACCGTGCACGGCCGTTCGCCGCGTGCCCCCGCGCGTGTGGCCGTGCGCCCGTCCGTGCGCTCTTCTCCGGCCATCTCGGGAGCGGTTCCATGGGTCCTGCGTGGGTCGGCCCGCTGTACTGGATCCAGTGGGCTGGGGGACACCGCCACCTTCATCCCCGCGGGTGGCGGACCGGTCCGGGAGGCGATGCCCGCCTCCCGGACTGTGCGCGTTCATGCGCCGCCGCACGCTCCGAGGGCCTGTACGGAGCGTGCTCATCTTCCTTTTCGTTCAGCAGATTTGGCTGAAAATCGCCCCCGCCTGTCGCGGTGAACATCCGCTCCGACCATGCAACTTCGGGGCGCGAAGGGCGTTTTGGGGGAGCGTACAGGGGGCGCATTCGCGTCGTGTCCACCGGGCTCCCGCCCTGCGGTTCCCTCGATCGAAGCCGGTGCCGCCGACCCTCCACAGCACGCCCTTCGTGGCAGCATGGGGGTCCGGTTCGTACGGTGCACTGTTGTCCACAGGCTGTGGAGGCGTCGATGCGGTGGTTGGTGGGGTGGAGCAGCACCGCCGCGAGCTTCGCCGGAGTCGGCTCCGCGGGCGCCACCGGCTACGACGGCGAGACCCTGCACCCGGTCGGCTCCCAGCTGCTGTGGGGCGACCCGGACCCGCTGTGGGCCGTCGGCGACTGGCGTCCGGACGAGGTGCGCGTGGTGAAGGTCGACGCGGACAACCGCATCGCCGTCCTCGGTGTCTGCGGCGCCTCCGACGACGAGCTGCGGCGCGGCCTGTTCACCGCGCGCGGCGGCGCCCTGCGCCATCTGACGGCCTGGCCGGGCAGCTACACGGCCGTCGTCAAGGTCGGCCGCCGCATCACCGTCTGCGGCGATCTCGCGGGCGCCCGCCCGGTGTTCCACACCCCCTGGGCCGGCGGCACCGCCTACGCCACCGCCGCGCTGCCACTGGCCGACCTCATCGAGGCCAACCTCGACTTCGGCCACCTGGCCGCCCTGCTCGCCGCCCCGGACGTACCGGCCGCGCTGCGCGACACCACCCCGTACGAGGGCGTACGGCGCGTCCCGCCGGGGCACGCGCTCGTGCTGCGCGCGGGCTCACGCGAGATCGCCGGGTACGAGCCGGTCGCCTCCCTCGCCGTGGCCGCGCCCCCCGCCGACCCCGACCATGCCGTGGACGCCGTACGGGACGCCCTCGTGGAGGCGGTACGCGCGCGTCTGTCGGCGCCCCGGCACGTGCCCGACCTCGACCCCGGGCCGGTGCCCGGCATGGGCCCGGCCGAGCGGCGGGCCCGGCGCGGCATGCCCGTGCCCGGCATCGGCGCCGACCTCTCCGGCGGCCCCGCCTCCGGCACGCTCGCGCTGCTCGCCGCCGGGCTGCCCGGCAGACCCGGCACGCTCCTCGGCCACGGCACGGGCGCCGGCGAGCGGCTCCTCGCCGTCACCTTCAACGACCTGGCCGTCGGCGGCCGGGAGGCGGAACTGGAGCGCGCCGGCGCCCTCGCCGCGGGCCCGCGCCTGCACCACGTCGTCGTCACCGGCGCCGAGGAGACCCTGCCGTACGCCGAGCTGGACGGCCCCCTCACCGACGAACCCGGGCCCTCCCTGGTCACCGCCGCACGGCACCGCGCCCGGCTCGCCGCCGGCAGCGCCGACCACTTCACCGGCCACGGCGCGCGACAGGTCCTGGACGCCCACCCCGCGCGCCTCGCCGACCTGCTGATGGACCGCAAACGGCGCCATCTGGTCCGCCCGGTCGCCGCGCTCGCCAAGGCCGACGGCTCGGTGATGGTCCCCGCGCGCGTGTACGGCGCCGCCCGCCGGCTCGCCCGCACCCCCTATCGCGCCGGCCTTGAGGTGCTGGCCGAGCGGCTGATGCGGCGCCGCTTCGACGAGCCCGGGGGAGCGGTCGGCGCCTCCCTCGCCGCGCTGACCTGGGCCAGACCCGGGCCGGCCGCCCGCTGGCTGACGGGCGAGGCACTGGCCGAAGTATCGGTTCTGCTGCAGGGGGAGGCGGACCGCTCGGCGACCGGCGCCCAGCGTCCCGGCGAGTACCGCGCGCGTGCCGCCCTCGCCCGCCACGCCGCCGATCTGCGCGTCCTGGAACAGGCCGCCGAGATCCGCTCCCAGCGCCTGCACGCGCCGTTCCTCGACAACCAGGTCGTCCGCGCCTGCCGCGCCCTCCCGGAGGCCCTGCGCGTCCAGCCCGGCGCCCGCGCCTCCATCCTCCGTACGGTCCTGGAGGGCGCCGGCGTCACCGGCCTCCCGCCCGGCTGGGGCGCCCCCTCCCACGCCTCCTCGGCGGCGGCCGCCCGCGCGGGACTGCGCGTGGCCGCCGACCCGCTCCAGGACCTCTTCGCCAGCCCGCTGCTGGCCGACGCCGGCCTGGTGGAGGCGCGCGTCATCCGCAAGGCGCTGCGCTCGGCGGCCGACGGCGAGCCCCTTCCCCTCGACGGCCTCGCCGACCTGATCTCCCTGGAACTCTGGCTCCACCGCCTCCTGGCCCGCCGGGGCACCTGCTGGACGGGAACACCGGCACGCGCCCGCGCGGTACCCTCCGGGATCCAGCCGCGCCGGGGGGCTTTGGCCTCCGGTGCCTGAAGGTTCTGCGTGTCCGTCGTGGCCGGTCGCGCAGGTCCGAAGCCTGTCCAACAACCGCACCGCGCACCGAAGCGACACCGCTCGGTGAAACCCCGTCGCCCCACCCCCGACCCCCCGGGACAATGACCAGGTGCGGTACAGAATCCTGGGCGTGACCCAAGCGGCGGACGACCAGGGCACGCCCCTGCCCATCGGCGGCCAACGCCTCCGCACGCTGCTCACCGCCCTGGCCCTCCGCCCCGGCCGCCCCACCGCCGCCGACACCCTGATCGGCGAGATCTGGCCGGACGACCCGCCCCAGGACGCCCCCGCCGCCCTCCAGGCCCTCGTCGGCCGGCTCCGCCGTACCCTCGGCCGCCGCGCCGTCACGTCCACCCCGGGCGGCTACCGCCTGGAGGCGACCGCGGACGACGTCGACCTGTACGTCTTCGAGCGCCTCGTCCACACCGGCACCAAGGCCCTCGCCGCAGCCGACCCGGCCACCGCCCACCGCGCCCTCACCGAGGCGCTCGCCCTCTGGCACGGCCCCGCCCTCGCCGACCTCCCCGACCGCACCGCCGCCACCCGCCCGGAAGCCCTGCGCCTGGAGGCCGCCCGCGCCCGCGCCGCCGCCGCCCTCGACCTCGGCCGCGCCCCCGACGTCGTACCGGAGCTGACGGAACTCACCGCGGCCCACCCGCTGGACGAGCCCCTGCACGCGCTGCTCATCCGCGCCCTGCGCGACACCGGCCGCCCCGCCGACGCCCTCGCCGCGTACGAGTCGGTCCGCCGCACCCTCGCCGACACCCTCGGCACCGACCCGGGCCCGGAACTCAGGGACCTGCACGCGTCGTTGCTGAGGCAGGAGACGCCGGAGCCGTCGGAGCCGCCGAGGGCGCAGCCCGCGCCGGCCCAACTCCCCGAGCGCACCGGCAATCTCCGCCCCCGTCTGACCTCCTTCGTCGGGCGGGAACCAGAACTCGAGGCCATTCGTTCCGACGTGCACAGGGCCCGCCTGGTCACGCTCACCGGACCGGGCGGCTCGGGAAAGACCCGCCTCGCCGAGGAGGCCGCCGCAGGGCTTCCGCAGGCGTGGATGGTCGAGCTGGCCCCGCTCGACCATCCGGAGGCGGTGCCCGGCGCGGTGGTCAGCGCGCTCGGTCTGCGCGAGACCGTGCTGCTGACCAACGAGCTGGCGGTCCCGCAGGCCGACCCCGTCGCCCTGCTGATCGAGTACTGCGCCCCGCGCAGCCAGCTCCTGATCCTTGACAACTGCGAACACGTCATCGGCGCGGCCGCCGCCCTCGCCGAGACCCTCCTCACCCACTGCCCGGGGCTCACGATCCTCGCGACCAGCCGTGAACCCCTGGGCGTCCCCGGTGAGTCGGTGCGCCCGGTCGAGCCCCTGGTCCCGGAGCAGGCGCACCGGCTGTTCGCCGAGCGCGCCAAGGCCGTCCGTCCCGACGCCGAGGCGGTGCTCGCCGACACCGAGGCCGTGGCGGAGATCTGCCGCCGCCTGGACGGGCTGCCGCTCGCCATCGAGCTGGCCGCCGCCCGGCTCAGGCTGCTGACCCCGCGGCAGATCGCCGACCGGCTCGACGACCGCTTCCGCCTGCTCACCTCCGGAAGCCGCACGGTCCTGCCCCGCCAGCAGACCCTGCGCGCGGTCGTCGACTGGTCCTGGGACCTGCTGGACGAGCGCGAGCGCACGGTGCTGCGCGAGGTGTCCGTGTTCGCCGGCGGCTGGGACCTCGCCGCCGCCGAGGCCGTCTGCACCGGACCGGCGGCCGACCTGATCGGCGCCCTGGTGGACAAGTCCCTCGTCGTGGCCGCACCCTGCGGCCCCGACGGCTCCGGCGGCATGCGCTACCGCATGCTGGAGACCATCCACGAGTACGCCACCGAGCGCGCGGCCGAGGTCCCCGGACTGCGCGCGGCGGCCGAGCGACGGCACCGCGCGTGGGTGCGGGCGCTGGCGGAGGAGGCCGACCCGCGGCTCAGGTCGGCGGACCAACTGCGGTGGATCTCCCGCCTGGAGACGGAACTGGACAACATCCGGGCGGCCCTGGACCGCTCGGTGCGCGCCGGCGACGAGCCGGGGGCGGGCGCCATCGCCCTGGCGATGGGCTGGTTCTGGTGGCTGCGTAACCACCGCCAGGAGGCGGTCGCCTGGGTCCGCCTGGTCCTGTGCCTGGGCGTGGCCCTGGACACCCTCGCGGCCTCGGACGCCCCGGACGCACCGGCAGACCTGATGTCCCTGGTCGAGTCGGCCGACCCGGTCGGCGCCCTCCTCGCCAAGCCCGACGGCGAGGCCGGGCATCCGCTGCGGGAGCTGCGGATGGACCTGCGGATGCTCGACCTGTTCCTGACCTCGGAGTCGGGCGCCGAGCACCTGGCGGCCGACCCGCGCGCCCAGCAGTACATGGCGCGCGTCCGCGCCGCCTACGAGTGCGGTGGCCCGCAGGCCGCCCGGCTCCCGGGCATCGTCTGGCCGCTGACCGCCTACTACCTGGGGGGCGCTGGGGCCCTCGGACCGGACATGGCCGCGGCCGTCGCCAACTGCCGCGTCCACGGCGGTGACTGGGAGGTCGGCGTCACCCTGATGTACCGCACCCATGTGGTCGTCGACTCCCCGGGCAATCTGCGGGGCGTGGACGAGGACCTGGCCGAGCTGCGCATGCTCAGCCGGCGGGTCGGGGACCGGTGGATGCGGGCTCAGGTCTGCAGCGCGGCCGGCGAGGCGGCCATGGCGCGCGGCAGGTACACTGAGGCCCGCGCCGAGTACGAGGAGGCGCTGCGCCTCGCCTACGAGGTGGGGGCCCACGCCGAGTCGCCGTTCCTGAAGGCGCGGCTCGCCGAGATCGCCTACCGCTCCGGCGACCCCGAGACCGCGCTGGCCGCGCTGGACGAGGCGGGAGCGGCCGCCGACCGGTACGCGGTGCCGGAGTCGCGCGCCTTCGTGCTGCTGATGCGCGCCCACATCGCCCTGCACTACGGACAGACCGCAAGGGCCCGCGAGCTGTACGAGGAGACCCGCGCGGTGGCGGGCGGCGGCACCCCGCCCCCGCAGTTCGACGCGGCCCTGCGCGCGGTCGAGGCGCTGCTCGCCGCCGAGGAGTCGGGTCCCGCGCACGGGTTGCCGATCCTCGCCGAGGCGCTGCGCGAGGCCGTGGACCGGCGGTGCTCCGAGGCCATCACGGCGGTGCTGGTGGACACCGCGGCCGGGCTGCGGGCCCGGTGCGGCGATCTGGCCGGTGCGCTGCGGCTGTTGGCCGCCGCGGACCACTGGCGCGACGGCAACCCGCGCCCCGAGCCGGAGGCCGGCCAGGCCGCCCGGGTGCAGGCCGACGCCCGCGCGGACCTGCCCCCCGAGCGGTACGAGGCCGAACTCGCCCGGGGCGCCCTGCTCGGCGTGGCCGGTGTCCTGCGCGAACTCGGCGCGGCCGCGGCGCCCGCCGAACGCGGCCGGTGACGGTGGCGGGGCCTACCGGCAGGTGAACCGGGACTCCGCCCAGTCCGCGAGGGCCGCCCGGTCGAAGAGGTTGCTGTGCGGTCGCACCACGAGCCGTACGGCCCTGCGCCCGGCCAGGTTCACATGCACGGGCACGGCAGGGTCGTTTCCCTTGACCATGCCGGACTGCCACAGCCGGACCCCGTCGGCGTAGACGGAGAAGAACACCTTGCCGAGGCCGAGCGTCATGTCGTCCACGCCCGCCAGTGCGTCGTACGCGGTGCACTGCCGGTTGAGGGCGATGGTGACGGAGGACTCGCCGTGCACGGTCACCCCGTGCGCGTACTGCTTGCCGCCGATCGACAAGCCGTAGCGCTGCCACACCCAGCTGCTCTCGCCGAGCTGGATCTCGGGCTCGGTGCCGTCGCCCACGACGTCGTAACGGAGGGCGCTGACCTGGTACACGGTGGGCGCGGGCGGCGGAGTGGGCGTCGGCGTGGGTTCCGGTGGGGGGGTCGGCGTCGGGGTGGGTGTCGGCCTGGGCCGGGGAGTGGGCGTCGGCGTGGGTTTCGGTGTCGGTGTGGGCGGCGGGGTGGGAGACGGTTTGGGGGCGAGCACCACCGGCTGGGGCGAGGGCTTCTTCGTCGACGGGGCAGGCGTCGGCGCCGGGGGCTGGACGACGGGCGCGGACGGGGCCGGCTTGGCGGCCTCCTTCGCCGGCGGCTGGCTGTCGTTCACCAGGGCCAGCGCCACCGCGGCGGCGGCCACCGCGACCACCCCGGCCGCGATCCCCGCCTTCACCGGGGCGCCGAGCCCCTCCGAGGCCGCGGCGCCGCCCGTGCCACCGGCCCCGCCGGACGACCCGCCGGCCGCCGCGGCCGCACCCGCCGCGCCGACCCCGGCGCTGCCCGCGACGATCCCGAGCGCCTTGGCGTACCCGGCGGCCCCGAACCAGCCGATGACCGCGACCGGGACGACGCCGGGGATACCGCCGGCGACCTCTTCGATCTGCGCGGCCGCGAGCCGGCACTTGGCGCATTCCTCCAGGTGCTTGCGCAGGCCCCGTTCGGCACGGATGCGCAGTTTGCGGCGGGCGTAGGTGCCGAGCTGGTCGGCGTAGCGGGCGCACTCCTCGTCACCGGCGAGGGAGGCGCTGACATGAGCCTGGAGATAGGCCTGCTTCAGCCCCTCGCGGGCGCGGCTCGCCAGCACGCGCGTGCCGTTGGCGTCCAGCCCGAACAGGACGGCCACCTCGCTCGGGGACTCGTCCTCCACCTCGGTGTGCCACAGCACGGCCTGCCAGCGCTCGGGCAGCGAGCGGAAGGCCCGCATGGCCAGGGACTGCTCCGCCTCGTGCATCGCCCGCACATCGGCGCCCAGGTCGAGCGTGTCGTTGTCCGACACCTCGGAAGCCCGTGAGGACTGCTGGGCGAAGACGGCGAAGTCGTCGACGAGCTGCTCGCGCCGGGCGGACTTCGTCCAGTGCGCGGCGACGCGCCGTACGGAGGTGAGCAGATAGGCGCGAACGGCGTGCTTGGGCCCGGAGCCCGCGCGCACCGCCTGCAGCATCCGCGCGAAGACCTCCGCCGTCAGGTCGTCGGCGGTGTGCCCGTCCCGGCAGCAGGTGCGCGCATAGCGCCGTACGGCTTCCGCGTGCCGCCGGTACAGCTCCTCGTACGCGGAGTCGTCGCCGCCGCGCATCCGCTCGATCAGCTCGCCGTCGTCGGGCGACGTCTCCCGGGGCGGCGGCAGCACACTGCCCTCACGCTGGGCGGGCACGCTCGTCTCGCCGCGCCCCACGGAAGCCGGTGGTCCGCCCTGGTTCGGCACCTGCGGCCGCGCCGGCCCGGCGGCCTCCGCGTCCGCGTCGTCACCGCGTGACTCGTCCCACCCGTCAACGCCCATAGCGGAAAGCCCCCGACCCCCGACCAGCCCGATCCGTCACCGGCACAGGGTGGCACAGCGGCTTCCGGTCAAGGCCCGCGTGTTCACGGCATCCACTCATCCGAGGGCTGTGGCCGCCACACACTTTCGGCTGCTGCTCGAAAGGGTGAACCGAGCCAGACCGAGAACGTGAGGGAGCGACAAGCCACGACGGACCCGCAGTCCGAGGACCACGGGCCCGTCCGCCTCCTGTGCGCTCTCTCGCGCTCTCTCGCGCTCTTCGGCGTTCTTACGCGGGACGCGACCGCAGACCGTCCAGCAGGATGTCGAGCAACCGCGCCGACGCCGCCGCCTGCTGCGCGGCATCCGGCAGGGACGGCGCCGCCGTGGCGATCACCAGCAGCACATCCCCCACCGACACGTCCGCCCGCAGTTCACCGGCCGCCCGGGCCCGCTCCACCAGCTGCCCGACCACATCGAGCAGCGCCCCGACCCCGCTGTCCTCGGCGCCCTGGGCGGACTCCGGCACCAGCCGAAGCTCCCCGCCGCCCGGCTGCACCCGCTGCTGCGGCACCCGGGTCTCCTCGGCGACGCCCACCGGCGCACCCGGCCCGGCCGGAGAGGCGGAGTCCGGCGCGGAGCCGACCCGCAGCACCTGCGGCGGCAGCAGCCGCCCCGCCCCCGACGCCACGGACGTGCGCAGGAACCGGGACAGCGCCGACCACGGCTCGTCCTCCTGCCCGAGCGCGGCCCGCGCCTGCTCGGTGAGCCGAGCGGTCTCCTCCTCGGCTATTCGCCGGACCAGGACGTCCTTGCTGGGAAAGCGCCGGTACACCGTGCCGACGCCCACCCGGGCGCGCCGCGCCACGTCCTCCATCGGCGCGCCGTACCCCAGCTCGCCGAACACCTCACGCGCCGCACGCAGCACGTGCTCCAGATTGCGCTGTGCGTCCACCCGCAGCGGAGCCGTACGCGCCCCGTCCGCGCGCCCGTTGCCCGCCGCCGCGTTCATCGCCCCGCCGCCCGCTGCGAGCGCGGCTGCGGATGACCAATGCGTGTCCTGAACATGCATGTATTTCCCCCGGTAATGACGTCTCCCCCCGGAGACTCCCCGCCTGTGCCGCGAAGTGCGTGGAACTGACGTCGTTCTCGACCGGGTCCGCCCGTCGCGGAACCTGTTCGACCACATCCCCTACACCCCGTCGACACACGAACATAGTTGAGAGGGAGTCAATTCAGAAGGGGCAGGTTCCGCACAGTGCGCCCCCCGATCGGAGTACGGGTCCGCAACATCCCCTTTCATCGCCTTCGCGCACCATCGCCCGCCCCCGCTGACCTGCCCCCTTTCGTCCCGCCCCGGCGGCGCGCCCGACCCCGCGCCCACCCGGCCGCCGGTCACACAAATTGCCGAGGCTGTGGACAAACAACTGCGCCGGGTGCGTCATGGGATGGTGAAGGAATGTGCGCGCATTCTGGTTGTCGGCGGCGGCTACGTCGGGATGTACACGGCACTGCGGCTCCAGCGGAAGCTGAAGAGCGAGCTCAGGCGGGGTGAAGTCGAGATCACCGTCGTCACCCCGGACCCCTACATGACGTACCAGCCCTTCCTTCCCGAAGCGGCCGCGGGCTCGATCTCGCCTCGCCATGTCGTCGTACCGCTGCGGCGCGTCCTGGACCGGTGCCATGTCGTCGTCGGCGAGGTCACGTCCATCGACCACGCGGTGCGCACCGCGGCCGTCACCACCCTCGCCACCGCCGAGGAGGGAAAACCGGCCGAACTCCTCGGCTACGACGAACTGGTGCTGGCCCCCGGCTCCATCTCCCGCACACTGCCCATCCCCGGCCTCGCCGAGTACGGCATCGGCTTCAAGACCGTCGAAGAGGCCATCGGGCTGCGCAACCACGTCATCGAGCAGATGGACATCGCCTCCTCCACCCGCGACCCCGCGATCCGCGACGCCGCCCTCACCTTCGTCTTCGTCGGCGGCGGCTACGCGGGCGTGGAGGCGCTCGCCGAACTGGAGGACATGGCCCGCTACACCGCGCGCTACTACCACAACGTCCGCCCCGAGGACATGAAGTGGATCCTCGTGGAGGCCTCCGACCGGATCCTGCCCGAGGTCGGCGCCGAGATGGGCCGCTACACCGTCACCCAGCTGCGCCGCCGCAACATCCAGGTCCTGCTCGAAACGCGCCTGGAGTCCTGCGCCGACCGCGTCGCCGTCCTCAGCGACGGCCAGCGCTTCCCGACCCGCACGGTCGTGTGGACCGCCGGCGTCAAACCCAGCCCCCTGCTCGCCGCCACCGACCTGCCGCTCACCGAACGCGGCCGGCTGAAGTGCACCGCCCAGCTGACCGTCGACGGCACCGAGCACGCCTGGGCGGCCGGGGACGCCGCCGCCGTACCCGACGTCACCGCCGCGGAACCCGGCACCGAGACCGCCCCCAACGCCCAGCACGCCGTCCGCCAGGCCCGCACGCTCGGCGACAACATCGCCCACGCACTGCGCGGGGAGCCCCTGGAGACGTACGCCCACGCGTACGTCGGCTCGGTCGCCTCCCTCGGCCTGCACAAGGGCGTCGCCCAGGTCTACGGCCGCAGGCTGAAGGGCTACCCTGCCTGGTTCATGCACCGCGTCTACCACCTCAGCAGGGTGCCCACCTTCAACCGCAAAGCCCGGGTCCTCGCGGAATGGACCCTTGCCGGGCTCTTCAAGAGGGAGATCGTCTCGCTCGGTTCGCTCGAACATCCCCGGGCGGAGTTCGAACTCGCCGCCGGTGGAAAGCCTCCTCACAGCCCCTCGGACGACCCGAAAGGGTCGTCCTGACCGGACCCAGGAACTCCCCGGCCCGCCCAGGCGTCTGACGGATGTCGCCGCGGCGCGCCCCCTGCCAGACTGCCCCACGTCCTCGGACGGGCACCCGCCCGCCCTTAAGCACCCACGAGGCTTCTTCCCAAGTGAACTTCACGCGCTGGAGCGCCCGGCTCCCCGGAACGCAGCGCCGCGCCGCCGCGCGGACCGAGACCCCGGTCTCCCCGGACCGGCGGGGGGAAGGCTCCGTGCCCGCGGCCCGCGCCGGACAGCCGGCCGACGGCACCTTCCCGGTGCCCGCCGTCGACGAACTGCCCGCGCGCGACGTCCTCGACCGCGTCCCGGCCCTCGTCGCCCTGGTGCACGGCCCCGACCACCGCATCGCGTACGTCAACGACGCCTATACGGCGGCCTTCGGCGTACGGCCGCTGGGCGAGCCCGCGCGCGAGGCGCTCCCGGAGCTGTCCGAACTGGGCCTGCTCCCGCTCCTCGACCAGGTGCTGCGCAGCGGCAAGCCCCGCACCCTGAAGTCCCGCAAGGCCGTCGACGGCCGCTCCTACACCTTCACCTGCACCCCGGTCGCGGAGGACGGCGACGGCGACGCGGGCGTCCTGGTCTTCGCCACCGACGTCACCGACCACGCCGAGGCCGCCGAGCGGCTGCGCGCCAGCGAACGCCGCCAGCGCGAGACCGCGGTCACCCTCCAGCGCTCCCTGCTCCCGCAGGAGCTGGAGGAACCCGACGACCTGCGCATCGCCGCCACCTACCAGCCCGGCGGCACCGAGGCCGCGGTCGGCGGCGACTGGTACGACGTGATCACCCTCGGCGGCGGCCGCACGGCCCTCGTCATCGGGGACGTGATGGGCCGGGGCGTGCGCGCGGCAGCGGTCATGGGCCAGCTGCGGACGGCCGTCCGGGCCTACGCGCGCCTGGACCTGCCCCCTCACGAGGTGCTCCAGCTGCTGGACGGCCTCGCCGCCGAGATCGACGCCAACCAGATCGCCACCTGCGTCTACGCCGTCCACGACCCCAACGAGGGCCGCCTGGTGTACGCCTCCGCCGGCCACCTGCCGATCCTGGTCCGCGACGAGAACGGCACGGTCTCCCGCGCCGACGAGCCCACCGGCCCGCCGCTCGGCACCGGCGGCTGGGTGCACTCCTCCGGCTCCATCGCCCTGGGCCCGGGCTCCACGGCCGTCCTCTACACGGACGGCCTGGTCGAACGCCGGGACGAGGACCTGGACGAGGGCATCGCGGCGCTCGAAGGAGCCCTCGCCGGCGCTACCGGCACCCCGCAGGTCGTCTGCGACCGCCTGGTCCGCTCGGCCGGCGTCACCGCCGACCACGACGACGACGTCGCCGTCCTCGTCCTCCAGCACCCCGCCCGTACGGGCCCCGACGGCGACCTGTTCCGCAACGCCGCCCTGGAACTCCTCGGCGGCGTCGAGGCGGCCCCTCGCGCCCGGGCGTTCGCCTCCGGCGTGCTGACGAGCTGGCGCTTCCCGGCCGAGCTGCACGACCTCGGCGTGCTCGCCGCGAGCGAGCTGGTCGCCAACTCCCTCCAGCACGGCACGCCGCCCATGCGCCTGCGGCTCCGCCGCACCGACCGCCGCCTGATCATCGAGGTCACGGACGGCGACGACCACCTCCCGCGCCGGCGCCGCGCGGAACCGGCCGACGAGTCGGGCAGGGGCATCGCCATCGTGGCGACCATCGCCTCCAACTGGGGCTCCCGCCGCACACCGGGCGGCGGCAAGGCCGTGTGGTGCGAGTTCGCATTGCCGAAGGGCTAGGCGCCGTGGGGGGCTTTGACCGTTGCCGGGTGCGGCTGGGTCGGGGCTGACCGCGCGGTTCCCCGCGCCCCTTACGGGGCTTGCAGCCTGCGGGCAGTCGTGCCGCTGATGCGCCGCCCACCCGGCAGCGGCCGTCGCACCCTGCCGGCGCCGGCAAGCGACCGACCCCCACCCAGCACCCACCGGGTGCCTTACGACTACGCGGCCAGGGACTCCGCCGGTGCCCCGCCCCGGGCGACCACCCGGGTCCGGGCCAGCCAAGGCCGGTCCTGCACCGGGCTGAGCCGCCTGCCCAGCCGCAGCGCCAGCACCGTGATCCCCAGCGAGAACGCCAGGAAAGTCACCACGTACGGAGTCGGCAGCGAGGCACCCAGCGGCCCCCCGACCGCCGGCCCGACGGCCAGCGCAAGCTGCTTGACCAGCGCGAACGCCGAGTTGTACTGCCCTGCCATCCCCTCGGGAGCCAGATCGGCGACCAGCGGAGCGACCGTCGGCGACAACATCGCCTCACCCAGCCCGAACAGCGCGTACGTCGACACGAACGCGGCCGTCGCCATCTCCCGGCTGCCGTGCCCCAGCCCCGCGTACCCAGCGGCCACCCAGGCCACGGCCCAGATCAGACCGACCCCGGCGATGACCCGGGAGCGCCGGCTGCGCTCGACGAACTTCAGCACCGCGAACTGGGCGACCACGATCATCAGCGTGTTCGCCGCCAGCGCCGTCCCGAGCGCGGAGGTGGATATCCCGGCCGCCTCGACGCCGTACGCGCTCAGCCCGGACTCGAACTGGCCGTAGCAGGCGAAGAACAGCACGAACCCCAGCACACACAGCTGCACCATCGCCCGGTTCCCGAGCAGCTGCTTCCAGCTGCCCTTCGCCGACCGCGCGGGCGCGTCCTCCATCCGCGGTGAACGCGGCATCCGCACGGTCGCCATCACGCCGACCAGCAGCAGGAACATCGCCGCCTCGATGGAGAAGAGCAGCGTGAACGACGACACGTGCGTGGTGTCGACGAGGTGGCCGCCGATGAGGCCGCCTATACCGAGCCCCAGGTTCTGCAGAAAGAACTGCGTCGCGAACGCCCGCGACCGCGTGTCGGCGGACGAGCAGTCCACGATCATCGTCGCCAGCGCCGGCTGCATCACGGCCTGTCCGGCGCCGAGCGCCGCGGCCGACAGCAGGACGGCGGTGGCACTGCCCGCGAGGCCCAGGCTCAGCGCGCCGAGCGCGGCGGTGACCAGGGCGGCGAGCAGGACCGGCAGCGGGCCGCGCCGGACGATCGCCCGTCCGGCGAACGGCAGCACGATCAGTGCGGCCACGGCGAAGACGGCGAGCACGAAACCCGCCGTCATGGCTCCCAGCCCCCGGACCTGCGCCACATAGACGTACAGGTAGGGGACGGTGAAGCCGAGCCCGAACGCGCTGAGTGCGTTGCCCACGTGGATCCGGCGCATCGCTGCGCCCATCGCCCTGGTCACGTTCACCTCTCTCACTAGTTAGACCTGAAGACTTCAAAGCTAAAGTTCGAAGCTAAAGACTACACACCGAAGGACTTCAACGCAAAGGCCCTGCGTGCGATACTGCGCCCATGGCCGACACCCCCGGCGTCACAGAGCCGACGCTCGAAGAACAGATCGCCGCCTACCAGCGCGAGTTCCAGGACCTCGACCCCCAGGTCGAGAAGATCGTGTCGGCACTGTCCCGGCTCAACCGCCGGATGAACGTCGCCTACGGCCGCCAGACCGCCGCCCTCGGCATCAGCAACGCCGAGTGGGAGGTGCTCAAGGCGCTCGTCCTCTCCGGCGCCCCCTATCGCATGGGCCCCAGCGAGCTCGCCAAGCGGCTCGGACTCACCCCGGCCGCGATGACCCACCGGATCGACCGCATGGTCTCCGAAGGACTGGTCACCCGTGAGAGGGACGAGTCCAACCGCGTCCGAGTCATCGTCGAGCTGACCCCGGAGGGGCGAGAGAAGTGGCTGGAGGCCATGCGCCTGGCGACCGTGTTCGAGGAGGACCTGCTCCAGGACCTCACTCCGGCGGAGCGCGCGGTCCTCGGCGAGGTCCTGACCAGGCTCCTGCGCCGGGTGGAGCACGCCCAGCCGGACGCCGGCGGCCGGCTCAGCGACCTCGACTGAGACCGACGTAAAAGATCTTGACAGGGGGGTGTTGACACACCCCTGGGCGATCCGTAAAGTTCTTCGGGTTGCCACGGAGCCGTAACGGTTCTCCGGCAGCGCTTGGCCGCCCCGAGCGGCACCCCTCACACCAGAAGCGCGATCTCCCGGACGGGTTGATTTCGGCGTGCCCGAATTCGATTCGAATGGAAGCCCGGTGGCCCGATTGGGAATCGCCGAGCGGATCCGCTAAGGTTTGAGACGTCGGAACGGCCCAACGGCCGGGAGGACAAGCCCCCCTGACTGGGAGTCAGACGCCGAAAGGATCTGATAGAGTCGGAACCGCCGGAAAGGGAAACGCGAGAGCGAGAACCTGGAAAGCATCGAGGAAATCGGATCGGAAAGATCTGATAGAGTCGGAAACACCGAAGGGAAGCGCCCGGAGGAAAGCCCGAGAGGGTGAGTACGAAGGAAGCGACCGTTCCTTGAGAACTCAACAGCGTGCCAAAAGTCAACGCCA
>NZ_JBEYEY010000008.1:0-371501 GCF_040703635.1 Streptomyces sp. NPDC007189
GGGTATTTGCGTGGTGCTGGCACTGCTCGTGGTTCTCCTTCGGGCCAGGATCATAAGCCTGGCTTCAGGGACTCCACGAATCCGGGGTCAGCTCATACAGCCGAGGAGCGTGCGGCCTTCGTGCGCGACATCCTCGACCGCATCGGCGACAAATGGTCGGTCATCGTCATCTGTCGCCTCGGGAAGGGGCCTCATCGTTACAACGAGCTGCGCCGGGCCAGCGACGGAATCACCCAGCGCATGCTCAGTTCCACCCTGCGCGCTCTGGAACGCGACGGCATCGTCACCCGTACCGTCCATCCCACCGTGCCGCCCCGCGTCGAGTACGCCCTCACCGAAACCGGCCGCACCCTGCTCGACGTCGTGAAGGCCCTCGCCCGCTGGACCGACCGGCACGTGGACGTCATCCGGGCCGCCCGCGCGGACTACGACCAGCGAACGCACGCCACGACCTGACACCCGACACAGTCGCGCCCCCTCCACAGCGTCGATCGACCGCGATGCGAAGCATGCCCGGGGGCGCGAGCCAGCTGGATCTACGGAGGCCGTTACCCAGGGGCCCATGAAGGGGGACGGATGGTCAGGGGATTCCTGGGGCTGACAGACCTCTCGCGTGGGAGACGGCCCGTCAAGGGATGTCATCGGCGTGGCTCACGCGGTGTGCTGCGTGCGCCCTGGCGATCCCCTCTGTCAGCCGAAGTGGCGGATGCGGGCTGCGGTCGCGGGGGCGTAGGGCAGCCAGTCACTGGCCGTTCCGGCGGTGACGAACTCGGCGACGGCGCTCGCGGATTCCTGGCCCAGGGTGTGCTCGGTGTGGCCCGCCCCGGCGAGGATGGGCTGTCGGGGTAAGCCTCGAAGGTGTTGAAGAGGAAGGGCAGTTCGGCGCAGTGGGTGGCCCCCAGGGCGTGCGGATCCTCGGCGGGGACGTAGTCGAACGAGTAGACGTAAGTGGTGCTGCCGCCGACCGCGTGGTGGTCGGCGATCTCCAGCGAGGCGTCGCTGGAAGAGGCCGTCGGTCTGCACCGCGGTGAAGATCTGCGCGGGTGTCGCCTGCGGGAGACGCGCGGCGTGCTGCTGGTAGACGTCCTGGGCGGCCTGTCGGCTCAGCTGGGCCGGTGAGCACGTCCAGGGCGGCTGCGGTGGTGAGGTTCTGGATGCGAGGGTCGAAGGCGAAAGAAGGCCGTCGCCTCGTCACGGGTGGTGCCGATCAGCAGCGGCTTGTCCTCCAGGGCGCCGTCCGCAAGCGCCTGCTGCCGGGTGCGGGGCATGCCGGGGGCGTCGAGGACCGGATATATCGGCGGGGCCGCGTTGCCCGGATCCGCGAGCTGGACGGAGAGGCGGCCGTAGGCGTCCAGCATCTGCTCGGCCGGCAGGGCGCGCAGGGCCGCCGCGATGTCCGTGCCGTCCGGGATGCCCAGCAGGCGCAGGTAGGCGGCGGCGTTCTCGGCGGCCTGGTGTGGGTCCTCCGGGTTCAGGCCGAAGGGGCCGCTCTGCAGCAGCACACGGCTGATGAATCCGTTCGTCTCAGGGTCGAGCGCGAGCGACAGCGCCGAGTACGCTCCGGCGGACTGCCCGCCGACGGTGACGGTGCGCGGATCACCGCCGAAGGAGGCGTTGTCCTGCACCCAGCGCAGTAAGGCGGCCCCAGGGTGTGACGGCCTGTCACTCCGGTGCGCTGTAGGAGTGGGCCCAGGGACCCGGGGGGGGGCTCGTGGCACCTGCTCGCCCCCTACTGCGAGCAGGTGATCGCGCAATGAGGGGCAGGCAGGCGAATCCCCCGTCATCTGCCTGCCCCATGCGCGTTCCCCCACGAAGGCTTCCGGTCCGAGAGGGAGTGTGCGTCGGCCTGGGCAACCGGGACCCGAACGCCCGCAACCCGCAACTACCGGGCCCGGGGGAACGACGAGCAACGCGATGATCGGAGTGGGTGTGCAGGGTCTGCTGGCGGACCGCTATGAGTTGCAGGAACTGCTGGGACGCGGCGCGATGGGCGAGGTGTGGCGGGCCTGCGACCACCTCCTCGGGCGCCCCGTGGCCGTCAAACTGCTGCATACCGAGGAAGCGGAAGACGCCGAGCGATTCCGCCTGGAGGCACTGATCGCGGCCCGGCTCAACCACCCCAATGTCGTGGGCATGTACGACTTCGGCTCTCACCACGACCAGCCCCACCTGGTCATGGAACTCGTCGACGGCTGGAACCTGGCCCAGGAACGCTCCCTGCGCGGCGTCCTGCCCCCGGCCGAGGCGGCAGCCATCACGGCCCAGGCGGCCGCCGGCCTCTCCGCGGCACACCACCAGGGAGTGGTCCACCGGGACGTCAAACCCGCCAACGTGATGCTGACCACCGACCGCAGAGTGAAGATCACCGACTTCGGCATCGCACGCTTCGCCGAGGAGACCGCCAGCGGCCTGACCGCCACGGGCACGATCATCGGCACTGCCGACTACCTGGCTCCCGAGCGTGCGTTGGGCCGTCCCGCGCAGCCCGCGTCCGACGTCTACTCCCTCGGCTGCGTCCTGTACGAACTGCTCACCGGGCGGCCTCCGTTCAGCGGAGCCACGTCACTGGCCGTGGTCCAGCAGCACGTCAGTGCCACACCCCCACCGCCCGACCGCCTGCGGCCCGGCATCCCGCAGCCGCTCTCCGACTTTGTGCTGCGCATGCTCGCGAAGGACCCGGCCCACCGGCCCACCGCCGGCCAGGCAGCTGACTGGCTGGCCGCGCAGAGCGGAACGTCGTGGCCGGCCGAGCCCGACGGCACCACCCCCGTGCCCGCCCCGGCCATTCCATCGTCTCCAGCGCTGCACGCCGGTGAATCCCTCGGCGGCACGCACTCCCGCCCCAGCGGTCGCCGCAAACTGGCCTCCAAAGCCGTTCTCGCCGGCGCCGGCCTTGCGCTGTTCGCCGGGGCCACGGCTCTTGGCGCCTCGCTGAATTCCGGCGCCACGGCACCTACGTCTCCACCCTCTCCCTCACCCACTCGCATCGCACCAACAACCGCCGGTCGGACCCCGGCCACGACGCCATCCCTGGCCCCTCCGTCCGCCACGACCTCACCCGGGCCGGAGCACGGTGGCGACAAGGGCGGCGAGTGGCCAGGCAAGCACGCCGACGGGGAGGGAGGAAAAGGACGGCAACGGCACTCCGAAAACTGAGTAGCCAGGGATGGCTCGCACAGCCGTCAGGGCAGACCGTCGCGTGGTCCGTGCTTCCGCTGCTTGCGGTGCGCGCCTGGGCGCCACGCCCCTGACCGGCGGTACGTCCAGGTCATGGCCGAACGTCGCGCGTATCCGAGTGATCTGTCCAATGCCCGCTGGGCGTTGATCGAGCCGGCGGGCCGTGGCGGCGGTTCGTCTCGCCCAGGCGGCGCCGCGGCAGCGTGCGGAGCCGAGCGAGGTCGTCGACGTGCCGGAATGCTGGGATCGACTCGACGGCGCCGCGCAGGTGTCGGTGTGTGCTCCCGGCTGCCGGGTCTGTGTGCAGGCCGAGGAGCGCTACCACCTCGACCTCATCCCATGAACCGGACACCGGCCACCGCGTAGTCGATACGCCGAAACCGCGAACACACGGGCTCCCGCGCGCTCTGGTGGCACAGGCCACGACCGCTGCGGCGGCGGTCGGCGACCGCCAGAGTGTGTCTGAAGGATCGTATATTTCCGTGGTGTGACAGGCTGGCCGGAGCCCGGCCTCATGTTGGAGCATGTGGCGGCCGCCATCCGTCGAGGGTGGCTAGTGCTCTGACCGCACAGGTTCGCCGGGTTGGCGGCGTCGGTGCTCGGACCGGCTGGACTCGGTGTGGGAACAGCTTGGGCGGTCGCGGGGCCGATCAAACTAGGCTCCCAGCATGTCTGGTCCGACGTTGGTGATCGAGTTGGCGGAGCCGCTCTCCCGGACTGCGCTGCGGGAGTTCCGCGCGTTGATGGTGGGGCTCTCCTCCCACTTCGATGAGAAGCGGCCCTGGTTCTTCGCCGTCAACGTGCCCGCAGAGCGACTGGGCGTCGAGGACAGGCGAGAGAAGGACTGGCGTAAGCCGTTCCCGCTGCCACTCCTCGGCAAAGCCTCCGCGGACGAGGAGCTCACGGCCCGGGTGGGATTCAATCCGCAGCGCGAGGACTGGCGTCGGCCCTTCCTGGTCTACTTGATGGGGCCGGGTGTCGGCGATGAGAACATCTTCGATGCTGAGCACGCGGACGAGCCCGAGGTGGAGGCCATCCTCGGCTTCAGGCCGACCCATGCCGTCAATGTCAGCGCCGGCTGCAATCGCGAGATCGACCACGTGGCCACGGCCTTGCTGACCGCCGCTGTCATGGACGTCATCGGGGGCGTGGCCAATGTCGAGCTGCTGGATGAACAGGCGTCGGTCGTCGCTGGCCTTCCGGGGGTGTTGGGGATCGCGGGCGACGACTGGATGGCGCTGGGATCGGCGGAGTTCCTGCGGGCCTGGGTTGGGCACCCCGCCTTCCGGCGTCCTAGTCTGCCGCCCCATCTCCGGAACGCCACTCAATGAGTCCGCATGACCCACCTCGGCGAGCAGGGCGCGTCGCGGCTGATGCTCATGGCGAAGACCCGTCAGGCGAAGCCGGAGAACCTCCGCCGCTACTTCAAGCCGTCGCCCGCGGCACTCCCCGGGCTCACCAGTCTGCTCGCCTCCGACGGCAGCCTGTGGTGACGACGCTCACTGCGTTGTCATGTCGTAAGCGGTGCCGTCGGCGACGGCCTGGAGTTTGTCCGGGTTGGCCACGTTGTGGATGGCGGTGATACGACCGTCGGCGTCGAAGTCGAAGGTGACGGTGGCGAGCACGCGTCCCGGCCCGCTGATCAGGATGCCCGGCCCGCCGTTGATCTCAACGAGTTCGGCCTTCATGTCGGCAGGTGCGACGCCCTGGTAGGTGACGGTTCCGATGGCCGCGAACCAGGAGGCCGCCGTGGCGGCGCCCAGGACCGGGCGCAGGGCCTGGCGGACCTTGCCGCCGCCGTCGGTCCACAGGGTGACGTCCGGGGAGAGCAGCTCCAGCAGAACGTTGACGTCACCGCCGGTAGCGGCGGCCAAGAACCGCTCGGTGGCCTGGCGTTGCCGCGCCCGGTCGGCGGGGAAGCGCGGCCGCCGGGCCCGCACGTGCTCGCGGGCCCGGTGCGCGGCCTGCCGCACCGCGACTTCGGAACGCTCCACCGCCTCGGCGATCTCGGCGTGGCTGAAGTCGAAGACCTCCTTCAGCACGAACACCGCGCGCTCCAGCGGGCTGAGCGTCTCGAGTACGACCAGCATGGCCATCGACACCGACTCGGCCGCCGTGACGGCATCGGAGGCATCCCCGCCGGTGAGGATGGGCTCCGGCAACCACGGCCCTACGTAGGTCTCCCGCTTGCGCCGGGTCGAACGGAGCCGTTCCAGCGCCAAGTTCGAGACGATTCTCGTCAGGTACGCCTTGGGGTCGGCCACCTGCGAACGGTCTGCCGCAGACCACTTGATCCAGGCGTCCTGGATCGCGTCCTCGGCATCGGCCGCGGTACCGAGGAGGCGGTAGGCCACGGAGAACAGAAGCCGCCGGTGCTCGTGGAAGACCTGCTGATCGGGGTGGGCGGACAGGTCGGTCACTTGGCCCTCCGGACCCGGGTGAAGCGGCCCCCGCGGGGCCAGAACGCGCCCGAGGCGGGCATCTTCTTCATGCGGCCGTACGTCGGCCAGGGGGAGGCGGTCACCGTCTCCTTGTACCGGACGGCCATACGGCCGGTCAGGCAGATCCGGCGCGGGCTGCCATCGGGCCGTGTGAACTGCACCACGGCGTCATCGCGTCCCAGGCTCACCGGCGTGTGGTAGTAGCCGAAGCGGAACGGCTTGGGCTGCTTGCCCCTGAGCACCCGGTCGATCGACAGCGCGGCGTGCACCCCGGTCGGCATGCCGCTCTGGCAGGTGCCGTGCATGATGCCGTATCCCTGGCGAATCGCGGCAGCGTCGCCGATCGCGTACACCTCGGGGTGGGACACCGACCGCAGCGCGGGGTCGGTGAGGATGCGTCCGTGCTCGTCGACGCCCAGTCCGGCGGCGGCAGCCAGCGGCGAGATCCGCGTGCCGCTGGTCCACAGGACCGCGTCGGCGGCGATGCTCTCCCCGCCCGCCAGCTCCACCGCGTCGGGCAGCAGTTTCACCACCTCGACGCCGGCACGCACCTGGACGCCCAACCGGTCGAGGGCGGCGTGCAGATACGCCTTGGCCTTCGGGTTCATGGCCGCACCGGACTCCTGCCTGCCCACCAGGACCACACTCAGCCGGGGGTACCGCTCGGCGATCTCCGCGGCCGACTCGACGCCGGTCAGCCCGCTGCCCGCGACCACCACCGTGCCGCTGCCGAGCCGCGCCAGCCGGTCGGCCAGCAGCTCGGCGTCCTGGGTGCTGCTCAGGGTGTACGCGTAGTCCTCGGCCCCCGGCACCGCCGAGGTGTCGGCGAGGCCGCCCAGCCCGTACACCAGCGTGTCGTAGGGCAGCACCCGGTCGTCGTCGATCCGCACGGTCTTCGCGTCCGCGTCCACCGCCGTCACCCAGCCGCGCACGAACTGCGCGCCCGTGCCCTCCAGCAGCTCAGGGACGCTCAGCTCGGCGAGCCGCTGCCCGGTCGCCGTCATGTGCAGCCGCATGCGCTCGGCGAACCGCTCCTGCGCGTTCACCACAGTCACCCGCGCCTCTTGGCGCCGCTGCACCCGGGCCGCGAGCTGAACGGCCGCAGCCATCCCCGCGTATCCCGCCCCCAGGATCACCACGCGGTGCCCGCTCGCCGTGCCCGTCTCCTGCCGTGCGCTCATCGTTGGGTCCTCCTCGGCTCGCTTGCTGACGCCCACCAGACGGGAGCAGGCGGCCTGGACGTGACATGAGCCGGATGTGATGCACAACACAGACTGAATCGGGGCCCGCAGCAATGTGGATGCAGGGGGTCCGTGAAACGACTACCAGTCCCCTGGGGACAAGGGCTGACAAGAAGTGTCCGGTCAAGCGGCCAGGACAGGTGCCGGCGTCACTCATGCGTCGTCGACGGCGTCCTTGTCACGCAGAGAACGCAGCCCACCAGGCAAGCGGACAGCTGGAAGGAGCAGCGGCCCAGCACGATGACGTGGTGCCGCGCGAGCGCCGACAGGCGGGCGACGCCCTCCTCGCGGATGTCGAATCCGCGTATGCTCGTCAGCTACCCGATCTTGATGATTACCTTTCCGAAAGGGCTGGCAGAATCGTAGTACCGGTACGCTGCCACGGCTTCCTCCAACGGGAACACCTGGTCGAGGACTGGTCGCAGCCGATGCGCGGTGATGACGTTGCTCATGGAAATGAACTGAACACGACTGCCGACGGCCAACGCCCGAACCGTAGCGGCGACGCCGAACAGCAGACGAGGGTCGAACGGTGGCCGGAGACGGACACAACGAAGGCGATATGTCCGTCCGACAGCGCCTGACTTCAGAGACTCCTCCAACGTTCCGGCGGTGTCGACCACGCGGTCGATCCTTCCCCCGGCGGTGAGTTCACGGCTAGCGGTGTGCCAGTTCGGGACTTCGCGGTAGTTGATGACCTCGTCGGCTCCCAAATCGCGGAGGCGCTGTTCCTTGTCCGCGCGGCTTGTCGTGGCGATCACTCTCGCGCCCAGGACTTTGGCGAACTCCACCCTGAATGGCGGGCACGAGGGCGTCCTCGGGGAGGATGGCCAACTCGGTCAGCATTCCGTCGAGCGAGCCACCCAGTTGCGGCAGGTATGCCGGCTCCAGCGGGCCGTCCAGCCACCGCGGGAACAATGTTTCGACGGTCCCGGCCCTCGTATCCCACTCGCGCGGACGACAACCGTTGCGGTGGTTGACTCGCTCGTCGCTGACCTGCCCGTATTCGGCATTGCAGAGGACATCGGTCTCGGCGGACATGAGCGCGTCGGCGAACGTCTTGACCATCGCGCGCAGCAGATCGGGACTCGCCGGGGCGAGGTTGTCGTCCACGAGGACGTGCAGGGGCAGACTGTCGGGAGCGGTCATCGTGCTGATCTCCTCGGGCTTCGACACCTCGAACATCAGCCGGTGGCCGTTCGTCTATGCGGACCTCATCCCGATGCCGGAGCAAACCCCGGATCAGCTCGAACCCGTACACCACTTCCGTAGGCGCAACCTCAGACCGACAGGGCCGGGGGCACGGGTGGCAGCACCATACCGGCCGGCAAGTCCCCAGCCGTCGCTGGCGGCTTGAGCGCAGCGCCCCGCAGTTCAAGACGGTTCCCGCCCCGGGCCGCGTTCCAGCCTCGCCCGGCAGCGGTGGGAGTCTTCCTCGGGCGATGGGCAGTTCAGGGTTTTCCCGCATGCAAGGTCCTGGCCATGCCACAGAAGTTCAAGGCGGCCACCGTGCCCGTCCCGCCGCCGTTTCCCGGCGTCCCCTGGCAGGCGAACGCGATATGCGGGGTCATTCTCCGGCCGCCGACAACTGTTTGACGTGCCTTCATTTCAGAGAACCTGAAGACCGCCAGAGCGCCCCCTACTCTCCTACTGCCAGAAGCAAAGACGACCGCCTGAGCAGTAGACAACCCCCCGCGCTGTCCCAACCGCTCCCACAGGAGGTCCACCATGTCCTTGCTGTCCCGCATGAAGCGCTCGCGCCGGGCGCTCTCCCTCGCCGCCCTCCCTGCCGCCCTGGTCGGGGTGTGGGCCGCCGCCCCGGCTGCACAGGCCGCCGCTCTCCCCACCCCCGACCACGTGATCGTGGTGGTGTTCGAGAACCACTCCTACGAGCAGGTCATCGGCAGCACGAGCGCGCCGTACCTCAACAACACCCTGGTGGCCGGCGGCGGCAACCTCACCCAGTCGTACGCCATCACCCACCCCAGCCAGCCGAACTACCTGGATCTGTTCTCCGGCAACAACCAGGGCATCACCAACGACAACTGCTACACGCCGCAGTTCAGCAGCGCCGCGAACCTCGGCTCCGAGCTCATCGCCGCCGGCAAGACGTGGGGCAGCTACAACGAGGGCCTGCCCTCCCAGGGCTCCACGGTCTGCACCAACTCCGCGACCAAATACGCCCGGAAGCACAACCCGTGGTTCGCCTTCAGCAACGTCCCGCTGAACACGGCGCACACCTTCACGCAGTTCCCGACGGACTACACGACGCTGCCCAAGGTCTCGTTCGTCGTCCCGAACCTGTGCAACGACATGCACGACTGCTCCATCAGCACAGGTGACACCTGGCTGCAGAACAACCTCGGCGCCTACGCCACCTGGGCCAAGACGCACAACAGCATCCTGGCCGTCACCTTCGACGAGGACGACAGCTCGCACAGCAACCACATCGCCACCGTGTTCTACGGTGCGCACGTCGCTCCGGGCAGCTCCGCCTCGACCCACTACAACCACTACGACACCCTGCGCACCCTCGAGGACCTGGCCGGTCTGACCACCCATGCCGGAGCCGCGGCCAACGCCGCCGACATCACCGGCATCTGGAACTGATCCAGGTCCGACTTCAACAGGCTTCACACGAAGTTGGCCCACAGCGGTGAACCAGCGTCAGGACCGCAGCCTCACAGGAGGCGGCGGTCCTGACGTACCGGGTGGTGACACACGAACGTCGTCCCCTCGTCGGCGTCGTCAACCGCGAACACCGAAGCCCGGGAGGTGCCTACAGAACAGCCGTCAGACGGGCGGCGGAGTCGTCTGAAAAAGCGGACACAGCTGAAACGGGGACTGACTCTCGGTGAAGAGGGACTGCTGGACGCGGCCGGCCGGCTGGACTGGTCAAGAGCGTGCGTCGACGGCGTAAACCGACTTGGCCGGGCTGGAGCGCTCGTAGCGGCGGATGATCTGCCCGGTGGGGCGGTCCAGGGCAGGACAGGCGTTGAGGCCGTGGCGGGTGAGGAGGCGGCCAGACGGCGATCACCCGCTCGGTTGGGTGTGCGCCACATGGTCGATCCACGGCGCCAGTGGTGCCACGCTGACGTACACCCCGACGTCGTCGACGCGGCAGCTGGGGCCCCAGCTGATGATGCCGGTGACGGTCGTCGCGGCTGGTGCCGTCAGGACGGGGCCGCCCGAGTCGCCGGTGCAGGTGTTCCGGGTGGCCCCGGGAGCCGGCTGGGCGCACAGCTGCCACTGCGGGCGTGGCGCGATGCCGAGATCGCGTTGGGCGCGTACGCAGCGCTGCGGATCGGTGAACCGGAGGGCCACTTCAGAGCGCCGGCAGGGGCCACGCCACCGTAGCCGTCCCGTCCCCAGCCGATTGCCGTGCCCGTGGCCGGCACGGATGGTGTCCGGGTGGGAAGCCGTGCGGGCGGTACGCGGACAGAGCCGGCCAGGACGAGCAGCGCGGCGTCCACGGAGCGATCCGGGTACACCAGCGTGCGGGTGACGTGCACGCGTTGGCCGGTGACGGGCGCGGTGTGGCACAGGTTGTCAGCCCGGACGACCGCGTCGATGGACCCGTCGCGGCGGCCGCTCAGGCAGTGCCGCGCGGTGAGTGCGAGGTCGGGTGCGACGAGGGTGCCGCCGCAGAACTGGCCATTGAAGAGGTCGTTTCGTGGCGCGGAGGCGTTGACCAGCGCGACGACGCTGCGGACGGAGGGCCGGCGGGCCGTCGGCGCGGAGGGTCGCCCCTCCGGCCAGCAGCCCGCCGACGAGCACCACGCCATAGGGCGGCACGTCCCGATCTCAGGAGCATTGCTTCTTCTTCGTCTCCACTTGGAGGCTGATCAGGTTGTGCCACCGGTACTTCTTCGAGCCGACGTGGTAGTCGACCAGGACGGCACGCATGCCGACGTGTGTAGTGCCGGTCACCTTGACCACCGTGACCAGGTTGTACGCGGAGACGGTCCTTTCCTTGACGCCTTCGGGTGGCAAGGTCGCCCCGACCGCCGGCTGCCGCGCCGCCCAAGCCGCCGAGCGGAAGTCGTGGGGCGGTGGATAGGGGGAGTAACCGTAGTCGGTGGACCGTTCGCCCAGCAGGAAGGCTGTGACGAGGTGCAGGCCGTGGGGATCGAGAAGGGTGATCTTGTCGATCACCGCCTTCTGATCACCGTAGTTGTCGAGGTCGTCGCCGCCGAAGGCGACCGACCCGCCGGTCGGGACGGGCACACACACCTGGCCGGAGTTGATCGGCTGCTGGTCCTTGCCGTCGAAGGGGCCGCCGTAGGCGACGGAGGCGGCGGAGGTCGTACGGGAACAGCCGGTGAGGAGGCCCAGAAGCAGACCGGACGTGATGGTGGCGAGCCCTGTGCGAACGGCGGCAGGGCGCTTCACGGGTTGTATCCGCTGCTCGTTCCGGTCGCGACGAACCGGTGGGGATGGGAGCCGCCGACCGAGCCGACCGTCCCGCACAGGTAGCGGGTGGCGTGGAAGCTGTAGTCGACGGTCGCGGTGTTGGAGTAGCCGGTTTCCGAGGAGAAGTCCACACCTGCGTCGCCTGCCAGCGATGCCCCGTTCGCCCAGCTGACCGCGCTGGTGGTGGTCCGCTGGAAGTGGCTGCCGTTGACGTACTTCGCGCACGTGCCCGACATCGTCTTGGGGATGGACGCGGAACTCGTTGTCGCACCGCCGAAGTAGGAGGTGGGCCGTACCTCGTAGTGCGTCCTGTGCTGAGTGCCCTGCGGGGTGACGCCGTAGCTCACGCAGTCGACGCGGTACTTGGCGTAGTTGAACTGAGTCTTGTAGTAAACGCCGTGGTGATCGCCGTAGGTCTGGTAGGAGTTGGTGATGGTGGTGGACTTTGAGGTGGTGCCGCCCGATTGCCAGGAGTCGAACCCCCCGCTGCCGGACATCCCGGCACCGAGGGGGCCTGTCGCGCCCTTGGCGTAGGTGAAGGTGTGGGACACCTTGGTGGTGGCGCTGTAGGTCTGGCCGATGATGACGTTTTCCGCTCCGTACTTCTTGAGCACCGTCGAGCTGCACGACTTGGGGACGCCCGCGTCGTAGTCGGGTCCGGGATCGTCGTCGCCGGTGCCGCCCGCCGGTGCCCAGAAGGCCGAGGTGTCGGTGATGGCCACCGGGGTGTCACTGTCCTCCATGACAGATGCCGATTCATTCGTGGCGCCTATGGAGGTGGCGCAGGGCGTGACTGTGGAGCCGGTGTCGAGTACCAGGTCGACCGCTACAGGGTCGGTGTCCGAGGAGTCGTTGGCATCCGGGTTCGTGGCGGTCAAGGATGACGCGTCCGCCCCGGCGTCGTCTGCCGATGCATCCCCGCCTTTGTCCACGGGGGCGGCGAGGAACGCGGCGCTACCGGACGTGCTGGGTGTCACCCGAGGTGTCACTGAATCGCCGGTGTCGGAGAGCGTGGTGTTGATCGGCGTCCAGATGCCGTGCTGACGGATGCGGACGGGTGCGTCGAACACCCGGGTGGTCAACGTGCCGTCGGGGTTGGCCCAGGATTTGGAGGTGGCGGTCTCCTCTCCGGTGATCTCCACCCGCGATCCGGTCCGACACGCTGCCGCCTGCGCCGGCACCAGGTCGGGTTCGGCACTCGCGGACGGCGCGGGGCTCGCAGGTGCGGCGCCGTCGGCCAGCGCGTACACGCCGCCACCTGAACTCACCAGTGCGAGTCCCACGGCCAGGACCATCAGCCGAGGCACTGATCTTCGGCGACCAGGCCCCGAGGCATGAAACGATCTCAACGGCCCGAAGCCGTGACGATTGGACAAGTCTCCCCCGAGGGAAAATGATCGGGTCGCTCTTCACGGCGAGGTCCGGGCCTGATCATGAAGTTGACGTGAAGAAATCGTCAATTAAAAGTTTCGCCAACTAAAGGTCCAGTGAAGGTGCTGCGCTGCAGGCACACAACCCGGCCCTGCTGCTGGAGCAGTCGCACCAGGGCCAGTTGGCGGACGCCAGGACTGTGCGGTATGCGGTGCGTGATCCGCGCGCAGTTGAGGAACTCGCCAAGGACGTCTGCGGATTCGCCAACAGTGGTGGTGGTGTCCTCTTCCTGGGGATCGCCACGCGGCTGGTGGACGATGGAGAGGTCCTGGTCGGACCAGATCATTCCGGTCGACCGCGCCTCGGTCGACCGCGACCAGATCCGCAAGCTGACCCGCGCACACATCACTCCTGCCCCGCGCGCGGTGACGGTGGACTGGTCCGACGACCAGCAGGGATCCTTCGTGCTCCACATCGACGTCTCCGCCCAGGACTGCGGCTGCCTGTTCGTCGTGGCGGCGCCGGTCGGCAAGCCGGGCACGCCCCGTACGGACACGGTCGCGGTGCCCGCACGCGAGGCGGACGAAACACACTGGCTTCCGCGCACCGAGATCCAGCGCCTGCTCGCCGCCGGCACCGCCGCTTCCGGCATGCCCCCTGCCGAGACGCTGTCCCAGCTGCGGCGTTTACCCGGTCTGCCCTCACCCGCATTAAGCGTTCGATCCGAGTCCGCTCCGCTGCTGCCGTCGACGCGCACCACTGCTGGACAGGGGTGCTGGTGTGCCCCCAACGGAGTCGTTGATGCAAGCGTAGATGTCAGCAGCCCTCACCCTGACTTTTTCGCAGGTCTATCGGTGTACCTGGACAGATGCGAAGGGTTGGTCCACCCTTCACGTCTATGACCGCCCCTCATTGTGAGGCTGCCACGCGATCGCGGCTGCCTGAAGCCATTTGTGTCGTAGCCGAGGAGATAGCCGGCTTGCTCCGCTCGTGTACCGATGCCACAGTGCCCATTCCTGGGGCTGAGTGGACGGTTGGAGAGTCCGCGGCGCATCTGGTTCTGGCCAACAAGTTGATGGCTGCTCTTGCCGCCGGGCATGAGCAGGCATACGGCGACGGCACACCAGGCGGACTTGCGGCGGCGAACGCCGCCTCGCTGGCTTCCTTCCCCGAGCGCGACACATCCGTCCTGGCGGGCGGCATCGTCCAGCACGCGCGGGCATTCACCGAGGCGGCCGGCCTGCGGTCGGCGGACACACCGACGGTGACACCTCTGGGGCCCATGGACTTGGGCACCCTTGGCGCCTACCTGCTGGCCCACATGCTCGGGCACGGCTATGACATTGCAGCGGCACTTGGTCGACCACACATGATCGACCGTGACAGGGTCGATTTGGCGATGCCATTTCTGATCACTGCGATGCCCCGTGTCGTCGATGCAGGAGCGGCTGCCGGTCGCAGTGCCTGTTACGAGCTGAGGGTGCGCGGCCTCTCTCGGCTCACGGTGACGTTCACCAACGGCGCGGTGGCCGTGCATGCCGAGCCCCCGCGCCGTCCCGACTGCACGATCATGATCGACCCGATCACGTTCTTCCTGATTGCACTGGGCAGGCGCAGTGCCACCGGTGCCATCGCCCGCGGCAAGGTACTCGCCTGGGGGCGCAAGCCCTGGCTCGCGCCGGGTTTCCCCGCATTGTTCACCGCACCATGACGGACACTTGCCTGGTCCCCGCCCAGGAAGCACATTCAGCTCCCTTCACGATGCGCGGAGCGATGCAGCCGCCGCGCGTTTACACGCTGGGCCTGACGGCTCGCTGATCGAGCGCGGCGGCGTAGACGATGAACGGAACGTCGTCGGGATCCGATCCGCTCCAGCGCGGGGCACTGCGCAGGAAGTGCAGCGTGCCGTGTGTCGGGAAAGGATAGAGGCCGCGCAGGCGTGGCTCGGCGTGAGCGGCCTCAACGATGACAGGCAGCGATTCGTGCAGGGCGCCCCGGGTGCCCGACCAGCCTTCCAAGAGCTGGCACCAGGACGTTGATCACCTCGCCCTCCTTGATCAGCTTTCGGATGCCCGCCTCCGACCTCGTTTCGGGGTCGCACCGTCGTGCCCGTCGGTGGTTCCGATCACGCAGTCCTACGCCGGGCAGGGTGCCGCCAGCTGACACGCTGTCACAAGGTCGGCATGGTTTCGAGTGGAACGACTGCCTGCACCGTGCCCTCGAGCTCCCCCAGGGACAGTGAGCCTGGCCGGAACTGCATCGCTGAGGGAGGGATCAGCGAGGGGTCTCAACAGGGATGGACGGTCGCGCCGCGGAAGTCGCGCAGGAAGTCGCCGTGCTTCTCCAGTGCCGTCACCGCGACGCCGGCCCGGCCCAGAAGCACGGCGAGCACCATGCCCGCGAGGCCGCCGCCCACTACGCAGCAGGTGGGTCTTCTCCCTTGCGGTCCTGCCCCTTCGCGAGGGCAGTGATTCATCGGTTGATGGAGCTTATCTCCCCGTCGCTCCGGCGGTCTGAAGGTCGCGGTGGATCGGTGTCCCGGAGCCGGTCAGCGGTACGCCGGTGCCGCCCCGCCTGGCGGCGACGATCTCCGCCGCGATCGACAGGGCGGTCTCCTCGGGCGTACGGGCACCGAGGTCGAGGCCGATCGGAGAGCGTAGCCGGGCCAGCTCCCGCTCGCTCACGCCTTCGGCCCGCAGACGCCGGTTGCGGTCCTCGTGGGTGCGGCGCGAGCCCATCGCGCCGACGAACGCCACCGGCATGGCGAGGGCCAGCTTGAGCAGGGGCACGTCGAACTTCGCGTCGTGGGTGAGGACGCACAGGACCGTGCGGGCGTCGGTTCCGGTGCGCCGCAGGTAGCGGTGCGGCCAGTCCACGACGACCTCGTCGGCGTCGGGGAAACGGGCCCGTGTGGCGAAGACCGGGCGGGCATCGCACACGGTCACGTGGTAGCCGAGGAACTTGCCGGCCCGCGCCAGCGCCGAGGCGAAGTCCACCGCCCCGAAGACGATCATGCGCGGTGGCGGCACGTTCGACTCGACCAGCAGGGTGAGGCCGCCGGGGCAGTGTGAGCCATCCTCCGAGATCTCCACCGTGCCGGTACGGCCCGCCTCCAGCAGGAGGCGGGCCTCGGCCGCCGCCGTACGGTCCAGCTCCGGGTGGCTACCGAGAGCGCCCTCGTGCGTGCCGTCGTGCCGCACCAGCAAGGCCCGGCCCAGGAGTTCGGCCGGGCCGCGGGCGACGCGGGCCAGGGCCGCCGGCCGGCGCTGGGCGGCCGCCGCTACGGCCGCCGCGAGGACCGCCCGGGCGGGCGCCCGGCCGGACACCGGCGTGACCAGCACCTCGATCGTGCCGCCGCAGGTCAGTCCGACGGCGAAGGCATCCTCGTCGCTGTAGCCGAACCGTTCGAGGACGCTCTCCCCCGTGCGCAGCGCCTCCAGGCACAGGTCGTACACCGCGCCCTCGACGCAGCCGCCGGAAACCGAGCCGATGACGGTGCCCGCACCGTCCACGGCGAGGGCGGCGCCGGGACCGCGCGGCGCGCTGCCGCCGACGGCCACTACGGTGGCGACGGCGAACTCCCGGCCCTCCTCGATCCACCGCTCCAGCTCCTCGGCCAGGTCAAGCATCAAGCGCTCCCGCTGCCGCGGTCAGGACCCGGTCCGGCCGGATGGGCAGGGCCCGGTGGCGCACGCCCGTCGCGTGCCAGACCGCGTTGGCGACGGCGGCCGCGGCGCCCACGATGCCGACCTCGCCGATGCCCTTGATCCCCACCGGGTCGTTCGGGTCGGTGTCCTCGATCCAGTCGGCCTCGACGTGCGGGACGTCGGCGTGGGTGGCCACGTGGTAGCCGGCGAGATCGGCGCCGACGTGGCCGCCCGAGGCGCGGTCCCGTACGGCCTCCTCGTGCAGCGCCATGGAGATGCCCCAGATCATGCCGCCCACGAGCTGGCTGCGCGCGGTGAGCGGGTTGACGATCCGGCCCGCCGCGAAGATCCCGAGCATGCGCCGCACGCGCACCTCGCCGGTGGTGACGTCCACGGCCACTTCGGCGAACTGGGCTCCGAAGGAGTGGCGCTCGGCGGGCGCGAGCGAGCCGATGGCCTCGGTGGTGTCCGACCGTACCGTGATGCCCTCGGGGGGGATGTCGGCGCCCAGGCCCAGCCTGTCGCGCAGTTCCTCGGCCGCGGCAGCGACCGCCCAGGACCAGGAGCGGGTACCCATGGAACCGCCGGCGATCATCGCCGGTCCGAAGTCGCTGTCACCGATGCGGACGCGGACCCGCTCCGGGGGCGCACCCAGCGCATCCGCGGCGACCAGGGTGAGTGCGGTACGGGCGCCGGTGCCGATGTCGGCCGCGGCGATCCGCACGGTGAAGCCGCCGTCCGGGTGCGCGGTCACGGTCGCCGTGGAAGGTGCCGCGCCCGCGGGGAAGGACGCCGCCGCGGTGCCGGTGCCGAGCAGCCAGCGGCCGTCCCGGCGCAGGCCGGGGCGCGGGTCCCGGTCCGCCCAGCCGAACCTGCGGGCACCCTCCCGGAAGCAGGCGGCCACGTTGCGGCCGGCGAACGGCAGGCCGGACACCGGCCCCCGCTCGGGATCATTGCGCAGCCGCAGCTCGACCGGGTCGATGCCTCCCCTCTCGGCGAGTTCGTCGAGCGCCGCTTCCAGCGCGAAGGAGCCCGGCGCCTCACCCGGGGCCCGCATGAACGTCGGGCTGGGCACGTCGAGCCGGACCACGCGGTTGGCGGTGTGGTGGGCGTCGGCGTCGTACATCACCCGTGCCACCCCGGCGCTCGGCTCGACGAACTCGTGCACGGTGGAGGTGAGGCTGAGGGAGCTGTGCTCCAGCGCGCGCAGTCGCCCCTCGGCGTCGGCTCCGAGCCTGACCCGCTGGATGGTGGGACTGCGGTAACCGGCCAGCGAGAACATCTGACGGCGGGTCAGGACGACTCGCACCGGGCGCTTCAGGACGGTCGCGGCCATCACGGCGGCCACCTGGTGAGCCCGTACGCCCTTGCTGCCGAAGCCGCCGCCGACGTGCTCGGAGCGCACCCGCACCGACGCCGGGTCGAGCGAGAAGAGGTTCGCGAGTTCGCCGATGACCCAGGTGGCGCCCTGGTTGGAGTCGACCACCTCGAGCCGGCCGCCATCCCAGTGGGCGGTCGCCGCATGCGGCTCCATCGGGTTGTGGTGCTCTTCGGGGGTGCGGTACTCGGCGTCCACGACGACAGCCGACGCGGCCAGTTCGGCGTCCAGGTCCCCCTTCTCCGTCACCGCCGGCATGTGCCCGTCCACCGGGTAGGCGCCCTGGTGGCCCGCAGTGAAGTCGATGTCGTGGGGCTCCTGTTCGTACGTCACCACGAGCGCCTCGGCGGCCTCCCTGGCCTGCTCGGACGTCTCGGCCACGACCAGCGCCACCGGCCAGCCCAGATGCGGCACCCGGTCGTGTTGGAAGACGGCACAGGTCGGGTCCGGCTTCATGCCCAGCAGACCGGTGTAGTCGGTGTTCAGGCGCAGGGAGTTGCGGTGGTCCAGGACGGCGAGGACGCCCGGCATGGCGAGGACGGGGTCGCTGTCGATGGCGCGGATGCGGCCACGGGCGACCGTGGAGAGCACCAGCCAGCCGTGCGCGAGGTCGGCGAAGGGGATCTCACCTGCGTAACGGGCCGCGCCGGTGACCTTGTCCCTGCCCTCCACGCGGGTGTGGGCGGTGCCGACGGAAGGCGCCTGCGTGTGTGTCGAGGTGGTGACGGTGGTCATCGGGCGGCCTCCTCTGCGAGTCGGGTGAACTCGGCCACGACGAGGTTGCGCATGAGGGTCACCTTGTATCCGTTCTGGGGCAGTGGCCGTGCCGCCGCCAGTTCGGCGTCCGCCGCAGCGGCGTAGGTCTCGGCGTCGGCCGGAGCGCCGATCAGGACCCGTTCGGCGGCGAGTGCCCGCCAGGGCCGGGAGGCTACGGCGCCGAAGGCCAGCCGCGCGTCGCGCACGACGCCGTCCCTCACGTCGAGCGCGGCCGCGAGCGAGCCGATGGCGAACGCGTACGAGGCGCGCTCGCGCACCTTGCGGTAGCGGGAGTTGACGGCGACCGGGACGGGCGGCAGGACGACGCCGGTGATCAGGGAGCCCGGCGGCAGGGCGGTCTCGCGGTGCGGGGTGTCGCCGACGGGCAGGTAGAAGTCCGCCAGGGGCGCCGCGCCTGAGCCGTCGGCGGTCTCGAAGTGGACGACCGCGTCGAAGGCGGCGAGCGCGACGGCCATGTCAGAGGGGTGTACGGCGACGCAGTTCTCCGACGCGCCGAGGATCGCGTGGTTGCGGTGCTCGCCCTCGACGGCGGGGCAACCGCTGCCCGGGACACGCTTGTTGCAGGGCTTGGTGACGTCGGTGAAGTAGCCGCAGCGGGTGCGCTGGAGCAGGTTCCCGCCGACTGTGGCCATGTTGCGCAGTTGTCCGGAGGCGCCGGCCAGCACCGCCTGGGCCAGCGCCGGGTAGCGACGGCGGACCTCGGGGTGCGCGGCCAGGTCGCCGTTGGTGACGGTGGCGCCGATGCGCAGGCCACCCTCCGGCGTCGGCTCGATCTGATCCAGCGGGAGTTCGCGGATGTCGACGAGCCGGGCAGGGCGTTCGACGCCGGCCTTCATGAGGTCGACGAGGTTGGTGCCGCCGCCGAGGAAGCGGGTGTCCGGATCCGCGCCGAGCAGCGCGACGGCGCCGGCGACGTCGGACGCCCGCCGATAGTCGAACTCCCTCATGCCACGGCCTCCTTCGGCTCCGTCCCGAGGTCCGCGCGCCCCGCGTCCGGCTGGGCCTCGGCCGCCTGGGCCACGGCCTCGACGATCGAGACGTAGGCGCTGCACCGGCACAGATTGCCGCTCATGCGCTCGCGGATCTCTTCTGCGGTCAGCGGCGGTGGTCCGGCCTCGGGCCGGATGTCGTCGGTGACGGCGCTGGGCCAGCCCGCCGCGTGCTCCTGGATGACCCCGATCGCCGAGCAGATCTGTCCCGGAGTGCAGTAGCCGCACTGGAAACCGTCCAGGTCGAGGAACGCCTGCTGCACGGGATGCAGCTGATCGCCCTGGGCGACGCCTTCGATGGTGGTGATCTCCCGGCCCTCGGCCGCCACGGCCAGTTGCAGGCAGGACACGGCCCGGCGGCCGTCCAGCAGGACCGTACAGGCGCCGCACTGCCCCTGGTCACAGCCCTTTTTTGAGCCGGTCAGCGCGAGGCGCTCGCGCAGTGCGTCGAGCAGGGTGGTGCGGTGGTCGACGGGCAGTGTGTACTTCTCGCCGTTGATGTTCAGGGTGATGACACTGGACGTCGATGAGGCCATGAGCAGCTTCTTTCGCATTTCCAGGGCAGATAGGGCATTTCAGCAACCGGGGTACCGGGCGGGTGCGCAGGGTGTGTGGTGCGGCACTGTGCCGCAGGCGTGGGGCGGCGATGCGTGGTGCTGGAACCGAAAGGGACCGCGGACTGCCGCACGGACGCATCCACACCTATCGTGGACGACAATCGGACAGCTGTCCGCTGACTGGAAAACGTAACGGACAGCTGTCCGCTTAGCAAGGGCGAGGTTCGGCCACGAACCCTCAGGGAGGACGAGTGCCGCAGATGAAGGACGCACCCCGGCGCTCGGACGCCCAGCGCAACCGCGAACGCATCCTGGAGGTGGCACTCGCCGAGTTGTCCCGCTGCGCGGACACGCCGCTGAGCGCGATCGCCAAGAAGGCCGGCGTCGGCCAGGGCACCTTCTACCGCAACTTCCCCAACCGCGAGGCACTCGTCCTGGAGATCTACCGGCATGAGATGCAGCAGGTCGCCGACAGTGCCGCCCACCTGCTCCGGACCCGGCCGCCCGCGCAGGCCCTGCGCGCCTGGATGGACCGGCTTGCGGAGTTCGCGATGACCAAGGCCGGCCTGGCCGACGCAATCCGGCAGGTCACCAGCGCGCCAGGCAGTCCGGCGAAGCCGGCCCCCACGCCGGTGATCGACGCGGCGGAACTGCTGCTCCGCGCCAACGAGCAAGCCGGCACCGTCCGGTCCGGCGTCACCGGGGACGATTTCCTCCTAGCTATCGCGGGCCTGTGGCAGCTCGACCCCCGCGACGACTGGCGGCCCCGCGCCACCAGGCTCCTCGACCTCGTCATGGACGGCCTGCGCACGGGGGCGCCCGGCCGGTGAGCACCGCACCGCCGACCACCGTCTGGCACGATTGCCAAGCCGATCGGCGGCGTATGCCTGCACGCCGTCGCGGACCGCATCCGCGTCCCACCGGGGACGGCTGAGGAGGTTCTGGAACCCATGAGGCGCACTGCGGCCTGCGTACCCGGCGAGCTGCCAGCTGTTTTCCGCCCGACGGGCCCGAGCAATGCCCGCACGTAGTCCCGCCGCCGCGGATCAGCCCGGCCGAACCGGTGGCCAACCCGCAACAACACCTCGTCCAGCTCGCCCGCCCGCCCATCGGGGGCACACATCATCTTGCACGATCAGAACAACAGCGATCGAGCATCACCGGTCAAGAACTCCCGCCGCATGCCGACCAGTCAGCTCGGTGCACTCAGAAACAGGCTCCTGAGCAGCGACGACAGCGAACTGCAACTGGAAGACACGACCCGAGCTACTGACGGCCATCACCACGGTCCTCGACGCCGGCCGCACGGCAGGCGACCTCCGCTCCGACGTCACCGTTCGAAGACATCGCCGCCTCGCTCATCGGCATCTTCACCGTGGCCCCCCTGTCCGAGCACGAAGCCAAGGCCGGCCGCCTGCTGAACATCCTGATGGACGGCCTCCGGCCCGCCGCCCGGCTGAGCCACCCCGAACCGCCGGATGTCTGCGCAGAGTAACGAGCCAGCGCTCTGTCCAGACAACTCCGCAGGGCTGATCAGACGGGGACGGCGTCTTCGTCGCCCTTGAACCAGCCGAGCGATCGCCGGGAGGGTCCGCTGTTCCGATGGGTGGTCTATCCGGCGAGGGTGAGGTTGTGGAGTCTGACGATGCTGAGCATGGCGGGCTCGTCTCCGTTGCCCTTGAGGCGGCAGCCGTGCAGGATCTCGAACGGTTTCGTCCGAGTGAGGACGTGCTCGATGAGGGCCGTGGGCCTGGACTTGGGTGACGTAATGAATTTGCGGTTGAGTTCCTGGGTCGCACCGATAGTGGTGGCGGCAGCTATTTGCCGATGATCGTCTGTTCGGTGGGGCGGGGCTGCCAGCCGAGCGTCCGGGCTTTGCTGCTGTCGACGAGCCTCTTGCGACCAGTTCGGAGCGCACCATCGCCATCTGCGGGTTCACTCGGGCCAGCAGTTTGACGATGATGTCGGGCATGGTGCGCGTGGGTACCCTGGTGGCTTCGTCTGGGAACTTGTCGCGCAGGATGCGGGCGATGTCCCCGTACCACAGGAAGCTGCCCGAAGCGAGGAAACGCTGCCCCGCAGCGCCGGGACTCGTCACCTGCGACGCGAAGGTGCAGACGCCGTACGACGGGGTCGTCCATGGAGCCTGCCGCTGGAGGACCGGGTCCTGCTCATAGCGGCGTACTGGCGCACCAACTTGACGATCGCCAACTCCCCCCGCTCTTCGGGGCGTTGAAGTCGGCGGCGGACCGCATCATCGACCACCTAGGGCCGCTGCTCGCACTTCAGCCCCGCCAGCGGTTCCGCAAAGACACCGTGCTCATCGTGGACGTACCCCTGGTCCCCACCCGTGACCACGAGATCGCCGAACAGTCCAAGGAGTACTCGTACTCCACCAACCACCAGGTCGTCGTCGATGCCGATACGCGCCTGGTGGTCGTGGTCGGTCAGCCCTTGCCCGGCAACCGCAACGACTGGAAAGCGTGGGAGGAGTCCGGTGCGAGGGCCGCGGTCGGCAACACGATGACGATCGCCGACGGCGGCTACCCAGGCACCGGCCTGGTGATGCCGCACCGGCGCCGCGCAGACGAGGAACTGCCGGACTGGAAGCAGCAGCACAACAAGTCAGTCGAGCAGTCACTGCCCTTGCTCAGGAAGTGGAGCCGGCTAGGTACGCCAGCCCGGCCAGTAGTCCTGCGTAGGCCAGGACCAGCAGCAGACTGAAGAAGATCAGGGTCCAACCGGTCACGATACCGAGCAGCGCGACGCCGCGGTCGCGGCCGTCCAGGTGCTTACCTCGACGGCGGCCGAGGTGCCCAGCGGGGATCGCGACAACACCAAAGGCGAACACCAGGAACGTGTAGAACCCGCCGTACAGCAGCCAGAACATCGGCGTCAGGAAGATGCCCGCGATCAGACTGGCGCCCAGAAAGGCGGCCCAGATGCTGATCCGAGCAGGCGTGTTACGAGTAGCGCTCGCCGCACCCGTGTCCTGAGTAGCTTCGGCCACGTTTGATTCCTCCCCCGGCTGGTACCGGTGAGCCACTCTACGAGAACGGCCTGCCTGAGTGACATGGGCGTATGTCTGCAAGCTTGAGCAGGTGCTGTACTGGTGACTCAGTCGCACGCGTAGATCCCGGAGGCGGGAACGATCTCGCCGGGGTGGAAGACCTTGTCGTTGTCGTCGCTCATACGACCTGTGTACGACGCGAGCGGCCGCGCGGCGACCAGCGCACCGGCCGGTCACCTGCGGGAGGGGCCCCGGGGCCGGGCACGGTCCAGGGCCCCTCACCTGCGTACGCCTCCACCGGGGGGAGGGGGACTTCTGTACGCGTTGCCGTGTCCAACGGTGGTGGTGCAGAAAGGTCACGCCGCACTCGGCCCCGCGGCACGGGAGTGCCAGATCAACCAGATCAAAGCGAATGGCCATGCCGGGTGAACGACCCCGCCGGGCAGCCGAGGTCTTCAGCCGGGCGTGTGTGCTCAGGACGCAGGGTCAGGGGTTCGATGTCTTGCCGCCGGACCTCGAGCGGCTGCGCAACCTGCGGGTGTGGCACGCGATGTGGCTGGCCCGCATCGACCGCAAGATCGAATTGCTTCTCAAGGCGGCAGGCCGAACAGGACCACGGTCGACGGAGCAGGCCCGAGCCGCCCAAGTGGGTCGTCGAACCCGGCATCAGTGTCGGCCGGCCACCGGTCCAGGTCCACCGGGGCACCTGCTACATGGCCGGCAAACGACACCGCCCCGCCGAACAGGACGAGGCGCGCCGTCTGTTGGCGGACGGCACCAGTGCCTGCACACACTGCCGGCCCGACGCGAGTCTCGGCATCATCGACTGACACAAGGTTCGGCCCCGGACATGCGTGCGCTGTCCGGGGCCGAGCCCGAAGACGGTGTGACCGTGAAGGGCGGTCGCCTACGCGGCGAAAGGCTCCGCGGGGCTTCAGCCGGACGATCGTCCCCGCAGGCAATAGATGAGGCCCGGGAACACTGTCCCATCCACCGTCACGCCCTGTGCAACGACACACGCCCGGTGAACATTCCCCCCGCCCTGCTGCCGCACGGCGCTCGCATGCGCTGCTCAACGCGGGTGGGCCAGTCGCAGGCTTCCCGTTGCCCGGTCCGGGTGGAACGCGAGGCCGTAGGCTCGGCCGAACCGGTTGGCCTCCATCGCCAGGCCCTCGGCCGACGCCGCCGCGGCGGCACCGGGCGCGACCCCGGGCTCGGTCAGAGCCGTCTGCACGCCCACGCAGATTGTGGTGGGGGACGTGGCGGCCCGCCGGATCACCGAACAGCAGCCTGTGAAGTTCGCCGCGATGGAACGGGGCGTCTGGCGTTCCCTCAGGCGCACAGCCAGCTCCGTGCCTCGCTCACCAAGCACCGGACGGATGCGTGTCTCGATGCGGTCGCCGTAGTCCTGCAGCGGCGCCGGCAAGTTGTCGGCCTGCACATCCTGCGGCGCACAGTTCATCGTCACCATCACCACCCCGTCATCCCCCGGCGGCCTCCCGCGAACGCCCTACTGGGCGTACCGCTGAGCGTCTACGACCGCGTGCGAGACGCCCTCGGCATGGGCAGCTCCGCCTCACGACGAGGAAGGTGCCCCCCAGGCGGCCGGGATGCTCACAGCTGCCCCGCGACCCGTCGCGACGCAGCGCCCCAAGGGCACTGAGCACCGCAGTTCCTGCCCCGTCGGCGGCCCCAACCGTACGTGGCAAGCCGCCACACCCGGTCGGCGTGCGCATCTCCCGGGCTGCGCCCGCGAGCAGAACGGCTTGGGACGATGCCGCCGCCGGGCACTGCGTCCTCGACGCGCTGACCGTGGAGGTGTGCAGGACAACGGTGTAAAGGTGTAGGTGCTCGCTGCACGGCGGCGACCAGGTCGGCGTGATGGCCGTGAGGCTGGGCCCTGTCACCCAACGACGATCGCCGCGCCGTGTTCGCCTCGGCCGCCTGACGGACACCGCCGCGGCGAGTCACGGCGACGCACTCCCCGGGGCACGATGTGAGGCATAGGTCGACACTCGTCGAAGCCCAGTGAAGCCGACTCCGGTCCCCGGCGTTTCCTGGAGTCGGCGGCCACGGCGCGGATACACGACCGACGTTGGACGATGCGGGAATCGGAGCCGGCAATGTTGATGGCCAATCCTGTGATCTTGCGCAACCTGGTCGAGCTCGGCCACGAGCTGTCCGGTGTACCAGCCCCTTGATCGGTCTCCGTAAGGACGGGCGATGGCCTCATGAACGTTTCGCGCCGACACGGTCATGAGGCAGCCCAACGGGTGCGAAGCCGGAGCCCGGCAGGGGCTGTCCGGCCGGATGGAACGCCGGCTCGGTCTCTCCGGCCTGCCGCTGCGCCACCGCCTCACGGACCGGACCAGCCGGATTCCCACTCTCCGTCGCCGTCCCCGTTCTGGTCCCCGCCTTGCGCCTGCCACGGCGTCGTCCGGGGCGCGTCTCGACGACCGGACTGCTCCCGCTCGCCCTCCGCTCCGGTCGTCGGCTCGGGCTCCCCCTCGGCCTGCGACGGCGTGCTCTCACTCATGGTCTGTCCTCCCTGACGGCCGTCGGCGGGTCACGGTCGCTGGCTGTCTCCGACCTCTCCGTCCGCCTCGCCGCGTTCGGCATCGGCCTCCGCCGGTGCCTCGACGCCCTCCAGGGGCTTGCCCGCCGTCGTGCCGCGATGGGGTTGGTAGCCCTCCTTGGCACTCGCCGTGCCCGGCACCGACCGGTCCCGTGCCTGCTGCTCCCCGCCGGAGTGGGCACCGGGTTCCTCGTCGCTGCGCGCCCGGTGGTAACGATCAGTGTCATGGTCCTGCTGCCCGCTCATGTCCGTTCCTCTCGTCTGCGTCGGCGGCCCGCCGGGTTCCCGGCGGCGAACACCGCGAAACGCCTGGTCGTCAGGGCCTGGTCCGATCGGGAAGGTGATGTGTTCGCCCTTCGTCAGCTGCCGGTGACACGAGCCGTCATCGTGGTTCCCCGATCGCCCTGCTTGTCCGCCGACGCCATGTGGCGTCGCCGTCCGAGGTGGTCAGTCCTGGACGCTGTCCGCAAGGCGAGGAGGGCGACGGTCTTCGTCGTTGGTGGCCGGGCGGACTCGGTCAATGTGCGGCTGGGCCGCGAGGTGGCAGTGCGCTGGGACGGTGTGGAGGCGCCGGGCGACCTCCCGCTCAGCCAGCGCAGGCAGCGCGGGAGGCCGCGCTCAGCCGCTTGACCGGATGCTGTCTCCGCTTTACTCTGCAATCAGTACGGAGGCACCCTCCGTTTTTTAGGAGCTACAGGATCGCGTAAGCCAGGAGGGCGTATGAGCGCCAATGGGCAGCAGGGGCGTAAACCCCGTGCGGATGTCCAGCGCAACCGTGCCGCCCTCCTGGCAGCGGCGCAGTGTCACTTCCTGAGGTACGGGGTCAGTACGTCCTTGGAGGCGGTGGCCAAGGAGGCGGGCGTCGGGCCTGGCACCTTGTACCGGCACTTCCCCACCCGGGAAGCGTTGCTGGCGGCCGTGCTGCAGACGCGCTCCCAGGAACTCGTGGCGCGCCAGGCGGAGATCGCACAGCTCAATGATGCCGACGAGGCGCTGGAGCAGTGGCTGCGCGCGCTGGAGGAGTATTTCAGCGCGTTCAGTGGCCTGCCGGAGCCGCTCATGGCCGCAGCCAGGGCACAGGATCCGGATAATCCGCTCACACTGCCCTGCGACACCGTCATCACCGCCACCGAGGAGTACGTGCGAGCCGCCCAGCGGACGGGGAACGTGCGCGAGTCGGTGAAGGGCTACGACCTGTTCCTCGCGGCCATCTCCGTCGCCTGGCTCAAGGGTGCCGGCGGCGCCGACGAAGAGTCACTGAACCGGCTTCGCACGCTCATCGCCACTGGCTACCGCGAGCGGGACGCCCAGGCGTAAGCCCCGCCTGTCGATCACCAAAACGCCCCAGGATCTCTGGACTCCGGGCGGTGTCCGGCGCCTCCATCCTGCAGTGACCACACCGCACCACCCTGGGGTGGCGCGACCTGTCAAAGGACAAATCATGAAAATCTCTGTTATCGGCGCCGGCGCGATCGGCGGCAACCTCGCCCGCAAGCTCAGCGGAGCCGGTCATGACGTTCAGGTGGCGAACGCCCGCGGCCCCGAGGCCGTCGCGCCCGACGTGCTGGAGACCGGCGCCCGCGCCGTGGCACTCAAGGACGCCGTCAAGGGCAGGGACGCCGTCATCCTTGCCATTCCCTTTGGAGTGGCGGGGCAGCTGGCCGACCTGTTCGCCTCCGTCCCGGCCGAGACGGTGGTCATCGACACCTCCAACTACTACCCGCACCTCAACGGGCAGATCCAGGCAGTGGAAGACGGTGCAGTGGAGAGCGTGTACACGTCCGAGCTCCTTGGACGGCCGGTGGTCAAGGCGTGGAACGCCGCCCTGGCCGAAACCCAGCGAACGAAGGGTGTCCCGGCGGGCACACCGGGCCGCATCGCCATCCCTGTCGCCGGCGATTCCGAGGAAGCCAAGCGCGTGGCCATGCGTCTGGTGGACGACACCGGATTCGACCCCTACGACGCCGGCGCACTGGCCGACTCCTGGCGTCAGCAGCCGATGGGGCCCGCCTACTGCACCGAACTGAGCCTGGAGGAGCTGCCGGCGGCCCTGGCCGCAGCCGACCGCGTCAAGGACGCGGCCGTCCGCGACAGCATGCCAGAGCGCTTCGCCGCCCTCGGAGCCAATCCCACTCTGGAGGACATCGTCGAAATGAACCGCGCCGCCCACCGGTGACGACGGCAGCCCCCGGCCGCGGCGCACGCCCCGTGCGAGAAGTCCTCCCACGGCTTCCCTCGCACGGGGCGCCGCGGCCGGGTTCTGCGGCACGAGCCGTGTCAGGGGCGTTCAGAGCCGCGGCGAGGGACAAGGTGAGGGGGAAGGGTCCGGGCCGTCGGCGCATACGCGGCAGTTGCTGAAGTTCTCCGCGCCGCGTGAGCCCGCACAGCTAGCGGCGTTCATCAACCTGCGGGTCCTCAACCCCGAACACGAGCAATGGCGGCGCGGCATCAAGGCCGTGGTCATCTACAACCGGCTCCACGGCGACCTGAAGGTTCCGTTCACGTACCGCGTGCCCGGCCGCGACGAGCAGGAGGTAGAGGCCGAGGGGTGGCCGGCCTCGCTCGCCGGGTTCCCGCTGGGGCAGTGGATTGCCGACGCACGGACGCTGCCCGAGCCGATGCTGACCACCCCCGTGCCCGAGCCCCGTGCTGCGGCCCGGGCGGGCGGCCGAACCGAAGGGGGACGGTTTCTCCGGACACTTCGGAGGTGTCTCAAGTGCATGGCGACACCACAGCTCTTACCGGCCGGTGAGCCGAAGCCGTCTGCAGGGCCGCGCCGGCGAGCGCCTCGGGGCCGCTTCACCCTTGGTGGTGCGGCCCCGAGGGCGTGCCGCGGACGGTTTCAGAGGGTGAGGAGAACCTTGGTGGCGCGGCGCTCGTCCATCGCTTTGTAGCCTTCCGGCGCCTGGTCCAGGGGAAGGGTGAGGTCGAAGACCTTGCCGGGGTCGATCTTGCGGTCCCAGACGAGCTGGATCAGGTCGGGCAGGAATCGGCGTACGGGCGCAGGGCCGCCGAGGGTGTGGATGCCGGCGAAGAACAGTTCGATGCCGGGGATGGTCACGTCGTAGTTCACGCCTACGTAGCCCAGGTGGCCGCCGCCGCGGGTGGCGCCGACGGCCTGCATGAACGCCTCCTGGGTGCCGACGGCTTCGACCACCGAGTGTGCGCCGAGGCCGCCCGTGAGTTCCTTGATCTTCGCGATGCCCTCGTCGCCGCGTTCTTCGACGATGTCGGTCGCGCCGTAGTAGCGGGCCAGCTTCTGCCGCTCGGGGTGACGGGACATCGCGATGATACGGTCCGCGCCCAGCTGCTTGGCGGCCAGGACGGCCATCAGGCCGACGGCGCCGTCGCCGACGACCGCGACGGTCTTGCCGGGCCCGGCCTCCGCCGCGACGGCGGCGAACCAGCCGGTGCCGAGCACGTCGGAGGCGGCCAGCAGGGAGGGGATCAGCTCCGGATCGGGCTGCCCCGGGGTGGCGACGAGGGTGCCGTCGGCGTGCGGGATGCGGGCCTTCTCGGCCTGGGTGCCGATGGTCTGCGAGACGAACTCGGCGTGCACGCACTTGGACTGGAAGCCGGCCTGGCAGATCTCGCAGGTGTTGTCGGAGATGACGAACGATCCGACGACGAAGTCGCCGACCTTGACGTTCTTGACCTCGGAGCCGACTTCCTCCACGACGCCCACGTATTCGTGGCCCATGACCTGGTGATCGGCAGGCTCGATGCCGCGGTACGGCCACAGGTCCGAGCCGCAGATGCAGGTCGCGGTCAGCTTCACGATGGCGTCGGTCGGCTCGATGATCTTCGGATCGTCGCGTTCCTCCACCCGGACGTCGCCGGCGGTGTACATCACTACTCCACGCATCGTGGGTCTCCTTGCTCTGTCGTGCTGGCGCCTGAGGCGCCGGTTTGTGTTCAGGAAGGCACGGCAGTGCCGCGGCTTCCTCGATGTGAAGGCCTGACACCGTCGAGCCCGCTGGACGGGCCTGGCTGTCCGGCCCCGGGCTCGGTGTCACTGCTGCCGGTGCGGCTCGGTGTGTGCCGCGGCCGAGTGGCGGCGCCGGGTGAGCGCGATGGTGATGGTGGGGATCAGCGTGAGGGCGGCGATGGCGGTGCCGACGGCGGCCGGACCCGTGGCTCCCAGGGGGGAATCGAGAGCAAGGCCGGCGATCCAGGAGCCGATGGCCGTGCCGAGGTTGAACGCCGAGACGGTCAGGGCAGAGCCCAGAGTGGGGGCGTGGCCGGCGAAGCGGACGCCGAGGGAGATCAGCACCGGGTTGGCGCCGAGACCGAACAGCCCCAGCAGGGCAACCAGCACCATCGTGGGCGCGGCGTATCCGGAGAGTAGGCAGATCGCCAGCAGCAGGACTGTGGTCACGGCTGGGGCCGCGATCGTCGTCATGTACGGATGGCGATCCCCGAGACGGCCTCCCACCAGGAAGCCTGCCAGGGCGCCGACACCGAAACCGACCAGCACCAGCGGGACCAGACCGGCAGCCAGATCAGCCCGGTCGGTCAGCAGCGGCGAGATGTACGTGTACGTCGAGAGCACGCCACCGGCGGTGGTCGCGCAGGCCGCCAGGGTCAGCCACAGGCGCCCTGACCGCAGAGCGGACAGCTCGGAACGGACCGAGACCGCGTGGTCACCGTCGGTGTCGCGCGGAACCTGGCGGGCGATGAGCACCATGGCGGCGGCTCCCAGGACGGCGAGCGCCCAGAACGGCCCCCGCCAGCCCATCAACTGTCCGGCGAACGCACCCAGCGGTACACCGACGACGTTGGCGAGCATCGCGCCGGCGCCCACGACGCCCAGTGCGCGGGAACTCGCGGCGGGACCGGCGGCGCGTGCGGCCACGACGTTGGCCACCGCCCAGAACGCGCCGGTCGCCAAAGCGGTCACGAACCGGGCTGCCAGGAGCAGTGCGAAGCTGGGACTGAGGGCGACGACGACATGCCCGGCCGCGAAGATCCCCAGCGCCAGGATCAGCGTCAGCCGCGGGGGCAGCCGCAGCGTCAGCATCGCCATCAACGGCGCGCCGACGATCATCCCGACCGCGAAGACAGTGATCAGCAGTCCGGCCCGGGCCACGCTGACCTGCACATCCCCCGCGATCTCCGGCAGCAGGCCCGCCACCACGAACTCGGTCGTGCCCATCAGAAACGTGCCCAGGGCCAGCACGTAGACGAGGAGCGGAAGCCGGGCGGGCGGATGTACGGGGCCACCACTCCGCAGGTCGGCGGGGGCGTGGAGGGTTTCTCCTCGCGTCGTCATGCTTCATCTCCGGAGCGGATCGAGATCGAGGGGCGCATCCCACGAAACCGGCTCCGCCGCAGGTGCGGGAGGCTGCGTTTATCGGGGGTACAAGCTCGACCCCCCTCCCCCGAGGGACGGGCCGTAGCGTGGAAGGCATGGAACGCCACTTGGACAACCGCGCCGACATCCGTGACTTCCTCGCCACCCGGCGCGCCAAGATCACTCCGGAGCAGGCCGGGCTGCCCACCAGCGGTCGGCGCCGGGTTCCGGGGCTGCGGCGTGAGGAGGTCGCCGTCCTCGCCGGCGTGAGCACCGAGTGGTACATCCGGCTGGAGAAGGGCCACATCAGCGGTGTGTCGGAAGATGTCCTCGACGCGGTCGCCCGCGCGCTGCAGCTGGACGACGACGAACGCACCTACCTGTTCGACCTGGCCCGGGCAGCCCAGCCGCCCAGCCGCGGCCCTCGCCGCCGCAAGGCCATCGACATTCCGCCGCGCGTCCAGTGGTTGCTCGACTCCATGACTCTGTCGGCGGCGTTCGTCACCAACGGCCGCCTGGACATCGTCGCCACCAACGCCCTCGCCCGCGCTCTCTTCGCGCCGCTGTTCGAAAGCGAGACCACCGACGAACGCGGCCGTCCGAACTTCGCCCGGTACTGGTTCCTCGACCGCGGTGCCCCAGACTTCGTCGCCGACTGGGAGGGCGCCCTCGGCGCCACCGTCGCTCTGCTGCGCGCCGAGGCCGGGCGCTACCCGCACGACAAGGCGCTGCGCGAACTGATCGGTGAGCTGTGCACGGTGAGCCCCGAGTTCCGCACCCGTTGGGCCGCCCACGACGTACGCATCCACCACGGCGGGGTGAAAGAGTTTCAGCACCCTGACGCCGGACCTCTGAAACTCGTCTACCAGCCGTTGGACCTGCCCATTTCCCCCCGTGAGGTACATTCCCTGACCATCTATACCGCCGAGCCGGGGACCCCCGACGAAGACCGGCTCAAGCTCCTCGCCAGCTGGGCAGCGACCCGACTCCAGGAAGCGGAACCCACCGGCGACAGGGACCTGTCCTGATGTGGCGGATCTCGCGTCGGCGGCCTAGGCGGCGGGCCGGCGGATGGCCTGAACGGCCGTGTAGTAGAGGCAGAACAGGTCGTTCCTGAACCGGCTGTCCGTACCTTGGCGCGGCTGCTTTCTAGGAGCACGGTTGCTTTCTGGGAGAGAGCGTGCCAGTGCGGCGCGCCAGCAGGCGCCTACTGCGCCGACGGCGACTGCGCGAATCGGAGGATGTTGCCGTTCGGGTCGGTGACCTGCATCGTCGGCCCGCCCGGCGCGTCCAGGTCGATTCCGGGTCGCATGGGCGCGTTCGGACGGGCGAGCAGCTCCTCGTGCAGCGCGGACACGTCGCGTACTGGGAACCAGGCCACGCCATGCGGGCTGCCGTCGCCGTGGTGCTCGGACAGGTGCAGGACGGCTGCCGATCGGGAGACTTGGACGTACAGCGGCAGACCGGGTGCGAATCGGTGCTCCCAATCCAGAGTGAATCCCAGGTAGTCGAGGTAGAAGGGCAGCACCTGGGCGACGGACATGACGCGCAGCACCGGCACGGCCGGGCTGATGGCCGGTACGGACGAGCGACCAGCGACCGCGGCGAGCACATTCCAGTCCCTGGCACCAAGCTGATGAGCGATCAGTTCGAGCGCGAGTCCGTGCGGGATCTCGATGCCCGCAGCGGCCAGGTCCTCACGCAGGAGCTTGGCCAACTTCTTGGCATGGTCGGTATGGGTGGACGTCATTGCTTCGGCTCCCCACGCGGCCCGTCCCGCCGATGCTCGCGTTGTCGGCCGGTGCCGCGTTCAGGTGAACCGATGCGAGGCGAACCCACGGCGCATTCACCGAACCCCGAAGGGCGCGAGCGGCTGGCTGCACCAGGCCGTTCGTGACATTACCGGTCGGTCTTGCCGCCGCGCTACCACAGGCGCTCGGGCTGGCGGCCCTGCCTGTGCAGGGCCCGATGACGGCGGGGCGCGGCCCGTGACGGTTGTGGCACTCGTCAGCTGGTATCGCGGCTGCATGTTCCAGGCTCTCTCCCTCTGTGTGCTCCAAGCGTCTGGATTCGGATGATCGGGACCCGACAGGGGTGCGGGCTGACCGGCACGGTGGATGGCAGGTCGCCGGTGCGCACGAACCGCGGCTCACTGGTGCCGGAGGCGACCGTCGCGTCCCGCTCTTCCTTCTGGCGGGCGCACTGGCTGCGTTCGCCGTGCTCCTCGTGAGGGTGCACAGGCGCCTTTCGTCGCCACACTCCCTTTCGGCGCGTTCGCGGCTGTCATGCTGGCTTTCATGGTGGCGTTCCTCAGGAGCGCGACCATCGTCGACCAGGACCGCATCACCGTCCGGGACGCGGCGACCCGGAGAACCGCCTGGCGCGATATCACCGCCATCGGGATCGAGGAGAACCTGATCCCGAATGCGGTTGGCGGCAGGGCCAAGACTCTGGAGAGCATCGGGATCTCTACCCGCGAGGGCCGCAGGATGTGCTCCCCCACCTCGCGGGCAGCGGCACGCTGTCGGTGCACCATGAGCGACCTCGAAACGACCAGCACCTTCGTCCCTCTGACTCAGCTCATGAGCACCGTTTCTGCGAAGGCGCCGGGTCAGCACGACAAGCGAGATACCGATCGAAAATCTCCTGGCTATCAGGAGTGAAGGTCCACTGCTGCAGAGTCCGCCGCAGCTGGGACTCGGTCAGCCACCCGTGCCAGGCCACCTCACCCGGATCGGGGGCGACGACCTCCGGAAGCACGGCATCGCACACCCCCAGCCAGTGAGGGCTGAGCCCGCCCCGGTTGAGGAACTTGAACCGAAGGCACACTGTCGCCGGCGTTCCCAGCTCCTCACTGAGCTCGCGGGCAGCTGCCGGCTCATAGGACTCGCCGACTCCTGCAGCGCCCCCGACCCCGAGTTCGTAGTGACCTGGGAAACGGGACAACTGCTCGGCACGCCGATGGACGAGAAAGCGACCTTGCCCATCACGGCACACCACCGAAGCAACTCGGTGCAACCAGCCCTCCCGCACGGCCTCCCACCGACTGACTACCCCCAGCACACGGTCCTGAGCGTCAACGCGTTCCACGAGTTCGTCCACGACGCACACGATCGCAGAACCCACTGACACCCGTCCGGGGTGCCCGGACGGTCACGCAGTCAACGGTCCTCGGACCACCCTCATCCCACGGAACGAAAGGTCACGAACCTGCCTCGGTTCTCAATACCTTGCCACTTCGCGCCGTTGTCGACGATGTAGCGGATGCCGTCGACGATCTCCCGCCGAGGCCACTTCTCTGGGTGGCCGCCGGTCTTGGTCTGGCAAGGCCGGGATGGGCAGCAGGGGTTCCAGGAGTGCCCATTCTGCGACGGAGGTGTCGGACGGGTAGCGGCGGCGACGGGCAACAGCAGGCATGACGGGCTCGGCAGCGTGATCGGCGATGGACGGGCGGCTATTGGGAGAGCTGTGCGAGGGTGCCGCGCACCCCGGTGAGCTGGGCGGTGGCGAACTGGGCCCATTCGCCGTCGGGGTAGCGGGCCAGGTGCGGGTCGAGCGTGCCCGTGATCACGCGGGTGAGGCGGCCGAGGATCTGCCGGAACTGCCGCTTGTCGTACTCGATCCAGTCCGCGGGGTCGCCGGAGAACATGAACCCGTCCCGCCGGGTCCATGTGATCGGTGTCAGGATCTCGGCGACGACGTCGCGGACGTGCCGGATGCCGCGGCCGATCTCGAGAGGGTCAGGCGGGTGGCGGCAATGAGCTGGTCGGTGTGAAGGCCGGCGGGGCGCCGAGCCCATTGCCCGCCGGCCCGCGTCCAGGCGGTCGCGGTTTCGGGGCTTGTGCCCAGTAGTCGGGTGAGGACCGTGGCCGGGAGCTGATCGGTGCCGGGCACGGGGACGTGGGAGGGGCCAGATCAGTGCGGGCGCGTAGGAGTCGCAGCGACTCCCGCACGCCGACGGACGGCGCCGACCGATCGATCAGCGCCGCTTCCCGGTCTCGGGGGAGCTGACGCCGTGGCTGGCGCGGCGCATGGCCTCGTACAGTGCGGCGTCCTCCGGCGGGTCCGGGAGCGGTCCGCGGGCTGGGGCCTGGAATGACTGCACCATCCACGCCACGAGGCGGCGCCAGGCATCCGGCGCGGCGTCGCCGGTGGCGCTGAGGACACCGGCGTTGGCCATCAGCAGCAGGACGAGATCCCGGCTGGTGAAATCCTCGCGAAGCTGTCCGCTGTCCTTGGCGCGGCCGATCAGTTCGAGGAAGCCCTGATACGCCTGGGCACGGAGTGCTTCCAGTTCCTGGGCAGCGGGGAAGCTCATGGTCAGGATGTCGGCGAAGCCGCGGTCGGCGGCCTGCATCGCACAGACCTCCTGGATGTAGCCGGTGAAGCCGTCCCAGGGGTCCGGGTCGGCCAGCGCATCGGCGGCGGCCCGCGCGTAGGCCTCCATACGGTCCGTGAAGACCGCGACGACGAGCTCCTCCTTGCCGGGGAAATGGCGGAAGAGGGTGGCGATCCCCACCCCCGCCTCCCGCGCGACCGAGGCCATCGACGCGTTCAGTCCGTCGCGGCCGAACACTGTGCGCGCGGCGGCGATGATCCGCCCCCGATTGCGCTCCGCGTCACTGCGCTTGGGCGGGGCTGCGGAGTCGGCCCTGCTACCGGTGCCGTCGACGTGCTGGTTTCGGGGGGTCATGTCCGTCAGGCTAGCAAAACGGAAGCCCCTCTCCGATTACTGTGTTACCGTCGACCGTGAACCGGATAGGGCTTTCCGGATCCGAAACGGATAGGCCTATCCATCTCTACCTGATGAAAGGTTCCCTCATGCCCACCATCGCCATCGTCGGCGCCGGCCCTCAGCTCGGTCTCGCCATCGCGCGCACGTTCGGCACCCACGGCTACGGCGTCGCACTGATCGCCCGGAATCACGCCAAGCTCGAGAACCTGGTCGGCGAACTGACCGCCGAAGGGATCAGTGCCGCCGCCTTCCCCGCCGACGTGCTCGACCGCGATGTGCTCACGCGGGCGCTCAAGGACGCCGCCGCGCACTTCGGCTCCATCGACGTGCTGGAGTACTCCCCGGTGGGCGGGCTGGGTTCCACCGCGATGACCGCCCCGTCCGAGACCGACCCGGTCCACGTTCAGCACGAGATGGAGTTCCAGCTGTACGGGGCCATCGCCGCCACCCGGGCGGTGCTGCCTGCGATGCGGGAGGCCGGCGCGGGCACCCTGCTGTTCACGACCGGGGCAGGATCGATCGACCCCGTACCGATGATCGGCAACGTCAACGCCGCCGCCGCGGCCCTGCGCAACTGGGCCATCAACCTGCACAAGGAGCTGGACGGCACCGGAGTGCAGGCCGCCCACGTCGCCATCGACGTGTCGATCGGCAGCGCCGTCATGCCCGGCCACGCCGTCGCCCAAGCCGAGGAGATCTCCCCCGTCTACTGGGAGCTCCACACCACGCGCCGCGACCAGGCCGAAGTCGTCTTCAGCAGCTGACACCCCACCCGCATACGCGTCTCGCATCGGCCGGGCCATGGCCCTCGGGCCTCGCCCGCGGGCAGGTCCTGGTCGCCGTGCACCCGGCCGCCGCTCTTCTCTATGCACGGCCGGCCGTCCTCGACGGACGCATGGAAGAAAGCCAGGCAGTCCTTCAACGCGCAGGTCCTGGAACACTTCACCGACGATGTCCGGGGCAACGGCCTGGCCATGGTCACCGGTCTCGTCGGCGCGTGCGAGGGCTTCGGCAAGGAGCCCTCACCGGGCCCCTTATCCTCGCCTCCCGGTCGGCGTTGCTGTTCGACACCGCCGTCCTGGGCTGCTGCGGCCTGACCCCGGCGACGGCATGACCGCCTACGACCTCGGCGAAGCAGCGGTGAAGAAGGCGGTCATCGCGTCGGCACGTCGCATCATCGCCGCCGCCGACGGCAGCAAACTCGGCCGCACCACACAGGCCTACGTCGGCCCCCCATTTTGGCCGACATCCTCGTCACCGACACCACCGCGGCCGCCGACGAGACCGCCGCACTCGAGAACAGCGGCACCACTGTCAAGATCGTCTGAACCCGGCCACCACATCCCGGCCCCCAGGCAGACACGCATGTTCCGCCCCGCCGTGGTATCCGCTGCTTTTGCGGTGGAGGAGGGCATGCGCCGCGGCTTGCGGCCTCATCCAACGGCCCAGGTGAGCCAACCAGGTGGTCAGGAGCGGACGTTCACCCGGACCGCCTCTTCGATGGGTGTCGATCCCGTGTTGAGTTCGAGGATCTGCCGGCCGATCCGGGGCTCGTGAAGCAGTTCAGCGAGCGTGGCGGCCACGTCCTCGCGAGCGATCTGGCCGTGGAACTCCGCCGGCCCGAGAGAGACGGTGCCGATGCCCGGGTCGTCGACAAGGAGGGACGGACGGAGGATCAGCCAGTTCAGGTCGCTGCGGCTGAGAGCGACATCTGCCTCCTTCTTCACGGCGAAGTAGTACTCGACCTCCTCACCGAGGTCGCGTTCGCACCATGATTCCGGAAGCACCGACACCAGCGCGAAGCGCTCCACACCGGCGAGGCGTGCCGCATGCATGGCCTTGACGACCCCGTCGCCGTCGATGGCTTTCGTGACCTCCTTGCTGCCGCCATTCGAGCCGGCGCTGAAGACGATCACGTCAACGTCGCCGAATGCTGCCGCCAGTTCTTCCACGGTCATGCCGGCAAGGTCGCCGACGGTCGCCTGCACACCTTGTGCGGCGAGGGCGGCCTGCTGGTCATCCCGGCGAACGAGCCCGCGGACGGTGTCTCCCCGAGAGCGCAGTTTCCGCGCCAGCAAACCGCCGATGCCGCCGGTGATGCCGATGATGAAGACGTCCACGCCGGATGCTCCGTTCTCTCGATGCGACTCTTCGGCTCCGTCACGAGACCGATCCCAGGCGATCAACGGCGCGTGTCCGCACGAGTATTCCGACCACACACAGGCCGTCGTCCCGTGCGCTCGATGACACATCATCTGCCGAACACAGCTACCCAGGCCCCCATCGCATGCGGTCAGCTGCCGAGCGCGAGAGCGACGCCGAGAGTGGACCCAGGTCCGCCACGAGGAGGTCGCGGCCTTTGCCGCCGGTGCCGAAGCGCAGCTCACCGGCCGGCTCGCCGCCTGTGGCGGCTCCTGTGGTCCGGGCAACCTCCACCTGAACAACGGCCTGTACGACGCCCACCGTTCCATGGCGCCGGTGGTCGCGCTGGCCGCCAAGACACCCAGCGGAGAGATCGGCACCGGCTACTTCCAGGAGACCACGCCGAACGGCTGGCGCCGCCTCCTCGGCTCCTTCGTGCACGGCTCGATGGCCACCGCGCTGCGCCAGGCCATCGGTACGCCGTTCCTCGACCGCGGGCGGCAGGTCGTCTCCCTCTCCGGCGACGGCGAATTCTCCGTGCTCATGAGCGACTTCCTGACACTCGTCCAGTACCAACTGCCGGTGAAGGTGGTGCATCACGGCCGTAAGGGTGAGAAGAAGGGCGGCGGCTGCCGCCGCTCTCGGCGCAACAGCCCCGTGGCCACGCCGCCCGGATGCCCTGGCGTTCGACCACGAGCCGGGCGGCCGGGGTGACTACTGCCGGGGCCAGCCCAGCAGCCGGGCGATGACGGCGGCCAGCTCACGCAGCGTGGACCCGTCGGCGGCCTCCTTGCCCAGCCGAAACTCGAACTCGGTCTTGCCGCCGCCTCGCTTGAAGCGGATGTCGACCTTTGTCTGCAGCCAGGCCACCGTACCGGCCAGGACGACGACACCTGGAACGGCCAGTTCGCCACCGAGCCGCGAGTCGTCAGGCGGATCGGCGAGCAGCTCAGTGGCGAGATCTGCGCAGGCCGGCTCGTCGGCGAGCACAGCGAGCAGGCGGCGGGCGGCGGCGCAGGCAGCGGCACCCTCGGGGACGGCCGGGGGCGCGTCAGGCTGCGCCTCCGGCCGGGTGCCACGCAGGGCGTCCAGCAGAAGGAGCGCCTCCGCCTGGTCCAGCGGCATCGTGTCCACGGCCGCGCCCGCCGTCAGTTCCTCCGTCATCTCCTGGAGGATGAGGATGACTTGCCGGTCCGTCAGTTCTCCCGAGGCGAACGGTGTCGGCGATGTCACCGGATTCTCCAATCTCCGAAGAGCGCGAGCGCTGCCCAATGGTACGGATGAGTCTGCCAGGGCCCGTCGTACTGCGCGCCGTCTCCTTGGAGCATCGCGCGCTGAGCCTCCCACAGGGCTCGCCACGGCGTCTGGGGGGCGGCGGACAGTCGGCGGTAGAAGTCCGCGAAGAGCCGGCGCGAACTGGCGTCGTCCACGTCCCACAACGTGCCGACGACCGACCGCACACCGGACGCCTGCAGGAGGTGGGCCAGCCCTTGGAGGTCCCCGGTGCTGTGCAGGTCGCGACGGGCCGTCGAACAGGCGCGCAGGGTGAGGAGGTCCAGCCTCAGCCCGCTGTCGAGCAGGTGGCGGGCCGTCAGCAAGTGCCGGAGCCGGGTCCGGATCTCCACCTCCGGCGGGTACTTGCTCGGGCGCTGCCCGTCGTGGGCCAGCAGCAGCCCGGAGTCGAGCGGCTCGGTGCGGTCGAACCAGCCGTGTCCGGTGAGGTGGGCGACGCGCGCGGCGCGCAGACCGGCCAGTACGGCGTCCGGTGTGGCGGACAGACCGCCGACTTCGGTGACCGACTCCCGGCCGGCGTGCTCGGGGGCGATGAAGTCGATGTCGTGCTCCAGCCGCTCCGGGACCGGGTCCTCGCCGGCCGCTACGCCCGCGACCAGGACACCTCCGTCGGCCGGGGCGGGGGGCTGGGCGACCGTACGCAGCAGGGCGGTGGCGCTGGACACCTGCACGACGGCGTGGCGGTGGACGAGCGGCCGTCGGCCTTCCCGCGCGTCCTCGTCCGTCGACGGCAGCGGCAGCGCCGCCAGGGGCAGCGCTTGCAGCGCCGGGTCGGCGGCGACGCAGAGCAACTCCCGACCCGTCACCGCGGGCAGGAAGGCCAGCAGACCCGGCGCCACATCCGCGAAGAAGTCCAGATTCCGGCGCCACGGCCGCCGTGCCGGAAGCGGAGGCAGCGGCGGGAAGGCGTCCGCGTCCCCGTCGAAGACCCGCCGCAGCCGTTCCGCCACGCGTTTTATCTCGCGTTCGCCCACCGGTGACGGAAAGACGGTCAGTTGACCGGTGTCGGCGTGGACGACGAAGATGACGCAGGCACCCTCGTCGCCGCCGTCACCGCAGCTGAAGTAGGAGACGAAAGCGCAGTGGCGGGCGTCCGGATCCGCTCCCAGGCAGGCCCGCAGCTCCCGCAGGGTCGCCGGTGTCCCGGGCACACCCGTGGGCGCCGATGCCCCCTCGACCCATGCCCGGTACTCCTCGTGGAGATCGAAGGCGAGCTCGACCGCCCCGTCTCCGTCCGGCACGGCGAGCCCGGTGTTGTCGTGGTCGAGCAGCATGGCGATGAGCAGCCCGTAGCACTCCCGGTGCTGGGTCACCAGCGCGGCCAGGTCCTCCCGCGCCTCGCCACCGCGTCCGGCGACCCTGCGCCGCAGCCGGCAGCGCCGCGCCCACAACAGGTCGAAGGCCTCCTGCCGAGCCGCGCCGGTGCCGAGTCGCGTGCCCTCGCGTGCCCCCTCCGCCCTCAGCGCCCTCGCCAGCCGCACCTCGAGCCGCAGCACCATCGCCAGTTCGGCACCGCGTCCGAGCGCCTCCTGCCGTAGCGCCCGCAGTGCCGCGGCCGCGCCGCCCGCGATTCCCGCCGCGGCCAGCGCCTCCGCCTGGGCCAGCCGGAACGGCAGATGGTGCACCCAGTAACGGTCGTCCTCGGGGAGCAAGTCGCGAAACACCTCCGCGGTGCGCAGCAGCAGGTCCCTCTCCGGAGCCCTGAGCCGTTCCATCCGCCACGCAATCACCCGCATCCCTTCGGCGGTGGCCTCCCGGTCGACCGTCATCGACTTCAACAGTCCCTGGAAGTAAGCCTCTGCGGCGCCCGCGTGGTCGTCCTCGTCCACCAGCAGGTCTCCGAGTCCGACCCAGGCCTGCGCCGCCCGCAGGTTGCGCGGGTCGTCGACGCCGGCGTCACCGCTCAGCTCCAGCGCGCGCCGGAAGCAGCGCCGGGCCGCCACGGCGTCCCCCGCCTGCCGGTACGCCTCTCCGAGCCGGTTGAGCGCGTGCGCCCGTGTTTCCGGACCGGCGCCCGCCGCCTCCGCACGGGTCAGTACGCGGCGGCACTCGCGCACCGCCTGTCGGCTCCGGCCGGCGGCAGTGTGAGTGTCCGCCAACTCGCTCCGGATCTGCAGCTCGTCGGCGGTCTCCCCGATCGTCGACACCGCGTCGAGCGCCGCCCGGTACTCGGCACAGGCGCGTTCGTACTCGCCCCCCACCCGGTAGAGCCGACCGCGCAACCGGTGCAGCCAGAGCCGCAGGCCGGGCTGGATCATATCGTCGGAGGTGCCGATCTCCGGGGTGAGGCCGTCCAGGATCCGCAGTGCCTCGCGGTGACGCCCGGCGGCCCCCATGGCTTCAGCGACCCGCCCCTGCATCCCGAGCAGCCGCCCGAAGGCATAGGAGTCCGGGGGCACCGCGGAGACCGCGGTGCGCACCAGTTCCAGGGCGGCGTCAAGACGCCCTTGCGCCATCAGCCTGGAGGCGTCCCGCTCGATGGGCTCCCAGCTGTCGGCGTGCTCCGCGCCACGACGGCGGCCGGCCTCCCGCAGTGCGGGCGTGATCTCCTCCACCAGCGACACGTAGAAGTCCACCAGCGCCGCGGCCTTCACCTGTCCGTCCCTCTCGAAGGCCCGCTGCCCGGCCCGTAACTCCTCCACCAGTACGGCGAGATCGATCCCCGGTGCGTGGGTGAAGAGGACGTACTCGGCCCGCCGCAGGCCGTCCGCCTGCATCAGCAGTGCGGCAACGTACCGTTCACGGTCACCCACCCGCGCCCCCTGCCGGATCGGCGATCTGCGCGCCGACGGTACGCGCGGCAAGCCGCACGGTCTCCTCGTCCTCCTCGGTCTTCGAGGTCGCCAGCGCGAGGCCGAACTGGCGGCTCGCCTCGTCGCGTTCGCCGAGGTTCCAGAGGAACTGCGCCACGTGGAAATGGGTGTGGTGCCCCGCCCGCGGATCGGCGGCGAGCTCGAGGGCGAGTCGGCGCGCCTCCTCGTAGTCGCCGCGGCCGTCCGCGGCCCGGCCGTACACGGCGAAGAGCAGGCCGACCCGGAGCTGCTCGACGTGCGGGTGGCTCCGCAGTTCCCGGCGGAGTTCGTCCTCGGCGCCGGGGGCGCCGCGGGAGGCCCGGTGGCAGATGTCGTCCCAGCGGCGCTTCAGCTCGTCCGAGCCCGCGCGGAATCCGGGGTCGGTCACCTGCGCGCGGACGGCCGCGAGCACCGGCGAGTCGGGGGCGACCCGCTCCAGCCGGCGCAGGACCTCCGCCAGGCCTTCCCGGTCATCCGTCAGTACCCGTGCCATGCCGAGGAGTTCCATGCCGCTCACGTCGTCCGGTGCGCGGTCGTGAAGCCGCTCCGCGACCTCCGCCACCTCGGACGCGGTGACACCGCTGCCCGGCTGCCGTGCGAGGCCGGCCAGGATCCGGCACAGCTCCTTGAGGTCCGCAAGCGAGGCACGGCCCTGGGCGTCCAGCTCCCGGTACGCCTCCGCGCGGGCCTTGAGCAGGCGCTGTTCCCGCTCCCACCGACCGCGCAGTCCCTCCAGCTCGGCCCACCGCCGGCGGACCATCGGGTAGGCCGGGTCGTCGTCACGGCAGCGCCGGGCGCACGCCTCCAACACATGGGCGCATTCGTCCAGGCGGCCGGCGCTCATCAGGCAGGAGGCCATGTTCAGCACCACGCGGGCGGTCCCCGGCAGATGCTCCACCAGCAGACGCCAGAACGTCAGCGACTCGGTGTACCGGCCCGCCTGCGCCAGGCCGATCGCGTACCGCTCGACCGCGGCCGGGTCGGCGCTGGACGCCGCGTCGGACAGGACGCCCAACCACCGCTCCCGCTCCGGAGCGGACGTGGCCTCCTTCACCCCCCGCAGGGCCTCGTCCCCACGCGGGTCCGGCCCCGCCAGCAGCCACGGCCAGTCCACGTGGTACTTCGCCACCGCGCCACCCCCATCCCCTCCTCCACGGCGTTCCTTCCCGCCCATGCATACCAGAACGCCTCTTTCCACCACGAGGACGCTCCTGGCCATGTGACAGGTCCTCGGGCGTCCCGCTCGCCCAGGCCTCTGGGCGGGCCCTCTGTATCGGTGTGCTCCAGACGCTGGCGAATCTGCTGGTGCCCTGATGGCAGGTGACCGTGGAGGACGTGCATGCCGTCCTGGAGGGTTGGAGACCGATCCGGGCTCCTACTCAACCGCGGCGTCGCCCTGTGACAGGCGGCGGACGGCCACGCCACACAGCGTGGGGCCCAGGCTGAACCACTCCGGCGGCGTGGTTCATGCCGTCGGGAGGAGGGGGCCGGAGGCTTCCGGCTCCGCGGGGCCGTTTTCCTCGTCGGACCGGAGTCGCAGTTCTGGGGCGGGGCGGCGGAAGCCCTTGGTGATCACTGCGAGCCAGAGGATTCCGATGACCAGCCAGCCGAGGCCGAGTCTGACAGCGGTGCCGCCGAGCTGAGTGATCAAATAGACGTCGACGGCGGCACCGGCGGCGGGCAGCAGAAGGTACCGCACGGGCGAGTGACGGGTTCCGGAGCGCCACTGCCGCACGGCGTAGGCGATCACGCAGACATTGACGAGCGTGAAGCCGAGGAACGCTCCGAAGTTGATGAAGGAGGTGGCGTCGGCGAGTGAGAGGTTCATGGCCAGCAGGCCGACGCCGCCGATGATCAGCACGTTGACGACCGGGGTGAGCAGCTTGCGGTGCAGGCGTCCGAAGACCTGCCGGGGCAGGGCTCCGTCGCGGCCCATGACGAACATCAGGCGGCTGGTGCTTGCCTGGATGGCGACGCAGGAGGCGAACCCTCCGAGCATGCTGACGATGTTGGCCACGTCGGCGAAGGTCTTTCCGCCGACGGTGGTGAACAGGAGGTACCCGGCGGAGTCCTCGTCGGGGAAGGAACCGCCCGGGTGGGCCCACTGCATCAGGAAGGAGATCACGACGAAGATGCCGCCGCCGGTCAGCACGGTCAGGATGATGCTGCGCGGGATGGTGCGCTGCGGATCACGCACCTCCTCGCTGAGGGTGCTCACCGCGTCGAAGCCGAGGAAGGCGTAGGCGGCGACGGCGGCGGCAGCGGTGACGGCGGAGAGGCTGGTGGCGCTGTTCCAGAAGGCGTGGCCGGCCGCGGGAGTGCCGCCGTGCCCGAGGCCGTAACGGACGCAGAGCGCCGCAAGCACGACGAGGACGGCGGTGACGCCGAGCAGCAGCACTCGGTTGATCCGGTCGGCGACCTTGAGGCCGATGATGTTGATGGCGGTGGCGAGGGCCACGTTGACGACCAGCCAGGCCCACTCCGGGACGGCCGGGAACTGGGCGTGGAGGTAGATGGCCTGGAGCAGCCAGGCGACCATCGGCAGGAAGAGGTAGTCGAGCAGCAGTGCCCATCCGGCCAGGAAGCCGATGCGGGAGTCGAGCTCCTTGCGGGCGTAGGTGTACACGGAGCCGGAGCTCGGATGGACCTTGGCCATCTTGGCGTAGCTGAGGCCGGTCAGCAGCATGGCGCCGGTGGCGATCACGTAGGCGGTGGGCGCGGCTCCCTTGCTGGTGGCGGCGATGACGCCGAAGATCGAGGTGACGACGGCGGGGGCCATGTAGGCGACGCCGAAGGCGACCACGGAGAGGAGTCCGAGGTCTCCACGCATGCGGGAGGGCTGATCTGTCACGAGATTCTCTCTTCCCCGAGTGTGCGGCGGGTCTCGGTGGGGTCGCTGGGGAAGGGGACCGGGGCGCTGGCACCGGCCCAGGTGGCAGGGTCGATCCGACCCTGGTAGAGCGGCAGGGCGAGGGGGCGGTCGCCGGGGTGGAACTGCTGCCAGGGCCGGTTGAGCGCTGCAGTGCCGAGGCGGCGGACGTTGGCGACCTCGTCCAGGTCGATCACGTCGGTGAGGGTGGTGTCACTGTCGGCCGCGGCCTCGGAGCGTACGTTGCCCTGCGGGTCCACGAGCAGGCTGCGGCCGGTGCCGACGGGCGCGGCGCAGTTGACGCTGGCGACGAAGAGCTGGTTGACGATGGCGTTGGCGCGGGCCAGCACGAGTTCCTGGGCCCGGTCGCTGCCGGAGGTCTGTACGAAGTTGAGTACCAGGTCGGCGCCCATCCAGGCCAGGTGGCGGGTGGTCTCGGGGAACCACGCGTCGTAGCAGATCGACAGTCCCACGCGGCCGATGCCGTCGAGGTCGAAGACGGTGAACTCGGCGCCGGGGAAGACGGTCTCGTACGGCCGCCACGGGAAGATCTTCCGGTAGGCCGCGACCCGTTCGCCGCGCGGGGAGTAGACGGGTGCGGTGTTGCAGACGCGTCCGTCGGCGTCACGCTCGTAGACGCTGCCGGGGGCGAGCCAGACACCGAGGTCGCCGGCGAGTTCCGCGAGGGCGCGGTCACGCGGGCCGTCCAGGGGCTCGGCAAGGGCTTCGGGAAGCTCGGCAGGTGCGAGCGTGGCACCGCCGACCGGGCCGCCCAGGTGCAGCTCGGGGTACACGACCAGCGGTGCGGCGGGGAGCCCCGCCGTGCGCCTTCGCACGTCGGCGGCCAGGCCGTCCAGGTCGTCGGCAGTGCGTTGGGCTGCCTGGGCCAGCACAAGAGGGAGGGGACGGGACATGGGTCACCAGGTCTGACTCGGGGATTCGTTAAACGAAATTTAGTTAACGAATGGGGGGAGGTCAATGGATCGCCGCAGGTGAGATACGAGCGGCATTCGGCGGTGTGCGAGCATGTCGTGCATGGCCCGACCCAGAAACCAGGCGGAACGCCGCGCCCAGCTGATCGACGCGACCGCCAAGACCGTGGTGGAGCTCGGGGCCACAGCCACCAAGCTGCGGGACGTCGCCAGGGCCGCCGGCGTCACCCCTGCGTCGGTGCTCTACTACTACGCCGACATCCAAGAGCTGTTCGCCGCCGTGTTCGAGCGCAGCGCCGCGACGTACTTCGTCAGCCGCGAGGAGGCCATCGCGGCAGCGGACGGCCCGGTGTCGCGGTTGCGTGCCTGCATCCACTCCGGTGTGCCCTGGCCCGGAGAAGGCGAGGAGAGCACCCGGCTGCTCTTCGAGCTGTTCCCGGTGGCACTGCGCAACGAGGGCGCCGCCGACCGGCAGCGCCTCTTCGCGAACCAGCAGACCGAGCTCTACCGTCAGGTACTCGAACTCGGGCAGAAGAGCGGCGATTTCGCGCTGGCCGGCGATGCCTGGGCCCTGGGGCGTTCCTTCGTGGCACTGGAGGACGGCTACGCGATGGACCTGCTGGTCGGCAGTGCGACCGCCCAGAACATCGAGGACCGCCTGCTCGACCACGCCCGCATCGTCACGGGCAACCCGGCCTTCGGCCGACGCGACTGACCGGACGTCACCTGAACGAAGGCGGCCGGCTCACGCACTGAACCCCGCCAACGCCCTGGTCGCCCACCGCATGTCCGGCGGCCGGCGGCAGGGTGCCGTCCAGGATCACGAACGACTTGGCTGCCACCCGTTCGAGTGCCTGTCGAAGCGTGGGAACCAGCTCTGCCCGGAGGTCCATCGCCTCGCTGTAGCGGTGGACTGTGGCCACACCTCGACAGGTCGATCGCGGACGGGCAGACAAGCACGACGGCGCTGCTGGTCAAGCGAGTGATCTTGGTTGTGGCTCGCCTACCAGGAGATTCACGCCTTCATGCGACCAGGTTGCAGCTCACCTCACCGCAGTCGGCGCCTGGCTGGTTGGATGATGCAGGTGTCGATCAATCCTCGTTGGACCGCCACAGCCAGCGCAGAGCGTCCGGAAGCAGGACGCCGCCGTGGTTGGGGCTGTGTCCGCCGTCTCCCAGGACAAGGCGGAAGTCGTATCCCGCTTCAGCGAGAGCGGCTGCCACGCGCAGGTTTTCGGCGAGCCAGTTCCGCTGTGGCTCATTCCAGTGCAGGTCGCGGTGGCCACCTTGCATGAAGATGCGCAGCGGCTTGCGGGGGACGCGGGAGATGAGGTCCGGGTAGGGATTGCCGTTTGGCATCTGCGCGAAGCTGGACAGGTATCCGATGACGCGGCGGAACTTGTCCGGACGCAGCCACGCGGCGGTGAAGGCGCAGTTGCCGCCGCTGCTCCCGCCGCAGGTGCCCCACTGTTCGGGCGACTGGGCGATGGTATAGCGCTCCGCAACCTGAGGGATGATCTCGGTGAGGAGGAAGGTGACGTACCGGTCGTCGAAGGCGTCGTACTCGTTGTTGCGGTTCTTCGGGTTGTTCGCATCCGGGAAGACGCCAGGATCGACGAACACGCCGATGGTGACGGGGATGTCGCCGCGGTGAATGAGGTTGTCCAGGACGATCGCGCCGCGTACCTCCCCTGCGGGGTCCAGGTACCACCATCCGTCCTGGAACACCATCAAGGATGCCGGTTCCGCTGGGTCGTACCGTGCAGGCACGTGTACCCAGAACTTCCGGAAGGTTCCCGGGTAGACCTTGCTGCCCCGCCACTCGAACGCGACCGTCTCGCCAGCGGGCACGCCCGGCTGTAGAGCGGAATCGGGTCCATGGACGTAGCGCACGTCCGACTGGTCGATCGGAAGTGGCTGGTAGGGCATCTCGATGGTCACGGGGAACAACCGTAGGACGATCACCACCCTCGGCCACAAGGGATTTTCATCCAGGCCCTCCACCTCGCACGTTCAATGCGAGGTTGGAAAAGGCTCCCACATGGTTTGGCCGACCATCATCACGCATGCACGTTCTGCGAGTCGCTCTGGTGGCGTCCTGTCACGCGAGGTTGACCGGAGCCCGGGAGTCGTCGGTCGTCTCCAGTCGCGAGTTGCGGCGGCTGTAGAGCAGGTAGACGACCAGCGCCAGTGCCAGCCAACCGCCGAACAGCAGGTATGTGTCCAGCGGCAGCTCGTAGAGCAGATAGCCGCAGGCGACGACGGACAGGACCGGCACCACCGGGTAGCCCGGCACTCGGAACGCCCGCTTCAGCTCCGGAGCCGTACGCCGCAGGATCAGCACACCGAGCGAGACCACGGCGAAGGCCACCAGGGTGCCCATGCTGGTGAGGTCGGCGAGCATGTCCAGGGGGAAGACCGCTGCCAGAAGGGCCACGAAGCCGCCGGTCAGCAGCGTGGTGAACACCGGGGTGCCGGTGCGCGGGCTCACCCGCCGGAAGGCGCCGGGCAGCATCCCGTCGCGGCCCATCGTGTAGAGGATGCGGCTTTGCCCGTAGAGGACGACGAGGGTGACGCTGACGATGGACAGCACTGCGCCGGCGGAGAGCAGGATCGCGGGCCAGCCGGCCCCGGTGATGTCGCCGAGGATCGCCGAGAGGCCCGCCTGCTGCCCCTTGAAGGCCGTCCACGGCTGGGCGCCCACCCCCACCAGGCTGACCAGCAGATACGTGGTGGTGACCACGACCAGCGCTCCGATGATGGCCAGCGGCAGGGTGCGCTGCGGGTTGCGGACCTCTTCGCCGGCGGTGGACACGGCGTCCAGGCCGATGAAGGAGAAGAAGACGGTGGAGGCGGCGCTGCTGACCCCGGCGATGCCCATGGGTGCGAACGGATGCAGGTTCCCGGCGTGGAAGGCGGTGGCGCCGATCACCACGAACAGCACCAGCACCCCCAGTTTGACCAGCACCATCACCGTGTTGACCACGGCCGACTCCTTGGCGCCGCGTACGAGCAGCAGACAGCACAGGGCGACCAGTACGACGCCGGGCAGGTTGATGTACCCGCCCGCGCCCGGCGGTGCCGCGATCGCCTCGGGCATCTGGAAGCCGAAGAGCCGCTCGGTCAGGTCGTTCAGGTACTGGCCCCAGCTCACCGCGATCGCCGCGCCGGAGACCGCGTACTCCAGCAGCAGGCACCAGCCCACGGCCCAGGCGGCGAACTCGCCCAGCGTGGCGTAGGCGTAGGAGTAGGAAGAGCCGGAGACGGGCACGGCCGAGGCCAGTTCGGCGTAGCAGAGCGCGGTGAGGGCGGCTGCCGTCGCCGCGAGTACGAAGGAGAGGAGCACGGCGGGGCCGGCCTCCGGCACCGCCGAGTCCAGCACGAAGAAGATTCCGGTGCCGATGGTGGCACCGATGCCGATCATCGTGAGCTGGAAGGGGCCGACGGTGCGGCGCAGCCCGCCGCCTGCGTCGGACTCCGCGGTGAAGGCGTGCAGGGGCTTGCGCCGGAGCAGTTGACGGCGCAGCGTCGACGGTTGGGACATCGGAGCCTCTTTCGTCGTGAGGGTGACGTCCGGCCTGGGGAATCCGGGCCGGGATGCGGGTGTGGTGGGTCGCGCGGCCCGGCGAGGCCCGTGACCGATGACCGCCGGTTGCGGGCGCTCAGGGCAGGTCGCGTCGCTGCAGGTCGTCGTACGTTTCGCGGCGCACCACCGCCCGCGCCTCGCCGTCGCGGCAGAAGACGACGGGCGGCCGTAGCGCGCCGTTGTAGTTGTTGCTGAGGGAGAAGCAGTACGCGCCGGTGACCGGCACTGCGATCAGGTCGCCGGGCCGGGGATCGCGCAGCTGTACGCCCGCGCTGAGGATGTCGCCGGACTCGCAGTGCCGGCCGACCAGGCGGTACGGGTTGCCGCCCCCCACCCGGGTGGCCACGGTGGCCTCGAAGCGCTGCCCGTACAGCGCCACTTCGAGGTTGTCGCCCATGCCGCCGTCCACGGCCACGAACGACGGGTCGCCGTCCTTGACCGTGACCGCCCGGTACAGCGTCACTCCGGACTCGGCCACCATGGACCGGCCCGGCTCGATGACGATCTCCGCCTCGGCGGGCAGCACCCTGCGGGCCGCGGCCACCAGCGTGTCCAGGTACTCCTCGACACCGGGCGGCCTGTCGCCGTACGTGTAGCGGGCGCCCAGTCCGCCCCCCAGGTCGTACACGGCGAAGGAGCCGAGGTCCGCGACCGCCTCCACGGCCCGCGTGAACGGCTCCGTGTCCAGGATCTGGGACCCGATGTGGACGTGTACCCCGTCCAGCCGCAGCCGGCTGCTCCCGCGCAGCCGCGTGATCGCCTCTCGGGCCTGCGGGAGCGTCAGCCCGAACTTGGAGCCCTCCTGCCCGGTCGAGACCGCCGCGTGCGTGGCCGGTCGGATCCCGGGCGTGACCCGCACGAGGACCGGCTGCTGCGCCGTGACGATCCGTTCCAGCCGGTCGATGTCGTCGAAGTTGTCGATGACGATCAGCCCGGCCCCGGCCTCGACGGCCATCCGCAACTCGGCCTCCGTCTTGGCGTTTCCGTGCACCACCAGCCGGGCCGGGTCGACGCCCGCGGCCAGGGCCAGGGCCAGCTCGCCACCGCCGGCGACGTCGATGCTCAGCCCCTCCTCGGCCAGCAGCCGGTACACGGCCGTGCAGGGAAAAGCCTTGGAGGCGAACGCCACCCGGGAGTTCGGCCAGCGGGCGGCGAGCCCGTCGGCGTACCGGCGGGCGCGGGCCCGCAGCGCCGCCTCGTCGACGATCAGGGCCGGGGTGCCGAAGCGCTCCGCGAGGTCGGTCACCGCACAGCCGCCGACCACCAGGCTGCCGTCGTCGGCGAGCGCCGTGTCCGGCGGGAACAGCCCGAGCAGGGCCTCCTGGGACGGCGGGGCGGTCGGCGCGACCGGGATGGCCATGGTCTTCCTCCGTGGGTACGTGCCCTGCCGGCCCCGGGGTGGTCCGGCGGCAGCACCATGCTCCGGGGCACTCCCCGCCCTACGCCTTGTCGTAATCGCCTATGATGTCGCCATGACTTCAGCGGATTCGCCAAATGCCGTGGGTCATCGTGATGACACCCTCGACGGCGGGCCAGGGGCGCAACCCGGGGCCGCTGCCCCGCGGCTCATCGATGCCGAGGTACCGCCCATCGGTCCGGGCCTGGCCGGCGATCCGAGCGGCGAGGAGCTGTTCGCGCTCGCCGACGCCATCGCCGCCGTCACCGGCGGATCCGTGGCCATCGAGGATCTGGACGCCCGGGTGCTCGCGTACTCCACGCTGCCCGGCCAGCGCATCGACGAGCTCCGCCGCCAGGGCATCCTCGGCCGGCGCGTGCCCGACCAGCCCGGCCCGCAGGCCGAGCGCCAGCTGCGCCAGTACCGGCAGGTGCTGGCCGCCCCCGGTGTCGTACGGCTGGCGGGGCTCGCCGAGGGAGAGCTGCAGCGGGCGGCCGTCGCCATCCGCGCCGGGAGCCTGCCGCTCGGCACGATCTGGGCGATCGAGGACCATGCGCCGCACGACGAAGGGCTCGACGCCGCCTGTGAACGGGCCCTCCTGGACGGCGCCCGGACCGCAGCCCTGCACATGCTGCGCCGCCGCAGCGCCGCCGCTCTCGAACAGCACGCCCGCGAACAGGCCCTGCGTGCCGGCCTGGACGGCACCGCGCCGGCCCACGACACGGCGTACCGGCTCGGCCTCACCGCGGGCACTCCACTCACCCTGATCGGCTTCGCCCCGGTCGGCGGCGCGGCGGAGGCGGGGGCGGCGCTGACCCGCCTGGTCGCCGAGCTCGGCCGGCACTGGGGGGCCGTACGCCCCTCGGCCGCCGTCGCCACCGGTCCGCGCGCTGTCTACGCCCTGCTGTCCGGAGAGGACCCGGACGCCGCCCGGCGGTTGGCCGCGCAGGCCCTCGCCGCCGTGGCCCGCCCCCGAACGCAACCGGCGCGGGCCGCCGTCAGTCGGCCCGCCGCCGACGTCACCGAGCTGCCCGCACTGCGCTCGGAGGTGGACGACGTGTTGCGGGTGACCACCAGTGAACCGGAGGCGCCCCAGGTCGCCACCCTCACCGACGTGCACGCCCGCGTGCTCCTCACGCACGTCGCGGACGAGCTGGTCCGGCGGCCCCGCCTGCGGCACCCGGGGGTCGAGGCGATGCTCGAGCACGACCGCACCCGGAACACCCACTATGCCGCCTCGGTGCTGGCCTGGCTGGACGCCGTTGGCAACGTGGGCGAGGCGGCACATCAACTGACGGTGCATCAGAATACGCTCAAATACCGCCTCCGGCGCGCCCGCGAGCTGTTCGGGCTCGACCTGGAGCATCCGGACGACCGGCTCTCCTGCTGGCTGCAGCTGCGGATCGGCACACCGCTCTGACCACCGCCCGAGCCGAGGGTGGGCGAGGTGCCCCCGCATCCGGGCCGGCCATGGCCCGCCGCAGGCTGCCTGGCTGTGTCCGTGTACGTCGGGGACCACGCCCACCCCGTCGTGAGGCGGGCATGCATCGGCTCTCCTCGCCGGTCGCCGTGTCTGTGAGCGTACGGCCGTTGTCAGTGCCTGCTGACACGATCACCGCCATGACACCGTTGCTTCTCGCCGACATCGAACGAGCCGTTCGCAGCAGTTGGAGTGCCGAGACGTGCACCCCTGGGTTCCGATCGCGCTGGACCGAGGACAATCCGGCCCGGGATCAGTGCGGGGTGACCGCCATGCACCCTCGACCCGGGCCACGGTGGCCGGACGGCTTCCGTCAGGTCAGCCACGGTGCCGAGCAGTGCACGGCCGCGCAGGTCATTGTCCAGGTCGTCGAGGCGTACCGTCGCTGGCTGGACAAAAACGACCTCTCACAGTGCCCCGCACAGTCGCCGGGCGTCAAGGAGCGCGGCGTGGACGTTGCGGTGGGTGACGGCATCACCGATCCGAAACAGCTGGTAGGCGCCGGCCTGGTTGGTCACTCGGTCCTGTGGCCGGCCCTCGGCCAGCGCGGTCAGGTCGGTCTCGCCGAGGTTGCGGGATCCCGCCCGCAGCTGGTGGTACAGGTCGTCGGCGGGCATGGTGCCGTGTTCGACGACGACCTGGTCGACCGTCCGCTCACACACCGCGTCGGTGTAGGCGTTGGCCAGCGTGGCCACCAGTGCGCCGCTCTCGCGCCGGACTCCGCGCAGCACATGGTCGGGGGTGAGCACCACGCCGTGTGCGTACAGGGCGCGTAGGTAGTCCGGGTAGAGGGTGCCGGTGACATCGGCGCCGACCGTCCGGTCGGGGGTGACGAGCTCCACCTGTACGCCGGCAGTGGCGAGGTGTTCGGCCGCGGTCAGCGCCTGCTCCCCTCCGTGGTCGTCGAAGATCAGTACCCGGTGGCCGGGCCGGGGGGTGCGGCTGAGGACGTCCCAGGTCGAGTCGACCAGTTCCTCTCCGCTCTGGCCCACGGCGGTGTTCGGGAGCCCGCCGGTGGCCACCACCACAACGTCGGGTCGCAGAGCGAGGACGTCGGCGGGCTCGGCGAGGCAGCCGCGTCGGACGGTCACTCCCAGGTGTTCCGTCTCCTTGGCCAGCCAGTGGATGATCCCGGCCTTCTCGGCGTGCCGTGGGGTGCGGGCGGCGAGGATCACCTGCCCACCGAGCCGGTCGGCGGCCTCCAGCAGCGTCACGTGGTGACCACGTGACGCGCAGACGCGGGCGGCCTCCAGTCCCGCCGGACCGCCGCCCACCACGACCACACGCTTGCCGACGCTTGCCGGGTCGACCAGTTGCGGGATCACCGATTCCCGGCCGGTGGCGGGGTTGTGCAGGCAGAAGGTCTCGACCCGGGAGGCGCAGTATGTGGCGCCTACGCAGGGACGGATGCGCTCCTCCTGTCCGGCGAGGAGTTTGGCGACGATGTGCGGGTCGGCTATGTGCGCCCGCGTCATGCCGACCATGTCGGCGCAGCCGCCGTCGATGGCGTGCCGGGCGGTGGGCAGGTCGGCGATCCGGCCGGCGTGGAAGATCGGAATTCCCCCTGCCTCCTTGCGGATCGCGGCCGCCACCGGCAGGTGGGCGCCCAGCGGTCGGCCGAAGACGGGGATGACCTCGGCCAGTTCGCGGTCGGTGTTGCCGGAGCCGTAGATGACGGACAGGAAGTCGAGCCGGCCGGTGCCGGCCATCGCCGTGGCGATGTCGATGCAGTCGGCGGGTGCGAGGCCGCCGGCCACGCCCTCGTCGCCGGGCACGCGCATGCCGACGACGAAGTCGTCGCCGACCTGTTCGCGGACCTCTTCGAGCACCATGTGACCGAAGCGCAGCCGGTTCTGCAGAGTGCCGCCGAACTCGTCGGTACGGTGGTTGGTGCGCGGCGACCAGAACTGGTCGATCAGGTGGCCGGCCATGGCGGCGATCTCGATGCCGTCCAGGCCGCCCTCGCGTGCCCGTCGCGCGGCGGCACCGTAGGCCTTGACGATCCGGTCGATGTCGAAGTGCTCGATCTCCTTGGGAAAGCTGCGGTGTGCCCGCTCGCGCACTGCGGACGGGCCGAGTGCGGGCAGCCACTGGTCGATGTCCCATTTGGAGCGCCGGCCCAGGTGGGTCAGCTGGATCATGACGGCGGTCCCGTGCCGGTGCACGCGGTCGGCGATGGAGCGGTAGAACGGCAGGATGGCGTCGTCCCCGGCATTGATCTGGTCGAAGACGTTCGCGGAGTCCGCCGCGACGTTGCTCGAACCTCCGATGATCGTCAGAGCGATGCCGCCCTTGGCCTTCTCCTCGTGGTACAGCTCGTAGCGCAGGCCCGGCGCGCCGCCCTGCAGATAGCCGGAAGGCGCGTGCCCGGTGCTGTAGATCCGGTTCTTGAGCGTCAGGTTGTTGATCCGCAGCGGCTGCAGGACGGGGTCGTTCGCACGCACGGGCAGGACTCCTTCGCCGGGTCGAGGGGATGGGTGCGGGATCAGGGCAAGCGGACGGCCTGGCCGCTGCGGGCGCTGGCCCGGGCGGCGTCCAAAACGGTGGCGGTGGCCACCGCGTCCCACGGATCGACGGGCACCGCGCCGGTGCCGCGGACCGCCGCGGCGAAGGCGGGGTAGAACAGGTCCCACGCGCCGCGGGCGGACGGCACGGGCTCGGCGTGTGCTCCGCGCAGCACCTGTCCCCAGCGCTCTTCGGGCTCGGCCCCCCAGCGCTGGCCCTGCGCGGACGGGGAGGCACCTGCGATCAGCAGCGCCTCCTGCCCGTCCATCCCGTCGACGACGTAGGTGCCCGAGGTGCCGGTCGCCCGAAAGCGCGGTCCCGGGGCACCCTGCCGCCAGCTGCCCCACAGATGCGACTGCACGCCGCTGTGGTGCGTCAGCGCGACGAAGACGTCGTCGTCCAGCCCGCCTTCGCCGTCGCGGTGGTGCAACTGCGCGTACACCCGCTGAACCGGCCCGGACAGCACCAGGGCCTGGTCGACCAGGTGACTGCCGAAGTCGAGCAGGGTGCCGCCGCCCGCGGCGGGCGGGCCCGGCTCGGGCTCGAACCGTTCGAACCGTGACTCGAAGCGGATCAGCCTGCCCAGCCTTCCCTGGTCGACCAGCTGCCGCAGGGTGCGGAAATCGGAGTCCCATCGCCGGTTCTGATAGACGGTCAGCGGGACACCGAGCCGGTCCGCCAGCTGTACCGTCTGCCGCGCCGACTCCGCGTCGAGCGCGAACGGCTTGTCGCAGACCACCGCCAGGCCCAGCCTCAGCGCCTCCTGCGCCAACGTCACGTGGCTGGCCGCGGGAGTGGAGATCGCGACCGCCTCGGCGCCGGCCCGGGCCAGCTCCTCCAGCGAGGCGTACGTGGGCCGGTCCAGGTCGCGGGCGACCTGTGCACGGCGCTCGGGCGAGGTGGTGACCACCCCGAGGAATTCGCAGTCCTGAGCGGAGGCGATCAGCGGGGCGTGGAAGTACCGGCCGCCGAAGCCGTAACCGGCCAGACCGATGCGTACGGGCGTGGTCATGCGTGATCCCTTTCCGTGGTGGCCGCTGGTCAGCGGAAGCGGCTGGGCCGGAACGCCGCCAGCAGCGGGCTGCGCTCGCCGGTGGTGATCTCCTCGGCCAGCAACTCGCCGGCGATGAGGGCGAGCGTCGCGCCGCTGTGCGTGAACGCGATGAACAAACCCGCAACCTCGTCGAGTTCGCCGAAGACCGGCTCGCCGTCGCCCGGGATCGGCTTGCGACCGACGCCGTAGGAGTCCAGTTCCAGCTGCGGACCACCGGCCAGCACCGCCGTCGCCTCGCGCAGCAACTGCTCGACGGTGGAGTGCTTGACCTCGTAGCTGCCGTCCGCGTGGCCGATCACCTCGGCCGCCGAGGCATCGGAGTCCATCACCAGCGCCCCGCCCGGGGCGGGCCGCAGCGCCACACGCGGGGTGTTCAGCGTGACGCGCAGGGCCGTGTCGACCGGCTTGGTCCGCACCAGCAGCGCCTGCGGCGTCGCATCCGGGATCTCCACCCCGAAGGGGCGCACCATGCCCGGCACGTCGGCGCCCGTCGCCAGCAGGACCGCGTCGACATCGATCCGCTCCCCCGCGCCCGTGCGCACGGCGACCGCCCGGCCCCCCTCGACCACCACACCGGCGGCGCCGCCACCAGCGAGGACCACGCCGCCGGCCTCGGTGAACTCACCGGCCAGGTGCTGGACGAGTGCGACCAGATCCACCCAGCCCTCGCCGGGGTTGAAGATGGCACCCTCGTCGGGAATCGCGGCCGGGTTCACGCCGGGCGCCCACTGCGGGACCTCGTCGCGGCTCAGCCACACGGCGTCGTAGCCGTTGCGCCGCATGTGCTCGAACGCCACGCGGTGCGACTCCTCCCCCGGCGCCGCCCAGGTCAGTCCGCCGTCGAACTTCAGGCAGTCGAAGGACGGGGTCCGGGCGGCGAACGTGCGGTAGCGGTCGATGCCCAGGAGCCGCAGATGATGGTAGGCCTCGGAACGCATGCCGCCGAAGGAGTTCAGCCAGGACAAAGAGCGGCCCGATGCCCCGTCGGCCAGTCCGGCCTCGGTGACCAGGACCACCTGTGCTCCACGGCGGGCGAGCTGCGTCGCGGTCGCCACCCCGATGACACCACCGCCCAGGACAGCAACACGGGGACGGGAAAGGGAAGTACGCATGGAAAACCTCTCGATGTTCCGATGGAGGGCATGGACAGGGCGCCCGTGCAGGCGCAGCGCTTGCCGTGGGTCGACTGCGGTGCCCCGAAGGCTCCGGCCGAAGATTCGGGTGCGGTGGATCAGCCGCCGACTCGGGTGCGGTGGATCACAGGGAATGCCGGCCCGCGCCGGGGCTGTGCACGGCAGTGCTGGAGCGGACGATCAGCTCCGTCGGCAGCACGATCCGCTCGGCCGGGGCGTCATCGCCCTTGATCCGCTCGAAGAGCCGCACCGCAGCGGCGCGGCCCATGTCCAGCGGAGACTGAGCCACCACGCTGAGCGGCGGGTCGACGAGCGTGGTCCAGTCCAGGTCGTCGAAGCCGACCAGGGAGACGTCTGCGGGGATCGCCAGCCCGCGCCGGCGTGCCGCCATGAACAGGCCCTGCGTGGTGACGTTGTCGGTGGCGAAGACCGCCGTGGGCGGCTGCGGCTGTGCCAGCAGGTCCTCCGCCTCGCGCTGGGCCCGTGCCGCGTCGCTGAGCGGTGTGTACTGGATCAGCTCTGCCGACGAGGTCGCCTGGTAGTCGTCCACGGCTGACAGGTAGCCCCGGATACGGTCGATGGACGGGCGGGCCGCGCCCCGTACAGTGAGCCGTCCCGTGCTGGTCCGCGCCACCAGCTCGGGACTCTCCGCGGGGTCGACGCAAGCGAGCAGACCGACCCGCCGGTGGCCGAGCTGGAGCAGGTGCGAAACCGCCTCGTAAGCGGCCGCCTCGTTGTCGATCACGACGCTGTCGGCTTCGAGCGCACCGATGTGCCGGTCGAGCAGGACGATGGGCACGCCCAGCTCCTTCGCCCGCTTAAGGTGGGCGACGTCGGTGACCGAGGTCGGCGCGACGACGATGCCCTCGACCTGCTTGTCCAGCAGGACGTTGACCGCGGCGCGCTCCACCTCGAGCCGGTCGTCGCTGTTGGCCAGGATCGGCTCGTAGCCCTGTTCGCGGGCCACGTCGCAGATGCCGCGCATCGCGGTGGCGAAGTAGGGGTTGGAGATGTCGGCGCCGACGAAGCCGATGCTGCGCGTACCGCCGGAGCGCATGCTGCGCGCCACGGCGTTGGGCGAGTAGCCGAGCCGTTGTGCGGCCGCTTGCACCTGCTCCCGCAGATCGTCCCTGACCCGGCCGTAGCTGCCCAGCGCCCGGCCGGCCGTGGCCACCGAGACGCCCGCCTCACGGGCCACGTCGGCCACCGTCGGACGCCGGCGCCCACGCGCGGCCCCTGTGCCGGCCGGCATCACAGCACCTGCGACAAGAAGGTCTTCAGCCGCGGGGACGCGGGCGCGTCGAAGATCTGCTCGGGCGGCCCGGACTCCACCACGACTCCCGCGTCCATGAACACCACCGTGTCGGCGACCTTCCGGGCGAACCCCATCTCGTGGGTCACGACCACCATGGTCATGCCGCCCCGGGCCAAGTCTGCCATCAACTGCAGGATGCCTTTGACCAGTTCCGGGTCGAGCGCGCTGGTGACCTCGTCGAAGAGCATCACCTGCGGCTCCATGGCCAGAGCCCGCGCGATGGCGACCCGCTGCTGCTGACCGCCGGACAGCTGGGTCGGGCGGTGTCCTGCGCGGTCGCCCAGTCCCACGTCCCGCAGCCGCTGCCGGGCCATGGCCTCCGCCTGCTCCTGGGGCATCTTCTTCACATGACGCAGGGCGAGCGTGATGTTCTGCGCCGCCGTCTTGTGCGGAAACAGGTTGAAGTGCTGGAAGACCATGCCGACCCGTTGGCGCAGCACGTTGACGTCCATCGTCGAGGTGTCCTCGCCGCCCAGCAGGACCTGGCCCGCCGAACGGGTCTCCAGCCCGTTAAGGCAGCGCAGCAGCGTCGACTTCCCCGAACCGGAGGGGCCGATGACGCACACCACCTCGCCGGCCGGGGCGAGAAGGTCCGCGCCGCGCAGGACCTCGACCGGCCCGAACCTCATCCGCACATCGCGGGCTTCCAGGGAAGCGCCTTCGTAACGCTGCCAGTCGGAGGGGACTGTCACATCCGGCGTCGTCATACCAGCGCCTCTTTCGGGTCGACGAGCGACGGCTGCTCGGCCGCCGTGGCGGGGCGGGACCCGTCTCGCAGCCGCCGGTCGATGTGGTTGACCAAGTGGGTCAGCGGGACGGTCAGCAGCAGGTAGCACAGACCCGTGGCCAGCAGCGGGGAGAGGTTGCCGGTCGTCATCGCGTCGTCCTGACCGATGCGGAACAGCTCCCGCTGGCTGGTGACCAGGCCCAGGAAGTACACCAGGCTGGAGTCCTTGATGATGGCGATGAACTGGTTGACCATGGCGGGCAGGACCCTGCGGACACCCTGGGGAACCACCACCAGACGCAGCGCCTGGCCGTGGGTGAGCCCCAGGGCCCGGCATGCCTCGCCCTGCCCCTTGTCCACGCTCTGGATGCCCGAGCGGAAGATCTCGCCGATGTACGCACCCGACATCAGGCTCATCGCCAAGATGGCCACCGGGTACGGCGAGGTCAGCCAGCTGACCTGCGCGGAGAACACTCCCTCGCCGACGATCAGGATGGTCACAGCCGCGGGCAGACCCCGGAAGAGGTCGGTGTAGATCCGGGCGGGCAGACGCAGCCACCAACGAGGCGACAGACCCATGATCGCCAGCACCATGCCGATGACGCTGCCCAGCACAGCGGAGGCCACCGCGAGAACCAGGGTGTTGCGCAGCCCGTAGGTGAGCAGGTCCGGCAGCACCTGGCCGATCAGTTGCCAGTCGAAGAAATTGTGCAGGAATGCGTTCATGGCTATCCCTTGGCGGTGTACGGGGGCAGCTGGCTGCCGGTGGGCACCGGGTCCTGCGGGAAGTACTTCTTGTACAGCTTCAGCCAGGTGCCGTCGCCGACCAACTGCTTGAGCGCGCTGTTGAGCTCGCCGGCCAGCTCCGTGTTGCCCTTGCGCACCGCCCACCCGGCGGGGAAGGCGGTGGCGGGGAGGGTGATCGGCTGCTTCAGGTGCAGGTCCGCGTACTTCTTGACGATGCCGAGGTTCGGTTCGAAATCGTTGAAGAACCCGGCGACTCGGTTGTCCTTCAGCGCGAGGTCGGCGGAGTTGTCATCGGGGAACCGGACGATGTCCGCCCCCGGCAGGAACGTGGCCGCGTTGGCGTCCTCGATGGAGCCCTGCAGCACGGCGATCCGCTTGCCCTTCACGCTCGCGACAGAGGAGGTGATCCCGCTGTCCGGCCTGGTGAGGACGCCGAAGTAGCCGGCGAGATAGCCGTCGGAGAAGTCGACCATCTTCTTGCGCGGCGCAGTGATGCCGATCGCCGCGGCGGCCACGTCGAACTGCCGGTTGCCGACCGCCGGCAGCAGCGCCGAGAAGTCCAGGGACACGATCTGCGGCGCGAGCTTCAGCTTGCGCGCGGCTGCCGAGATGAGGTCGACCTCGAAGCCGGTGAGTCTGCCGTTCTCCTCGTACGCGTAGGGCTTCATGTTGTTCGAGGTGCCGATCTTCAGTACGCCCGCTCGGCCGACCCCTTGCGCCTGCCCGGCAGAGCCCGCCCCGCCGGACTTCCCCCCGGAACCACAACCGGTCACCGCGAGCAGCAGCACGGCCACCGCGGCAACCCCTCTCTTCGCTGGACGGGCCTTCCCCATAACTCCTCCATGCATGCCGGGACACTCTCGCGTGTGCTGGGGTCCGGATCCGACTGATCGACCCGGACGAGAGGACAGGTGGGACAGATGCCGACGAGGCCGAAGGGGGCCACGCCCGGCGGTGGATGTGGGCCAGGGACTCTCCCGGCAGCACCCCAGGCGAAGTGACGCACGTGCATCACTCCCGCCCGCCGGAGAGAGAACGTTCTCTCCAACGGATTGAGAGAACGTTCTCACCGGGATCGTCGAGCGTCAATACCTTCAACCGCGGATGCCGGCTCATGGCCGGGGACGATGGGGGTTCAGCGGGACGATGACGATCGCGTCGTCCCAGGCGGTCACGAACTCGGCTGATGCGCGTTCGGCGGTGGTCTCCCGGAGGAGCAAGGCTGTTCGGTCATGTGACTTCCTCATAGCGTCGCGCTCGGTGTGGCCCCAGGACGGCACGGGACGTCGGCGGGCGGCGACCGGTGCGGCCGGGCGTACGGCGGCGCGGCGCACGGCGCGGCGTACGGTGCGGGCGCCGGGCGCGATGAGCAGGCCGAGGGCGACCGCGACCACCCACAGCACGAACGCAGCCGCGGCGGCGAGCAGTTGCACGGCGAGGACCGCCCGGTCGATCAGGGTGATGAACAGGGTGGCGGCGTCGTAGAGGATCATGCGCCCGGCTCCAGGTGCTCGCAGTCCCCGACCGCCTGGCGCTGGGAACCGGGCGCCTGGCCCGGCCAGTGCATCTGCCATTTGCGCCTCGGCGTGCCGCCGTCCGGCGGATGTAGCGGTCAACCACTGCACAACGCCGCCGGCCGTCTGCGGAGTTGTGCCCGACCCTTGCGGTCTCTCCCGTCACCACCCCGGGGACCGCATCCTCCTCCCGCTCGCTGGAGGGCGGTCAGCCGGGCCCGTCGGCGCATCTCCTGATCGATCCGCACCACCTCGTCGGCGGCTGCCTGGTCCCGCCTCATCCGCCCCTCGAGATCGCCTGGCCACGCCTGGCCCCGGGAGGCAGCCGCGGCAACGCCCTCTGACTCACGGTGCGGCCCCGGGCCTTCGCCACGACTTGGCCACGCACCGTGCTCAGCTGCGGATAGTCGAGCAGCGCCAGCCGTCCCCCGCCGGCCACCCGTTTCAATGACTCCTGCCCTTGCGGCCGAGTCGTGGCCTCGCTCTGACCTCCGCGCTCAGACCAGGAACGGGCCGAATAGATCGGACCGCAGGCCGGTGAACGTCTTCACCGCCAGCAGATCCACCCCACGAGCTCGTAACAGGCCGACCACGCCATCGGTCGGTCCCGTCGCGGACGATCCGCGACCACCTGCGCAAGCGCGGTATCCGAGCGGTGATTCCCATCCCGGCGGACCGGCGAGGCCACCGGATGCGACGCGGCAGCCGGGGCGGTAGGCCACCGGCCTTCGATCGCGAGGCCTACAAGCAGCGCACCACTGTCGAGCGGTGCATCAACCGCCTGAAGCAATGGCGCGGTATCGCGACCCGCTGGGAGAAGACCGCGACCATCTACCCGGCCGGACTCCACAATCGCCGGCATCTTCCTCTGGTCCGCCCGCTGATCCAAACGAAGGCCCCTAGCCGATCAGGCGGCGGCGCCAGTCCAGGGGGGTGACGGTGATGGCCCGGCCGGGGTCATGGTCCCACTCGGCGTGGAGACCGACCGCTTCGAGTGCGGCCACGACCTCGTGGCCGATGGCTGCAGTGGTCTCGGACGAGCCATCGAAGCCGCCGTAGAGGAGCATCAGTCCGTGGCCGGCGGCGGCAGAGTCCGTGCACTGGGTGTGAAAGTAGACGAAGCCGCGGGCGTCGGGCCCGCCTTCACCACCGATCTCGGACTGGCCACAGTTACGGCAGCAGGTGAAGTTCTCACGGGCCGTGATACCGGCGTCCTGCAGCGCGGTGAACGCGCGGGTCAGCCGCTCAGGGTCTGTCTCGCCCTGCCACTCGGCCTGCTCCGCGACCCGCTCGAGCCACAACCGGTCGGCCAGCGCCTGTGCCTGCTCGCGCGAGACGGGCCGGCGGTCATCGGTGACCAAATACTCCTCGGCGAGCTCGGCCAGTTCGGCGCGAGAGGCGTAGCCGCCAACCAGCACCTCACGGACGCGCTTCTCCAACTCCTTGTGCTCGTCTTCGCCGAGGTCGAGCGGCGGCACCTCGCGGGCGGGGCCCATGTCCAGCAGCGACCAATCCAGACCACCGTCCCATCCGGCCTCCTGGCGTGCCCAGCCGGTAATCGCCGCAATCACGACCTCGGGCCCGTCGACGATCGTCTGGAACTGCCGGTCAGCGGCACCGTCGCGGTACTCCAGCGTGTAGTCACCACCGGCCTTGTGCCACACCTGGGCGAAGACGTCAGGCAGGTCGGGTATCCGCTGGACCACCAGGAACCGGTCACCGTCACCACCGATCCGCCGGACCAGCCCTGCGAGCTCCTCGGCGGACACACGGACGTGCCGTTCCCAGTTCTCCGTCTTCACCACGATCTCGAGCATGCGAAGACTCTGACATACCCCGATGACTGCGGACCTCCTGGGACCCGCGACGCAACTGCACTTCCTGCTCCGCATCTCAGGGGAGACTGCGCGCTTTCCGTCCTGGCGATGGGACGCCGCCGGAGCAAGATTGATCCCCCCGCACGACAATGGGCGACGGTGATCCGGCTGTGCTAGGCCAACGCCGGTCCTCCCCATGGCCCACACCTGGCCCCGTCCGACGCGGACCTCGGTGTCTCCTCGTACGCCTGCCATTCCTCGTCCGAAAGTCCGAGGAGTCGGTCGAGGCAGCGGTGCGGCGGGAGCGGGCCGCGGTCTCCGGTCACCTTCAGGGCGGAGACCGCGGTGATGTGGCCGAGGCGCAGGGCGCGGTCCACGGGTTCACCGCGCAGCAGGCCGGTGAGGAAGCCGGCCGCGAACGCGTCGCCCGCGCCGACGGGTTCGACGACGGCGGCACGCAGCGCCGGCACGGTGACGGCGCGGGACGCCGTGTAGGCCGTCACCTCGCGGGAGCCGTCCTTGACGACGAGGACGCGCGGGCCGGGCAGTAGTTCGCGTACGGCCGCCGGGGTCAGGTCCGCGCCCCACAGGTCCTGGGCCTCGTCCAGTCCGACGAGGACGATGTCGGCGCGTCCGGCGAGGTCGCGCAGCACGTCCGGGGCGGTGCCCCGCGGCCAGAGCGGGGCGCGGTGGTTGACGTCGAAGCTGATGGCGTACCGCCGTTCGGCGGCAGGGACGGCGAGCGCGTGGGTGACCAGTTCTTGGCAGGACGCGGACAGGGCCGGGGTGATGCCGGTGAAGTGCACGAGAGCGGCCGTGCGCAGCGCCTCGTGGTCGAGCAGGTCGGGGCCGAGGGCGGAGGCCGCCGAGCCCTTGCGGTAGTAGTGCACGCGGGTGCCGGTGGGTGTCGGGTCCTTCAGCATCAGGCCCGTCGGCCGGTCGGGGTCGGTGCGCACGTGGGCGACGTCCACCCCGGCGGCGGCGACGGCCGACCGCACCCGCGCGCCCAGCGGGTCGTCACCGAGCGCCGAGAGCCAGGTCGCCGGGATGCCGTGGTCCGCCAGGTACATCGCCACGTTGGACTCGGCTCCCGCGACCGACAGCCGCACATGGCCGGCGTCGGCCAGTGGCCGGGGCGGGTCGGGAGCGAGGGCGGCCATGGTCTCGCCGACGCAGACCACGCGTCCCGGTGCCGGGCGCCAGGTGTCCGTCACGCGAGGTCTCCGGCCACCGGTGCGGAGGGGGCGAGCCGGAAGGCGGGCGTGGGTGTGCCGGGCACGTCGACGGGCACCGTGAAGACCGCGCCGTCGTACGGTCCGGGCGCGTCGAGGCCCACCGTGGCGGTGGTGACGTGCAGCAGCGTGCCTTCGAGGCAGACGCCGGCGGGCTGTCCGGCGGGGAGGCGGACGACCCGGCCGAGGGTGCCGTCCGGGAGGTACCGGCGGACCGTTCCGGTGCCCCAGACGGCGCACCACAGGGCGCCCTCGGCGTCGACCGTCATGCCGTCGGGGGCGCCCTCGTCCACGGTGAGGAAGTCCTCGGGGGTGCCGACGCGGCCGGTGTCGGGGTCGACCGGGTAGCGGCGGACGATGGCGTGGGCGCTGTCGGCCAGGTACATGGTGCGGCCGTCGGCGGTGAAGGCGGGTCCGTTGGGGATGGTGATGCCCTCGACGGCGAGGGTGACGGTGCCGTCGTGGTCGACGCGGTAAAGGGTGCCGGCGCCCTCGGTGTTGTCGTAGGCCATGCTGCCCGCCCAGAAGCGGCCCGAGGGGTCCGCGACACCGTCGTTCATGCGCATCTCCGGTCCGGGGCGGTCCTCGGGTGTGGCGAGCCAGGTGAGTGCGCCGTCGGGGCCGAGGAGGCAGATGCCGGTGCCGGCGGCGGCGATCCACGTGCCTGCGCGGCCGGCGACGGGCGCCACCGCGCCCAGCGGGACCGGCAGTCGGAGTATTTCGCGCAGCGCGGCCCCGGGGTCGTCGGGGGTGGCGAGCAGGCGTCCCTGGAGGATGTCCACGAGGACGACGCCGTCGCCGGTCCAGCGGATGCCCTCGCCGAGTTGGAGGCGGTCGGGACGGGTGGGCAGGAGCGGCTCGGTCATGCCGTGGTCTCCTCGGCGGCGGCGCGGAAGGCGCGGGCGCGCTCGCGCAGGCCGGGCAGGCTTCCGCCGTCGGCGGCGTCCGCGACGAGCGGGGAACCGACGCCGACGGCGGTGGCGCCGGCGACGAGGTAGGCGCGGGCGGCGTCCAGGTCCACGCCACCGACGGGCACGAAAACGGTGTCGGGGAAGGGGGCCCGCAGGGCCTTGAGGTAGGCCGGTCCGCCGGCGTCGGCTGCAGGGAACAGCTTGAGCGCGTCGGCGCCCTGGGCGCGGGCGGCGATGATCTCGGTGGGGGTCATGACGCCGGTGAGGACCGGCAGGCCGAGGTCGCGGGCGGTGTCGGCGCCGGCGCCGAGGCCGGGAGTGACGGCGAAGGCGGCGCCGGCGTCCCGCGCGGCGCGCGCCTCGTCGGCGGTCAGGACGGTGCCCGCGCCGATCGGCCGGTCGGGCCCGAGTTCCGTGGCGGCCCGTGCGATGACGCCGAGTGCGTCGGCGCCGCTGAGGGACACCTCGATCAGGTCGATGCCCTCCTCCGCGAGCACCAGTACGGTGCGCAGGGCGGCGTCCGGGTCACCTCCGCGCACGATGGCGAGGAGGCGGCGGTCGGCCAGGGCGGCTCGTAGGTCCACGGACAGGGGCTCCTTCTGTGTCGGTTCGGTGCTGCGGCGCCCTCTCGGTGGGTGCGCCCGGGGCCGCTGGGCGGGGCGGCGGTCGAGGGGTCAGGGGCAGCGGCAGCCGGCGATCAGGGTGAGCCGCCAGCGGACCTCGCCGGAGGCGGGGACGCGGGCCGCGTCGTCGGGGCCGGCGTCGGCGAGGTCGAAGGCGCGGCCCAGCATCGGTTCCACCCCGGTGCTGCGGTAGGGGTCCTGCTCGGGGAAGCCGCCCAGGTTGCGCCACAGGGCGACGGACACCGGCTGCCCTGCGGCCTCGACGGCGAGGGCGAGCCGGTCGGGCCCGTCGTGGACGCAGACCCGGCCGTCCGCCAGGACGGCGCCGGCCGCGGTGCCGTCGTCGGGGCCGAACCGGTCCAGGCGCAGTCCGCGCGGTGCGGGCCAGTCGCCCTCCACCCAGGGGGCGCCGTCCGGCCAGAGGCCGTCGAGCAGAGGTGCCGCCTCCGGGAAGACGCGGGTGGCTGTTCCCGTAGCGGCCCGGAGTTCGGCCCGCTCGGAGAGGTCGAACAGGGCGTGGGCGGCCCAGATGAAGCGGTAGCCGGGGTCGGCGGTGAGCGTGTAGTCGGCCTCGACGCCGTCGGCGGTGGTCCGGACGGTGCGGGTGAGGGTGAACGCGTCGCAGTCGACGCGTTCGGTCCCGCCGTCGCGGGTCCAGGGCCGGGACCAGGCGTCACCGTGGTCGGGGGTGCCGCGCACGGTGGGGACGCACTCCTCCAGGCCGCCCGCGTCCACGAAGGCGTCGCCGGGTGCGACGCCGTTGCGCGCGGGGTCCGGTCGGTGCCACAGCCATTCGCGGTCGCCGGCGCGCAGCGAGGTCCAGCGTCCGCCGTGCGCGGGGTCGGTGGTGAACGCGAGGGGCACGCTCACCACTCCGTGAAGGAGCCGTCGGCGTGCCGCCACACCGGGTTGCGCCAGGCGTGCCCGGTGCGGTCGGCGGCGCGTACGGCCTTCTCGTCCACGGTGATGCCGAGGCCGGGGGCGTCGCCCCGGTGGGCCTGTCCGGCGGTGAAGCGGAACGGCTCGGGGTCGACGACGTAGGAGAGCACGTCGGCGTCCTTGTTGTAGTGGATGCCGCGGCTCTGTTCCTGGATGAGGAAGTTGGGCGTGGCGAAGGCCACTTGGAGGCTGGCGGCGAGCGCGATGGGGCCGAGCGGGCAGTGCGGGGCGAGCAGGGCGCCGTACGTCTCGGCGAGGGAGGCGATGCGGGTGACCTCGGAGATGCCGCCGGCATGAGAAAGGTCGGGCTGGGCGACGGCGATGCCGGCGTTCAGCGCGGGCAGGAACTCGGCGCGGGAGAAGAGGCGTTCGCCAGTGGCGAGGGGGACGGAACTGACGGCGACCAGGCCGGGCAGCAGGTGGCCCTGCTCGGGCAGGACGGGCTCCTCCACGAACAGCGGGTGCAGCGGGGCGAGTTCGGTGAGGGCACGGCGGGCCGAGGCGGCGCCGAAGCGCCCGTGGAAGTCGACGGCGACGTCCCGGTCGGGGCCGAGTACGTCACGGGCGGCGGCCACGCGGGCGACGACGGCCGCGGTCTCGGCGACGGTGGCGACGGGCGAGGTCGGTCCGGCCGCGTTCATCTTGACGGCGGTGAAGCCCGCCTCGACCTGTTCGGTGACCTGCTCGGTGAGCTGGGCGGGCTCGTCGCCGCCGACCCAGGCGTAGACGCGGACGCTGTCTCGGACGGGGCCGCCGAGCAACGCGTGCACGGGGGCGCCGTACGTCTTGCCGGCGATGTCCCACAGGGCCTGGTCGAGTCCGGCGACGGCGCTGGACAGGACGGGGCCGCCCCGGTAGAAGCCGCCCTTGGTGAGGACCTGCCAGTGGTCCTGGATGCGCAGCGGGTCCTGGCCGACGAGGTACTCGGAGAAGACCTCGACGGCGCTTCTGACGACCTCGGCGCGGCCCTCGACCACGGGTTCGCCCCAGCCGACCACGCCGTCGTCGGTCTCGACGCGGCAGAACAGCCAGCGCGGAGGGACCAGGAAGGTTTCGATGCGAGCGATCTTCACTTGCCGCCGCTGCCTTTCGTGTCGTCGGGGGCGTCGACCCGGTCCAGGTCGCGGCCGGCCTGGTCGAGCAGGGCGCGCATGGCGGCCTCGGCGGCCTGCGGGTCACGGTCCCGTACGGCGTCCAGGACGGCGCGGTGGGCGGGGACGGGGTCCTCGCTGTGCGGGGAGCTGTGCACGATCCGGTCGCGATGGGCGAGGCCGGACTCGATGACCATCTCCATGCGTTCGAGGAGCTCGTTGTGGGTGGCGGCGAGCAGCGCCCGGTGGAAGGCGAGGTCGGCGTCGACGGCGTGCGCCGGGTCGGGCTCGGCGCGGTCCATCGCGGCGAGCGCGTCGTCCAGGGCGGCGAGGTCGGCGTCGGTGCGCCGTTCGGCGGCGAGCCGTACGGCGGCGGGTTCGATGATGGCGCGGACCTCGGCGAGGTTGCGCAGCAGGAGCCGGTCGGTGTCGCCGGTGCTGCCGCCCTCGAACTGCCAGCGCAGCACGTCGGCGTCGAGCAGGTTCCAGTCGGCGCGGGGGCGTACGAAGGTGCCGCGTTTCTGGCGAGCGTCGACCATGCCCTTGGCGGCGAGCACCTTCAACGACTCGCGCAGGGCGGTGAGGCTGACGTCGAGTTCGCTCTGCAGCGCCACGAGGTCGAGTGTGGCCCCTTCGGGGATCTCCCCGCCCAGGATGCGGCGCGCCAGTGCCTCCACGGTCTGGCCGTGGACACCTCGGCGGGCGTAGGGCGTCATGTCGTAGACCCTTTCTTGGTTCGCGGGCGGTCGGCGGTGCTCACGCGGAGGACTTGACGACGCTCCAGCCGCCGTCCACGAGGAGGTGGGACCCGGTGATGTAGCCGGCCTCGTCGGCGCTGAGGAAGGCGATGGCGGCGGCCACCTCCTCGGGGGCGCCGAAACGGCCGGCGGCGGTCTCCGCGACGCTGCGGGCGCGGTCGGCCTCGGAGACCCGGTCCCAGGCGGCGGTCAGGATCGGTCCGGGCAGGACGGCGTTGACCCGGACCTCGGGGCCGTACTCGACGGCGAGCTGCCCGCACAGGGAGAGCAGCGCGCCCTTGGTGGCCGCGTAGGCGGGGTGACCGGGGATGCCCTTGTGGGCGTGAACGGACGAGGTGAACACGACGGCACCCCGACGCTCGCGCAGGTCGGGCAGCGCGGCGCGAAAGCCGAAGAAGCCGCCGGTGACGTTGACGGCGAGCTGCCGCTGCCAGGACTCGGGCGTCATCTCGTGGGCGGGGCGGACATCGACGGTGTAGGCGTTGGAGATCAGGACGTCGACCGGACCGAAGGCGTGGGCCGCGTCGACGACGCGGGTCCAGTCGCCCTCGCTGGAGACGTCGGCGTGGACGTAGGCGGCCCGACCGCCGTCCTTGGTGATGCGTTCGGCCACGGCCTCGCCCCGCTCGTCCGCGATGTCGGCGAGCACGACGGCGGCTCCCTCCTGCGCGAGGCGTTCGGCGGTGGCCGCTCCGATGCCGGAGGCGGCTCCGGTCACCACGGCTGTGCGGCCGGTGAAGCGTGCACCGTACCTTCGTGCGGGCTGGTACATCGTGGGGTTCGGCTCCTTCGTGGGTGGTGGGGGGCTTCGGAGCGGGCCGGCGCCTGCCTAGCCGCGGGTCAGTATGACGAGCCGGGCGTCGTGGTCGGCGGTCCAGGCGAACGGCAGACCGTAGTGCAGCAGGTGGGCGCCGCTGTAGTCGGTTCCGGTCTCCTCGTCCCGGTAGGCGGCGGCCGGGTCGAGTCCGCGCAGCCGGAGCCGGGCGGGGCGGCCGGGGACGCGCGGGGCGCCGTCGAGGACGCCGGTGCTGAACGCGGCGACGACGGTGCGCGGGCCGCATGCCTCGGTGTACTGGACGCCGCAGCTCGCCTCCTCGGGGCTGCCGAGGAGGCGGGCCTCACCGTGGTGGACGACGTCCCGGATCTGCTTGTAGCGGTCGATCCAGCGAGCGGCTTCGGCGCGCTGTTCCGGGTTCCAGGAGCGCAGGTCGGCACCGATGCCGAGGACGCCGCACATCGCCAGCACGAACCGGAAGGCGAGCGAGCGGGGCCGGGGGTCGAACACGCCGGGCGAGTCGGTGACCCAGGAACTCATCACGTGCGGGGCATGCGCGTGCAGGAAGCCGTACTGGATGCGGAGCCGGTCCAGGGGTGCGGTGTTGTCGCTGGGCCAGACCACGTCGGTGCGGGCCAGGGTGGCGTGCTCGATGCGTGCGCCGCCGCCGGCGCAGCCCTCGACGGTGACGTGCGGGTGGGCGTTGCGCAGGTGGTCCAGGACGCGGAGGTAGCCGGCGACGTGTCCGGCGTCCAGGTCGAGCCGGTCGGCGGGTCCGGCGCCGGGCCGGCCTCGCTCGGTGGGCGGTCGGTTCATGTCCCACTTGAGGTACTCGATCGGGTACTCGGTGAGCAGCCGGTCGAAGGTGCCGATCACGAAGTCCTGCACGTCGGTGCGGCCGAGGTCGAGCAGGAGCTGGTTGCGGACAAGGCGGCTGGGGCGGTCCTCGACGCGGTAGACCCAGTCGGGGTGTTCGGCGTGCAGGCGGCTGTTCGGGCTGACGGCCTCGGGTTCGACCCACAGTCCGAAGCCGAGGCCGAGGGCGCGCACGTCGTCCACGAACCGGCCGAATCCCTGCGGGAACTTCGCCGGGTCGGGGTACCAGTCGCCGAGGCCGCCGGTGTCGTCGGCGCGGCCGGTGAACCAGCCGTCGTCCACGACGAACAGTTCGGCGCCGATCTCGGCGGCCGCCTTGGCGAGTTCGAGCTGGTCGGCCGCGTCGACGTCGAAGCCGGTGGCCTCCCAGGAGTTGTAGAGGACCTTGCGGGTGCGGTGCAGGCGGTCGCCACCGAGGTGCCGCTCGTAGCGGTGCCAGACGCGGGCGAGGCCGTCGCGTCCCTCGGGGCTGAACGCGCAGGCCAGGCGTGGGGTGGTGAGGGTCTCGCCAGGCGCCAGGACGACGGCGCCCTCGTGCGGGACGCGGCCGGCGCGGACGCGGACGGCGCCGCCGGGTTCTGCCTCGGCGGTGATGTGCCAGTTGCCCGACCACTCCAGGGCGATGCCGTAGGTCGGGGCGGTGCCGTCGTCGGGCAGGGCCGCGTCCTGGACGGCGAGCCAGGGGGCGTAGGCATGGCCGGCGACGCCCTGGGTGCTGCCCATGGTGAATGTGCCGCGCCTGAGGTGGAGTTGCGTGTGCGTGAACTCCTGCGACCACTGTCCGGTGAGGCAGGTCAGCCGGGCGCCGTCGGCGACGGGCACGGTGATCGCGCCCGAGTCGAGGCGTTCCAGGCGGAGTTCGCCGTCGCCGGTGCAGGTCAGCTCCGTCCAGCGCAGGATGACGTCGGTGCCGGGCACGGTGGCGTAGCACAGGGTGGTGCGCAGTCCGGCGACGTCGTCGGTGAACGCCAGGCGCAGGCCGTCCGCGTCATGTTCGGCCCCGGCGAACTCCCACCACACGCCGCGCTGGTCCCCGGAGTGCCCGACGACGAGGTCGGCGCCGGTGAAGGGGCGCTGGCCCTGCGGCAGGTACTCGGCGGGGGCGGCGTCGGCCGGGGTGACGAAGTGGGTGCGCCGGGACCAGTCGAGCGCGGACGGGCCGTCCTCCGCGCCCAGGGGTCCCCAGGCGTCGAGTTCGGCCCAGGGGCCGTCCGGGGAGAGCCGCACCGTGTAGCTGGTGCGTTCCGTGCGGAGAGTCCAGCGTTCGTAGGGGGTCATTTCACCGCTCCGAGGTTGAGGCCGGCCACGAAGTGACGCTGGAACCGCAGGAACACGGCGACCGTGGGGGCGGCGGCGATGACGGATCCGGCCGCGATCACGTTCCACATGGAGACGTACTGTCCCTGCAGGCCGATCAGCGCGGCCGTGATGGGCATCTTCGTGTCGCTGCGCAGGACGGTGATGGCCCAGAGCAGGTCGTTGAAGATCCAGGTGAAGGCGAGTGCGCCGAGGGCGGCGAGCGCGGGGCGGGTGAGCGGGAGGATGATCCGCCAGAAGATCTGCCAGGGGCCGGCGCCGTCGACGACGGCGGCCTGCTGGATCTCGTTGGGGATGGCCCGCATGAAGCCGTGCAGGACGAAGACGTAGAAGCCGACGCCGAAGCCGATCTGCACGCCGATGAGGGCGGGCAGGGTGTCGTAGACGCCCATGATCTCGCTGAGCTTGGACACCGGGATCAGCAGGATCTGCGGGGGCAGCAGGTTGCCGCCGAGCATGAGCAGCAGCAGGGTGCGGCGCAGCGGCATCTCGTAGCGGCTGAGGGCGAACGCGGCCATGGCGGCGAGTGCGAGGGTGATCAGCACGCAGGGGACGGTGACGATCAGGCTGTTGATCAGCGCGCGCTGCTGGCCGCCGTCGACCCAGGCCTGGCGGAAGTTGCCGAGGGTGAAGGAGTGCGGGAGGCTGCCGAGCCCGTTGGAGGCGATGTCGTCGAACGAGCGGAGGCTGGTGACGAGGACCAGGGCGATGGGCAGCAGCCAGAGCACGGACAGCAGTCCGGCGCTGAGGTGGAATCCGGCGGTGGCGGCCCGCCTGCGCTTCAGGGCGGTGGAGTTGGCGGACATCAGTCGGCTTCCCGGAACGCGCGGACGAGGTAGGAGCAGATGACGCCGAAGGCCAGCACGAAGATGACGACGGCGAGGGCGGAGCCGTAGCCGAGCCGCAGGGACTGGAAGGCTGTGGAGTACATGTAGGTGCTCAGCAGTTCGGACGAGTGGTAAGGGCCGCCGCGGGTGAGTGACCAGACGACGTCGAAGGAGCGCAGCGAGTCGATGACGATGACGGACAGCACGACGGCGTTGACGCTGCGGAGCTGTGGAAGCGTCACGTGCCGGAAGCGCTGCCAGTGTCCGGCGCCGTCCATCTTGGCCGCCTCGTACAGCGAGGGGTCGATGCCCTTGAGGCCGGCCAGGTAGAGCACCATGACGTAGCCGATCTGGCGCCACAGGGCAGGCACGATCACCGCGTACAGGGCGGTGTCCTGGTCGGCGAGCCAGGCGTGGCGGAGGCTGCCGAGGCCGACGCCCTGGAGGATCTCGTTGAGCACGCCGTCGGGCTGGTAGATCGCCTGCCAGACGAGGGCGGTCGCCACCAGGGAGAAGACGACGGGCAGGAAGAGGGCGGCGCGGTAGAAGCCGACGCCGCGGCGTTCCTGCTGGAGCAGCAGGGCGGCGCCGAGGCCGAGGATCGCGGAGAGTCCGCCGAACAGCACCAGCCACAGGACGGTGTCGATCGCGGCGGTCCGGAAGACCTCGTCGTGCACCATCTCCTGGAAGTTGCCGAGGCCGACGAACCGGGGCGGGGAGACGCCGTCCCATGAGGTGAGGGCTAGGTAGAAGCCCTGGAGGGCGGGCCAGAAGACCCAGAGGGCCTCGGCGAGCAGGGGGATGAGGACGAAGGCGAGGACGAGCGGCGGGGTGCGGCGGACGGGTCCCCGGCCGCGCCCGCCGCTGGGCGGCGTGTCGGCCGGGGGCTTGCGCGCGGTGGTGGTCAGCACTGCCACCTCAGGCACCCCAGATCTTCTGGGCGTCGCGCTGCCAGGTGGTGAGGATGGAGCCGACGTCCTTGGGCTTGGCGATGAACTTGGTGAGCGCGGTGTCGGCCGTGGGCTGGAGGGCGTCGCTGGAGTCGCGGTTGAAGAACTGCGTGATCTCGGCGGCGGACTCGATGTGCGCGCGGCCCTTCTTCACCAGGGCCGTGCCGGCGTCCTTGGCGTCGGGATTGCAGGGCAGAACGGTGCCGGAGGAGCCCTTGATGTAGATCTCCTGGGCCTCGGCGGTGGCGAGGTACTTCAGCAGGTCGCCGACCTGCCTGGCACGTCCGCTGCGGGCGCTGGCGAAGTAGCCGTCGGTGGGGGCCTCTTCGGCGAGCGGGACCTTGGGGTCGATGACCGGGAAGCGGAAGAAGTCGATGTCGTCCAGGGCGTCCTTGGGTGCGGCGTCGGCGAAGAAGGTGCCGATGAGCATCATGCCGGAGCGGCCGTTGAGCAGCGCGGTGGTGGCGTCCTGGAAGGCGACGGCGGTGCCGTTGGGGTCGAAGTAGGGCAGGACCTCGGTCCAGCGGTCGAAGACCTTGCGCACCTCGGGGTCGTCGAAGCGGTGTTTGCCCGCGAGCAACTGGCGGTGGTAGTCGGCGCCGTTGATGCGGATGTTCAGGTAGTCGAACCAGGCGGAGGCCACCCAGGGGGTGTTGCCGCCGGCGCCGAGGCCGATGGGGGCGACGCCCTTGGACTTGAGCTTGTCGCACAGGCCGAGGAACTCGTCCCAGGTCTTGGGCTCCTTGACGCCCCACTTGGCGAAGTGGGACTTCCGGTAGAACATGCCCCACCAGTAGTAGGTGGAGGGCACGAACACCTTCTTGCCGGAGCTGGAGGTGCACAGCGAGTTCAGCGCCTTGGAGTAGCGCTTGAGGTCGGGCGAGGAGGCCCAGACGTCATCGAGGTCGAGCAGCAGGTTCTTCTTCGCGTAGGCGTCGGCGACCGAACCGGGGTACCACGTGTAGACGTCCGGCGGGTTGGCGGACGTGAGGTACGTCGGAAGCTGGGTGCGGAAGGTCTCGGCGGCGACGGTGTTGAGGCTGACGCGCTCGGACCCCTTCTTGGCGTAGGCGGCGGCCAGGTCCTCCATCGCGGCCTTGGCCTGCGGCGCCGAGAGGTTCGACTGGAGGGTCACCGCTCCCTTGGAGGAGGTCTTGGCGTCGGAAGTGGAGGTGACACAACCACTGAGCAGAACCGCCGTTCCGGTGGCACCGAGTCCGGCGAGGAAACGCCGACGGCTCGTCTGAAGGTTCGTCATGAAGGGCTCCCTGGGGATTCACGCGGCGGGGCCGTGGGGCCGGGGCCGGGCGCGGCCCCGTCGCGGCGAATCAAGGTTCGCGTGGCACTCACACCACGTCAAGATTAATTACTAATTTATTTGAACTGGATACGGTGGACCGTGCCGTCGACACCGCGGTAGACCGCGTCGACCGTGCCGCCCGGGCCCGCGACGGCGCCGAGGGAGCCGTCGAACGCGGCGCTCGGGAACTCCTCGCGCTTGCTCCAGCCCTGCCAGGCGCCGGCGTCGTACCGCTGCTGCCAGAGCGTGTAGTCGCCGGCGCGGACGTAGAGCAGCACGCCGGCGCCGGAGGCGACGAGGGTCGGGCTGCCGCTGACCGTACCGCCGACCGAGGCCCAGTCGGACCACGCGCCGCCCGCCGAGCGGGTGCGGGTCCAGATGTCGTCGGCGGCGGAGCGCACGGCGACGTGGACGCGGCCCTCGGAGTCGACGGCCGCCGACGGCCTGCCGTACGCCGGGCGGCTGCCGGGCGCGCCGAGCGAGGTCCACCCGGTGCTCGCGCCGCGCTGGACGACCTGTCCGTCCGCGCCGGTGGCGAACAGCGTCCAGTGCGCGGGGTCGGTGAAGGCGACACTCGGGGCGTCGGCCACCGTGCCGCCCAGGCTCTGCCAGTCGCTCCAGTGACCGCCGGTGTAGGCGCGCCGGTAGACGCGGGAATCGGCGCCGCGTACGAAGACGTCGATCCGGCCGCCGGCCGAGGCGTACGCGGCGGGCTGGCCCAGGATGCCGGCGCGGACCGGGCCACCGAGGTCGCGGACACGGTTGCCCTTGCCCTCGGAGGTCTGCTGGAGCAGAGTGCCGCGCGGGCCGCGCACGAAGGTGCTCAGCGCCGAGCCGGTACGGACGGCGGCCGGGCTCGCCGTGGCGGGCAGGCCGAGCTTCTCGCCGGGTAGCGCGTCCTCCCCGGTGAGCCGGAGGAAGGCGGTGCCGTGCGCGGGGACGGTGACGGTGTACGACCCGGTGTGCGTGCCCCGGTCGGCGCGGGCCCGCAGGTCGCGGACCTCGACCCGGCCGCCGAGGGCGGCGTCGGAGAACGTCACGGTGCGCTCGGCCGGCTGGTCGGAGCGGTTGAGCAGGACGACCGCACGGCGGCCGTTCCCGGAGAGCACCTTGCTGTAGACGTCGCCGGTGGCGTCGGTGGCCACACGAACGCCCTGGACGCCGAGGCGGTCCTGGTCGACGCCGATGATCTCCGGGTTGCGCAGGGTGGCGAGCATCGACGGCGACAGCGTGCGCGGGTCGGAGCCGAGGATCAGCGGGGAGCCCATCTCCGCCCACATGACGAGCTGGGTGGTCGACTCCTCCTCGGTCAGCTCCAGGGCCCCGTCCGACATGCGGCGCGTCGGGATCAGATAGTCGGGGTCGTTGTAGTGGCCGGGGCCCTGGGCCTCGGGGTGCCAGGCGTTGGCGTCCATGTTGCGCAGAACGTTGGGCCACTGGCCGGGGCTCGGAGTCCCCCAGGCGATGTCGGTGCCGGTGCGCCAGGAGTCCGCGATGGTCGGCGCGTAGGCGTAGGTGTTGTGCGCGTCCTGCTCCGGGGTGTGGGGCAGGCCCCAGTCGTCGGTGAGCGGGTTGCACAGGTTCAGCAGCATCTTGCGGCCGGACTTGGCGACCGCGTCGCTGAACTCCTTGAACGCCGCGCCCGGATCGAGCTTCTCGGCGATGCCGCACAGGAAGTCGACCTTGATGGCGTCGACCTTCCACCCGGCGAACTGCTGGGCGTCCTGCTCGTAGTGGCCCCGGCTGCCGAGGCCGCAGCTCTTGCCGCCGTCGTAGGTACCGGCGTCGGTGTAGATCCCGGCCCGCAGGCCGCGCTTGTGCAGGTAATCGACGAGCGCCGGGATGCCGGACGGGAAGCGCTCGGGACTGGCGACCAGCCGCCCCTGCGCGTCGCGGGGGTTGTCGGCCTGCCAGCCGCCGTCCAGCCACACGATGTCGTAGCCGCTGTCCCGCAGACCGCTGCTGACCAGCTCGTCCGCGACCGAGCGCACCTCCTTCTCGGTGGGCGCGCCGAGGCCGTAGTAGGTGTTCCAGCCCATGTAGGGCGTGGGCGCGAGACCGCTGTCGTAGTAGTCGGGCGCGCCCTGGTCCACGGCCGGGGCAGCGTGGGCGGAGGGCGTCACGGTGGCGGCCAAGGCCACCGAGGTGGCCGCGGCGAGTGCGGTCCGGGTGAACCGGACGCGTCGGTGATCGTGTACGGGCGAGCGTGAAGTCACGTGCCTCTCCCAGAGGTTGGGAAGCGGGATGCCTGACGCGGGCCGCACTGGAGCGGGGGCCTACGGCGTCACGGCGAAGACTGTGACGCCCGTCCGAAACGCTGTCAACATTTATTCCTAATTTACGAGAAGCAAAGCCGAAGCTCGCCTGGCATCTTGACAGCCCTGCGCAGCGGCGGCAGTGTTCGGCAACGTTGTCAGCCCGGCTTTGGCAACGTTGTCACCCCTGATCCCACCGGCCCGCCATTCCCTTGGTCTTCCCTGATCGGAGCCTTGTTCATGTCGGATCAGTCCTCCGCGCCCTCCCGTCGCACCGTACTGTCGGCGGGGTCCACCCTGCTGGCCGGGTTCGGCCTCGGGATGGGCCCGCTCGCCTCCGCCGCAACGGCCGGATCCGGACACCCCGACCGGGCCACTCCCCCGGCCGAACTCGCCGCGTACCGGCCGGTTTCGGTGTCCTCGACCGACTACGCCCCGACGCCCGCCGAGTTCGCCGTGGACGGTCTCGCGGTGCGCGGCGTGAAGGGCAGCTGCTGGCGTGCGGCGGCGGGCGACCCGCAGTGGATCAAGGTGGACCTCCAGGCGCTGTGCGAAGTCTCCTCGCTGCGGCTCGTGTTCGAGGCGACCTCCGACGACCCGCCCTTCAAGGACTCCCCGACCGGCAGCCCGCGCGACAACACCACCGGCCAGGAGATCCTGTCCAGTTGCGCGGTGGCCTTCGTCATCGAGACCTCGCGCGACGGGAAGTCCTGGACGGTGGTGTACCGCACGGACTCCGGCAAGGGCGGCGAGATGGAGATCGCCCTGCCGGACGCGGTCAGCGCGCGCTGGGTACGGATGACGGCCACCGAGCGCTCCAACTCCAACCCGCTCGGCCTCAACGGCCTCCAGGTGTACGGCACCTGCCGCACCCGGCGCCCCGAGGTCACCGGCTGGACCGACTGGGGCACGCGCGAGCGGCACCCCCAGCCGTTGCGGCAGGCCGCCGACGGCACCGTCCCGCTGGAGTCCGGCTGGGACCTGACGATGGACGACTGTGCCGGCGCCGGCGGTGCCGCGCTGTCCCGCACCGGGCACGACACGAGCCGCTGGCTCCCGGCGACCGTCCCCGGCACGGTGCTGACCTCGCTGGTGGACCAGGGGCATCTGCCCGACCCGGTGGCCGGGTTCGACAATCTGCACGTGCCCGAGGCGCTGTCCCGGCATTCCTGGTGGTACCGGCGGGAGTTCGCCCTGCCCAGGGGTCTGCAGACCGGCGCGGGACGGCACCTCTGGCTGGAGTTCGACGGCGTCAACCACGACGCCGAGGTCTGGTTCAACGGCACCAAGGTCGGCGCCTTCTCCAACCCGTTCTCGCGTGCCTCCTACGACGTCACCGAGCTGCTGGCATCCGGCGAGCAGGCGCTCGCGGTGAAGATCACCCCGATGCCCTTCCCCGGCAGCCCGGCCGACAAGGGCCCGGCCGGCCTCGCGTTCGTGGACGCGGGCGCCACCATGATGAACCGCAACTCCCCCACCTACCTTGCCTCCTCGGGCTGGGACTGGATGCCCGCGGTGCGCGACCGGGCGGCCGGCATCTGGAACCACGTCCGGCTGCGCTCCACCGGCGCCGCCGTCATCGGCGACCCGCGAGTGGACACGCTGCTGCCCGGCCTGCCCGACACCCGCACCGCCGAGCTGACCGTCGTGGTCCCGGTGCGCAACGCCGACTCCGTCGACAGGCGGGTCACCGTCACCGCCGCGTTCGACACCGTCAAGGTCACCCGGACCGTGACGGTGCCCGGCGGCAGGAGCACCGACGTCACCTTCGCCCCCGCCGACTTCCCGCAGTTGCGCCTGCGCGACCCGCAGCTGTGGTGGCCCAACGGCTATGGCGAGCCGAACCTGCACGACCTCACGCTCACCGCTGCCGTGGACGGCCGGGAGAGCGACCGCCGCACCACCCGCTTCGGCATACGCCAGTTCGGCTACGAGTACGGCGCGCTGCCGATGACGTTCCGGTGGAGCAGCGACATCTTCACGCAGACCGTGGACTTCACCCGGCAGAAGGCCCGGTACGTCCGCATCCTGTGCCACACCCGCGCCACCCAGTGGGGCTTCTCCATGTGGAGCCTGTCGGTCCTGAACAGCTCCACCCCCGGCGATGACCTGGCTCTCGGCAGAAAGGCCACCGCGTCCTCGGTCGACGACCCCTCGCGCGAGGCGGGCAACGTCACCGACGGCAACGGCGACACCCGTTGGTCGTCCTCCTTCGACGACGAGCAGTGGGTCCAGGTCGACCTCGGCTCCTCGGTCTCCTTCGACCGGATCGCGGTCGACTGGGAGCAGGCGTACGCGAAGACGTACACCGTGCAGGTCTCCGACGACGGCTCCGCCTGGACCGGCGTGAAGGACGTGGACAACGCCGCCGCACCGCTGCCGTTCCACACCGCCGGCTCGGCGAGCATGCAGAACGTCGAGTTCGACGCGGTCACCGCGCGGTACATGCGCGTGTTCTGCCGGACCCGCGCCACCGGCTGGGGCTTCTCCATGTGGGACCTCGCCGTCGTCGACAGCGCCAGACCGGGCATCAACCTGGCGCTGCGCAAGCCAGCCACCGCCTCCTCCGAAGGTGAGGGCACGGTCGCCGGCAACGCGGTGGACGGCGACGTCAACACCCGCTGGACCTCGGTCTACGAGGACGACAGCTGGATCCGGATCGACCTCGGTGCCCCTGAACGGTTCGACCGGGTGGCGATCACCTGGGAGCAGGCGTATGCGCGGACCTACACCATCCAGGTCTCCGACGACGGCACCGACTGGAAGGACGTCACGTCGGTCGACAACTCCATCGCGCCGCTGAAGATCAGCGTCAACGGCGTGCGGGTGTTCTGCCGGGGCGGCAACTGGGGCTGGGACGAACTGCTGCGCCGGATGCCTGCCGAGCGGATGGACACGGCGGTGCGGATGCATCGGGACATGAACTTCACGATGATCCGCAACTGGGTCGGCAGCAGCAACCGCGAGGAGTTCTACGCCAGTTGCGACGAGCACGGCATCCTGGTGTGGAACGACTTCCCGAACGCGTGGGGCATGGACCCGCCGGACCACGACGCGTTCAACAACACGGCACGCGACGTCGTGCTCCGCTACCGCATCCACCCGAGCATCGTGGTGTGGTGCGGGGCCAACGAGGGCAATCCGCCCGCCGCGATCGACGACGGCATGCGCGACGCGGTCCGCACCGGGGCGCCGGGCGTGCTCTACCAGAACAACTCGGCCGACGGCATCGTCACCGGCGGCGGCCCCTACGGCTGGGTGGAGCCGGAGAAGTACTTCTCCGCCTCCACGTACGGCAGCAAGAACTACGGCTTCCACACCGAGATCGGCATGCCCGTGGTCTCCACGGCGGAGACCGTGCGCCGGTTGGTCGGTGACGAGCCCGAGTGGCCCATCGGGGGCGCCTGGTACTACCACGACTGGAGCACCAGGGGGAACCAGGCCCCGCAGAACTACCGCGCGGCCATCGAGTCCCGGCTCGGCACGGCGAAGGACCTGGACGACTTCTGCCGCAAGGCGCAGTTCCTGAACTACGAGAACCACCGCGCCATGTTCGAGGCGTGGAACGCCAAGCTCTGGGACGACGCGAGCGCCCTGCTGCTGTGGATGTCCCACCCGGCCTGGTACAGCACGGTCTGGCAGACGTACGACTACGACTTCGACGTCAACGGCGCCTACTACGGCTCCCGCAAGGCCTGCGAGCCCGTGCACGTGCAGGCGAGCCCGGTCGACGGTCAGGTCATCGCCGTCAACCACACCCCGCGTGCCATGCGCAGGGCCACGGTGACCGCCCGCTGGTACGACCTGGACGGCCGCCAGGTGGCCGACGAGCAGAAGGCGACCGTGGACGTGGCCGCGTCCGCGACAGCGAAGGCGTTCACCACCGGCCCGAAGGACTCCCTGCCCGACCTCTACCTGCTGCGCCTGCGGCTCACGGACGAGCACGGCCAGACGCTCGCGGAGAACACATACTGGCGGTACAAGACCCCGGAGGCCATGCAGTCGCTGAACACGGCGCGACGGACCAGAGTCTCCGTGGACATCAACGGTTCGCGCGGTGTCTCCGGCGGGCGACGGGAGCTCACCGCGAAGGTGACCAACCAGGGTTCTTCTGTAGCGGCAATGGTACGGCTGTCCCTCGTGGACACACGGTCCGGGCACCGGATGCTGCCCGCCGAGTACGGTGACAACTACCTGTGGCTTCTGCCGGGCGAGTCCCGAACGATCACCGTGTCCTGGCCGGACCACACCGTAGAAGCGCGGCCGGGGCTCAAGGTGGAGGGCTACAACGTGCCCGAAGTGACGGGTCGGCCCTAGCGGGGGCCGCCGGCAGCTGAGCGGAGAACTTGGCGCTGTAGGTGCGGGCGAACTCCTCGATCGGCTTCCGGCGTGCGTGCGGTCTTCGGCGTTGTGGATCTCCTGCATCGCCTTGGTCGTGCGTGCAGAACTCACACGGGGACGGGTGAACATCCCGCGCCGGACGGCGTCTCGCGCGGTCCCCCCGCGGTCCGGCTTGGGACGTCCAAGGTCAGAACGCACCGCGTACAGCACCATGCCGCCGGAACCCGCTTGCCCCTCCAAGTCCCCGTGCCCGAGCGGGCAGGATTAAGGAGGGCGTTGTAAGGGGCGGGCACTGGTTTCTCCGGCGCGGCCCCTGTGGGAAGCCCGGCCGCAGGGGTCGTGGCGGGTTGGTTGAGGGGAGCGGGAGCAGATGATGGCCAGCAGCCGGCAGTGGCCGGCCCGCTACGGCAGGCAGGCCCCCCTCGCCGGCGCAGCCTGAACTCAAGTGGGCCCTCGCGTCACCTTCGCCAGAACAGGTGATGCGTCACCCCGCTCGGGCTGGGCACGACCTCCAGGTGGAACCGGTCGAGCAGCTCATCGGGGGACTCCCACAGGCGCAGACCGGACCCGAGCTTCACCGGTGAGACCGCCACGTGCATGGTGTCGACGAGGCCGGCATCAAGGAACTGCCGGATGGTGGTGACGCCGCCGCCGAGTCGGACGTCCTTGCCCCGCGCTGCTTCCCGCGCCCGTTGGAGGACCGTGGCCGGGTCGCCGTCAACGAAGTGGAACGTGGTGTCGGAGAGCGTGAACGACGGACGCATGTGGTGGGTCATCACGAACACCGGCGTGCGGAACGGGGGCTCCTCCCCCCACCAGCCGCGCCACTCATGGTCCGGCCAGGGCCCGCGCTGGGGTCCGAACTTGTTGCGGCCCATGATCTCGGCACCGATGTTGCGCGCGAAGTCCCGCGTGAAGTAGTCGTCGAGGCCCCGGCTCCCCCCAGGATCGGTACGCATGGGCCAGCTCGCCGTGGCTCCGGCCCAGGCGAAGAGCCTCTCGGGATGGTCGTGGCCGAACGGCCGCTCGAGGCTCTGGTGCGCACCGGCACCGATTCCGTCACTGGAGATGCTGAAGTTCATGACTTTCAGTAGTTGATCCACGGGTTTCCTCATCAGGTCCTGTCGCGTCATCGTGCGGCGAGACGCCGCACACCATGACGTCGAACGGGACCTGGCCGGATCGACAGCGGCCCGAAACTTTTTTCCAAGGCACGTCAGAAGCGGCCCCATTGTCGGTGCGGTCGTGGCGGACGCAGACGGCATCGAGGCGGCCGGGGTGTCCGCCCGCGACCACTCACCTGCGTCGCAACGGATGCCACCGGACAACCCGGCGCACGTACGAGCGCGCGACGTCGCTTGCGTCACCGGCGCCGTCAGCTGACTCCTCGACACATGCGAACCGGTCGGCGAGGTACGCCCCGGCCGCGACCCCGGCGATGTCATCATGCTCATGAGTGTGTCCGGAGCCATTCGGCCGGTGTTCCGGTCCGCTCTCGCCGGGTGCTCACGGCGTCCGGCACACGTGAACCCGCGGTGCCCCCAGACGTGGCGAGGAGTGATCCATCGTGTCCCGTCCGACCGGCGGCCGGCAGGCGTCCGCTTCCCGGGAGAACGGGCGGGCCGGTGGTTCCCGGTTGACGCGGTATCCGGCGTGGACCATGGCGATCGGGGCGCTGTCCGTGTCGGGATCAGCCATCCTTCTCGATCTGTCACACACCTCGCCGGGCACGGCCTCCTTCTACCGGTGCGTCCTGGCTCTGCCGGCGCTGCTCGTCCTCGCGGCCGCGGAACGCCGTCGCACGGGCGCGTTCCCGCGTCCACGGTACGGTCTTGCGCTGTTCGCGGGAGCGCTGTTCGCCGGTGACATGCTGCTGTGGACACAGGCGATCGGCGAGATCGGGGCAGGTCTGTCAACCGTGCTGGTCAACGTGCAGGTGGTGCTGGTACCGCTGCTGGCCTGGGCGGTCGACCGCGAACCGGTGCCCCGCCGCTTCCTGTGGTGGCTGCCAGTTCTGCTCGTGGGAGTGGTGCTTACTGGCGGAGTGTTCGAGCCAGGTGGATCTGTCGGTTCCGATCCACCGCGGGGTACCGTCCACGCGGTGCTGGCGGCAGTGTGCTACTCGGGGTTTCTGTATCTGCTGCGCCGCGGGGGCCATGCCGGGCCGGTACGGCAGACGTACACGGCGGTCGTTGCCTCAGCGGCGGCCGTCTCACTGGCCATGGGTCTGCTCTGGTACGGGTTCGACCCGACGCCCGGGTGGCGGGCTCTCGGCTGGCTGCTGGCGGTGGCCGCCTGCAGCCAAGTCGTGGGATGGCTGCTGGTCGCAGCCGCCTCACCCAGACTGGCCAGCCACGTCGGTGCGGTCCTGCTGCTCCTCACCCCGGTCGGCGCGGTGGCCCTGGGAGCGGTCGTACTGGGCGAGCGTCCCACTCCGCTGCAACTGGCGGGCTGCCTACTGATCCTGGTCAGCGCGTACGTCACCACGGCCCGAGGCGGCAGACGGTAGCCACGACGGCGCGAACGCCGATGCCGACGGGACCTGCGTGGCCGCAGCACACTGGTGCGAGCCGGAAGGTGCTCCTCCAACCTCCCTGCCATCCGGGCCGCCGCCACCAGCGCCGCCCCGCAGCTTCCGTGATCTTCCAAGCTGATCGGCACCGAGCCCTGGCCGAGCAGGTTGGCCAGACGTTGCAGCCAACCTCGTGTGCTCCATATGGCGGAACCGCGGTTACGGACAGCACGGTGGGACGTTGAACATGTATGAGCGGAAGTCGTAGACGCAAGCGATCAAGGTCGCAAGCCTTCGATCAGGTGCAAGCGCAGTTGGCTCGTGCGGCCGCCGCGATGGCCGTGTCGAAGAAGCCGCCGCGACAGGAAGCGGAAGAAACGGTTCACCCTCCGCTTGGGAAGCCAGGCAGTGGCGGTGGTGAGGCGTCACCGGGCACGACGGATCCGGTTGCAGCCGGCGGCCCTCAAACGTGAACGCCCACGGCAGCCCGGCGAACGGCCCCGGATGCAAGATCTTCATCGCTGCCACAGGAAACCTCAGACCCACGAGCGGGGATGAGATGGGGGGCGTACGCGATGGCCGACGTCGACGGCCATGGATGCCCGCGCGCGTGATCGGCCGTCTGACTGCGCCGAGCGACCAGTAGGCCCCGACGCCATCAAGGAGGTGTCGTCGTACGGATATCCGGGACGGCCGCGGGGTACCCGCCGCGCAGCACGGCTCATGGCCGAGTCCGGTACGCGGTGACAGCAACGGAGAACCAGATGAAGGTCCGCCGATCAGCAGCCCGGCCAACTCCCGCGCCGGCACTCGCAGGTTCGCAGTCCGCTGACGTCCTGTCCGGCCGTTACCGGCTGGGCGGGAAGATCGGATCGGGAGGCATGGCCGACGTGTACGAAGGCGTCGACACCCGCCTTCGGCGGCCAGTGGCCGTCAAAGTCTTCCGGCCGGGCCCCGATCCACAGACCGAGGACCGTCTCGCCACGGAGGCCGTCCTCCTCGCCCGCCTGCAGCATCCCGGACTGGTCACCGTCTACGACGCCGGCTGCCACGACGGCCGCGCCTACCTGGTCATGCAACTGGTCGACGGCACCACACTGCGCGGACTCCTGGCGCGCGGAGCGCTGCCTCAGCGGCGTGTGCCTGCTCTGGGCACCGCTCTCGCGTGGGCGCTCGCCCACGTCCACCGGGCCGGCATCGTGCATCGCGACGTCAAACCGTCGAACGTCCTGCTGGACACGGCCGGTGAACCGCATCTCGCCGATTTCGGCATCGCACGCCTGGCGAACGCCACACGCCATACCGCACCTGACGTGCTGACAGGCACCGCCGCCTATCTCGCGCCCGAACAGGTCCAAGGAAGGCAGGTGGGACCGGCTACCGACATCTACGCTCTCGGCCTGGTCCTGCTGGAATGCCTGAAAGGGGAACTGGAGTACCAGGGAAACCCGCTGGAAGCGGCGATCGCCCGCCTCCACCGCCCGCCCACGGTGCCCACCTGGCTCCGACCGGACCTGGGCGCCCTCCTGCAGGCCATGACCGCACAGGACCCCGAGGCGCGACCGGACGCCGAGCACTGCGCGAAGATCCTCTCCTCCCTCAACGCCGGGAGCGACCCGTATCCGGTGCCGCCCTCGCCGCCCTCCGTGGGCCGCCGCCTTCCAGTCCCCCACACCACCCATCCCGATGCCGAGGAGCCCACACGGAAGCAGGCGGTGGCGACCACCCCACGCCGCCTTCCGGGCGACCCCCGGCACAACCGTCGCATGGCGGTGGGAACCGCGCTGGCCGCACTTTCCGTCGCCCTGGGCACGACCCTTGCCATCGCTCCGGGCACCAGTGGGATCAGCGACGACCGCGCCGACACGAATCAGACCGCCCTCCACCCGCCCGACAGCACGGGGATACCGGAAAGCGGGCCCACTGCGGATCCGTCGGCCGAATCTCCTCGGGTCCGGCCCCCCTACGGGACATCCGGCGCCTCGGGTTCAGCAGCCGGATCTCATGCCAGGCCAGTCTCCATGAGCCATGGCTCTTCCAATCAGACGGTCCCGACAGGTCGGGTAGCGGCCCGGCATCACGACGCTGCACGCAGTGAGCCGGCCCCGCATCACCCACACCACCGCCGGCACACGGACGGTCACACCCGCCACACTGCAGACGGCGCTCCGGAACCGCCGGGAAAGGCCGCCAAGCCCCCGCATCACACGACGCGCAAGGAGCAAGGCTGAGGCGAGTGGGTCAAATCCTCAACGAGCGAAACCGGCCGCCCCTGCTCGAGGAGCAGGGTTCGCAGGACAAGGCCACGCAGGCGGCTGTTCGGCCCAATCTTCGCCGCCTCCTCGTTGATCGCTCCCAGGCAGCCTTCGGGCGCCAGGACCCGTGTCTGCTCGGCGAAGCCGCGGGCGTGACTGTCACCTTCGCGGACCTCGGCATGCCGGCCCACGTCCCCTGCCGACCGAGCGCCTCTACGACTTCGGCCTGCTCCGGATCGGCGACGAACGTGACGTGCAGTGCTCCGTCGAGTCCGCTCTCGCGTCGATCAGCGTCGCGGCTCCCAAGGACCCGGTTCGCAAGGATGACCGCGTCACCCTGATGGCGACGGGAGACCAGATCAGCGGCGACGGCATCGCCCCGCTCACCATCCGGATCGCGGACTCGGCGTCCCATGTGCCCACGTGGGACAACTCCGAGGCACCGTCTCGGTGACCTCCGGCGGTGTCACGGGCAGCGCCCAGGTCGTGCGGCATGACATCGGCCGGGGCGTCCCTGAGCTTGCCTCGCCACGGGCCGTCGGCGAGAGACTGTAGCGTGAGAGGACGACGCAGTTTTCGCCTCACGGCCGGGGAGTTCTACGTGGCCAACGACGACGAGCTTTCGCCACCGGGCGGTCCCCGGGCCCCGGCAGCCGCAGCCGCGCACACCAGTGCGGCGTGTGTCTCATGACCTCCGCGTACGGCAGGTTCATTCAGCAGGTCCGGCTGGACCAGGACGTGGACGACAGCCGGTACCCGTTCAGCCTCCCCGCTGTGCGGCAACTCGCCCGTTCTGGCGCACTCACTCTCCCTCGGGGGGTGACGTTCCTGGTAGGGGAGAACGGCGCGGGCAAATCGACGCTGATCGAGTCGATCGCGGTGGCCGCGGGGTTCAACCCGGAGGGCGGTAGCCGGAACTTCCGGTTCGCCACCCGCGCCACCGAGTCCGAGTTGGGTGAGCATCTGATCCTGACCTGGGGAATCCGCAAGCCACGTACCGACTTCTTCCTGCGGGCGGAGTCCTACTACAACGTGGCCAGCGAGATCGAGAGGCTCGACCAAGCCGGAGGACGGCCTCTCCTGCCGGCCTACGGCGGGGTGTCCCCGCACGAGCGTTCCCACGGCGAGTCATTTCTCGATCTGGTCACCCACCGCTTCGGGCCCGCGGGACTGTACCTGCTGGACGAACCGGAGGCCGCTCTCTCCGTCCAGAGCTGCCTCGCCCTCCTGGCCCGCATGCATGACCTTGTCGTACAGGGCAGCCAGTTCCTCATCGCCACGCACTCGCCGATCCTCCTCGCCCTCCCCGGCGCGACCATCATGGAGATCTCCGACGAAGGCGGACTGGAACAGGTCGACTTCGACCAGGCCCTCCCCGTGCGCCTGACACGCCAGTTCCTCGGAGCACCGGACCGGTTCTTGAGGAATCTTCTACGAGCCGAGGAGAACGAAGGCACTCAGGGCGGCTGGCTCTGACCACGTGTGCGGCCCGCTCCGTGCGTGAGCGGGCCGTTTCCTCGCGAGGAGCCGAGGCGCCCGGGAAGGTGCAGCCCCCGGCCCTCGCCACCGCACGTCACACAGCTGCGCTGAAGCTGTACTTGCCCGCCGGAAGACGGTACGTGGCGGTTCCGGAAAGGACTGCCTGTGCGGGCGCCTGGACCGACCGAGCTGGGCTGGGCTGGGCTGGGAGGTGGGTACGACCACGGTGGCGGTGACGTTCACGGAGTTTGAGGTCGCGGACCATGTCGTCGAGGCTGGTGAAGCAGATCGAGTAGCCGGCCCGGCAGGCGGCGACTGCGAAGGCAACGGCGATGTGCGTCTTGCCGACCCAGGGCGGCCCGAGCAGGGCCGCGTTGGCCTTTGTCTCGACGAAGGGCAGAGTAGGCAGGTCCTCGACCATGCGCGGGTCGAGGTCGGGCTGGAAGCAGAAGTCGTACTCGTCAAGCGTCTTATGGTGGGCAGCCTGGAGAACCGCAGGCCCTGCCGGAACCGGCGGTCGTCGCGACGAGCAGCAGCCGCGCGGCGTGCGTCTGTCGGTGTCGGCCACGGCTCAGGGCCTCGGGTCCTGGTGCAGCATGCGGATGACGGCGAGGACCCACGACGTTCGCGGAGGCGCCGCCCGGGTTGACAACGGACGGGCTGACGGTGGTCGAGCGCAAGTGGACCGAGGAAACCCGCGATTTCTGGCGCCACCGCGCGGCGTACGCGAAGCAGCAGGCGACCCGACCGCAGACCATCGGCTACTCGCTCGTCGACTCACCGGTCGGGCTTCTTGCCTGGATCCTTGACAAGTTCGCCGAGTGGTCAGACACCGAAGACAGCCCGTTCGAGACGATTTCCAGGGACCGCGTTCTTGACGACGTCACCCTGTATTGGCTGACAAGGACCGGCGCATCGTCGGCCCGCATTTACTACGAAAGCCACAACTCGCTGGACCCCGAAATTCGCGTCGACGTCCCGTCAGCAATCAGTATGTATCCCCGCGACATCGAGAAGTGTCCGCGCCCCTGGGCACAGGAGCGGTACCGACAGATCGTCCGATGGAGGTCGCCTGAAGTCGGGGGACATTTCCCGTCGCTGGAGGTTTCCGAGTATTTCGTCAAAGATCTACAAGAGGGCCTCGCGGCAGTGCTGGCCGCTAATCGGTGAACGCGGCTGGGTGCCGGCACTCGATCACCGACTGAGTCCGGCTCAAGGCGTTACCCGACGGCTTCCAGACCGAGTTCATCGAGACGGCCGACAGTGGTCGGACAGGGCACGGCGAAGATGGCGTTGAGCATGTCGATGTCTTTCGGATGGTAGCCCTCGACGCCTACCCGCCAACACTCAACTGGCCAAGAGCCGATTGTCTACCTGGGTGACGTGGGGATCTCTCCGCCACCGCACACACTTCCGCAAAACGCCCTGGCAGCTGCGCAGCGGAACACCCCGCGTCGGCGGGGAGGAACCGCTGGGAGCGACGGGACGACATCCACGAAGCCTTTCTCGGCCTCGCCGCGTGCCCCGGTGATGCGGCCGGCGGGAGTGGTGTACAGGCGGCCGTCACTGCCCAGCTTGGGCAGTGACGGCCGTTTCAGACAGGCACCGGAGCCTTCGGAGTTGCCAGTCCTACGAGACAGGTCAGTGCCCCCGGCGGAGGAGGTGCACCGCTCCCCAGACAGCGCCGGCCGCAAGGAGCACGGCGATCACCGCTGACACGATCGCGCCAGCACTCATGCTTCCGAACACGGGACCCTCCAAGTTGTCACGGGCACGAGAAGGCTGATGTTCCAGCGGGGAAACACATGCAAAAGGCAGAGATTCAGCCGTCGTTGCGCCGTCCATTAACGATCTCGGCGGCGCGAAGTTGATATTGGTCTACCGCGGGGAAGATGACAAGCCCGAGCCAGCTCCTCAGAGCAACACTTGAGGGTCGCAGCTGCTGCCTGAACGCGACGCCGCGTTGAACCAAGCCACTCCCTGCGCCGTCAGGGAGGTCGGGGAGGCTGACCGCCACCGCCGGCCCTATCCGGTGACATCAGGACCGCTTTCTCGGGGCCGCCGTCATCCGCAACCGCCACTGCACTGCAGTAGAGATCGGGTCCTGGGGCGATCGGGAGCAGTTACTGGTTCAGGCCGTGGAGGAAGTCGGCGACGATCCGGCTGTACTCCTCGGGGTGGTCGAAGTTGGGGAAGTGCGCGGCGTCGTCGATCACGGCCGTTCGGCCTCGTGGTGCCGTGCGGGCGATGGACTCGGCCATGGCTCGTAGCTCGGGTGCGTCCTGTGCGCCATTGAGGGCGAGCACGGGGACGGTGATCTGGGCGGCCCGGGCACCAAGATTCGCGACCGGAACGCTGTGATCGGGTTCGCCGGGAGTGTGCTTGCTGATGGTTCGCCGGCGCATCTGGCGCAGGCGGGTGTAGATCTCGGGCCGGACGGCGTCCCGCGGCCGCTCGGGGCCGTGCGCCCAGGCGTCGCTCGCGTCGTGCCAGGCCTCGATGTCGCCGGCGGCCAGAGCCTGGAACTGTGCGGCCTGGGCTTGCTTGGTCCACGGCTCGGTGAACTCGCGTTCGTCCGTGCCGCCGCCGGAGATGACCAGGGCCCGGACCAGATCAGGGTGTTCCACCGCGGTCCCCACGGTGATCATCGCGCCCATGGAGATGCCGACGAGGACGGCGGGGCCTGTGCCGAGGTGGTGCAGCAACTCGGCCAGGTTGTCCGCCTGGCGGAATGGGCGGCTGGCGTTGGCGGACCGACCGTGACCGCGGGCATCGGGTGCGATGACGCGGAACTGCCTCGCGAAGGCCGGGACGTGCTCGTCCCACATGGTGTGGTCGAGGAAACCCGCGTGCAGCAGAACGATGGGGAGGCCTGTGCCGCCGGTGTCGCGGTAGGCGAGCTCGCCGTCGGAGGACGCAAAGAAACGGAGTTCGGAAGCACTCATGACAACTAGGTTGTCATGAGCCGGAGGGAATGACAACTCGATTGTCATTTATCATCGGCGGGTGAGCGATACAGAACGCCCGCTGACTCCCGACGAAGCGGGAGCGCGGCTGATGGAGGTCTTCGCCCTGGTCGGACCGCTCTACCGGCGAGTCCAACGGAAGATCGAACAGGAAGCCCCGCGGCAAGGGCTGTCGGTCGGGGTGCGCGCGGTGCTCGATCTCCTGCGCGCGCACGGACCGATGACGGTTCCCCAGATGGGCCGGGCGCAGTCGATCAGCCGTCAGTTCGTCCAGCGGATGGTCAACGACGCCGCGGCGGACGGACTGGTGGAAGCCATGCCGAACCCGGCGCATGCTCGCTCCCCGCTGATCCGCCTGACCGACGCCGGCCACACGGCAATCGGGGCCGTCGTCGCCCGGGAACACGCGCTGCTGCGCCAAGCGGCGGACGACCTCACCACAGCGGACGTGGACACATGCGTCCGCGTGCTCAGCCGGATGCTCGCCCTCTTCGACGACATCGACGTCAACAACTGACCCCCGGGCCGGGTTCCGACCGGGCCGGCAGTTGTTCAGCCCGGCCCGACCGCTGCGACGCCGATCCGCCCGGCGCGCCGAAACGGATCCGCGCCGCGAACCGCGGTCCCTGCCCGGCTCAGGGCGCCAGCACCACCCTGCCGAACACCTCCCCCGCGTCCATCTTGTGGTGGGCCAGGGCCGCCTGGTCCAGGGGCAGCACCTCGTGCACGACCGTGCGCAGGTCCCCATGCGCAGCATCGGCGAACTGGGACGACCGCACGGCCTGCCGGTCAGGGCCAGACACGGTGTCAGAGCTGAACGTGGCGAACGACAACGACCTGCGGAAGGCGTCCATCAGCCGCATGCCGAAGTCCGCCGGCGGCTGCCCGCCGACCACACCGACAGCCACATACCGCCCGTTGGAGTTCAACTTGTCCAGGAAAAGGGGAAGCTGGGGTCCCCCCACGACATCGATCACCACGTCGAAGCCCGCCGGTGCCTCCTGGCCGCCCTCGCCGGAGCGGTCAAGGACATGGGTCGCACCCAGGTCCCGCAGGCGGGCGCCACGCTGAGCCGACGAGGTGGTGACCGCCACCGCGCTCGCACCGTCCCTGGCCGCGAGCTGGACCGCCGTGATCCCGATGCTGCCCGCCGCACCGCGCACGAGCACCGTCTCGCCGAGCCTGAAACGGGCCCGCTCCAGTGCGAAGTGGGCGACCACACCGGAGCCGCCGAGGGTCACCGCATCCGCGACGGTCAGGCCGTCGGGCAGCGCCAGGACGTCCTCGACCGCGGCGACGGCCTGCTCGGCATACCCACCGGACAGGCCGGTGAACGCCCACACCCTCCGCCCGGTCCACGAGGCGTCCACACCCTCCCCCACCGCGGTGACCCTGCCCGCGACCTCGCTGCCCAGGAGATGACCCTCCCGGAAGCCGTAGCCGGCGAGCGTTCCCCGGCGGATCACGGCGTCCACGCCGCCCACCCCGATCGCCTCCGTGGCGATCTTCACCTGCCCCGGGGCAGGAACGGGCGCGGGTACATCGACGACCTCCAGGCCATCGGGGTCTCCGAACGTCCTGATCACGACGGCTTTCATCGCTGCTCCTCGGATCGGTGTGGAAGCACGGAACGCAGTTGCCGCGGCCGTGGGCGGCGAGCAGACCCCCACAGCCCGGGCACCACCGGTGAAAGGCCGGGACGGGGCGGCAGCACCGCCATCGGACCGTAACGGACACCCCCGTCCGCTTGGCTAAAGTGAGAAACGATGACCCACCATTTGCCTCAGACCGCGCGCTCCGACGCCCGCGACAACCGGGCCCGCATCCTGGACGCCGCCCGCGCCGTGTTCGGCGAGGAGGGCCTGAGCGCGCCCATGCGCGAGGTCGCCCGGCACGCAGGCGTCGGCCCCGCCACGCTGTACCGGCACTTCCCGACCAAACAGGCACTGATCGTGGAGACCTTCGCCGAACAGCGGCGCACCTGCCAGGCCGCCGTCCGCGACGCCCTCGCGGACCCGGACCCCTGGCACGGATTCCGGAGCCTGGTCGAGCGGATCTGCGAACTCCACGCCCACAGCCGGGGATTCGCCGACGCCTTCATGACGGCCTTCCCCGAGGCCATCGACTTCGCCGCCGACCGGGAGCAGACTCTGCGCGCGGTCGGCGAACTGGCTCGCCGTGCCCAAAAGACCGGCCGGCTGCGCCCCGGCTTCGTCCTCGACGACCTGATCCTCATGCTCATGGCCCACCGAGGCCTCCAAGATGCGCCGCGTGCCGCCCGGATCACGGCCTCCCGCCGCTTCGCCGCCTACGTGATCGAAGCGTTCCGCGCCGCACCACAGACGGAAGCGCCCACACCGCTGCCGCCGGCACCACACCTGCAGCCCACGCATTCGCCGAGCACACTGTAAACCCGTCACCTGAAGGCTCATCTCCTTGCAACCCGACAGCCCTGTCGGGGGCCCTGCCGCAGCCAGTTTGCAAAGGGTTCACTGAGCCCTCACGTCAGGGCGGCCGAGTACTGCCGCGCCCGCCAATCCGCACCGGACGGCCGGGTCCCACCTCGTCCCCCACCTGCGTCGCCGCTCAGCTCTGACAGATACCCGCCCGCGTGACCGTGCGCCGTGGCGAGCACATCGTCGCCCTGCAACGACCGCGCCACCCGCTCACCCCAGCCGCCGACACCGCCGCCTCACCACCACGCACACCAGCACGCCCCCAAGACCGCACACTGGTTAGTCTTCGACCACGACGACCCGCTGCACTGCCACGCGGCCGGAACCGTCAACGTCCAGCCCTTATGGATCGTCGGCCCCACCGGACTACTGGCCGAGGTCGCCACGCACCGTGACTGCACCACCATCAGCGTCGGTCGCCTCGACGACCTCCTGGCCTGCGTCGCGCTGGAGAACAAGGACGCGATCCTCATCCACTCTCCCCACTTCACCAGCACCAACGTCGCCATCCTCGACAAGTGGATCGCCGGCCGCGACGACATCACCTACGCCAAGCCGGCCGACGACACCGGCACCCTGCGCACCGGCCTGCACCTGGTCGGCCCATTCCTCGACCGCCTGGGCAAGGCCCAACACCCCTCGCACTGCCAGAGCGACCTGACACCGACCCCACGCCACGAGGCGTTATCTCCTCTGCAAGTCCGTGACTGGGCGCTGCTCGCCGGGCTGCCGGCGGCCGGCATGGAACGCGCCACCGCATGACGTGGTCCTAGCCCGAGCCGATGCCCACCGTGGCCGTGGACAGCCGTGTGCTGCCCGCCGGTTGGGCCGTAGCGGCGAAGCGGGACGGTTCTCCGGACTCTCTGGGGTGTCTCAGTCGGGCGCCCGATAGAGGGCTTCCTTGACTGTTCGTGTCGCTACGGGCGGGGGTTCCCGTTCGGCGATGGCGGCACCTAAGGGCGAGGCCAGAAGCGGGCTTCAAAAACTCAACGGTAGAACAGGGACATAACGGCGTCGTTCCCGGAGATCCGGGCGGCGGCCCTGGCGCAGATGCCGGCGGACGCCGGGTTGCACGGCGAGCTGGTGGTGCGGGAGCGGAACCGGCTGGCGTTCGAACGGGTGCAGCAGCGTCTCGCGCGGCGCGGGGCCGGTGCGGCGGACGTGGCGCGCCAGTGGCCGGCGCACCACGTGGCCTCCGACCTGGTCCGCATGAGTGCGGACCTCACCGGCTGGCCGTACGAGCGACGGCGAACGGCACCGGAGACGCTGTTCGCCGACCACGTCCGGCAGGCGCCAGTGACGCTCTGCCCGTCGACCACCGACCCGGCCGTGACGCGAGGCTGGCCTAAGTCGACGGCGGCCGCAGCGGACAAGCCCTACGTCGGAGGCGCCCGGTCGTAGCGGAAGTACAAGATGCGTGTCACCGCCGAGGCCGTGATCGGTGGCGTCACCGGCTCCCGCGCCGCGCCCCGGACGGTGCTGCTGGGCCGATACGACACCGCGGGCCGCCTGCAGTACACCGGCCGCGGCACCGCACTGTCCCAGGCCGCCGGTCGCGCCTTGGCCGACGTGCCGGCCCGCCGACAGACGCCCATCCGCGGGAGCGATGGACGTTCTCGACGCTGGGAACGCAGCGCACGCTCGGTGTCCACCCGGTGCAGCCCGGGGTGGTTATGGACGTGGCCGTCGACGTCGCCCGGAACAGCTCCGGGAGGCGGCGGCACCCGTCCGACCACACCGCATCCGCACGGACGTCGACGTGGCGCAGGTACCGCTGTTCGGTGAGGACGCCCCTTGTCATGAGCCGCCTTCAGGCAGCGGTCGGCTTCGTGGTCGGGCCGACCGCAGGACCGACCACGGCGGGAAGCTCTTGGCGCAGGTCCGGGTTTGGTTTCCGAGCCGGAGCCTCAGCCGTTGCCCAGCGTGCGGTCGAGGAGGGAGAGCAGGCGGTCCCAATGGCGCTGCAGCGCGGCGGGGTTGAAGGCGTCGGTGTCGGACATGGTGAAGCCGTGGGTGGTGCCGGGGTAGATCTCGGAGGTGTAGCCGACACCTGCGGCGTCCAGGGCCTGGTTGAGCTCTCCGAGGGCCTCCGGTGTCAGGTCGCCTTCTGCATGGCCGAAGTGAACCTCGGCAGTGAGCTTGGAGAGGAGGTCGGGCCCATCGGCGCCCACGGGGCCGTGGAATGCGGCTACGGCGGCCACCTGGCCCGGGTGGGCCGCAGCGGTACGCACCGCCAGAAGGCCGCCGATGCAGTAGCCGGTCACCGCGACTGGTCCGGGGCCGGCCTCGGGCTGGGTGGTGAGGAACCTGAGGTAGGCGTCGGCGTCGCGCAGGACACGTTCGGCGGTGTGCGCCTCGATCAAGGGCATCAGCTGGGCCATGACCTGGGGCCGTGCCTCTTCTGCGATGTGCTCGGGAAGTTCGATCACCGGTGCCGGGCCGTGCCGGTAGAAGAGGTTGGGGACGAGCACGTAGTACCCGTGCCCGGCCAGTTCTTGGGCCATCTGCCGCAGCACGGGCCGGACGCCGAAGCCGTCCGCGTACATCAGCACCCCCGGGTGCCGCCCGCCACCGTCGGGGAAGGCGGCGAAAGCGTCGGCCTGGCCGTCCGCGGTGGAAATGTGCAGCGACTTGGTGGGCATGAGTTCTCCTGTCGTGGTTGACGTGTCGAGCTGTGATCAACACGACAGGAGGCGGAGCCCGCGCAGCAGCGCCGGATCCTCGATCCAACAGCGGGCCGGCACCGGCCCGTACGGCGCTCAGAGGAGCACCGGGTCACCAATCCGCGTGTGGCGCAAGGCCGTCCCGGTAGTCATCGCGCACAACGTAGCCCACCGGACAGGATCGATGCCAGCCCTCCCCGGTCCACGGCGCTGTTCCCGAGAATGACGGCCCCAACGGACGACGGGCAGGCGACGCCGGCGATACCGTGATGGGGCGTTCACTTCGTCATTCCTGTACGGCCTCTTCACCACGACAGGCCGCTGCGCAGCCGGTGGCGCAGCAGCAGGCGCGGGGTATGCCGGGTGAGCCAGGCGCTGGCCAGGCCGACATCGGCTCCGGTGGCGACGTCGCTGGGGTAGTGGGCGCCGGACTGCACCCGCTCGAGGGCCACCGTCACTGCGGGCACCGCGCAGAACTCGCCGGCCAGCGGCCACGCGGGGGCGACGGCGGCCGCGGTGTGCCCGGAAGGCACCGAGGACGAATCAGGAGACCAGCTGCGCCACCGCCAGCACCGCAACACCCGACGCGGCAGCGCGTCGGCCGCGCCAGCCCCCGGACACGGCCATCACCATGGCCGCGGCGCACCACAGCTTGCTGCCCTCCGCGGCCTCCTCCAGCGCCGACAGCACCTTGCCCGCCATCGGCGGACAACCGGCAGCCGCCTGTCGTGTCAGCCTCCGGTCAACGTCGAGCATCCCCACCACGCGACCGTGCGGGTCGAGCCCGACGAGGTCTCTCCCGAGGTCATCCTTGTCGCCGGGGCCTGCCCCGCTGCGGCCACGCCTTCGCCCATGCCGAACCTCTCGTCAGCTACCGTCGAGATCCTGCGTGATCAGGTGCAGGGGCCGTGAGCCCTCCCCAGAACGGCACTGCCCCCCGCAGCTCCGGCCACCACGGTGTGCCGGTGAGGGAGGCCAGGGCGTGCAGGTTCTGGCCGACGAGGCGGCCGTCGGCCGTGCCAGGCTGCAGGGTGCGCCAGCAGCCCTCCCCTGCCAGGTCAAACCGGCCGCAAGAAGCGCGGCTCGCACGGTGGCCGGCCGCCGGTGTTCGACAAGAGCGACTACAAGAGCGCCACGCGGTCGAGGACGGCTTCAATCGCCTTGAGCGCCACCGCGCGGCCGCCACCCGGTACGAGAAACTCGCCGTCCGCTAGGAGGCGACAATCCTCCTAGCGGCCATCAACGAATGGGGGCGACCAAGGCATTGGAAATGCACCCAGGGCCCCGGGCTACCCCAGCCACGCCCCCTCGCGCATGACGAGCCTGCCGCGCAGTTCAGGTTCTCCGCGCCAGGCGCGCACTGTCCGCGGCGCCACGCGCAGGTACACGAAGGGGGTTTCTTCCGTACGCGGATCCCAGCCGAACTTGCCCGCGAACGCATCCGCGGCATCTTTTGGCACTTCCCGTGCGGGATAGCACTCGGCCTCTCCTTGCAGCAGCACCACATCGAAGGTATCCGGCAGTGCCAGCCGTACGCGCGGTTCCTTGCGTACATTGCGTGCGGTCGCGGAGTCCGCGCCGGTACACATCCACGCCGCCTGTCCGTCCCACAGAAACCACAGTGGCACCTGGTGCGGGCCATGGTCGGGGTGGGCCGTCGACACCCATATGTCGCGCTCTGAGCCGAGCCGTTCCAGGGTGTCCCGCCTGCGCTCCGCCGCGCTGCGGCGAATGATCTCCGAAGCTTGCATGGGCGCCGACCTTAGCCAGCAGATCGGACGGTGCGCATGGGGCGCAGGTCCTAGTCCGGGAGGCGGACCGTCGCCTGGGCGCACCAGCACGCCAGCAGCTTCACCACGAGCATCCACATGGCGGAAAAAAACACGTCACAACTCGAGCAGGAACGGAAACACAAAAAGACGCCAGGACTTTCGAACACGTCTCTCGAGGTCTCTGAGCCTCAGCCCACCGGGCCGTCGTCGCGCGCAGACCGCGTGCTGCCCCGCCTGGCCAGAGACGTAAGATCACGCCACCAGTGTGAAGGGGGCGGGCGATGAACGGCCGGGGCATGGAAGTGGGCGTTGATGTCGGCCCCGATGGCACTGTCGGTCTCCGCGTGCATGGGATGGGGCGGCTATCCGCTCGCGAAGAACGTCCACGCCTCTCAGCTCATAGGCACCTGGCACGCCGCGGACTGCGAGGCCACGTTGACCTTGAATCCGGACGGATCGGCGTCCGCCGCCGGCATCCCTACTGATACGGACCTCAACGGGAAGGTCACGCAAAGGATCAGTGGGAATGGCACCTGGGAAATCGACAAGTCCGGCGGTGACGAAGAACTCGATGTCACCATACGGGACGAAGTCACCTCGTTCGACCTTTACCGGAACGATGGACACTTGCTGGTGGCTCTGACCATAGGGGACCCCGACGATATGAACTGGTGCGTCCTGACCAGGCAACCGAAATCCGCAACCAATGCCCCAACCGCTGTGCAGCAATGAAGTACAGCAACCAGCGCAACCGTAGGTGACCGTCACACACCTTCCCCCGGCTGACCAGTCCAGGAGACCTCAGCTGACCGAACGGTTGGCGCGCGAAGCGCCGTGGCGGTGACGGCTCATCCTTCGCTTCCCCGGAAGCCGATCGAGCGGTGCGAGACAGGCCACCTCCTCGCCACCGACGTCGGCCTGGCGACGCTGCTGCGCTCCCGCCACTCACGCGATGCCGACGGCACTTCCGGTCGAGTGCGTGTGCTCGGTGTACGGCGGGGTCCTGCTACCAGTTCGCGGCGGCGCCGATGCGGCCAAGGGAGTGCCCCGGCGCGGCCCGTCAATGACCGGGGGCCGGCCGTTCGGTCAGCCGTTCGGCCGGCTTTCCCGCGGGTCCTCCGGGGCCGTGCGGCCGACCACGTCCGCGGTCGCGGGCATCGTCGTATGCCCGTGCTCCAGCGCCTCCGCCGCAGCTTCGGCCGCGGCCCGCATCCGGTTGCGCGCCACCAGGCCCAGGCCCACGGCGGCCGAGGTGTACAGGCCGGCGAGGAGCGCCGCGGCGCGCGCCCTGGGCAGCACCGACTCGGCGGCGCGCAGCACGGTCTCGTGCACCGCCGAGACGGCGAGGATGCCGCACAGTCCCGCGCCCGCGAGCAGCGTGCCGCCCACGGTGAGCCTCCGCAGCCCGGCCATGGCCTCGTCCTGGATCGCCCGGAGCTCCCGGCGCGCCAGGTCCGCGGTGTCCTGCGCCAGCCGGTTCGCCGCGTCACCGATCCGGTCCGCGCCGGACGCCGGGTCGCCCTCTCCACGCGCGCGCATGTCGTCTCCCGTCCCCTCGCATGCGCCTCCGGGTACGGAGGCCGGTCCACCGCCGCAGTGCCCCCCTCGCGCCGCCGACACGGCCGGTGGGCGCGTTCGGGCGCATGCATGCGAGGGGCGGAAGTCCGGTACTCGTCAGCCACCAGCGGCGGTGAGGAGGAGTCGATGTCCACGCCTCTGACGGTCGACGCACACACCTACGGACTGGCCGGCGACGGCACCACCAACGACCAGCCGGCGCTCGCCGCGCTGGTGGACGAGCTCGGCGCGGCCTGCGCCAAGGACGGGCTGGCGCGCCGGATCATGGTCCCGCCGGGCCGCTACGTGATCCTGGACGAGCCGGTGGTGTGGCGCAGCGGCGTGTCGCTGATCGGCGCCGGACGCGGCGCCACCTGTTTCGTGCTGGGCAACCCGAGTCGGCCGTCCGATCCGGTGCCGCTGGCGTGGTTCACCTCGCAGAAGCACGGCGCGGGCCCCGAGAACCATCTGGCCGACGTCGCCTTCGCGCACTTCGAGATCGACGCCTCGGGCGTACGGACGAAGACGTACGACCCGCTGGCCAAGGGCATCGGGCTGCAGTACGTGCTGCGCGGCCGTTTCACCGACCTGTACGTGCACGACGCCGCCGCCACCGGTTTCGGCTGCGACTTCCTGCAGGACACGGTCGTGGAGGCGGTGCTGGCCGAGCGATGCGGGGCGCAGGACCCCGGGGAGAAGATGGGCGGGGCGGGCATTGGGATCGGTGTGGGCGGATGGGGGGACGTGGAGCGGCTGACGGTGACGGCGTGCACGGCGACCGGCAACGGCACGAACGGGATTTTCCTCGAGCTGCAGCAGGAGGAGTGGACGCCGCCGCGGGGCATCCGGATCACCGCCTGCCACGTGGAGGACAACCGCTTCGGCATCTCCGACTGGGGCGCGGACGGGCTGCTGGTGGCGAACTGCACGATGCTCGGCAACCACGAGGCCGGGTTCGACGTGTCCGCGCAGGGGACCTCGGGCACCGGCGGCCGCGGCGGGATCGTCACCGGCTGCGTCATCGACGGGAACGTCCGGGACGGGATCGGATTCGGCAACACGCCGGGGCCGTACGCCTTCCGCGGCAACCGGATCAGCGACAACGGGCGGTACGGGTACTGGGAGCACAATCTCGCGGGCGGCGACCAGGAACCGGCCTCGGACGTCGTACTGGAGTCCAACGACATCCGCGGCAACGCCCTGGACGGGGTCCGGGTGGACGCCGGGCTGCGGGAGCCGGCGATCCTCGTCAACCGGTTCCGCGACAACGGGCGCCGGGCCGCGCCGGCCGCGGCGGGTGGCGGCGACGGGGTGAGGTACCTGGCGCGGTCGGTGATCGACGAGCACGCCGGCTGGCCCGCCGACGGGCATCGCGGCAAGCGGGTGACGGCGGGCGGGCAGAGCGCGGTGGTCCTGCGCAACACGGCCACCGAGCTCGTCCTGGCGCCCTGCCGGCCCGGCGCGGACTCGGCCTGGAGCGAGGGCACGCCCCCGGCGGGAACCGCTTACCGGCTGCCCGACTCCCCCACCCCGCGTGCCGGTCTCACCGTCGCGGCGCCGGTGACCCGACCACATGTGCACGGCAACCGGTTCTGGGACGACCAGGAGCCGCGTACGCAGAGTCACGCCGTGTGGATCACGGCCGACGGCCACTGGGAGGGCGGCCGCGTCACCGACAACGACTTCACCGGCAACGCCGACCGCTCCACCCGCTACGACACCGCCCCACAGGGCGGCCGGTGGCGGGACAACGAGGCGTGAACGGCTCCCGGCGGGTCCCGGAAGCGCAGTCGGCGTGATGGGGCACGCTGCCCTGCCGTGCACCACCGCTCGCTGACGGAGAGTCACCCGGCGCCCGGGCACCGCCCTGCCGGCCACGCCCGATGCAGGTCCAACGGGGGCTGACGGCTCAGTCCTCGCCGTGTGACAGCCTGAGCTCGTGGCGCGAGAGTGCTGCTGCTGGGAAATCGAGCGCGGTCGAAGTGATCGCTCGGGTGACGGCCGTGATCGCCGGGGTGGGGTGGCCGGGGAGGCGTGCCACGAGCACCCGGCGGATCTCGGGGGGTGCGCCGTCGACGCGCAGCAGGCTCACCCCGGGCGGCAGCACCGGTGAGAGCCGGGACGGCACCGTCGTCACGCCGAAGCCGCCGGCGACCAGATGGAGCTTCGTCAGCCAGTCGCGCGCGGAGTGGACGATGCGCGGCCGTCCGGGCAGGCCGGGCCAGACGCCGAGCAGCGGCTCGGAGCTCGATGACGGGGTGGCGATCCACGCGGCGTCGACCAGCTCGTCGACGTGCACCTTGGTGCGTCCGGCGAACTCTCCGGTCGACGGCACCGCCACGACCAGTTCGGTGTCCGCGACGGTCTCGACGTGCAGGCGCGGCGAGTCGCCGTCGAAGGGCCGGTGGGGTGGGCGGGATGTCAGCACGGCGAGGTCGAGCGAGCCCGCGCGCAGCGCCCGGGTCAGGGTGGGCGTGGTGCCCTCGCTGGTGGTGACCGTGATCTGCGGGTCGGCCGCCGCGAGGTGTGCGAGTGCGGCGGGCAGGATCGCCGCGCCCGCGCTCAGGAACACCCCGAGCCGTACCAGTTCGGTCCGGGGGGCGGTGCCGGTGAGCTCACGCTCGGCCGCTGCGAGAGAGGCCAGGATCGTGTGGGCGTGCCGCAGCAAGGTCAAGCCGGCGGGGGTGAGCCGTACCCCGTCCGGGCGGCGTTCGAACAGGGTGGTGCCCGCGCTGCGTTCGAGGGCGGCGGCCTGGCGTGAGACGGCCGACTGGGTATAGCCGAGTCGGGCAGCTGCCGCGGTGAAACTGCCGGACTCGGCGATCTGCCGCAGAACCCGCAGTCCCGCGCTGGAGATGTCCATGCGGCATACGCATACCACGGATGCCAGATCATCGCTTCCCGCATGCTCACCCGGCTCCTAGTGTCGATCCCACGAGCGCGGACGAACACGGAGGTCATCACGTGCGAGCAGCAGTCCTGACGCAGTTCGGCGCCCCTCTCACGGTGCGGGAGATACCCGATCCGGAAGCCGGGGGCGGTGAGGTGCTGGTCGAGGTCCTCGCCGCCAGCGTGGCGCCCTACGCGGCCGAGGTCTTCGGCGGCAAGCGGAACTACCCCCTGATCCCTCCCGTCGTGCCCGGCGTCGGCGGCGTGGGGCGCATCATCCACGTCGGCCCGGACGCCACCCGGCTGCGCGTCGGCGACCTGGTGTGGTGCGACTCGACGGTCCGCTCGCGGGACGACGCACTGACGCCCGACATCACGCTCCAGGGCTGGAGCTCGCGCGGCGAGGGCGGCGCGCGACTCGCCCGCCACCTGCACGACGGTTCGTTCGCCGAGCTCATGCGGGTCCCGACGGAGAACGTCTTCCCACTGCCCGCCGCGGCAGGGGACGACCCGGCCCGCTGGGCCGCACTCACCGTGCACGCCATCCCCTACGGCGGGCTGCTCGCAGGCGGGCTCGCAGCCGGCGAGACGCTACTCGTCAGCGGGGCCACCGGCAACCTCGGCAGCAGCGCGGTCGCGGTCGCGCTCGCGATGGGAGCGGGCCGCGTCATCGCCCCGGGCCGCAACCAGGCCGCGCTCGACCTCCTCGCAGACCGGTTCGGCCCGCGGCTGCTCCCGCTCCCGCTGACCGGAGACGAGGCCACCGACCGGACGGCGATGTCCGCGGCGACCGACGGCCCGATCGACATGGTGATCGACCTGCTCCCGCCGAGCGCACCCAGTTCGGCGTCGCGCGCGGCGGCCATGACCGTGCGCGAGTACGGCCGCGTGGTCCTCATGGGCGGCGTCGGCATGCTCGGTGGCGACGACCTGGCGCTCCCGTACCCATGGATCATGCGCAACTCGATCACCGTGCGCGGACAGTGGATGTACCCGCGCACAGCCAATGTCGGCATCATCCGGCTCCTCGCCTCGGGCGCTCTGGATCTCGCGCCCGAACGGGTCCGGTCGTTCGGCCTCGATGCCGTCAACGACGCCATCGCGTACGCCGCCGCGCACGGTGGCCCGTTCGACCGCACCAGCCTTACCCCATCGGCGGGTTGACACGGCCCACTGATCCCCCCACACACACGCACGACCCGCCACCATCACGAGCAACGGCGGCCATCCTGCTGCTGTTTGGCATGAACGAAGCCAATCGACCCGCCGCATTCCACCGGGGTGGAGTCCACGACCCATACGTCGTCGCTCCACGCCGAGGTGGTGGCGGCCAGGATCCGGTTGACGCTTCGCATCAGACCGACGGCCTTGCGCAGCCGCTTGTTGTAGCCGGGCTGCTGGGGCAGGTAGGGGAAGAGGTGGCGAAGGTGGGCACGGGCATGGCGGAGCCAATTGGCCTCGGAGGTGTAGCCGAGTATGGCCTGCATCGTGGCGAGGGTGACCAGTTCGGCAGCGCTCAGGCGGGGCGTAATGCCGACTGGCGGGCGCCACGGCGCCAGGTCGGGATGCTCCTTCAGCATGTCGTCGGTCGTCACATAGAGTGCTGTCACGAGGGTGTCCACGTCGTTCGTCACAAAACGATCTTGGACACCCTCGTTCTCGTCTCCGCAGGCACCCCTTGGACCACACCACCAGGAGGAACCAGTGTCATACCCGCAACTGCGCACCCCCGAGGAGAAGCTCGCCGACGCGAAGAAGCTGTTGAGCCTCCCGCGTATCGTCGCCATCTGCGGCTCCACCCGCTTCATGACCCAGATGACCGAGGCCGATCTGCGGGAGACCAAAGCCGGAAGGATTGTCGTCAAACCGGGCTGTGACATGAAGTCGCCGCACGAACTTTGGTCCGACCCTGTCGAGGCCGAGGCGCTGAAGGTTCGACTCGACGATCTGCACCGGGCGAAGATCCGGCTCGCTGATGAGGTGCTCGTGGTCGGCGACTACGTCGGAGACAGCACCCGAGCCGAAATCGCCTACGCCCGGTCGCTGGGCAAGCCCGTGCGGTTCACGCACCCCGAAGTCGACCCTGACGCCTGACCGCCCGCTGCCACTTGAAAACCAGGGTCGGCAGCCCGCCGCCTGACCGTCTCGCGGTGGCTTCGGCCGCCGCCCGCCCCACACCCCCTGCAGGCATTCCTTGGAATTGATCATCTAGCCCGAGGGAATCTCAGCCCAGGCACCCACAGAACCGCGCGTAACAGTCTCCTGTCACTCCAAACACAGTTCAGGTCCGCTGGCCGGCTCGCTCACCGGCTCCTGCCCGGTATCCCGGCTGCTTGTGGTGACATACGGCTGCGTGCCCGCCAGAGCGATCACCTCCCGCTCTTCTCGGTCCCGGCCCGGCTACTCACCGCGTCCCGGCCCCACGAGCGCACGAGTACCTCCAACGGGCCGGCTCAGGACCCGTAAAGCACGGGCAGACGGTGGCGGAGCAGCACGCGCGGGGTATGCCGCGTGAGCCAGGCGCTGGCCAGGCCGACAGCGGCTCCGGTGGCGACGTCGCTGGGGTAGTGGGCGCCGGACTGCACCCGCTCGAGGGCCACCGTCACTGCGGGCACCGCGCAGAGCGCGCCGGCCAGCGGCCACGCGGGGGCGACGGCCGCGGTGAAAGCGACGGCGGCCGCCGTGTGTCCGGAAGGGAAGGAGGACGACTGAGGGCGGTCCTCGACCTCCTCGTGCGGGAACCACTCTTTCGGTGGCCGGGGTCGGTCGGCCAGCTGTTTGCACACGCCGTTGGAGGCCAACTGCGCCACGGCCAGTGCCGCAACGCCCGACACCGCGGCGCGTCGGCCGCGCCAGCCCCCGGACACGGCCATCACCACGGCCGCGGCGCACCACAGCTTGCTGCCCTCCGCGGCCTCCTCCAGCGCCGACAGCACCCTGCCCACCATCGGCGGACAACCGGCAGCCGCCTGTCGTGTCAGCCTCCGGTCAACGTCGAGCAACCCCGCCAGCAACCTCATGTACCGCTGGTATCCCCCATCAGCTGCCGGTATGCACAGCGTGCTGCGACGTCCACCCGTGCGTTGCTGCTACACGCCACCGTCCAGGCTCGAAGGACACCAGGTGGCAGGATGGCAGTAAGCCGCCGGCCTCACCGAAATCGGGGTCGTCGACGAAGGCGGTGACGGTCTCTGGGTCGTAGTTGCACCAGTGGGCCGGACAGGGCCCGCGACGACCCCTCTGTGGGCATATTCCGTGGCCTCGCAGCGTCACCACCGCGTAGGGTCACCGCGTCCCAGGAGGTGAGGCCGTGACCACGTACGGCACGATGTTGATTCCCGTGCCGCTCGAACAGGCGGCCCCCGTCCTGCGCGAGGTCTGCGCGGCGGGCTACGCGATCCCTGCCGGGCCGAGCTTCTGCCTCGTCCATCCGGACCGGTCCGTCGTCGACAACAGTGTCTTCGCGCTCGCCGGGCCGATCAGTGCCGAGTTGGGCGCCCCCGTCCTGGCCGCCTTCCAGTACGACGGCGACCGACTGGAGTTGGAGGTCTGGCGGGACGGAGAGCGCGCCCACCGCTACGACTCCTGGCCGGTCCGGGACGATGAGAGCGCCGACGACGCGCCCCTGGGCGCCGACCCCGCTGCGTTCCTGGACTTCGCCGCCGGGCCCGTGGACAGCCACCGCTTGGCCTCCGCGCTCGCGGACACCCCGATCGACGTGCAGGACATGGACGTCGACGGCGAACCGGGCTACGTCTGGGCCCAGGCCCTGCACTGGGACGTGTTGTGCGCGCTCAGCCACCCGGACCAGGTGATCCACCGCGCACAGTGGGACTACTTCCACATGCGCGGCGCGCCGCAGACGCTCGCGGAGATGATGGACAGATCCGAACTCGTCATCCTGGGCACGGCCGAGAGCCCGTTCTAGCGCCTCGCCCACGCGCCAGAGCAGTCCCCTGACGACGAGGCGGCACGGCACACGGAGTGTCGTCTCACGCTTCATCGACACAGGTCAGGCGGCGGTCGCGGGCCGAGGTCGACAGTTGGTCGAGATCGGTGTCGGTCGGCTCCGTTGCCACCCGTCGGCCACCTCCAGGCATCCGGAGCGTCTTCCCTGGCCGCCGCAATGGTGCCGATCATGTCGTAACCGGGCACGAAGGAGAAGGGTGGCTGGTCGTACTAGCGGCCGCGGCGCATCTGCTGCTCGGCGAAGGAGACACCGGTCGCCTCCATGCGGGCCACGACCTGACCCCGGTCGGCGGCCGGCGCGGTCCCCCTGCCGACCGCCGCGTGCACTCGGACCCGGCGCTCCCGAGGTGTCGGGTTGGAAGCCCGGGGCATCGGCGATGTATGGATGCACTGTCATGGGCACTCAAGGGGCGGGGCCGGGCCCGCCGTGTGGCGGACGGTCCGGCGATGGCCGTGGCGGCCCGGGCGGGCTTCGCCGCCCGCGGACTGATCTACCTCCTCGTCGGCGTGATCGCCCTGCAGATCGCCTTGGGCCACGACAGCGACGGGCGGCAGGCCGACCGTGGCGGCGCCCTGGAAGAGCTGGCCGGGAAGCCCTTCGGTGCGGCGTTGCTGTGGATCGCAGGGGCCGCGCTCGCCGGTATGGCGCTGTGGCGGCTGTCGGAGGCGGTGTTCGGCGGGCCGGGGCCGAAGGGCGCCAAACCGTCCAAGCGGGCGGCGGCTGCCGGTCGTTGCGTCTTCTACGTCCTTGCGTCCTTCTCCGTGCTGTCCTTCGCGGCCGGGGACCGGGGCAGCGGAAGCGGCTCCTCCGACCGGCGTACGCACGACGTCACCGCCATGGTGCTGAGCTGGCCCGCCGGGCAGTGGCTCGTGGGAATCGCCGGTGCGGCCGTGGTGGTCGCCGGCCTGTGGATCTCGGTACGGGCGATGAGACGCAGGTTCCGCGACAATCTGCGGACGGGCGCGATGTCGCAGCGGGCCCGGCGGATGACCGACCTCTTCGGTGTGGTCGGTGGGGTGGCGCGCGGTGTCGTCTTCGCCGTGGCCGGCGGATTCGCCGTCGCCGCGGCCGTCCGCCACCAGCCCGGCAGGGCGAAGGGCATGGACGACACCCTGCGTTCGTTCCGCGATCTTCCGGCCGGCCCGTGGCTGCTCGCCCTGATCGCGCTGGGCTTGGCCGCGTTCGGTGTCTTCTCCTGGTGCAGCGCGCGCTGGCGCAGGCTCTGACCACCGGCGTTCGGTGCGCCGGCCCGGACCGGTGCGGCACCGGTCCGGCAGGGTCTCCCCTGGCGCACACCCGGCGGCCGGCGCAGGGGCGCGTGCCCGGGCGTGGTGGAGCCGCCGCGAAACGCCGGACGGAGGCACAATGCTGCTGCCCCGACGATCGACCCGGCCGACCCCGACTCCTTCGGCCTCGCCCCGCGGCCGGCAGCCGACCGCCTGCCACGCCGGCACCTGTCCGTCCCACCGAAACAGGGAGCAACCATGCGGTACCGCAAGCTCGGCAGCTCGGACCTTGAAGTCTCGGAGATCTCGCTCGGGTCCTGGCTCACGTACTCCGGCGGCATCGAGGCGGACGCGACCCGCGCCTGCACGGAGGCGGCGTTCGAGGCGGGCATCAACTTTTTCGACACCGCGAACGTCTACGGCCGAGGAGCCGCCGAGGCGGCCTGGGGAGAGATCCTCGCGGCCCACCCCCGAGACTCGTACATCCTGGCGACCAAAGTCTATTTCCCCATGTCGGACGACCCGGCCGAGCAGGGCCTGTCCCCCGCGCAGATCGCCCGGCAGATCGACGCCTCCCTCACCCGCCTGAAGACCGACTACATCGACCTGTACCAGGCGCACCGCTTCGACCCGTCAGTGCCGATCGAGGACACCGTCGAGGCGTTCCAGAAGGTCGTCGAGCAGGGCAAGGCCCGTTACATCGGCTTCAGCGAGTGGACCCCCGAGCAGATCCAGGCCGCGATCGACATCGCCGGGCCCGATCTGTTCGTGTCCTCCCAGCCGCAGTACTCCATGCTCTGGCAGGCTCCCGAGGCCGAGGTCTTCGGCCTCTGTGCCGCCAACGGCATCTCGCAGATCGTCTGGTCGCCGCTCGCCCAGGGCGTCCTCACCGGGAAGTACAAGCCCGGGCAGCCCGTCCCGGAGGGAAGCCGGTTCGCCTCCGCCGACATGGCCGTCTCCCAGGACCTCGTCTACAGCGACGCCACGCTGCAAGCGGTTCAGCGCCTCGTCCCCATCGCCGAGGAGGCCGGGATGAGCATGCCCACCCTGGCCCTCGCCTGGGTCCTGCGCCGCACCGAGGTCGCCTCCGCCATCACGGGCGCCTCCCGACCCGAACAGGTTCACGCCAACGCGGCCGCCTCCGGTGTGAAGCTGTCCGACGACCTGCTGACCGCCGTCGACCAGGCCCTCGGTGACGTCCCCGTCACCGAACCGACCCTCGCTCCCGGCGCCCAGGCAGGCGTCAGGCATCGCTGACGTGAGCCGTTCGGGCCGGTGGTTCCTCCCGTTCAATGCCCGGTAGTTCCTTCAGCCACTGCTGGGCGGCCGACACGGTAGGGAGAGGAAGTCACCCACCACCGTAAGGGTGCCGCCACATGCTCCCGGGCACCGTGCGGCAGCGGAGAGGGTGCGGGCCAGACCACCGACGGTCGGTTCCATGGGCGCTGTGCCCGTCGACCACCGAGGCCGACGTCGTGCACGAGTGGAAAGTCGGTCCTGTGAGACTTCCTGCGGCAGCGTCACCTCACGGGAATCGCCCGACGGGTCGGCCGAAGCGACCGCAGTCGCCCGCACCACTCGAGAGAACAGTGACACAGCAGACGTCCGTACGGTACGCGCGCAGCCAGGTGGGAACCCGCACGCAGTGGGGTTCGGAAGGCAAGCCCCATGTGGGTCCTTCTGGGGGCGCCTCCCGGAGGACTCGCCTGTGGGGTATCCGTTACGGCTGAGGACTGACGACCCGTCCGCCCGTCACCAGGTGGGCCGGCCGGGCGTCCAGCGCAGCCGTTCGAGCCGCCCAGGACGCATCCACCAGTGCGCTCGGGGCAGCCGGAACGCCATCACCGAACAACACCACGCAGGACACGGCCATCCGGCCGACCGGCATCGCGCACCAGAAGGGAGATCACTTTTGTCTCAGATAGAAGAGTCCATCGAGGTCGACGTCCCGGTCCGTACCGCCTACAACCAGTGGACCCAGTTCGAGGACTTCCCCCATTTCATGGACGGAGTCGAACGCATCGAGCAGCGCACCGACACCCTCACCCACTGGGTCACCAGGATCGGCGGAGTCGAGCGCGAGTTCGACGCGGAGATCACCGAGCAGATCCCCGACGAGCGCGTCGCCTGGACCACCGTCAACGGTGAAGCCAAGCAGGCCGGCGTCGTCACCTTCCACCGCCTGGAGGAGGCCCGCACCAAGGTCATGCTGCAGATGGACTACGAGCCCGAGGGCCTGGCCGAGACCGTCGGTGACAAGCTCGGCTTCGTCAAACGCCAGACCACCGGCGACCTGAAGCGGTTCAAGGAGTTCATCGAATCCCGCGGCGGCCTCGAGACCGGTGCCTGGCGCGGCGAGGTCTGAGCCGCCAACCACAGACCGGTGTTTCTGGCCTCAGGCTCAGAAACACCGGTCTCTGCGTCGGCAGGTGGGTGTGACGCTGGGCTGCTCGGTAACCCCGCTGCCCGTATCGGTACACCTCGTCACGCAGCAGGGGTCAGGCCTCTGCACGACAACGCCTGGCTGTCCTCAGCGCCGCTCTGTCTTCAACTCGCGAACGGCACCTGCGCCGTCTGCTCGGGCCGGGGGTCGTACGGGTGGTGCCACAGGCCCTGCGCGGCCAGCCGCGGCAGCACTCCCTCACCGAACCAGTACGCCTCCTCCAGGTGCGGATAGCCGGACAGCACGAACTCGTCGATGCCAAGGGCGTGGTACTCCCGGATCCGTTCGACGATCTCGTCGTGGCTGCCGACCAGCGCGGTGCCCGCGCCACCGCGCACGAGGCCGATGCCGGCCCAGAGGTTCGGGTGGATCTCCAGGCCCTCCCGACTGCCTCCGTGCAAGGCGAGCATGCGCCGCTGTCCCTCCGACTCGCTGCGGGCCAGCCCGGCCTGCACCGATTGCACCGTCCGCGGGTCGAAACCCGCCAGCAGGCGGTCCGCCTCGGCCCATGCCTGTTCGGAGGTGTCACGGGTGATGACGTGCAGGCGGATGCCGAAGCGGACGGTACGGCCCTCCTGCGCGGCCAGCGCCCGGATCCAGGTGATCTTCTCGGCCACCTGTGCGGGCGGCTCGCCCCAGGTGAGGTACACGTCGGCGTGCCGTGCCGCGACCTCCCCCGCCACGGGGGACGAGCCGCCGAAGTACACCTCGGGCACCGGGTCGGGCACCCGGGCGAGCTTCGCCTCCTCGACCCGGAGGTGCTCCCCCGCCAGGTCGACGGTCTTTCCGTCCCACAACTCCCGCACGATCTGGAGGAATTCACCGGTACGGCGATAGCGGCCGTCCTTGTCGAGGAAGTCCCCATAGGCGCGCTGCTCGTGGCTCTCGCCGCCCGTGACGACGTTGAGCAGGAGCCGTCCACCGGTCTGCCGCTGGAAGGTGGCGGCCATCTGCGCGGCGAGGGTGGGCGAGACGAAGCCGGGGCGGAAGGCGACCAGGAACTTCAGGCGCTCGCTCTGCTGGGAGACCATGGCCGTGGTCAGCCACGCGTCCTCGCACCAGGCGCCGGTGGGGGTGAGCGCACCCACGAACCCCAGGTCCTCGGCTGCACGGGCGATCTGGCTCAGGTAGGCCACGGTCGGCGGCCGGTCCCGTCCCGACGCGGTGGCCGGGGTGCCGTGGCCGCCGCCGACGACATGGCGGCTGTCGCCGTTGGTCGGAAGGAACCAGTGGAAGGTGAGGGACACGTGAGGTCTCCGATCTGATGGTGCTGCCCACGGCCGTCAGAGCAGGCCGTGGCGCGGTGGCCGGGTGCCGTTCAGCACGTATCTGCCGATGTGCTGGATCTTCCAGCGGGCCGGGTCGTGCAGGGTGTGGGTGCGGGCGTCACGCCAGTGGCGGTGGAGGTTGAGGGAGTTGAGCGCCGAACGGGTGCCGGCGACCTCGAACAGGGCGCCGGTCACCTCGACGGCGGCGTGTGCCGCGTGGGCCTTGGCGGCGGCCACGGCGATCGACGCCTCGGCCGCCGAGTCGTCGGTGAGGTCGGCGCGCGCCGCGTCCACTGCGCGGGCCGCCTCGCGGAGCAGCGCCTCGGACGCCCGCAGCTGCACGGCGAGTTCACCGAACCGCTGGATCAGCAGCGGGTCCTCGGCAGCCGTCTCGGCCCCGCTTTCGAACCAGGGGCGGCTCTTGGTACGCACGAACTCCGCGGCTTCGGCCAGGGCTCCCCCGGCGATTCCCGCGTCGATGGCCGCGTGCAGCAACTGTGCGAGCGCGCCGTGGAGTTGAGGTCCCCGGAAGGTGAGGTGATGGGGCAGGACGTGGTCGGCCGGGACGGGCACGGCGTCGAGCCGCACGGTTCCGCTGGCCGTGGTGCGCTGGCCCATTCCGTCCCAGTCGTCGACCACCGACAGGCCGGGGGCGTCCCGGGGGACGTACGCCACGTGCAGGTTCTCGTCCTCGGCACGGGCTAGGACCGGGATCCAGTCGGCGAAGAGCGCACCGGTGGCGTATTGCTTGACGCCGGTGAGGACGTAGGAGTGGTCGGGGCGCGGTTCGAGGCGGGTACGGATGTCCTGCACGTGTTTGGTGCCCGCCTCGGACTGGGCGTTGCCGAAACGGCGTCCGGCGAGCACTTCAGCGAAGAAGAACTTCCGCTGGTCCTCGGTACCCTGACGGCGTATGACGTTGACGTACACGAAGTGGCTCTGCGGGATCTGGGCGAGGCTGCCGTCGGCCGAGGCCAGCAGCCGGAAGATCTCGGCGAGGGTGAGCGCGCTGACGTCCGCACCGCCGTGCTCGGCGGGGACGGTGACGGCGAGGAGCCCCGACGCGGACAGTCTCTCCACCTCCGCCCGCGGGAGCCTGCGTTCGGCGTCGCGTGCGCCGGCCCCGGCGCGGAACTCCTCGGCCAGCGCGGTGGCGACGGCAAGGGCTTCGGCGTCGTCGGCGATCACATGCACGGACATCTGCTCAGCCCGCCACGGCCAGGACCGGGCTGCGCCCCAGGGCCGTCGAGAACTGGTCGACCACCCGGGTGAGGGCCTGGGCCGCACTCGCCGCGACGGCCAGGGAGCCGTCGTCCCGCACGGTGATGTCCTTGTCGAGGGTGAACCAGCCCTGCACGATGTGGGCCGCGCCCATGGAGCTGAGGACGGGGCGGAGTGCGTAATCGATGGCCAGGACATGGGCCGTCGAGCCGCCGGTGGCCAGCGGCAGCACGGTCTTGTCGGCGAGGGCGTACTGCGGGAGCAGGTCGAGGAGTGCCTTGAGGACTCCGGAGTACGACGCCTTGTAGACGGGGGTGCCGATGACGACGCCGTCCGCGCGGGCGAACAGTTCGGTGGCCTCGACGATGGCGGGGTGCCGGAAGTCGGCGCCGAGCAGGGCCTCGGCGGGGATGGTGCGCACGTCCAGCGGGATCACCTCGTGGCCCTGTGCGACGAGCCGGTCGTCGAGGTGGCGGAGCAGGCGGCTGGTGCGGGAAGAGGCGGAGGGGCTGCCGGAGACGGACAGGACGGTGGCCATGGGTCCTCTTTCGGGGAGCAGGGGCGCCCGCGTACGGCGGGCGCCCCCGGGGAAGTGTCAGGAGTACCAGGTGGGTTCGGGCAGTGCGCCTTCCAGGACCCAGCGGCCGACCTCACGGCGCTTGTAGGCGACGGGGTCGTGCAGGGTGTGGGTGCGGACGTTGCGCCAGAAGCGGTCCAGCCCCTCGGCAGTGGTGGTGGACCGGGCTCCGGTCACCTCGAAGATGCGACTGGTGATCTCCAGGGCGACCTCGGTGGCGCGGGCCTTGACGGCCGCCACACGCACCTCGAACGCGCCGCGGGCCTGCTCGGTGACCGCGTCGGGGTCGTCGTGCAGCTTCTGTCCCTCGGCGGCGACGGCGTCGGCGAGCGCCTCGGCCGCCCAGAGCTTCGCGGTGAGGTCACCGTAGGCGTCGATGACGTGGGGCTCGTCGACCGCGCGCTCGTGGCCGCCGTGCAGCCAGGGCCGGGTCCTGCTTCGCGTGTAGGCGGCCGCCGTCTCCAGCGCGCCACCGGCGATGCCGAGGTAGAAGCTGACGAAGACCAGCTGGATGGTGGGCACGTTGAGGGTGTTGTAGGTGCGCGGCTGGAACTCCCTGTCGACATAGCCGGCCGCAGAGGACCACGGTGTGCGGACGCCGTCGATGGTGACGCTCCCGCTCTCGGTGAGCCGTTGGCCGATGTTGTCCCAGTCGTCGTGGAAGGTCAGGCCCTCGCTGTCGGAGGGCACGATCGCGAAGACATGCTGGTCGGTGCCGTCCAGGACGCCTTCGAGGACGGTGACGTCGGAGACCTTGCTGCCGGTGGAGAAGGACTTGCGGCCGGTGAAGACCAGATCGTCGCCGTCCTCGGTGACGACGACGTCCTTGTCACGCGGGTTGACGGCTCCGCCGAAGAACCAGCGGTTGCGCGCGGCCTCGGCCTCGACGTGCTCCCACTGCTCACGGGTGCCGACCAGGCGGGCGGCCCAGTTCCACAGGTAGTGGTAGCCGAGGAGCTGGCCGATGGAGCCATCCGCCCTGGCGACCTCGCGTACGACGCGGTAGGCGGTGGTCCAGTCCTGGCCGGCTCCGCCGTGCTCGACGGGGCCGAGCAGGGTGACCAGGCCGGAGTCCTTGAGGAGCTGGACCTCGGCGTACGGGGTGGCGCCGGCCCGGTCGCGTGCGGCGGCGTCGGTGCCGAGGACCGCCGCGACCTCGGCGGCGCGTGCGATCCAGTCCTGGGCGGTCGTCGGGGCGGGGCGGGTCTGCCATTCGGTGGCCGTGGTGGCGCTCATGCGGGTGCCCTCTTTCGCGGTGCGGAGCGGTGTGGGAGAGGAGGTGCAGATCAGACCGGCGCGGGGACGGGGCGGGGCTCGTCCTCGGGAAGCTGCGCTTCCAGTTCCCGTACGAGAGGCAGCACGCGCTTGCCGAAGTACGCGACCTCCTCGTGGTAGTGAAGAAAGCCGAGGAGAAGGAGGTCGACGCCGAGCCTGCGGTAGGCGACGATGCGCTCGGCGATCTGCTCGGGAGTGCCGATCAGTCCCGTGCGGAAGCCGTCGTTGTACTGGACCAGGTCCTCGAAGGTCGAGTCCTGCCACATGCCCTTGCCGTCGGCGGTGGACCGGCCCGCCTGCTTCACGGCCGCACCGAAGCCCTCGACCGCGTCGGAGTCGGCCTTGGCGACGATCTCCCGGAGGGTGTCGCGGGCCTCGGCCTCGGTGTCGCGGGCGATGAGGAAGCCGTTGAGGCCGAACTTGGGTGCCGTGCGGCCCGCCCGGTCCGCCGAGGCGCGTACGTCGTTGATCTGCTCGACGACTCCGTCGAAGTCCTTGCCGTTGGAGAAGTACCAGTCCGAGACCCGGCCGGCCATCTGCCGGGCGGCGGTGGAGTTGCCGCCCTGGAAGATCTCCGGGTGGGGGCGCTCAGGGGTGTTGAGCGGCTTGGGCTTGAGCGAGAAGTCACGCAGCCGGTAGAAGTCACCGGCGAGTTCGGTGTGATCCTCGGTCCAGATCTGGCGCAGGGCGCGGATGAACTCCTCGGAGCGGCGGTAGCGCTCGTCGTGCTCCAGCCAGGGCTCGCCGAGGGCGGTGAACTCGTCCTTGAACCAGCCGCTGACGACGTTGACGGCGAAACGGCCGCCGGACAGGTGATCGGCGGTGGCGCCGAGTTTGGCGAGGACGCCCGGGTGCCACAGGCCGGGGTGGACCGCGGCGATGACCTTCAGGCGCTCGGTGGCGAGGAGCAGGGCGAGGCTGAAGCTGGTCGACTCGTGCTGGAACTCGGCACCGTAGCTGGCCATGTAACGGACCTGGCTGAGCGCGTACTCGAACCCGTTGTTCTCTGCGAGGACGGCGAGTTCGCGGTTGTAGTCGTACCCCCAGTCCGTGCGCTGCTCGATCTTGCTGGTGACCAGTCCCCCGCTGACGTTGGGGACCCAATAGGCGAATTTGACGGGCGCGGGCATGCGGAACTCCTGTTGCGGAATGCGTGGTGGAATGCGTGGTCATCCAGGGGATGCCATATCCCGGAAATGTGCGGGCGCGGCAGCGCACAGTTCGGGCAGCGCGGTGAAACGCGGCAGTGGCCTGTGCGGCGGCAGCTGTGGCGTGGAAGTGGAGCGGCGGATCGAGAGGATCAGGCCGCTGAGCAACAGGAGGCGCTGGAGACGCGCGCGAGGTCGACATGGCGTCGCCGCGTGAGGTCCAGTCGCATCTTCATGGCATCGATCGTGGCAGTCGCCGCTCGGGGCAGTCAAGGGAAATCCGACCGGTTTCGTATCGCGGACCACTGAATTTCACGAAGGTGTGACAGGGAAACCCTTGAACCGGTCCCGGGGCGAGGGAATTCTGCTGCCGTGCGGACAGAACAACTGGAATACATCGCCGCGGTGACGCGGCTGGGCTCGCTGCGAAGGGCCGCGGAGGAACTCCGCCTGTCGCAGCCCGCGTTGAGCGAAACGGTCCGGAACCTGGAACGGGAACTGGGAGTCGATCTGCTGGAACGCAAACGCACCGGGGCGACGATGAGTGCGGAGGGCCGGGAGCTGCTGCCGCACATCGTGGGCGTGCTGGAGGCGGTGGACCGGCTGCGTGCCGCAGCGGGCGAGCAGCACCGCATCAGCCGCATGGTGCGGGTCGGTACGGTCAACGCGGCTACCGTGCCGCTGCTCATTCCGGTGGTGCGCGCCTTCCGTGCCGCGCATCCCGTCACCCAGGTGGAGGTGGTCGCCGCGCAGCAGACGGACATCCACCGGGCCCTGATCGAGGGCGGTTTCGACCTCGGCCTCGTGAACCACCTGGAGGGCGACGACGTACCGGCCGCCCTGGAGTCGACGCAACTGCTGCACGGGCAGCCGGTGGTGTGCGTACGGCCGGACAGCCCGCTCGCCTCCCGTGCCGCGGTGAGCGTGGACGACCTGCTGACCCAGCCCCTGATCGCGATGCGCTCCGGTTACGTCATGAACCGCTATGTGCACCGGCTCCTGAACGGCCGCGCCCCGTCCTTCTCGTACTCCACCGACGGAGCGGAGATGGGCAAACTGATGGTCGCCGAGGGCCTTGGGGTCACCGTACTGCCGGACTTCAGCATCATCGGGGACCCGCTGGAACGGCTCGGCGCCATCACGTACCGGCCGCTGGCGTGCGCCCCGACCCGGGTGCTGCTGATGCTGCAAGGGCGCAGGGCCGAGTCCGTACCGCGGGCGGCGCGTGACCTGCGGGAGACGTTCGAACGCCGGGCCGGGGAACTGGGCGGGACGCTGAGTTCGTCACCGGACCAGGAGGCTGTGCAGTCGTCCTCCACCAACAGCGGGTAAGGCCGGTCCACGGGTTCGTGGCCGGGAAGGCGTGCGCCTCACGTCCCGGGCTATGTCGTGCTGGAATCGTCGTCGCGCGCCTCTGCGGATCCGCGCTGGCCTCGGTCCTGCGGAACCGCAGACGGTGGTGACGGCGGGACGCACAGGTCGAGCACCCGGTGGAACGGCCTGCGCAGGGCCACGGCAACGGCCTGCGGATCCTCGGTCCGGTACCGGTCCAGCAGCCGACGGGCTGCCGCGGCGTCCCCGGCCGGGTCCCGCCCCGCCAGCAGCCCGTCCACGACACGCCCGGTCGCCTCGACGACGGCGGGCAGTTCGGCCCTGGCCCTGCGCAGTGCTGGGCTCTGCCCGTCCCTGGCGCTCAGCGCCTCAGCCTCCACCGCGAGGAGGTCGGCGTAAGGGCCGGCCTGAGCGACCGTCCGCAGCCGGGCGGCAAGGTCGGCCACCTGCGCCCGCTGCTTCCTGCGCAGGGGATTGAACCGCATCGCCCGTTCCGCGTCGCGCGTCTGCTCGCGGAGGCGCAGGAGCCACTCCGCCTCGGCCGCGACGGCGATCCGGTTGTCCTGGGCCGCGGCGGTGTCACCGAGGGCCGCCACGCTGCCCATCAGCACCACCGGCAGCCTCTCGGCGCATTCCCGCGCCAAGGCCGTCAGCTCGCGGTGCGGATGCGGAGGCCACAGAAGCGGGGCGAGCACCATGGTGACCAGGCCGCCCATCGCGGTCTCCCAGACCCGGGTGATCCCATAGGCGTCGGGGGCCGGGTTGGACAGCACCAACAGGGAGGAGAGGCCGACCTGGGGGTTCAGCACCGGCCCGGGCCCGACAAACATCCCGACCAGCAGCGCCAGTCCCAGCACGACCACGAGGGCCGCCAGGGAGGGCGTGAGCAGGGTGACCACGGACAGGCCCAAGGCCACGCCCGCGATGACCCCGACGATGCGCAGCGCCACCGCCGTCAACGAGGAGAACGGATCGCTGCGCAACGCCATGAGCGGGGCGAACGCGGCGTAGATCGGCGGGTTGCGGGCGCCTGCCCACACCGTCACCTGCCAGGCGACGGTCCCGATGACCAGGACGCGAGCGGCCATGGGCACCTGGCCCCGCAGGCGACGCCCGATTCGGATCCACAACGAGGCGGGGAGTGCGGTCCTCACTGTGCAACCGTACGGCCCGGCCGCCCAGGCCGCCTTCCGATAGGGCGGCCCGCCGACGGCAGGCGTCCCGCTTCGTGCGGCGGCGGGTGGCACACCGTCGTGGATGGCCGTCTGGGTCCGCTCGGCGGCCGCCGATCCCAGGCGTAGGCGACGGTCGCAGCGATCAGCAGCCTGCAGCCGACCTCGACGCGGTCCGCCTAGCCGGATCGATGGTCGAAGATCTCCAGCGGTCAGTGCTCCCGAGCTCGCAGGCGGCGCAGCATGCGGGGGTCCGCGAAGCCGACCGCGCGGGCGGCGGCATCGACCGTGGCGCCGTGGCTGATGAGGTGCTCGGCGCGTTCGAGACGCAGGGTTTGCTGGTAGCGCAGTGGGGTCAGGCCGCCGGTGGCGCGGGTGAAGAGGCGGGTGAGGGTGCGTTCGCTCACGCCCACGGTCGCGGCCAGGGCGGACAGGGGCAACGGCCGGTCGAAGTGGGCGTCGAGCACGTCCTGGGCGTGGTGGACCGTGTCGTCGAGGTGGGACCGGTACCGGAGCATTGCGCTGGCCTGCGGTTCATGGCCGTTGCGCCGTGCGTAGACGACCATGTCCCGGGCGACCTGGGCGGCGACGGCGGGGCCGTGCCGGGACGCGATCAAGTGCAGGGCCAGGTCGATGCCGCTGGCGATGCCGGCCGAGGTCACCACCCGGTCGTCGGCGGTGTACAGGACATCGCGAACGACCGTCGTCCCGGGATAGCGGCGTGCGAGCTCGTCCTGCACATCGTGGTGGGTGGTGCAGCGGCGGCCGTCGAGCAGGCCGGCTTGGCCGAGCGCCTCGGCTCCGGCGCAGACGCTGGCTACGGTCCCTCCCCTGGCGTGGTGGTCCCGGAGAGACTCCAGGGAGGCCGTGCCGATGGCAGGGCCGCCGGCCAGGGTGGGCGCCCGCCAGCCGGGCACCACGAGCAGGTCCTCGGGGCCGAGCTCGGGCCACTCGAGACGGGCCACCAGGGGCAGGCCCTGAGCGGTGAGGACCACCGGCTCCTCGGAGAGGTAGCTGAGTGTGTAGGGGTGCCCGAAGTCGGAGGCGGTGGAAAAGACCTGCGCGGGGCCTGCCAGGTCCAGCAGATGGACTCCGGGCACCAGGAGAAAGACGATGTGGCTCACTATCCGGTCATCATGCCCGACGCCCGGCCGAGGCCTCCAGCTGCCCGACCGTGGTGATGGTGGCAAAGCGTCCGGCAAGGGCGTACTCAGTGCGCCTGATGATCTCCTCGGCGCTCAGGGTGCGGGGGTCCGCCAGCAGCTCGGCGACGCTCTGGTCGGCGGGAGCATCACGGTGCGGGATGGGATTCGTCGCGGTGGCGTCGATGACGAAGGTGACCCGGTAGCCGAGGTCGCTCGCGACGCGGGTGGTGGTCTCGACGCACTGCTCGGTTCGGATGCCGCAGACCGTGAGCTCCTGGATGCCGCGCTCGGTGAGGAGTTGCTGCAGGTTGGTGGTGGTGAAGGCGTTGTGCGAGGTCTTGTGGATCAGCGGTTCGGTGTCCCGGCGCTCCAGCTCCTCCAGCAGCCGGACATGGCCGAGGGCGGGGTCGAAGACATCGCCGCTGCCGGGCTCGGAATGCAGCACCCACACCACCAGGTCCCCGGCCTGGCGGGCGAGCCGGACCAGTCGGTCGACCTGGTCGGCGATCTTCGGGTTCGAGATGGTCTCCCACAGCGGGCGCGCGCGGAAGGATTCCTGGACGTCGATGACGATCAGTGCTCGGGTCATGCTCCCAAGCCTGACCGGCGGGGCGGGAGTGGCGACAGGCCTCATCGGGTCCGGGGACGGACCGATCCGGTCACAGCGGGAGCCCTGACCGCTCAACGCCGGGTGAACCGACGCTTCGGCCTGGCCTGCGCCGGAGCGGAACGGAAGGGCTCGTTTCAAGCGGCTCAACGAGCCGTATCGGCCGGTGCGTCCTGGCCGAAGTACAAGGTGCGGGTCACCCTGCCGGGGGCAGGCGGTGGGCCGGCATCCGGCCGCGCGGCGTCTTCGACTCGCTGATGTCCAGGCAGCGTGCGGTGAGCGCGGCGTCCATGATCCGCTTGTCAAGGTTCGGACCCGTTCAGGTCGACCGGCTGTCGGCCCGGCGAGCGCCGCCAGCCGGGGGCCGACAGCTTCGCACAAGGCACGTCATCGGGATGCGAGACGCCCCTGCCGCTGTTCACGCCGACGAAGGCGCGACAACTGCTGGGCGTCCTGCGGCACTTCGGCACGGTGGACCACGGCTGGAGCGCCCAGGACGCCGTGACCGCATCTCCGCACTGCGCCACCGCCGGTGCCCGAGTGGGCCCGGCCGCCTTCCCCCTCCCCCGATCTCACCGGCTCACACCGGCGGCAGCGACGACCGCACAACCGCGGTCGCACGGGTCCGTCCCGCCCCGCCGGTGCCGCACACCGAGGGGTGCTCACCGGTCCAGCGGCGCCCGGACCGCCGGGGTCTGTGGGGCGGCGGGCGCGGGTGGCGCGGTGGGGCGGCCGTGGCCGAAGGCGGCCTCGACGAAGCACTGGTCGTGGGCCGACTGCGTGCCGTGTTCCAGGGCGCGTTCGAGGCGGGGGCGGGACGGCGGGTTGCCGCGCGACCAGCCGTCGCGCAGCAGGGACACCGCGAAACCGGCGAGGAACGCGTCGCCGCAGCCCATGGTGTCGGCCATGGACCGCGCGTCCGCGGCGAGAGCCGGTGCCGTCACCAGGGTCCGGCCGTCGTACACGGTGGCCCCGGCCAGGCCCCGGGTGGCCAGCACCATGCGTGCTCCCCGCGCCGCCACCGCCTCCAGCAACCGCTGGGTGGCGGCTTCGTCCAGGTCCGAGCAGGACAGCAGGGCCAGGTCGAGGTGGGGGCAGACACGGTCGAGGTAGGCGGGGGCGCGGAACTCCTCGTCGTCGGAGAGGTCGAAGCTGACCAGCGGGCCGGCCGCGGAGAGCTTGGGCAGTTCGCTCTCGGTGCGCGAGTAGACGCTGGAGTGCACGAGCGAGAACGACGCCGCGTACGCCAGCAGTTCGCCGTCCAGGACCAGCGGTTCGCTTACGGTGACACCGCCGCCGTTGTAACCGAGGAAGACCCGGTCGCCGTCCCGTACATGGAGGGTGGAGACACCGGACTCGCCGTGGCGCACCACGCTGTGCTCGACGGCGACGCCCTGGGCCGCCACGGCCGTACGGAGGAAGGCGCCGAGGTCGTCGTCGCCGAACACCCCCAGATAGGCGGCGTCGAGACCGAGGCGGCGGGCGTAGACGGCCACGTTGACGCAGTTGCCGCCCGGATAGTCGATGCCGCGGTCCACGAAACGGTCCACGACGTTGTCGCCGAAACCGAGGATGTTCATCAAAGTCTCCAACGGGCGCGGGCGCCGCACGGGTGCGCGGCGCCCGCTTGGGGCGGATGGACGGGGGTGGGACGGACCGCGGTCAGTAGTCCATGACGCGGTAGTAGCGGCGCAGGTCCAGGGAGTGGTCGCGCACCCGCTCCAGGTGCTTGCTGACCCGGTCCATCACGGTGTCCATGACCAGCGGCGCCAGCAGCCCACGGAACTCGGGGCTGATGCCGTCCAAGGTGTAGTCGCGGGTGTCGAAGACGGTGACGTCCTTGGAGACGCGCCGGGCGAACGCCTCGGCCCGGTCGGTGAGCGGGCGGGTCTCGTCCTCGCCCTGGAAGAGGATCACGCTGGTGTCCTCCTCCAGCAGCTCCAGCGAGCCGTGGAAGAACTCGGCGCTGTGCACCCGGGTGGTGCGCAGCCACTGCATCTCCTCGAGGATGCACATGGAGTACAGGTAGGTGAACCCCCACAGGTTCCCGCCGCCGATGAGGAAGTGGTAGTCGGTGTCCTTGTGGGCCTCGGCGAAGTCGGAGGCCACCGGCTCGGCCTGGCGGGCGACGTCCACCAGGACGCGCGGCAGGGCGGCGAGTTCGCCGGCGAGGCGGTCGTAGCCCTCGAACTCCCCGCGCCGGGACAGCAGCCGGCCCATGAACAGCAGCATCTGGACGTCGAACGGCCACGCCTTGGGCGCCGAGACCAGCGCGGTGTCGACCTGCTGGGCGACGCGGCTGTCGGGGTGGCCGGTGAAGCCGATGGTGTACGCGCCGCGTTCCTTGCAGTAGTCGATGGCCTTGATGCTGTCCTCGGTGGTGCCGGAGACGGAGGTGAAGACGGCGGCGGTGCGCTCGCCCAGCCGGGCGTCGCCCGAGACGACCAGCTCCGCGGCGATGGCCGCCCGCACGGGCAGCACCGAGGTGCGCCGGGCGAGGTGTTCGTAGGGCCACATCTGCGCGTACGTGCCGCCGGCGCCCACGAGGAGGACGTTGTCGTACCCCTCGTCCACGAGACGGTCGACGACCTCCTCGATCCGGGGGCGCAGCGCCAGGAGGCTTTCCGTCTGGGCGACGAACTCGGCTTCGTTGAAAGAGAGCACGGTGATGGTTTCCTTCGAGGGGTTGTGTCCGCACCGGCCGTGGCCGGGCCGGTGTCCTGGGGGCGCGGGGATCGGTGTCAGGCCGCGCGACGCCGTGCGAACAGGACGTTCGCACCGGCGAAGATCAGGCCGCCGGCGAAGATCAGCGTTCCCATGACGTTGACCTGCGGGGGCACGCCGGTACGGCCGGCGCTGTACACCCACAGCGGGAAGGTGACCGTACGGCCGGCGTTGAAGCTGGTGATGACGTAGTCGTCGATGGACAGGGCGAAGCACAGCAGGGCGCCGGAGACCACGCCGGGCAGCAGCATCGGCAGGGTGACCAGCCGGAACGCCGTCCAGGGTCCGGCTCCGAGGTCGCGGGCGGCCTCCTCCAGCGTCGGGTCGTGCCCGGCCATGCGAGCCCGTACGGTGATGGCGACGTACGGGATGCAGAAGGCCACATGGGCGATGAGGACGGTCCCGTAGCCGCGGGGCACGCCGAGGACGATGAACAGCGACAGCAGGGCTGCGCCCAGGGCGATTTCGGGGGCGGCGATGGCGGCGAACAGCAGCAGGTCCACGGAGCCGCGGCCGCGGAAGCGGTGGCGGCCCAGGGCCAGGCCGATCGGGGTGCCCAGCAGGGTGGCGACCACCGCGACGACCAGCGCGATGGTGAGGCTGTTGACCAGCGCGGAGGTCAGGTTGGGGATGGCGAACAGGTGCCGGTACCAGGTGAGGGTGAAGCCCTGCCAGGTGAAGTTCACCTTGCTGCGGGTGTCGTTGAAGCCGAACAGGACCATGACGGCGATCGGCAGCAGCAGCCAGGCCAGCACCAGCCACGTGTAGACGGTGAGCGTGGGGCGGCGGCGCGGGCGGCGGCCGCTGCCCGGCCGGTGGGCGGTCGTCTCGTCGGCGGGGGCGACGGTGTGCGTGGTCATCGCGCGGCCACCTCCAGCACGTCCTCGGTGCCCAGGGCGCGGGCGTAGGCGAACACGGCCAGCAGAAGGGCGCCCATGAGCACGAAGGACAGGGCGGCGGCGGCCGGGTAGTCGAGGTTGGTGAAGTACTCGGTCTGGATGATGTTCCCGATCATGGTGGTCGAGGGACCGCCGAGGATGCCTGCGTTGACGTAGTCGGCGGAGGCGGGCACGAAGGTCAGCAACACACCGGCGAAGACTCCGGGCAGGGACAGGGGCAGTACGACGCGCCAGAAGGTCTGCGCCCGGGAGGCGTACAGGTCGGTGGAGGCCTCGATCAGCTTGGCGTCCACCCGCTCCAGGGCCACGTACACGGGCAGCACCATGAACGGCAGGAAGTTGTAGGTCAGTCCGCCGATCACCGCGTACGGGGTGGCCAGCACGTGGAAGCCGACGGGCAGCAGCCCCAGGTGCTTGAGCGGGCCGAGCAGGACGCCGTTGTCGGCGAGGACCACGTTCCAGGACTGGGTGCGGATGACGAAGGAGACGAAGAACGGCAGCAGGAGCAGGAAGAGGAACACCGACTTGTGCCGGCCGGCCCGGAAGGCGATCCAGTAGGCCACCGGGTAGCCCACGAGGGCGCAGCCGACGGTGGCCGCGGCGCCGTAGAGGAGGGAGCGGACCAACTGCACGTGGTAGGTCTCCACGACGGCCGCGTAGGTGTGGAAGTGGAAGGTCTGGCGGAAGCCGTCGATGAAGTCGCCGGTCTGCAGGGACAGCGACACCATGACGATCACGGGGGTCACGAAGAAGGCGGCCAGCCACAGCCAGCCGGGCAGCACCAACAGATACGGGGCCAGCGCCGCGCCGGGGCGCCGCCTTCGGCGGGTCAGGACTGGTAGATCGGTTCGAACAGCGCGTTCCACTGCTTCTCCTCCGCTTCGTCGAGCACCCGCAGGTGGCGCAGTCTGGATTCGTCGGCCTCGGTCGGGAAGACCAGGGGGCTGGTGCTCAGGGAGTCGAGCAGGGTCCGGCGCTTGCCGGTGGCGGCGGCCGCGTCGCGCGCGATGGCCGCCCGGGCGCCGGGGACGGGGCAGACGAACTGCACCGTCTCGCTGATCCTCGCCGCGACCTCGGGCCGGTAGACGTAGTCCATGTAGGTCAGGGCGTCGACGGGGTGGGCGGCCGTCGAGGGGATGCAGAGGTTGTCGGTCCACAGCAGTCCGCCCTCGTCGGGGATGACGAACTCCAGCCGTGAACCGCTCTGGTTGGCCTGGAAGACGTCACCGGAGTACACCAGCGAGGCGTAGAGGTCGCCGCGTTGCAGGGAGGACTGGTAGGTGGCGGTGCTGTAGGAGCGCACCAGGCCGGCGTCGCGCTGCCTGCGCAGCCAGGCGGCGGCTTTGCGCCAGTCGGCGTGGGTGGACTTCTCCGGGTCGACGCCGATGGCGAGCAGGGCGATGTTGCCCATCTGCACCGCGTCGTTCCACATGCCGATCTTGCCGCTGAGCTTCGGGTCGAGCAGGTCCTGCCAGCTGGTGATCTTCCGGCCCACCTTGGCCGGGTCGTAGCCGATGCCGGTCATGCCGGACTGCCAGGGCATGGTGTAGACGTTGCCGGGGTCGAAGGAGGAGTTCTTGAACGCGGCCCCGCCATACCTGGCGACATGGGGCAGGCGGCTGTGGTCGAGCGGGGCGAGGTAGCCGAGTTCGATGTACTTGGTCAGGTAGCTGTCGCCGCCGACCACCATGAGGTCGTAGCCGATGCCCTGTCCGGAGGCGAACTCCGGCTGGATCTTGCCGAACCAGGAGGCGCTGTCGTCGATCACCTCGTCATAGGCGACCTTGATGCCGGTCGCGCGGGTGAACGCCGTCAGGGTGGGGTGCCGGCTCTGGTCGCCGGGGTCGGTGTCGATGTACTGGGTGTAGTTGGCGAAGCTGAGCCGGCCCTTCTTCGTCCGTCCGGTCCAGAAGCTGTTGACCGCGGCGGCTATCTCGGCTGCTGTGCGGGGTACGGGCTTGCGGGCGCCCGGCACACTGCACGCGGCGAGCGGGGCCAGGGCGGCGGCGCCGAGCGCGGCGCGCAGCAGACCGCGCCGGGAGCAGCGGCGCTCGGTCAGTCCGCGCACCCAGGGCGCGGGAGGTGTGGGCTGCAGGGGCATGGTGGGTCGACCTGTCGTCAGCTCGGGGTGAGGGAACCGGAGTCGGGCATGACCCGGCCGGCGGTGGCGGGCGTGGCCGGGGCGGCGGGCGCGGCGCCGAGCGGGTAGGAGTGGGCGGTGGCCCAGGACAGCCAGACGGTGTCGCCGCGGGCCGGGACCACGCCGGCGGTGCCGTCGTTGGGCTGGAAGACGGTCATCTCCGCGCCGGTGCTCGTGGCCACCGTGTAGCTGGTGGAGGTGCCCAGGTACACCACCTCGCGCACGGTGCCGCGGATACGGCTGGCGGTGCCGGCCGCCCCGCTGGTCAGGGTGATCTTCTCCGGCCGTACGGTGACCTGGACGTCCGATCCGACGCCGGGCGCGGCGGAGGCCGGGACGGTGATGCGCTGGCCGTCGCCGAGGTCGATCACCCCGCCCTCGGGTCCGGTGCTGGTCAGGCGCCCGCTGATCAGGTTCGAGGTGCCGATGAAGCCGGCGACGAACGCGGTGGCGGGCCGCTCGTAGACCTCCTGCGGGGAAGCGACCTGCTCGATCAGGCCGCCGTTCATCACCGCGATCCGGTCCGACATGGTCAGCGCCTCGGCCTGGTCGTGGGTGACGTAGATGAAGGTGATGCCCACCTCGCGCTGGATCCGCTTGAGCTCCAGCTGCATGGACTGGCGCAGCTTCAGGTCGAGTGCGCCGAGCGGTTCGTCCAGGAGCAGGGCGCGGGGGCGGTTGACCAGGGCCCGCGCCAGGGCCACGCGCTGCTGCTGGCCGCCGGAGAGCTGCCGGGGGCGCTGGTCGGCCTTGTCGGCGAGTTCGACGGTGTTCAGGATGCGGTCGACCCGGTCGTGGATCTCGCCCTTGGCCACGCGTCGGCGGCGCAGCCCGAACGCCACGTTGTCCGCGACGCTCAGGTGCGGGAAGAGCGCGTAGGACTGGAACACCATGTTGATGTCCCGCTTGTTGGCCGGGACGCCGACCATGTCCCGGCCGTGCAGCAGGATCTGCCCGCTGCTCGGCTCCTCGAACCCGGCGATCATCCGCAGGGTGGTGGTCTTGCCGCAGCCGGACGGCCCCAGCAGTGAGAAGAACTCCCCCTCGGCGATGGTGAGGTTCACCCCTCGTACCGCCGCTGCGTCGCTCGCGCCGCCGAAGTCCTTGACCACGTCGACGAGGGTGATGGCCGGGCCTGCGGCGGCTGGTGGCGGCGAAAGGGTGTCGGTTGCCATCGCGGAGACCTCCGGAGTTCGGGTGGGAGAGGAGCGGGCGGCCGTCCGGCGGGGCGCGGGGACGGCCGTCCGGAAGACGGCGGGCGGATGCGTTCCGGCGAGAGTTGATAACGTTACCAACGCGGTCGTACCTTACCCACGGCCCGAGGTCTCGCGTCAATGGTTGAATGGCGCTGAATTCCACCGCCCCGTTGCCCGGAGTTCGCCGGGCCGACATGGAGAGAGCCGGACATGCCTCCAGAAGCGCAGCCGCGGCGCCGCGTGACCATCCCGGACGTCGCCCGGCACGCCGGCGTGGGACAGGCGACGGCCGCGCGCGTCCTCGGCGGGTACGGCTCGGCGAGCGCGGCCACCCGGGAACGGGTGCTGGCCGCCGCCGCCGAGCTCGGCTACAGCACCAACGCCGTGGCCCGCAGCATGATCAGCGGCCGCACCGACACTCTCGGAGTGGTCGTCGCCGACGTGGAGAACGCCTACTTCGCCCGCGCGGTGCGCGGCGTCTCCGACGTCGCGGCCAAGGCGGGGCTGCAGGCCATCCTCGCCAACAGCGACGAGGACAGCGACAAGGAGAAGGCCGCGGTCCAGCTGTTCATCGAGCGCCGCGTGGACGGACTCGTGGTGGCACCGGCCGCCACCGACGACGCACACCTCGCCCGGGCCGTCTCCGCCGGCATCCCGGTGGTCCTGCTCGACCGTGTCCTCACCGGAGCCGCGCTGGACACCGTGGTCGTCGACAACCGGGGCGCGGTCAAGGCGGCGGTGACCCGGTTCACCGACGCCGGACACACCCGCATCGCGGTGATCACCTCCGCCATGCCCGGCGACGACGGCACCAGTCTCGCGCCGGGCGCGGACATCTGGACGACCACGGAACGCGTCGCCGGCTACCGCCAGGCCCTGCGCGGGGCCGGCATCCCGCGCTCGGCGGAACTGATCCGGCACACCGGCTACGAGCGGGCCTGGGCACGCTCGGCCGTACTGGAACTGATGACCTCGGACGACCGCCCCACCGCCCTGTTCACCACCGACAACGTGGCCACCCTCGGCACCCTGGACGCCCTGCTCGACCTCGACGCGCGCATTCCCGGCGACGTCTCGGTCATCGGCTTCGACGACGCGGAGTGGACCACACTCATCCGGCCCCGGCTCAGCGTGGTCAGCCAGCCCGTGCAGGAACTCGGCGGACTGGCCGCGGACATCCTCATCCGCCGCATCAACGGAGCCACCGCCCGCCCCCGCCGGCACACCCTGCACACCACGTACATCGACCGCGAGTCGACGGGCCCGGTCCCCGCCCGCGTACGGCGCCTGCGCGCCCCGGTGAACCGCCCCTGAAACGACAACGGCGCCGGCTGCGCCCGCCTACCGGCCTCAGGCTGGAAAGCTTTTGCGTATGCCGCCGTCCGGATGTTGAGGTGGCACGGTGACCGACCACGATGAGGCGGCGGCTGTCCGACCGTTGACACTGGCTTGGGTGAGCCGGCACCTGGAGGCCGGCGAACGGATCGTCAGAACCGACGTGCTGTACGGCGGGATCACTGCGGAAATGCGGAGGCTGACCATCGGCACGCGGGAGGGAGGTACCCGTGACCTGGTGCTGCGGACCTTCGTCGACCCGTTCTACGTGGAGCGCGCCGAGGACTGGCTGAGCAGGGAGGCCGGCGCCCTGACCCTGCTCGCGGGGACCGGCGTACCGGCTCCTGGACTGGTCGCGGTTGATCCGACCGCCGCGCATTGCGAGTATCCGTCGCTGCTGATGACACATCTGGCGGGCCGGCCGGTCATCGACGATGCGGGAGTGGAGACGCGCGTTCCCCTGCTGGCCCGTCAGCTTGTGGGGATCCACGCGTTGCGACCTGCCGAGCGGCCCCGGGAGTATGTGACGTTGACGACCGCCGACACTGTCGTGGTTCCGAAGGGCGCCCACGCGGCGGCATGGGCCGCGGCGATCGACGTGATCCGCAAGCCCGCGCCGCACTATGAAGGGCGATTCCTGCACCGGGACTTTCAACCCGGCAACGTGCTGTTCGACGTGCCGCCCTCAAGCCCGGCAGGTGCCCGGATCACAGGGGTCGTCGACTGGGCGGCGACCTCCTGGGGCCCGGCGGACCTCGATGTGGCGCACTGCTCGACCAATCTCGCGCTGCTGCACGGACCGGGGTGGGGTCAGCGGTTCGCCGAGGCGTATGAGGAGGCCGGCGGGGTGCTGGCCGGGGCCGCGAGCGAGCGGCTGTACTGGCGGGTGCGGGATGCACTGGCGTGCTCGGAAGAGGTGCAGTTGGTGGCGCGGTCCTGGCGGGAGGCGGGGAGGACAGAGCTGACGGCGCGAGTCGTGGAGGAGCGGCTGGATGCCTATGTCACCGCCCTGATGGACGCGCTGGGTTGAACCACAGCGGCCTCGGGCGCGGGTGCGGTGGCGAGCGGCGGGTCCGGCTGCCGTGTCCGGGAGCGGAACCGTTCGCACACCGGCACTTGGGCACCCCGGGGTGAGGGCTGACTCCCGGTATGGGCTGGCTCCCGGGTCGATCTGTACGCGGCGAACCGCCGGACGCCAGGACCGGAATGTCGACGCGCGCGCTCATGGGTGCTGCTGCCGCGCGATGTCGATGCTCGGTCCTCGATCCTGGATGGGTCGTGTCCATACGTGTACGGCGGTGACGCCCGGGGCCGCGCTGCCCCAGACGATGCGGTCTCCGCTGCGGGCCTGCCGAACTCTGGGTGAGACGGCTGGGCGGGCTGGCGTTGCGGTGGGTGATCGGTGTGGTTACGGAATCAGGACGACCTTGCCGTTGACCGTGCCCGACTCGGCCAGGCGCAGGGCCTCGGCGATGCGGCTGAGGGGCAGTTCGGCGGCGATGGCCGGGGTGATGTCACTGCGGTGCAGGGCGGCGAAGACCTGGGTGAGGTCATTGCGCAGGCGGGCGCGGAAGCGGTTTTTGGACAGGGCCCTGCCCGCCCAGACGTTGAAGAAGTAGGCGTTGCGGCCGTTGGGGAGGGTGTTCCACAGCCATACGCGGGCCAGGAGTTTGAGCACGGGCCACTGCTTGGAGCCGGTGTCGTCGCGGGTCGCGGCGCTGCCGTAGGAGACGAGGGTGCCGCCGGGGGCGAGGAGGTGCCAGGAGTCGGTCACGCTGCGGCCGCCGACGTGGTCGAAGACCGCGTCCACTCCGCCGGGCGCCAGTTCACGGACGCGGGCGGGGATGTTCTCGGTGCGGTAGTCGACGGGGGTGACACCCAGGGCCCGGAGCGCTTCATGGTGGCGCGCGGAGGCGGTGCCGATGACCCGTATCCCGGCGGTGAGCGCGAGCTGGACGAGGATCGAGCCGACTCCGCCGTTCGCGCCGTGCACCAAGACGGTCTGGCCGGCCCGTACGCGTGCCTTGCGGTGCAGCATCTGCCAGGCGGTGATGCCGTTGACCACTGCGGTCTCCGCCTGGGCCGCACCGACGCCGTCGGGTACCTCGACCAGGTCCGCGGCCTCGAGCACGACGTGGGTGGCCCAGCCGCCAGTCTTCGTCAGCGCTGCCACGCGTGTGCCCACCAGGGCGGGGTCGACGTCGGCGCCGACCGCGTGGACGGTGCCGACCAGGTCGTAGCCCGGCACGAACGGGAACGGCGGCTGGTCGTAGTAGCGGCCCCGGCGCATCTGCTGCTCGGCGAAGGAGACACCGGTCGCCTCCATGCGAACGAGGGCCTGGCCCGGACCGGCGGCCGGAACGGCCCGCTGCCGCACCTGCAGCCCCTCCGGCTCGACCTTCCCGGGCAGCACGACCTCGACCATTTCTCCCACGTTCATGGCGACCTCCATCGGACACGGCAGTTAGCGGATGACACGTTCGTTAGAAGTTATAACTGACGCTTGCGTGACGGTCAAGAACATTCGTTATAGGCTCTAACTCGCGGCGGCGCGGACCGGCAGCCCTGTTCGGCTCCGCCAAAGCCGACGGCGAGGCCGACGAAGGGACAAGTACGTGACCGTTGCGGGCAAGGAGACACCACGCGAGCGCTACCGGGCCCAACTGCGGGCCGAGATCAAGGAACGCGCCTGGGAGCAGATCGCCGCCGCCGGGGCGCCAGGACTCTCCCTGAACGCCATCGCCAAGCAGATGGGCATGAGCGGCCCCGCCCTCTACCGGTACTTCGCCAGTCGCGACGAGCTGATCACCGAACTGATCCGGGACGCCTACCGCAGTCTCGCCGACTCCATCCGCGCCGCTGCCGCCTCAGGCGCGGATCTGGCCGGACTGGGACACGCGCTGCGCACATGGGCACTGGACGACCCTCAGCGCTACTTCCTCATCTACGGCACACCCGTCCCCGGCTACCACGCACCCGACGACACCACAGCGATCGCCTCCGAAATCATGGAAGCCCTCCTCGACGCCGCCCAGTCGAGCAGTACCGCCGTGGACATCCCCGACGACGCCCGCCTCGAAGACCACCTCGCCGAGCACCGGCAGTGGGCGGCCGACCATCCCGCACCCCCAGCCGCCCTGCGTCGCGCCCTCCTCTTCTGGACCCGCCTGCACGGCATCCTCTCCCTGGAACTGGCAGGCCACTTCACCGGCATGGGACTCGCCCCGGCCGAGCTGTACGACAGCGAACTACGGCACCTGACGCGATAAACGGTCGTCCTGTCGGCCGCCGGCTCCGGTCGTCGTCCTGAGCCGCTTGGAGACACTGCGTGAGCTGACCACACAACGCGCCGCACTCACGGCTGCGGATTGTTCCTCGATCTTGGGCATGCGTAGATCACTGATCTTGACTCGTTGCCCAGGAGGGAGCCCGATGGCCATACCGACGCGCCCCGTTCGCCGCGCACATCGAGAACGACGGTTCGATCTGCGCGCGACCGCTCTCTTCTTCACCCTGCTGGCGATCATCTTCTGCGTCCTGGCGTTCTTGGTGCGCACCGCGGCCGACGTCATCGAGCGCCGCCCCCTGTGGGCCGTAACCCTGGCCCTGCTCGGCCTCGCGGGCGCCTTGGTCTCCCGGTCCCGGTGGCGCAAGGCGTCTTTCACGCGCTGCGCCGGCCGGGCCACCCGGGCGCTGGAGGAAGCAGCCGAGCTGGCGTCCGACGACCTGCGCGAGACAGTGGTGGTGGAAGCCGGCCGGCCGACGGTACGGACCGGTGGAGCGGCAGAGCATGTCGCTGACGCAATGACAACGCCCACGTGCGCCTGCTTGGCCGACTACGCCGACCTGGACCCCGACGACTTCGAGCGCGCCATAGCCGACCTGTGCGCCGACCGTGGCTGTCGAGAGGTGGAAGTGGTGGGAGGCGCGGGCGATTTGGGGGCGGACGTCGTCGCGGTCACGCCGGACGGACGGCGCCTGGTCATCCAGTGCAAACAGTACGGCGACAGCCACAAAGTCGGCTCACAGGAGGTGCAGCGCTTCGGGGGTACCTGTTTCACCATTCACGAGGCCGATGTCGCAGCGCTTGTCACGACGAGCCAGTTCACCGAACCCGCTCTGGAGTACGCACGGCAGTGCGGAATCGTCTGCGTGGACGGCCCCCGCCTCGTGGCATGGTGCCACGGCACCGGCCCGAGCCCGTGGCAGCCCACCGGTACCGAGTCCTGAGCCCATCTCGCCCGGCGACACGGTAGTGACGTGCTGCCGAGACAGTGAGCAGACAACTGCCACATGGAAGGCCGCGACGTGGGCACCAGTGATCACACTCCGACTTCTGGAGAGGAGATCTTCGTGTACAAGGGAATACACAAGGGGAAGTGGATCACCGGTGGCGCACGCAAGGAACTGGCGGACGTCTTCGCCAGGGAATACCAGGAGGGCCGATCGATCCGGGCCATAGCCGAAGCACACGGTCGGTCCTACGGCTTCGTGCACCGCGTGCTCACCGAAGCGGACGTGCCGCTCAGAACCCGCGGGGGCGATGTGCGCACCGGCACCGCCCGGCAGGCGCGGTGACGACCGCCGCGCCTGCGCGGCCTCCTCGAGATCGCGGCGGCACGAACAGTGCGTACCGTGACCCCGCAGGGGCGGACGAGAGCCGCCGGGCCTTCCTGGAACAACTGCGCGCGGACCGCCATGCGCCCGGTAAAGCCACCTGGACCCTGACGGGCCTGACCGGCAAGCGCCCGGAGCGAACGCGCTGTTGACGCCGCGCGTGTCACTGACGGACGCGCCGGGCGAGGGATGACGCGGTGATCACCCGTACGGCCCCGCATACGGCGGCGTTCCCCGGGCAACCGCCGACGTGTCCCGGGGCGCGTTCCATCGTGGTGTTCCGGGGGAGGTGGGTGCCGTGGCCGAGCCCCGAGCAGGCCGCGGCACCCACCTCGTCATGGCACGGCCGACTTCGCACCCGCCCTGGGAGGCACCATGCGCCCGACCGACGAGCGCCCCCATCCGCGTACCGGACGCCTGCACCTCGACCAGACCATCCACCTGGTCGTCGGTGCCACGGAGGCTCTGCCGGTCACCGTCCGTTTCAGCTACGACGCCGCCGATCCGCTCGCCGTGCGCATGGACTTCACCGGCTGCGCCGACGTGCTCGCACCCTGGGTGTTCGCCCGCGACCTGCTGTACGCGGGCCTGCGCGGGTCGTCCGGCATCGGCCACGTGCGCGTCTGGCCCGACCGCCGCCGACGTGGCGCCGGGTCGGTCCGGATCCTGCTGAGCGACACCGAGGGCACGGCCATGCTGCGCGTGCCGGGCGCCCCGTTCGAGGAATGGCTGACGAAGACCTACTCGGTCGTACCCGCCGGCACGGAGAGGGATCACCTGTACTGGGACGACGTCGTGCGGCAGTTGCTGCGGCAGGACTGAACGGCACCCGGGCGCCGTCGCAGGCAGCAGCGTGGCAGGCGGTCGTGTCTCACGGTCACCGGGAAGCCGGGGCGACGGAGTTCTCGTCTGGCTGGTCGACGCCGCAGCAGGTACGGGCCCCGGCCGTCACTCGGCGTGCAGGACGCGGGCGATGGTCATCGTCCAGCATCCGGATCGGCCATGCCCATAGTCCGGCTCGGTCAGGACTGAAGGTGTGTGAGAAAGCCTTGCAGCGCTGCCGCGACGGCAGCGGGGGCTTCGGCAGGGAGCAGGTGGCCGACGGCAGGGACGGTGGTCAGGGTCGCCTGCGGGATGTGCGGCAGGAGGCACTCGCGCAGCACGGACGGCGGTTCCACCGCGTCCCTCTCCCCGGCCAGCACGGCCACCGGCACCTCGATGTCACGTACATCGCCGGTGATGTCCTGCGCGATCCCGTGCAGCGGCCACTCCCCCCTCGCCTCAGCAGCGGATGCGAGGCTGTCACGCACCGCGGTGGCCCGCACGGTCCCGGGCAGCGGTGTGACGGTCAGGACATGGTCGAGGGCGTCCGCCACCGTCTCGGGTGAGTCGTACGCGTGGGACAGACCCCGCTGGTACTCCTCGGTCACCGTGGCGGGCGGCTGCGGCGGCGCGGGCGCGACGAGCACCAGGCCGACCAGCCCCGCGGGCCGGCGGGCCGCGACCAGCTGGCTCGCCTTGCCGCCCATCGAGTGACCGACGAGGACGAACGGCCCCGGCACGCACGTGTCGGCCACGCGAGCGAGATCGTCGGCGAGCTGGTCGAGGTGCCAGGGCCCGGGAAGGGTGCGGGAGGCGCCCCAGCCACGCTGGTCGAAGCGCACCGTCGCCTGCCCGGACGGCAAGTGGGCGAGCACGCCGCTCCAGGTGTCGGCGGAGCCGCCCCAGTAGTGCGCGAACACCAGCGCCGGTCCGGTCCGGCCGCCGACCCGCGCGTCCAGGGTGCCGCCCGCCACGGGCACCGGCATGGTGAATTCCGTCATCGTCATACCTCTCACCTCGGCTGCGGGAAGCGACCGCCGTCCTGCGCCGCAGCCTCCAACAAGTAATCTGACATGGTCGTCAGATGCTCGTCCGACGGTATGAGCAGCGACGTCCACTCCTCGGTGAAAAGGGACCCGACGATTGTGGAAAACGGACTCACTCCCGTGCGGCAACTGCGCTACCTGCCTGCCGTCGGATCACCGTACGGCGTGGAGGTCCTCGACTTCGCCGCGCTGCGGGCCATGGACACCCACCGCCGTCGCGTCCTCCTGCAGCGCCCCGACTTCCACGTCTTCGCCCTGATCAGCTCCGGCACCGGCACGCACGAAGCGGACTTCCACAGCCACCGGTTGACGCCGGGAAGCGCCCTGTGGATCAGGCCCGGCATGGTGCACCGGTGGAGCGACATCGACGCCTGCGACGGCCCGCTCGTTCTCTTCCGGCCCGGCTTCCTCTCCGGCTTCACAGCGGCAGAGGCGACCGCGCCCGTCTGCTGGCACCTGGACCGGCAGCGCTTGAGCCTCGCCCTGCTCGCAGCCGAACACCTCGGCCGCGAGCACGACGCCGCGTCGACGACACCACGCCTGGCGTCCCCCGCGCTGCTGTCCCACCTGCTGGCCGCACTGATCCTGCGGGCCCTGCCGGACGCACCGGCCTCTGCCGACGCCGTTCGGGCCGGCGACCGGCACACGGAGGTGTTCCGCGACTACCGAGCCGCCGTCGAGGCCCACTTCAGCGAGTGGCACCACGTGGCCGACTACGCGCGGGCGCTGGGCTACGACGTGCGCACCATCACGCGGGCCACGCGCGCAGCCGCCGGTATCGGCGCCAAGGCGTTCCTCGACCAGCGCATCCTGCTGGAAGCCAAGAGACTGCTCGCCCACACCGACCTCCCGGTCACCGGCTGTGCCCGACGCCTCGGCTTCCGGGACGTCGCCAACTTCACCACTTTCTTCCGGCGCCAGGCCGACCTTCCCCCGGCCGCCTGGCGCGCCGCCTACGGCACGGCGCGACCGGCACACTGAGGATGCGCGGTCACTGCGCCGTACCCCTGTGGCCGCCGGGTCGGGCCGCCGTTCCGTGGCCCGAAGAACCTCCTGTCCCGGCAGACGGCCCGCGACGACCGGCGCCCGCGTCACCGCCTACGGCGCTGCAGGTGGGGTCGTCGTGGGACTTGATGTCGAGCAGCACCGAGCGATGCCCTCGACGGCCGACTTGAGGATCTTGGCGTGCTTCGGGCAGAACCGGGAGATGCTGCCCACCTAGGACGTCTCCTCCACCTCCTACCTGGTACCAGGGCGGCAACACGCCCTAATCGCCCTCCTGGTCGGCGGCTTCGTTGGCGCGGTCGATCTCGGCCATGTGCTCCTCCGCCCAGGTCCGCAGCCCCGCAAGCGCGACTTCCAGGGACAAGCCGAGTTCGGTGAGTCGGTAGAAGACCCGCGGCGGTACGGTCGGTTCGACCCGGCGCGACACCAACCCGTCGCGGGTCAGGCTTCGCAGTGTCACGGACAGCATCTTCTGCGAGACGCCGGGCATCCGGCGTCTCAGTTCCGCGAAGCGCACCTCGTCCGGTGCGGCATCGGCGAGCGTCTTGACGGCCATGGACGTCCACTTCGTACCGATGCGGTCCAGCAACTGCCGTGTCGGGCAGTGGGGATCGAACAGATCGCCGCGTACCCCGCGACCGGCGGCGCGGGCCCCTCGGGTGGTCACCTCTGGCTCACCACCTTCCCTGAAAGTGCCGTCTAGGAAGCGATCGGGCAGTTACCTATCGTTCTGTAGTCACCAATGGTAACCACCCCAAGGAGCCGTCATGCCCGTCATCACCGCACACCAACTGCACCGCATCACGACGAACGGCGTCCAACTCAACGTCGCAATCGCCGGGTCCGGACCCGCGGTTCTCCTCCTGCACGGCTTCCCGCACACCTGGCGACTGTGGAGCGGCATCATGGGCCGGCTGGCCGGGCAGTACCGGGTCATCGCCCCGGACCTGCGCGGTTTCGGTGCCAGTGCACGTGCCGTCGAGGGGTACGACGCAGGCACCCTCGCCGCCGACGCAGAAGGGCTGCTCGACGCACTCGGCGAGCCCTCGGCAGCGGTGGTCGGCATCGACGCGGGCACCGCGCCAGCCGTCCTGCTCGCGCTGCGCCGGCCCGCTCTCGTCCGGCGCCTGGTCGTGATGGAGGCACTGCTCGGCCGCCTGCCCGGCGCGGAACACGTCGTCGCGGGCGGCACCCCGTGGTGGTTCGGCTTCCACGCCGTCCCCGGCCTCGCCGAGACCGTCCTGGCCGGCAACGAGGCCCCGTACATCGACTGGTTCCTCGACTCGGGGACACTCGGGCGGGGAGTACCCGACGAGATCCGTACGGCCTTCGTTCAGGCGTACACCGGGAGCGAGGCCCTGCGCTGCGCGTTCTCCTATTACCGGGCCCTGCCCACCAGCGCGCAGCAGATCCAGGACGCCGTCGCGACGGCTCGGCTGACCATGCCCACCATGGCCATCGGCTCTCACCCCATCGGCACCGGGCTCGAAGGCCAACTCCGTCCCCTCGCCGATGACCTGATCGGACACCATCTCCAGGACTGCGGCCACATCATCCCCCTCGACCGCCCCGACGCATTGTTCGCGCTCCTTGCTCCGTTCCTCTCCGCTGATCTGCCGAAGTGACCGGAGCGGGGCGGAAGGATCACGGTCGGCGGTTCGGTGGGTGTACCGCGGCCCGGGACGGGGGCCGGGGCCTCAGCCTGTCGGTGTGCCGATCTGGTTTCCCTGGAGGACGGAGCGCAACGTCGCGAGTGTGTGCGCGGCGGCGGGCGCCGAACTGTCGAGCGCACTTCCCATGAACTCGGTCAGAGCGTCGGTGAAGGTTGTCTCCGCGGCGTTGACGAGTCGTGTGCCGTCTTGGGTCAGGGCCAGCAGTGAGGAGCGGCGGTCGGACGGGTTCGGTTGCCGGACGGCCCACCCCTTCTTCTCGAGTCGGTCGACGCTCTTGCTGGTCGCGCCGATGCCCACGGCGAACTCCGCGGCAAGGTCCGCCACCCGCGAGCCGGGGCGGTCGCGCAGGAAGCGCAGGAACTCGAACTGCGAGGTGACGATCCCGTGCCGTTCACGAAGACGGTCGTTGAGCGCGTTGTACAGACGCGTCTCGCACCGGACCAGGTCGTCGAAGAAGCTCGCGAGGTCGATCGCGTCATCACCCAACTTATATGCCATGGCATATAGTGTAGTGGAAGGTACTTGCGGCAGGAGGGCACGCATGAGCAGGGAACAACGAGTCAAGGTCGACGCAATGCTGCGGCGGCCCCGGGCCGAGGGCCCGCAATCTGTCGAGGTGCTGAGGGCCGGGTTCAGGGCGCTGATGGACCAGATGGTCGTACCCGACAGCATCCGCACCACGCAGACGACGCTCGGCGACCGGCCCGCACTCCACGTGGAACCGGACAACGGCGCCGAACCCGGGACGATCCTGTACTTCCACGGCGGCGGGTGGGTGTTCGGCTCACCGGAAACCGCCCTGTGCCTGACGGGACAACTCGTGACCAAGACAGGCTTCGAGGCGTATTCGGTGGACTACCGGCTTGCTCCCGAGCACCCGTTCCCGGCCGCGATCGATGACACGCTGAGCGCCTATCGCTCCATTCTGGACAGCGGAATCGACCCCTCGGCCATTGCGTTCGCCGGGGACTCCGCCGGCGGCGGCCTCACCGTCACCACCTGCCTCGCCGCCCGCGACGCGGGCCTGCCCCTGCCCGCCGCCATCGTGGCCTTCTCCCCAGGCCTCGACGCCACCCGTACGGGCGAGAGCATGGAAACCAAGGACGGCATCGACCCGATCTTCACCCGCGAGGCCGTGGAGCACACGGGGGCCATGTACCTCGCCGGAGCAGACCCGCACCAGCCCCTTCTCAGCCCGGCAGTCCTCGCCGACCTGACCGGATTTCCCCCGATGTTGATCCAGGTCGGCACCAACGAGATCCTGCTGGACGACTCCGCCCGCCTTGCCGCACGCGCAAGGGACGCCGAGGTGGACGTCATCCTGGACGTCACCGCCGACGTTCCCCACGTGTTCCAGTCGTTCGCCGGCGGCACCCTCGACGAAGCAGACGAAGCGCTGGACCGTGCGGCACTCTTCCTCAACCAGCGCCTCCGCACCAGGAACCCGGTACGAACCTCGGCACGATAGGGCCGGTCGCACACTCGACCAGCACAGCGCCCGCATGGCAGGGCTGCTCCACGACCATGGCGTGAAGCCCGGGGACCGGGTCGCGGTCATGCTCCCCAACGTGCCGGAGTTCGCCCTCGCCTACTTCGGCGTACTCCGGGCCGGCGGCATCGTCGTCCCGATGAATCCCTTGCTCAGATCCCGCGAGATCGCCTACTACCTCGCCGACTCAGGTGCCCGGCTCCTTTTCGCCTGGCACGACGTCGCCGACGAGGCCCACACCGGTGCGCAGCAGGCCGGGGCGGACACGGTCGTCGTCACTCCCAGCGCATTCCACGAGCTACTGGAGTCCACCCCGCCCCTTGAGGACCTGACCGACCGGCACGAGGAGGACACCGCGGTCATTCTCTACACCTCGGGAACGACCGGTCAGCCGAAAGGCGCCGAACTGACCCACGCCAACCTCACCCGCAACTGCCACATCGTGGCCACCGAACTGTTCCAACTCACCGCCGACGACGTGATTTTCGGAGGGCTGCCACTGTTCCACGCCTTCGGGCAGACCTGCACCCTCAACGCCGCCGTCTCCTCCGGGGCGTGCCTCACGCTGCTGCCGCGCTTCGACGCCGCGACGGCCCTGGGAATCCTCGATGAGCACGAGGTGACCGTCTTCGCCGGGATACCGACGCTGTTCAGCAGAGTGCTGCGGCAGCCCGACCGAGAGACCTACGACGTCTCCAGGCTGCGCGTGTCCCTCGCCGGCGGTGCGGCGATGCCGGTCCAGGTGCTGCACGACTTCCAGGCCGCGTTCGACTGCGTCGTGCTCGAAGGCTATGGGCTGTCGGAGACTTCGCCCGTCACCTCGTTCAACACCCTGCAGGCCGGACCCAGGCCCGGTTCGGTCGGCACCCCGATCCCGGGCGTCCAGATGCGGGTGGTCGACAACGGCACGGAGGTGCGGCAAGGGGAGACCGGTGAGATCGCGATCCGCGGCCACAACGTGATGAAGCGGTACTGGCAGCGCCCTGAGGAGACCGCCGCCACCATCCGGGACGGCTGGCTCTACACCGGCGACCTGGGCCGGGTCGACCAGGACGGCTACTTCTGGATCGTCGGGCGGAAGAAGGACGTGATCATTCGGGGCGGGTACAACGTCTACCCCCGTGAAGTCGAAGATGTCCTGTACGAGCACCCCGCGGTCGCCGACGCCGCGGTCATCGGCCTCCCCAACCCCGATCTCGGTGAGGAGGTCGGAGCGGCCGTGGTTCTCACACCGGGCGCCCGAACGACGGCCGAGGAACTGCGGGAGTACGTCAAGCGCCAGGTCGCCGCCTACAAGTACCCACGGAAGGTATGGATCGCGGACGCCCTGCCGAAGGGACCCACCGGCAAGATCCTCAAGAGGCAGATCGTTCCGCCCACCGAGCCGGAAAAGCGATGAGGCAGGGTACATTCGGGGCTCGGGTGCCCCAGGGCAGGCAGCGTTCTCGGACGTCGCGATGCGTCGCTGATGACGCCCAAGCAGCTCGCAGCGGCTGAACAGACACCCAGTCTGTCCAGCCGCTGACATACCGCCGGAACCTTCCCTCGTCACCCGGCAAGACCCGGCCCAACGCCTCGGCATCGCTGCCGGGCCGTGCCCTGCCGAGGCCCGTCTGGCGGCCGGTTTGGACTCAGCCGCCGCTCTTGCGTCGGAACGACCGCTGACTCGCAGCCGGGCCATGGGCGCCGCGGACCTTTGACCCGTCGGTGTTCGCAGCGAGGTCGGAGACGTCCGCCTGCATACCCCGCTTGCGCGCCAGCGCCTCCCGGAACTTGCGCTTCAGGTCGTACTGCCCGTCCTCGTCGGGCGAGAGGGAAGGGCTCTCGACGTCAGCCGACTCCGAACCTTCTTGTGACGGAGACTCTGCGGTCATGGTGACCTCCTGAGGTCGGCAGTGGAGGTCACAGCTTGTCATGCCCGGCGGCATGACGCGTCCACGGCCGGCATCGCCAGCCGTCGTCGCTCGTCGCCATCCCGCAGGCGGCCAGGCGAGCCGCCCCGGTCAACGGTCAGGCGGCGCTGAACTCATGGGCGTGGCCACCGCGCTATTCACCCATTCGGGAGATCGTCCAGGGTGGCCTCGGGATGGGTGATGCCAGGACCTTCGAGGAACACCACCAGGTCGTGGTCGCTGTAGGCGGCCTTAGGCTCTCGTCCTGGCCGTGGCTGTGCATGGTGCCCGCTCAGCTTCGGCTTGAGCCTTGAGGAGACCGCCGACAGCGGCCCGAGGCTGCCTGGCACGCGCGCATCCTCGGGAAGCTGAACAGCTCGTGACTTCGGCTTGATCAGGCGGAGGTCTTCGGCTGAGACACGCCGCCCTGGGTGCGCAATTGCTCGTTGATGCGCTGGGCTTCTTCGAGTTGGTCTTCGAGGATGATGATGCGGCAGGCGGCCTCTATGGGGGTGCCCTGGTCGACGAGTTCGCGGGCGCGGGCGGCGATGCGCAGCTGGTAGCGGGAGTAGCGGCGGTGGCCGCCTTCGGAGCGCAGGGGGGTGATCAGCCGGTGTTCGCCCAGGGCGCGGAGGAAGGCGGGGGTGGTGCCGAGCATCTCGGCGGCCCGGCCCATGGTGTAGGCGGGGTAGTCGTCATCGTCGAGGGGGGTGACGGGGCGGGTACTGCGAGGGGGCATAGACCTCTTCTTTCAAAGGACGCGTCGGGGGGCCCGGGTGCCGTGCGGCACCCGGGCCCCGAGCTTTCAACACCATCTACCGGCTGACTGCGCCAGCCTTCTGTTTCCGCAGGTTCCGCCTGGGAGGGCGGGGCTGCGGGGATCGCGGATGCGTGACCGGGGACCACCTTCCAATCCGGGGCCTGCGGTACCCGGGCGGACTTGTCCGCGCCCGGGCGATCCTGATGGCGTTCTGCTCCTTACCTTCGGTTACACGGTTGTACTGCTGGATAACGCGGGTACTGCTCGCTGCCCCTCTGGGGCCGCGTCCTGCTTGACCTGCATGTACGGCAGTTCGTCTCTGCCGTACCCTCTGCGACTTCCTGGGTACATCCAAAACGGTAAACCCGCGACAGCCCAATGTCTACTGCAGACACGATAGGTTTTCTGCAGAATCGGTGGGTGGAGTTCTGCCGCACATACACCCGGAAGGGCGCTGTCCCGGGTCGAAGCCCCGCCCCAGTGGGCACACGCCGGACCGGGCGGCACAACCGATCCGGGTCCAGGGACGGGATGGCACACGACCGACACGGAGACGCCCCCCGGGGCCCCTGTGGTGGAAGGATTTCAGCGGTCGCGGCGGGGTGAAGCACAACGCGACCTCCGGCCGGGCAGTACGGATCGATCGGCAGCCGGTGAGGACGCCGTTGTTCGGCCCAGCCCGAGCCGGCGGTGGGCCGGATTCAGAGCGGGCCGAACGCGTCGAAGGCGAAAGCCCGGTCCGGGAAGCGGTCAAGGGCGTACTCGATACGGTCCAGCTTCGTCTCCCGTTCGGGGGCCCGGGGACTGCTTCCAGGTCTTGGTGCGCTGGAAGGTAACGGCGCGGCGGGCGAGCAGGCACCGCAGGACTCACGGCCGATGCGGATCACCCCTCTGAGTAGGCCGCTTGACGCCGTCAGAGATGACGGCTGCATTCGCCACGCGGCGTTGGCGCTCCTCGACGGATGAGAAAACAGGTTGGCGGGCTGCCGCTCCGAGCTGGGACGATGCAGCTGTTTCCCCTACGGAGGGCTTTTGTTCGTTTTCGTTTGCGCGCGGTGCGATGCCGAGCTGACCGTCCCCTTGTCCGAGGTCTCCCTTCCGGCCCACGCTCGTCAGACGTACGGGAATGGGGTCCAGCTTCCGGTGCTCATGGAGTCAGGCACATTCGCCGTGGACCCGGACCCCTGGGGAGGGCCGTGGCGGATGTGGGACGAGATCGATCCGGGCGAGGCGGAGGCGCGCGGCATCTACGCGCCGGTCTACGCCCTGTCCGACAGCACGTCCGGGGCGATTGTCATCGCCCCCGGCGATATCCGCGGAACCCGGCTGATCCCCGAGAAGCGCGGCGGTGCCTGCTGTGGCCTCGACGGGGCCGACGGGCCCAACATGGCCTGCGAAGCGTGTGACCTCCCCGTGGCAACCAGGGTCGACGACTGCTCGCTCTGGCAGGCAGTGCGGCTCAGCTCAGACGCCGTGCGCCGCGTCCCCGTCGACGGCATCGATGCTGCGCCGTTCTCTTGGGCGGAGCTGGCAGAGAGAGGGGAGAGCACGCCTCCGTTGGAGCCGATTGCCACATGGGGAGGACGGTTCGGGTCGAGCCATTATTGGTCGTGGAGTCCGCGATGGGCGGCGGCAGCCGGCCAGGCGCTCGCCCACCTGCTCGTGGCCTCCGGAGGGCAGCCGGTCAAGGTCCCCGACGGTCTGACCGCGGACGTGTTCCAACGCGCGCTCGACGCCCTGCTGCCCGCAGGCTCGCCAACGCGGCGCGCCGTCCTGGCCGGACCAGGAGAACCCTCCCCCGACGCGGGCGTCGACATCCTGCTCGTACCGGTCCATCCCCAGACGGGTCAGACCTGGGCCCCCGCCGGCCCGGCTGCATCAGCATACCCGGTGCCCCTGCCGCTGGGGGTGTGGCTGTGGCTGGTCTCTCCCCAGCCGTACATGCCGGTTCCCGCGTCGGGCGGCATACCCCAAGACGTCCTCCGCGACGACCCGCTCCCGCCGCGCCCCAACCACCTTTTCCGGGCCGACCGGGGAACGTTCGAGCACACCTTGGTCCGGCTACCGGCCGTACGCAGCCCGTGGATGCGCACCGTCCTCGAATACCTCGCGCAGGACAGACGGGCCGACGTCTTCTAGGCCTTCTCTCGACTGCGCCATCATCTGCTGGAGGTGGCGCTGCCGGTGCGGGTCGGCAATGACCTGGTCGTGGAGTGGGCGACAAGCCCGCCCTGCCGGAAGGGAGAGGAAACGCCGGGCGACTGAAGCGACTCGAGCAGTTGACTGACGCCATGCGGCTGCGAGCGGTGCTGGACCTGGCTCCCGAGTCGGCGCCGTTTCGGCAGGCCCCGGGCCCGACGGTGTCCGTGGCGGTTCGCGCGGCCGCTTCGACGCCGCGACGGTGACGAAGAGGGCGATGCCGGACGGCGTCGCCCTCCTTGGTGTGCCTGCTGCGTGAACCACGTTCCCGACACTGCCCGTTCCCTGCTGAGGCAGTGACGCTCCGAGCGCGTGGGCAGGCACGGTCCCTTCCCTTCACCCTTGCCAGGAGTGCCTCGTGCCCGTGTCGCTTCCCCCTGCCCTCGAACTGTCCCTCGACCTGCTGCGCTGCCCGACGTGCCGCACGCGCCACCTGCACCCCGGCCGCGGCGCACTGCGCTGCCCGGTGGGCCACACCTTCGACATCGCCCGCCACGGCTACGCCAGCCTGCTGACGGGCAGCCGCGCCACCAGCGGCGACGACGCAGCCATGGTCCAGGCCCGGGAACGATTCCTGTCCACCGGCACCTACGCGCCCCTCCGCAAGGCCGTGGGCCGTCTGGCGGCCGACGCCGGGTCTGAGCAGGCCACGGTTGTCGACGTGGGGTGCGGCACGGGCTACTACCTGGCCGGCGTCCTCGACCAGCTGTCCGGCGGCCGTGGTCTGGGGCTGGACACGTCGGTGCGCGCGCTGCGCTCGGCAGCCCGTGCCCACGACGGAGCCGCCGCGGTGGCCTGGGACGTCTTCCGTCCCTTCCCGCTCGCCGACGGAGTGGCCGATGTCGTGCTGGACGTGTTCGCCCCGCGCAACCCGGCCGAGTTCCACCGCGTGCTGCGCCCGACCGGCCGGCTGATCGTGGTCCGTCCCACCGGGCGGCACCTGGCCGAGCTGCGCGAACGGTTGCCTACGATGGTCGCGATCGACCCGGCCAAGGAACAGCGCCTGCACCGGGCGCTGAACCCCTTCTTCGAGGCAACCGCCACCGAACAGGTGGAGTACCCCGCGACCCTGACCGGGCCGGATGCCCTGGACCTGGTGGCGATGACGCCGAGCGCACGCCACGTGAGCCAAGCAGACCTGAATGATGACGGCTTCCTGCCCGACCAGGTCACCGTCTCCGTGCTGGCCACCACCTACCAGCCTCGGTGGCCACGGTAGGGAAGCGTCATCGCAGGTGGGCAGCTGACGGCGCCCGGCCAGTTCTGGCGCAGCTGACGGCCCAGACGCCGCCACCTGCCCCAGCAGGAGCGGAGCTCCTGTGACCAGGGGTGAGCCAGCGGGCCACGGCGGCTTGCGGCGCCGCCGCGCGGAAGCCGGAGGCTACTTCAGGCCGATTTCGGCGCAGCTCGCCTCGTACTCCGGGGTGCAGATTTCTGCGACAGAGTAGACACCGTCCGCGACCACCGTGCTTTTGACGTTGGCCTTCGTGAGTGCCACCACCGGCAAGAGCAGCGCGGGAATCTTCTTCGTCGTCGGGCTGTGGACGGTGTCGCGAGTGAGCGCGTCGAACTGGATGTCCTTGCCCTGGACCTTGTCCACCGCGATCTGTGCGGCGCCGTCGGCCTCGTCCAGGAACGACTTGTACACGGTCATGTACTGTTCGCCCGAAACGATCCGCTGCACGGCGTCCAGATTTGCGTCCTGCCCGGTCACCGGTGGCATCTCGGTGACGCCGGCCTTCTTCAGCTGGTCGATGACGGCACCCGCCATGCCGTCGTTCGCCGAGTAGACGGCGGCGATGTTGTTCACCCCGATCGACCGGATCGCGTCCTTCATGTTCGCCTTGGCCACTGCGGGCGACCACTTGGCGGTGTCGTACTGCTTGGCGATCCGGACGTCGCCCTGGAGTTCGCCGAGGGCGCCCTTTTTGAACTGTGCCGTGTTCGGGTCGGCGGGGTCGCCGTTCATCATGACGATCTTGCTGTGCGCAGCCTTGGAGCCGAGTGCCTGGACGATGGCGCGGCCCTGCACCTGGCCGACGAGCTCGTTGTCGTGCGAGACGTAAGCGTCGATCGGCCCCTGGGCAAGACGGTCATAGGCGATGACCGGTATACCCGCCTCTTCGGCCTTCTGTACGTCCGGTGCGATGGCTCTGGCATCCACCGGGTCCACCACGATGACGTCGACCTTCTCGTGCACCATCTGCTGGAACTGTCGAGCCTGCGTGGTCGTACTCGCCTCGGCGTTGGCGTAGAGGACCTTTCCCTTGCCGTGTGTGAGGGAAGCGACCTCCTTTTTGAAGATGGGGTAGTCGGACTTCTCGAAGCGTGCCGTGTTCTTGTCGGGGAGAAGCAGGCCCACCGAGACGTCGTCCCCCTTCTTCGATGATGCCGAACTGCCGCTCCCGACGACAGTGCCGGTTACGCCGCATGCGGTGAGTGCGAGGGCCGACGTGGAGGCGGCCAGGACGACCGCGACATGACACGCGGCGGTCCTGTGGTTCGTAGGGGTGTTCACATCACGTGCCTTCCGAGACGGGGATCACGGCAACCCAAGCACGGAAGCAAACACGGCAACGTCAGCGGAGTCCAACGTCTAGGGATAACACGGCAGTTCCACACGTGACCGTCACATCTCCGCCTGCTGAACGGCCGTAGAAGTGTTCCTGCATGTCGGGGGTAACGCTGACGGGGAACGGGCCCGCGAGGCATCGGCCTTCGCCGCTCTCGCGGTAGTGGGAGTCCTCACCTCGGTGCTGGGCAGGGAGCGACCGCCGCACCGTGCTCGGGCAGCCGGCCACCTGGCAGCTGGGGACTGCTGGTCAGCGAGTTGGTCACCCTTGTCGTCCGGCGCGGCGCCGCTCATCGGCCAGTGCGCCCTCGGGGCTCAGGAACCCGCTTCGTTGTATGCGCCCGCGGCCTCCTTGCCGTAGTACGGGTGGTACTCGTAGTCGCCGGCCCCGATGCTGATGTTGCCGATCTGCATGCCGGTGCCGTTGCCGGTGTCGAAGCGGGCCAGGAAGGGGCCGCCGCTGGAGCCGCCCGTCTGCACGCAGTCGATCCCCCAGATGCCGCCGCCGGCGTGCCCGCTCTGGAAGACCTCCGTTCCGGCGCACCAGTTCATCTGCTCGCCGCCTCCCTCGGCCGCGGAGCCGCCGTAACCGAACGAGTACACGTACTGTCCGGGCGTCTGGTCGAAGCCGATGCCCTCGCCGCCCACCGTGTCCACCAGCCTGCGGCCGTTCACCGTGCCGACCGTGGCGAAGGCCGCGTCCCAGGCCGCGTCCGAGTCGCCGATGCGCTGCGGTTCCCAGTGCAGCGACGTCGCGGCGAAGGTGCCGAAGGGGCGGTTGCCGTGGTCGTAACCGGGGATGAAGACCCAGTTCGTGTACGCGGTGCCGTCCGTGTCCACGACGCAGTGGCCCGCCGTGGCCACCACGGACTTGTTGCCGCTGTTCACCGCGTCGCCACTGCAGGCGTACGTGCCGCCGTTCTTCGGGTTGGTGAAGAAGACTTTGCCTGCGGTGGTGGAGATCAGGCCGCCACCGGTCCAGCGCTGCGGTGCGGAGGCCGCGATGTGCGCCGTATGGCCGACACGGTCGCGGGCCCGGTCGGTTCTGGGCATCGCCGCCGGAACGGAGAAGGGCTTGGCGAGGTGGCCGGGTGTGCCGACGGCACTGCCGTGCCGCCCGGCGGCCGTGGGAGCCGCCGCGTCGAGGTCGACGGCGTGCGCCAGGCGGTCGGGGGTCCAGAACTTCAGGGCTGCGGCCTGCTGTACGGCGCTGACGCGCGCCGATGAGGCGGGAGCCTGGCTGGCGGAGGCCTGGGGGGCGGCCAGCGCAACGGACGCGATCACTGCTGCGAGGGCGGCCAAATGCCCTCCACGAAGCGTTGACAACGTTTACCTCCTGGGACTCCGACAACGTTGTCGGAGAAATGTGGGGGCCGATTCGCGAAGGCGTGCGCGGCGGGCTGGCCGGCCAACGGCGACCGGGCCACGCGAAGTCGCGCCCTCGGCGAGCCGGGCGGTGTGCAGGATCATCGAGATGAGAGCATGGTCATGTCAATACTTGGTCTGGTCCTTTGACCCCAGAACGCGTCACTGACTGAAAACCACTGCACCCGTCGACCGCCTCAGCACCACGGTGTTGGGCGCTGGAGACGGCCAACAGCCTGTTGCCATACGCAGGTTCACCGATGCAGTCGGCACCGCACCGCGGCTCTGGACAGACGGACCCGGCCGTGCTGTCATGCCTACGCCACGCTTCTTCCAACGTTGTACGCAACGCCGCAACGGTGCACCGCGAACCGGGAGGAGACCTCAAAGCCATACCCACACCACCACCCGGCCCCGCGAACGCCGGAAGGCAGGTCGACCGTATGTCCCTCAGCAGAAGAACGATCCTCGGTGCGGGCGCCCTGGGGCTGGGTGCCTCGGCGCTCGGCATGCCGTTCGCCCCTGCCGCGCAGGCGGCGCCCGGCCCGAGCGCCGCGGGCCCGGTGCCCGACCGCTTCGAGAAGCTTCCCCCTGGCAGCGTCACCGCGCGCGGCTGGCTGGCCGGCCAGCTCAGGCTCCAACTCGGCGGTCTGTGCGGCCAGTACGAGCGCATATCCCATTTCCTCGACTTCTCCTCCTCCGGCTGGGTGCACCCCGAGAACGGCGCTTGGGAAGAAGTGCCGTACTGGCTGCGCGGCTACCTGCCGCTGGCGATCGCCACCGGCGACAAGACCGCGCTGGCACGCTCGCGCACCTGGGTCGACGCGATCCTGGCGACCCAGGACAGCGACGGCTTCTTCGGGCCTCGCGCCCTGCGCACTTCGCTGAACGGGGGCCCCGACTTCTGGCCCTTCCTGCCGCTGCTGCAGGCCCTCCGCACCCATGAGGAGTATTCCGGGGACCAGCGCGTGCTGCCGTTCATCACCCGCTTCCTGCACTTCATGAACGCGCAGGGGCCGGGCGCCTTCGACTCCAGCTGGGTTTCCTACCGTTGGGGCGACGGCCTCGATGTCGTCACCTGGCTGTACCGCCGCACCACGGAGAGCTTTCTGCTCGACCTGGCCGCCAAGATGCACGCCTACGGCGTCGACTGGACGGGCCCGACACCGACCCGCCACAACGTCAACATCGCCCAGGGGTTCCGGGAGCCCGCCCAGTACGCACAGCTGGCCGGGTCTGCCGACCTCGTCCAGGCGACCTATCGCGCCTACGACGCCGTCATAGGCGTGTACGGCCGGTTCCCGGGCGGCGGGATGGCCGGTGACGAGAACTACCGGCCCGGGTTCGGTGACCCCCGGCAGGGCTTCGAGACGTGCGGCATCGTCGAGTTCATGGCCAGCCACGAACTGCTCACCCGGATCACCGGCGACCCCGTGTGGGCCGACCGCTGCGAGGAACTGGCCTTCAACATGCTGCCGGCCGCCCTCGACCCCGAAGGAAAGTCGACCCACTACATCACCAGCGCCAACAGCATCGACCTGGACAACCGGCCCAAGACGCAAGGGCAGTTCCAGAACGGCTTCGCCATGCAGGCGTTCCAGGCCGGCGTCGACCAGTACCGGTGCTGCCCGCACAACTACGGCATGGGCTGGCCGTACTTCACGGAGGAACTCTGGCTCGCCTCTCCCGACAAGGGCCTGGCCGCCGCCATGTACGCCCCGAGCACGGTCCGAGCCCAGGTCGGCCACGGCACGACGGTGACGCTCACCGAGGAGACCGGCTACCCCTTCACGGACACGGTCACCCTGACCCTGTCCACGCCCCGTCCCGTGTCCTTTCCGCTGCGGATGCGGGTGCCCGGCTGGTGCACGGATCCTGAACTACGGGTGAACGGCACACCGGTCCCCGTCCAGGGCGGCCCCTCCTGGGCTCGCGTCCAGCGCACCTGGAAGGACGGCGACGTCGTCCTGCTGCGGCTGCCTCACCACGCCCGGCTTCGGCAGTGGCCCGACCAGCACCACGCCGTCAGTGTCGACCGGGGCCCGCTGACCTACTCCCTCCAGATCGGCGAACGCTACGACCGCTACGCGGGAGACGACGCCTTCCCCTCCTACGAGGTCCACGCGACGACACCGTGGAACTACGGCCTCCTCGCGGACACGGAGCTCAGTGTCACCCAGGTCGCCGGCGACGTACCGGACCAGCCCTTCACGCACGACGCCACGCCGCTGCGCATCTCCGCCCGGGCCCGGCGGATCCCCGAGTGGATCGCGGACGACGAGCACGTCGTCGCCCCGCTCCAGGACGGGCCCGCCGCGAGCGACTCCCCGGTGGAGACGGTCTCTCTCGTCCCGATGGGCGCGGCACGGCTGCGCATCACCTCCTTCCCCGTGGTGGCGGCCGACGGCCGCAGGTGGGTCCCGGAGCCGCCCTTCCGCAGGATCCTCAACAAGAACAGCGGCAAGGTCCTCGCCGTGGACGGCATGTCGACCGAGAACAGCGCACGTGTCGTCCAGTTCGACAACACCGGAACCGGTGATCACGCCTGGCAGCTCGTCGACAAGGGCGACGGCTGGTACCTGATCCGCAACGGAAACAGCGGCAAGGTGCTCGGCGTGGACCGCATGTCGACCGAGAACAGCGCAATCGTCGTGCAGTACGAGGACAACGGCACGGGCGACCATCTGTGGAGCCTGGTGGAGGACGGCACCGGCTGGTACCGCATCCGCAACAAGAACAGCGGCAAGGTGCTCGGCGTCGACCGCATGTCGACCGAGAACAGCGCGCAGGTGGTGCAGTACGACGACAACGGCACCGCCGACCACCTGTGGCAGTTCCTCTGACCGACGCGCCGGGGCCGGCCTGTGGGCGGTCACCGTCCGGCACCGGCCGCGCCGTCGTTGGTTGCAGCATCCTCGCACGCCGACCGGCTGTGCCGCGCGGACTCGTATGCAGACGGCTTGGACCGGATGCCCTCGGTGAAAGTGGCGAAGATGCGCCGCTTGAAGTTGCGGGCGGGGGTGCAGGGCGCCGATGTCCTGGCGGTCCCTGTCGGAGATGTCCGCATACCCCGATACCGAGGACGTCGTACTCGACACCTGCGGTGACGAGCGCGACTTCCGGTTCCATGAACTCGGGGGGCACCCAATTTCCTGCACATCACGGTGCGCGCCGTGTCCTCCCGCCCGTTCCGTGCCGTTCGACAACGTAACCACTGACGTCTCGTCAACCCCGCCCAGCGCTACGGCTTGCAGGCCGGCCTCTGTCGTCTCGACTGTTTCGTCCCGCCCCATTGTGGTGAGGCTTGTGGCGCTTTACTGTTCGACTTTGCCTGAGTCTGTTTGGTGCTGATTACTCAGTCCTTATGGAGGCCGCAGTGCGGAGTCATCGGATCGGCCCAGAGGTGGAAAGACCCGGTCGCCCTCGCCGACGGAGTGCGCTCCTCGCGGCAGCGGCGACGATCGCCCTCGTCACGGGCATGACGGCGCCCGCTGCGGCACAGGACGCCGGCGGGCGGGCATCCGCCGCCGCGTCGGCCGCCAGTCCGCAGGCGCACACGGTGAGCATCGACGGCTACTCGTTCCTCGTCGACGGCAAGCGCACCTACCTCTGGTCCGGCGAGTTCCACTACTTCCGGCTCCCCAGTCCGGACCTGTGGCGCGACATCTTCCAGAAGATGAAGGCCGCCGGGTTCAACGCCACCTCGCTGTACTTCGACTGGGGATACCACTCGCCGAAGCCGGGCGTGTACGACTTCAGCGGCGTGCGTGACGTCGACAAGCTGCTCGACATGGCCCAGGAGGCCGGGCTGTACGTCATCGCGCGCCCGGCGCCGTACATCAACGCGGAGGTCGACGGCGGCGGCCTGCCCGGCTGGATGACCACCAAGGCCGGGCACAACCGCAGTGACGACCCGCAGTTCCTGGAGTACGCGGACGAGTGGCTGACCCAGATCGACCGGATCATCGCCCGCCACCAGCTGACCAACGGCACCGGGTCGGTCATCGCCTACCAAGTCGAGAACGAGTACTACAACGGCTCGGCCGCCGGCCGCTCCTACATGAAGCACCTGGAGGACAAGGCCCGCGCCGACGGCATCACGGTCCCGCTGACCGGCAACAACAACGGCACCTTCAACTCCGGTACCGGCGCCCTGGACGTGGACGGACCGGACTCCTACCCGCAGGGCTTCAACTGCTCGAACCCCTCGAAGTGGAACGGCGTCCCGGACATCAGTTACGACCACCCGGCCGGCAAGCCGCTGTACTCGCCCGAGTTCCAGGGCGGCGCCTTCGACCCCTGGGGCGGACCCGGCTACGACAAGTGCGCCCAGCTCATCAACGACCGGTTCGCCAACGTCTTCTACAAGCAGAACATAGCCGTCGGCGCCACCGCGCAGAGCTTCTACATGACCTACGGCGGCACCAACTGGGGCTGGCTGGGCATGCCGGAGAACTACACGTCGTACGACTACGGAGCCGCGATCCGCGAGAACCGCCAGCTCGATCCGAAGTACTACGAGGACAAGCTGATCGGCTACTTCACGCAGTCGGTCGCCCCGCTGACCAAGACCGAGGCGATCAGGGCCGTACCGCCGGACGACTCCTCGGTCGTCGACACCGCGCGGATGAACCCCGACACCAAGACGCAGTTCCACGTCCTGCGGCACGGCAACTCCACGTCCACGGCGGTCGACAAGACCCACATCTCGCTCGACTTCAACGCCCAGCCGTCCGCGGACACCACCTACACCTGGGACGACCCCGACTCCGCGCTGCAGTACGCCGGTTCGTGGTCGCACGTGGCCGACCAGAGCTACACCGGCGGCGACTACAAGCACACCGAGTCGTTCTCCAACAAGGCCGGCGACTCGGTCACCGTCCCCTTCGACGGCACCGCGATCCGCTGGATCGGTTCCAAGACCGACAACCACGGCTACGCCGACGTCTATCTCGACGGCACCAAGGTGACGACGGTCGACGACTCCGGCGGCGAGAGCCAGGCGGTGATCTTCCAGAAGACCGGTCTGACGCCCGGCGCGCACACGCTGAAGATCGTCGTCAACGGGAATCACAGCTCGGGGTCCACGGACGACTACGTGTCCATCGACGCCATCGACGTGCCGACGGCCGAGACAGCGACGCCGACCTACCCGGTGGTACCGCAGCAGCCCGGGACCGCGATCACGCTCGACGGGCGCGACTCGCACGTGATCGTGGCGAACTACCGGCTCGGGGACTCGCAGCTGCAGTACTCGACGTCGGAGATCATGACCCAGGCGACCATCGGCAACCGGGACGTCGCCGTGCTCTACGGCGACTCGGACAGCGACGGCGAGACCGTGCTGCGCTACTCCTCCAGGCCCACCGTGACCAGCAGCGGCGGCACGGTCACGACCACGTGGGACGCGGCCACCGGTGACCTTCGGCTCAACTACACGCACAAGGGCCTGATCCGCATCGGCATCACCGGCGGCGGATCGCACCCGCTGCTGCTGCTCGCCGGCGACAAGGCGACGGCGGAGACCTTCTGGCGTCAGGACACGGCGACCGGCCCGGTGCTCGTGCGCGGCTCCCACCTGCTGCGGACGGCGACCAGCGCGGACGGCGGCCACACCGTGGCGCTCAGCGGCGACAACGCCGACGACAAGAACATCGAGGTGTTCACCTCCGCCGACCACGTCACCTGGAACGGCAGGGCAGTGGACACCCGGGCCACCGGCACAAGGAGCCTCACCGGGACGATCCCGGTGGCCGCGCCGATCCACCTGCCGACGCTGACGGACTGGAAGCACGCCGAGGAGTCCCCGGAAGCGGCCCCCGGTTTCGACGACTCCGGCTGGCAGGTGGCCGACAAGACGACCACCAACAGCGTCTCCGGCGTCAACTCGCTGCCGGTGCTCTACGCGGACGACTACGGGTTCCACACCGGCAACACCTGGTACCGCGGCCGCTTCCGCGCCACCGGCAAGGAGACCGGCGTCCACCTGGTCTCGGATTCCGGCGGAAAGGCGCAGGCGTTCTCCGCCTGGCTCAACGGCACGTTCCTGGGCAGCTCCACCACAGGCAGCGCCGACTTCGCCTTCCCGGCCGGTTCGGTGAAGTCCAAGGGGGACAACGTCGTCTCCGTGCTCACCGTGAACATGGGGCACGAGGAGGACTACAACTCGACCAACGGCAACAAGACCGCGCGCGGCCTGACCAGCGCCTCCCTCGTCGGGGCGCCGCTGACCACCGTCACCTGGCGGTTGCAGGGCGTACGGGGCGGCGAGGACCTGCAGGACCCGGTGCGCGGACCGCTCTCGACGGGCGGCCTGTACGGCGAGCGAGCCGGCTGGTCCCTGCCGGGCTACCCGGACGGCACCTGGAACCAGGTGTCGCTGCCGACGACCGACACCCGCCCCGGGGTCTCCTGGTACCGCACCGACGCCGGCCTGGACCTGCCGCACGGCCAGGACACCTCGCTCGGGCTGACGTTCACCGACGACCCGTCACGCAAGTACCGTGCCACGATCTTCGTGAACGGATGGCAGGTCGGCAACTACGTCAACTACCTCGGCCCGCAGCACACCTTCCCGGTCCCCAACGGAATCCTGCACCCGAACGGCCGGAACACCATCGCCATCGCCGTGTGGAACCTGGACGGCAGCACCGGCGGGCTCGGCAAGGTCTCGCTCGTCGACTACGGCAGCTACGCCTCGTCCCTGCACGTCGCGCAGAACGACAGCCCCGGCTACGACCACCACAAGTACGCCATGCCGAAGCGCCCGGGAGCGGATGTCACCCTGGACGTGCCGGACACCGCACAGTCAGGACGGTCCTTCACGGCCGAGGCGACGGTCCAGGTGCCGAAGGACCGGCCGTCTGCATCCCGGCTGACGGCCTCGCTCTCCACGCCCGACGGCTGGAGCGCGCATGCCACGAGCCCCACGTCGGTCAAGCGCCTGCAACCGGGCGCATCGGCCACCTTCACCTGGGTGGTCCAGCCGCCGACCGGAACGCTGCCATCCGCCTCCGCGCTCACCGCCACGGTGCACTACCTGCAGAACGGACGCCGGTCCGCCGACGCTGACGAGCGCATCGTCGGCGGGATCCCACCGGCTCCGCCGGCCGGGAAAAGCGCCCTGAGCGATCTGCCGTTCCTGTCGTCCACCAACGGGTGGGGTCCGGTCGAGCGCGACACCAGTGTCGGCGAGCAGGCCGCCGGGGACGGCCGTCCGATCAGCATCGCCGGCGTCGGTTACGCCAAGGGCCTCGGCACCAACTCGGTCAGCGACGTCGAGTTGTACCTCGGCGGGCAGTGCTCGCGGTTGACAGCGGACGTCGGCGTCGACGACGAGACAGGCGGTGCCGGCACGGTGACCTTCTCCGTGATCGCCGACGGCAAGACCTTGGTGACCACACCGACGATCCGCGGCAAACAGGCCGCACTGCCGATCGACGTCGACGTCAGCGGCGCCCAGGTCGTCGACCTCAAGGTCGGAGACGCCGACGACGGCAACGGCAACGACCACGGCGACTGGGCGAAGCCGACACTGACGTGTGGTTAGACCCGGAAAGCGAGCTCCTTACCGCAAGGGCGACGCCGGGCGGCTTCTTGGACAGCCCGCGGCGGGGGTCGGGGACGCCGGGATCGGGCCCCGTTCCTCGCCGCCTCCCTCGTTCCGTACCCTGGGCGCATGCGCATGCGCCCCACCCTGAGCTGGACCCCTACGGAGGCCCTGCCGCCGGGCACCACGGATCTGGAGCCGGTCGCCGAGGTGCTGAGCACCGGAGGTGTCCTGGTCCTCAGTGGGGCGGGCATTTCCACGGAGTCGGGCATCCCCGACTACCGGGGCGAGGGCGGGAGCCTGGGCCGGCACACTCCGATGACGTACCAGGAGTTCACCGCGAGCGCCCGGGCCCGACGCCGGTACTGGGCGCGCAGCCACCTCGGCTGGCGCACCTTCGGCCGTGCCCGCCCCAACGCCGGGCACCGGGCGGTGGCCGCGTTCGGGAGGCACGGTCTGCTCTCGGGGCTGATCACCCAGAACGTCGACGGCCTGCACCAGGCCGCCGGCAGTGAGGGTGTCGTGGAGCTCCACGGAAGCCTGGGCCGGGTCGTCTGCCTCTCCTGCGGCGACTCCAGCCCCCGCAGTGAACTCGCCCGGCGGCTGGAGGAGGCCAACGCGGGCTTCGAGCCGGTGGCCGCCGGGATCAACCCGGACGGTGACGCCGACCTCACGGACGAACAGGTCGGGGATTTCCGTGTGATGCCCTGCGCGATCTGTGGCGGCATCCTCAAGCCGGACGTGGTCTTCTTCGGCGAAGCCGTTCCGCCTCAGCGGGTCGAGCACTGCCGCGAGCTCGTCCGTGAGGCGGCGTCGCTGCTGGTCCTGGGTTCCTCGCTGACGGTGATGTCCGGGCTCCGGTTCGTCCGCCAGGCGGCCCAGGCCGACAAGCCGGTCGTGATCGTCAACCGGGACCCCACCCGGGGAGACCGGCATGCCCTCACTCGGGTCGCGCTCCCCCTCGGAACCTCCCTCACGACCGTGGCCGCCCGGCTGGGCATCACTGTCGATGCCATCCCCGGCAAGGACTGACCTGGGCGAGGCGGCAGGATGGCGAACCGTGTCTGTACCGTGGGGCACTCGACGCGCGACTTCGGCGAGATGCTGGAGATGCTGCGGAACAACGAGATCACCTGCCTGGTCGACGTCCGTTCCTTCCCGTCGTCCCGGAAGTTCCCGCAGTGGAACCAAGCCGCGATCACCGACGCGCTGCCTCCCGACATCGCATACCGGTGGATTCCGAAGCTCGGCGGCCGGCGGCACACTCCCGGGGGCGTGCCGAGCGAGAACGGCGCATGGCGGGTCAAGGCCTTCCGTGACTATGCCGACTACATGGCCGGTGATGAGTTCGCGGAGGGCCTTGACGAGCTGCTCGAGCTGGCCGAGCGGGAACGGCCGGCGATCATGTGCAGCGAGGCGGTTCCCTGGCGCTGCCATCGCAGGCTGATCTCCGACGCGTTGATCGCCGCCGGGGTGGAGGTCGTGCACATCATGTCGATCACGACCGCGAAGCCCGCGGTCCTGGACAGGCACGCGCGGGTCCGGCACGGGCACCTGACCTACCCACCCGAGCCCGACCCCTCGTCATCTCCGAATGAGCCTCATCGGCGACGTCCGTGACACGGTCCTCGCCGTCCCGGCTGGTTCCGTCGCCGCCCGCCGCGTTGCTGCGGGCTACGACGCCGGGTCGTCGACCTTGAGCCTTGCTCCGGTGTTGGAGACGAAGACGACCAGGAGCTTGGCCCGTTCGGTCCGGCTGGTGTTCTCGGTGAGGACGTGGTGGGCGCCCGGCGGCTCGACCCAGTTGTCGCCCTGGTGGTAGGTGGTCACGGGCTTCCCGGCGAGTTGACTGCGCACGGTGCCCTGGAGGACGTAGGCGTAGACGAATGCCTGGCCGTGCCGGTGCGGCATCGCGCGTGCGTGGGGTGGGAAGTCGACGATCACCGAGGTGAACGTCTTGCCCCTCACATTCGGAAGGGCCTGCTGGAGCAGCGGCTTGAGGGTTTCGGTGGGGCGTGTCGACGCCATGGCCGCAGGAGACGCCGCGGCCGCGGTCGTCCCTTCGGTGTGGGCGGGCTGGTCCGAGGTCGAGCAGGCCGTGGCCGCGGCCAGCGTGGTGACGGCCAGCAAGCCCCCGGCGAATCGCATTCCGATCATGATCGGTCTCCTGTTCAGTCTTCCGTGACGCGGATGATCGTCTTGCCCGGGCTGTGCGTGCCGGGCGCGAAGGCGGAGGGTGCTTCGGCGAGCGGCCGCACAGCGCCGACGGCCGGCTTGAGCCGGCCGTCCCTCACCCGCGCGGCGAGATCGGTGAGCCGGGCGCGGTCGGGTTCGACGACGAAGAAGACGGCCCGCCCGTCCTTGGGCCGGACCTTGGGCGGCATGACGATGGTGACGAGCGTGCCGCCCGGGCGGACCAGGGCGGCCGAGCGGTCGAGGATGTCGCCGCCGATCACGTCGAACACGACGTCGGCCTCGCCGGCGTCCTCCAGCTTCTCGTTGTCCAGGTCGATGAAGGTGTCGACGCCGAGTGCGAGTGCCCTGTCCCGGTCGGAGGCCCGCCCGGTGCCGATGACGCGGGCGCCGGCCTCGTGGGCGAGCTGTACCGCGATCGAGCCGACGCCGCCGGCGGCACCATGGATCAGGACCGTCTGGCCTGTGGTGAGGCGGCCGTGGTCGAACAGCCCCTGCCAGGCGGTCAGCCCCGAGATCGGCAGCGCGGCGGCCACGGTGTGGCCGATGTCCGCCGGCAGCGGAGCGAGGTTGCGGGCCTCCACCGCGGTGTACTCGGCGAGCGTGCCGTTACGGGCCCAGTCGGCCAGGCCGAACACCCGCTGTCCGACGCTCAGGCCGGTGGTGCCGTACCCCAGCTCGGCGACGACACCGGACAGCTCGTGCCCGGGCACGCTCGGCGTCCGGTCGCGGCCGGCGCGGTCGGTCCACGTGGCGGGCCAGTCCAGCTCGCCACGGGTGAAGCCGGCGGCGTGCACCCGCACGATGACGTCGTTCTCGGCCGCATGGGGGTAGGGCATGTCCGTCAGCGACATCCCGGCAAGGCCGGCGTTACGGTCCCGCACAGTAATGGCTTGCATAGAGGTCCTTACGGCGGAGGGGATGCGAGCGCACAACCCGTTCGCGGGCAGGGCTCGTATCGACTGCAGGTGGATGTATGCCGTGCTGCACGCTCGATCTCACCTCCTGCCCTCCGCCTGTGACCGCTCAGACGCGCGGCCTGTTCACGGCGCCACGTCCTCCAGCCGCTGTCCGCTCGTCTCCTCCGCGCCCGCCGCCGCCATGACCGATCCGGCGAGGGCCACTACAGCCAGGGTCACGAAGACGGTGCCGAGCGCGCCGTCCGCGTAGACCGCGCCGACCACGATCGGGCCGAGGATGACGCCGACGCGGTTGAGGGCGCCGCCGACGCTCGCTCCCAGGGCACGCATGCGGGTGGGGAACAGTTCGGGGGTGTACAGGTACAGGCAGATGTTCGCGCCGAAGAGGAAGACGCTCCCCAGCGAGGTCCAGATCAGCACGCCCGTTGCGGAGCCGGCGGAGAGGAGGCCGAGGAGCAGCAGGACGGCGGCGGAAGCGCCCAGGGACCAGATGAGCGTGCGGCGGCGGCCGGCGCGGTCGACGGTCAGGGCCACGGCGAGGCAGCCGACCAGCCCCGCGCAGGACGTCACGGTGGAGTAGCCGAGCGCGGTGGACAGGCCCAGGTGGAAGTGGGTGCGGTAGATGGTGGGCAGCCAGGACGTGATGCCGTAGTTGACGAAGTAGCCGGCGAACCACAGGACGCCCACGACCAGGGTGCGCTTGCGGTAGCGGCCGGAGAGGAGTTCGCGCAGGCCGCCCTTGCCCGCGGTCCGGTGCGTGACAGGGGCCGAGGGTACGGGTTCGGGGAGCGGGCCGCCGGTGATCTTCTCGACCTTCTTCTCGATCGCGGCCATGGTGTCGAGGGCCTGCTCGTGACGTCCGTGGTCGGCGAGCCAGCGCGGCGACTCGGGCACGTATCGGGCGACGACGAGGCACAGCACGCCGGGGATCGCGGCGAGCCCGAACATCCAGCGCCAGCCGAACAGTGGCACCAGCCACGAGGCGAGCAGCGCGCACGCCGTCAGACCGGCCGGGAACACCAGCTCGTACAGCAGGACGAAGCGCCCCCGCTGGTGGGTGCGGGTGATCTCGGCGATGAAGGTGGCCGCGACCGGCACCTCACCGCCGATGGCCAGTCCCTGGACGAACCGGGCGGCCATGAACGGTGCCGGTGAGGTGCACAGGGTGAGCGCCAGGTTGCACAGGCTGGACACGGCGATGCAGACCGCGATGACCTTCACCCGGCCCACGCGGTCGGCCAGGCGGCCGGACAGCAGCGCGCCGGCGAGCATGCCCACCGAGCCGACGGTCATCAGGGCGGTGGTCTGCCCGGTGCCGAGGTGCCACGCGGCGCGCAGCTGGGGCAGGGCATAGGCGATGAGGAGCTGGTCGAAGGCTTCGAAGAAGGTCACCGCGCCGATGACGAGGCGGACGGTGACGTGCCAGCGGCACAGGGGCAGGCGCTCGAAGCGGGCGCCGATGGCGGCGGCGAGCGCCGCGCTGTCCGGGTGGCGGCCCGCGGCGGCATGAGGGGCGTCGATCGTCATAGAGGGGTCCTCCGGCTCCCGCGCGGTGTGTCGGGGACGAGCAGGGTGCGCGCGGGAGGGTTCGGGCCGTGCGGGGCGGGGCCGGGCCGGCCCAGCGTACGCGTGGCGGTGAGGGACGGGGTGGGGACGGCGGTGGGGACGGAGGCCCGGGTTGCGCCGGCAGAACTGGCTGCCGGCCCGATCGGACCGACCCTTATCAGTAAGGGCTGAATCTCTTAGTGCTTAGGTTCTATCCCCTGCACGTCGGGGGTCGTCAAGGGTTGGGCGTCAGCCGGGAGGAAAAAGTTGCCGGGCGCCACCCCTTGCGGCGCATATATTTAAGCCCTTAGATTTCGAGCACTTCGTCATTGCGGCTCCCGGCCCATGAGCCGGCCGCCTGCGGAGGTTTCCCGTACCCACCCCTGTCCGGAGGTTTCGCCATGCCGCGCATCCCAGCCGACGAGATCCTCATCGCGGGCCGGTTCCGGCGCGGCGCGGGCAGGCCGATACGGACCGTGAACCCGGCCGACGGCGCCCTGATCACCACCGTGCACGCCGCCTCGCCCGCCGACGTCGACGAGGCGGCCCGCGCCGCCGCCGACGCCGCGGCCACGCCCGCCTGGCGCGACCTGCTGCCCCACCAGCGCGCCCGCGTCCTGCACCGGATCGGCGACCTGATCGAGGAGCACGCCGCCGAGCTGTCCGCGCTGCAGACCGCCGACACCGGCAAGACCCTCACCGAGACCCGCGCGCTCGCCGTCAGCGCCGCCGGCACCTTCCGCTACACGGCGGCCGCGCTGGAGACCGCCGAGGACTCCCTCACCCCCGCCCGCGGCCCCTACGTCACCATGAGCGTGCACGAGCCGATCGGCGTGGTCGGCGCGATCAACCCGTGGAACTCGCCGATCGCCTCCGACGCGCAGAAGGTCGCCCCGGCTCTCGCCGGCGGCAACGCGGTCCTGCTCAAACCCGCCGAGTGGACGCCGCTGGTCTCCCTCGTCTTCGGCCGCCTGGTCCACCGTGCCCTCACCGAGGCGGGCCTGCCGACCGCGCTGCTGTCCGTGCTGCCGGGCAAGGGCAGCGTCGTCGGGGACGCCATCGTCACCCATCCGCTGGTACGGCGGATCGGATTCACGGGCGGCACCTCCACCGGCCGGAACATCGCCCGGGCAGCCGCCGACAAACTCGTCCCCGCCTCCCTGGAACTCGGCGGCAAGTCACCGACGATCGTCCGGGAGGACGCCGACGTCGAACAGGCCCTCGCCGGCGTCATGTACGGCGTCTTCTCCTCCAGCGGCCAGTCCTGCATCGCCGGATCGCGGCTCTTCGTACACCGGTCGCTGTACGACTCCTTCCTCGGCGAACTCGTCCAGCGGGTGCGGAAACTGCGCGTCGGACCGGGCACCGACCCCGGCACCCAGGTCGCCCCGCTCGTCCACCACCGCCACCGCGACGCGGTCGCCGCCTACGTGGACCTCGCCCGCGCGGAGGGCGGCCGCGTCCTGTGCGGCGGCGCCGCCCCGGAGGGCCCGGAGTACACCGCCGGCGCCTTCTACCTGCCCACCGTCATCGACCACCTGCCCAACTCCGCCCGGGTCTGCCAGGAGGAGATCTTCGGCCCCGTCCTCGTCGCGCTCCCGTACGAGGACGAGGACGACCTCGTACGGCAGGCGAACGACAGCGTGTACGGGCTGGCCTGCGGCATCTGGACCCGCGACGCCCGCGCCGCCTGGCGGCTGGCCCGCCGCATCGAGGCCGGCACCGTCTGGATCAACACCTACAAGCAGTTCTCCATCTCCACCCCGTTCGGCGGGATGAAGGACAGCGGCCTCGGCACCGAGAAGGGCCGCGACCTCATCCGCGCCTACCAGCGGCAGAAGTCCCTGTACTGGGGCACCGACACCACTCCCCTGCCCTGGGCCAACTGACGCACCCCCGGAGACCTCACCATGACACACCCCCCTCGTCCGCCGATCGCCCGCCTGCGCGCGCTGCGCTCGGTCGAACTGCTCACCCCGGACTTCGCCGAGGCGACCGACTTCTACGAAGAGGTGTGGGGACTGGAGGTCGTCGAGTCCGAGCACAGCGCGAGCTGGCTGCGCGGCACCGGCGAGGAGCACCACGCCCTGCAGCTCACCCGCGCCGACCGGATCGGCCTCGGACGGCTCGCCTTCGCCGTCGCCACCCCCGCCGAGATCGACGAGGCGGCACGCCGGCTCGAAGCACGCGGCATCACCCCGGTCACCGGTCCCGGACCGCTCGACCAGGTGGGCGGCGGCTACGGCCTCAGGTTCCACGACATCGACGGCCGGCTGATCGAACTGTCCGCCGAGACCTGGGCGGTCGCGGCCCGCGGAGGCGACGCCGCCGTGCCGGTGGGTGTCACCCACGCCGTGCTCAACACCCCCGACATCGACGCCTCGGTGGCCTTCTACCAGGACGTCCTCGGCCTGCGCGTCTCCGACTGGTCCGAGCACCAGATGGCGTTCCTGCGCTGCAACGCCGACCACCACTGCATCGCCTTCAACCAGGCGCCGTGGGTGTCGCTGAACCACGTGGCGTACGAGATGAGTTCCGTCGACCACTTCATGCGCGGTCTCGGCCGCCTCCGCCACCACGGCATCACCCCGCAGTGGGGTCCCGGACGGCACGGGCCCGGCAACAACACCTTCTCCTACTTCACCGACCCCACGGGCCTGGTGTGCGAGTACACCTCGGAGGTCGCCCAGGTCGTCGAGGACACCTGGATCTGCAAGGTGTGGCGGCGCACCCCCGAACTGTCCGACGTGTGGGGCACCGCCGGGCCGCCGTCCAAGCTGATCCGCGCCCACATGGCGGGCACCCCCGACGGCAGCCCCGTCGTCCCGCCCCTCGATGCCGAAGGAGTCCCCGCATGAGCACCCCCGCCCCGCGCCGTATCGGCCTCATCGGCTGGGGCGCCATCGGCCGCGTCGTCGGCGGCGCGCTCGCCGCGGGCCAGATCCCCGGCGCCGAGCTGGTGTGCGTGGTCGACAACCGGCCCCTCGGGGACTCGGCGCCCGTCCCGCAGTACGCCGTCGAACAGGCCCTGGACCACTGCGACCTGATCGTGGAGGCCGCCGGGCAGGGCGTGGTGCGCGAGTGGGGCGAGACGATCCTCGCCTCCGGCACCGACCTGCTCGTCGCCTCCACCGGCGCCCTCACCGACGACGACCTCGCCAAGCGGCTGTTGCACACCGGACCCGGCCGCGTCTACTTCACCGGCGGCGCGGTCGGCGGCCTCGACCTGTTGCAGGCCGCACGTGCCATGGGCCCCCTGGACGAGGTCCGCCTGACCACCACCAAGCTGCCCTCCACCCTCGAACAGCCCTGGATGGACGAGGAGTTGCTCTCCCGGATGCGGTCGGCCGGCGGGCCGGTGGAGGTGATGGCGGGCACCGCCCGGGACGTCCCGGCCAAGTTCCCCAAGTCGACCAACGTCGCCGCCTCCGTGGCCCTCGCCATAGGCGACCCGGACGCGGTCCGTGTCAGCGTCGTCGCCGACCCGGCGGCCCGGCACACCTCCCACGTGATCGAGGCCAGCGGCGCGCACGGCTCCTACCGCTTCGAGGTACGGCACCTGCCCGACACCGCCAACCCGGCCACCAGCCAGGTCGTCCCGTACGCGGTGCTGCGCTCGCTCGCCGCGCTCGCCGGACGGACGGGGCACATCCTGTGAGCGCCCACGACATCGGCGGACTCCACCTGGAGGAAGCAGGCCACAGCGGCCCGCTGGTGCTGTGCCTGCACGGCATCGGATCCTCCTCGGCTGCCTTCGCACCCCAGCTCGCTGCCCTGAGCGCCGGCTTCCGGGTGGTCGCCTGGGACGCCCCCGGATACGCCAAGTCGGCCGATCCGCAAGGGCCGTTGACGATGGACGACTACGCCGACGCCGCGGCCGAGGTCATTCGCGCGCGCGGGGGCAGCGCCCATGTCCTCGGCGTGTCCTGGGGCGGCGTGATCGCCCTGCGGCTCGCCGTGCGCCACCCGGACCTCGTCGCATCGCTGATGGTCGTCGACTCCACCCCCGGCTCCGGCACGGATCCCGAGAAGGCCGCCGGAATGCGCGCCCGCGCCGACGAGCTGGCCCGGCTCGGCCCGGAGGCCTTCGCCGCCGCCCGCGCCCCGCGTCTGGTGTCCGCCGACGCGCCCGCGGAGCTGGTCGAGCGCGTCACCGCCACCATGGCCGCCTCGATCCGCCTGCCCGGCTACGGATACGCGGCCGAGGCCATGGCCGCCACCGACCTGCGCGGCGAACTGCACCGCATCACCGCGCCCGCCCTCGTCCTGTGCGGCGACCGGGACCACATCACCGGTCCCGGCAGCTCACAGGTCCTGGCCGGCGGTCTGCACAAGACCGCGTACGTGATCGTCAAGGACGCCGGTCACCTGGCCAACCAGGAGCAGCCCGAGCGTGTCAACGCCTGGCTCCTGTCGCATCTGCACATCGCCACCGACCACCGCACGGCCCACCGGAAGGACTGACACACCATGCCTCTGACCACCACCGAGTACGACAACGGCGGCGACCTCGCCAGGTACACCGACTCCCTGATCGCCACCAAGGACTCCCGGGAGCCCGACTGGAACACCCTGTCCTTCCAGGAGAAGGCCGGCCCGCAGTACAAGCGCGCGCAGATCCGCTACGTCGGCTCGGGCGCCACCGGAAACCACGAGAACGACAACCGGATCATCCCCTCCGGCGGCTTCACCTTCTCCAACATGCTGCTGCCGCCCGGCGCCGAGGGCCCCGCGCACACCCACCACGACGTGGAGGAGGCGTTCTTCGTCCTGGAGGGCAAGGTCCGCGTCGGCATCCACCGCGGCCCCGACGAGGTCGAGTACCGGACCCTCGGCTACCGCGACATGATCGTGGTGCCGGCCGGCGTCACCCGCTCGCTGAAGAACGAGGGCGACACCGACGCCCTGTTCTGCGTGATCATCGGCACGCAGAAGCCGCAGGTGCCGACGTACCCCGAGTACTCGCCGCTGTACGGCGTCACCCGTGACTGAGCCGTCGGCCCGGCGCACCGTCGTCGTGACGGGGGCGGGCCGTGGCCTGGGGGAGGCCATGGCCCGCCGGGCGGCGGCGGACGGCTTCCGGGTCGTGGTCGCGGAGCTGAACACCGAGTGGGGCGCACGGACCGCCGAGACGATCCGCGCGGCCGGCGGAGACGCGCGGTTCGTCCCGCTGGACGTGGCCGACCCCGCCTCGGTCGCCGCGCTCGCCGACCGGCTGGCCACCTCCGGCCTCGTGTACGGCCTGGTCAACAACGCGGCCCTCGCCAACGGAGTGGGCGGCAAGGAGTTCCAGGACATCGACGTCGAGGTCTGGGACCGGCTCATGGCCGTCAACGCGCGCGGCCCCTGGCTGGTCGCCAAGCACCTGCTGCCGCTGATGACCCGCCCCGGCCGCATCGTCAACATCGCCTCCGACGCCGCCCTGTACGGCTCGCCGCGCCTGGCCCACTACATCGCCTCCAAGGGCGCGGTCATCGCCCTCACCCGGGGCATGGCCCGCGAGCTGGGCGAGCAGGGCATCACCGTCAACGCCGTCGCCCCGGGCCTCACCGAGGTCGAGGCCACCGCGACCGTACCGGCCGAGCGCCGCGCCCTCTACGCCACGAACCGGGCGATCTCCCGGCCGCAGCAGCCCGAGGACCTCCTCGGCCTGGTCTCCTTCCTGCTCGGCGAGGAGTCCCGCTACCTGACCGGACAGGTGATCGCCGTCAACGGCGGATTCACCATGCGCTGAACCCCCACCCGCACCACTGGATCTGTCTGCAAGGAGTACGTCATGGATCTCGGCCTCGCCGACCGCACGGTACTGGTCACCGGAGGCAGTTCCGGCGTCGGCCTGGCCACGGTCCGCGCCCTGCTCGGCGAAGGCGCCCGCGTCGCGACGTGCGGACGCGACGGCGACCGTCTCGCCAAGGCCGCCGCCCGGCTCGGCGCCGGACCCGACCGGCTGTTCACCGGCGTCTGCGACGTCCGCGACGCCGACGCGGTACGCCGCTTCGCCGACGCCGCCGCCACCCACTTCGGCGGCCGCCTCGACGGCCTGGTCAACAACGCGGGCCAGTCGCGCATGAAACGCCTGGACGACACCACCGCCGAGGACTGGCGAGACGAGCTGGAGCTGAAGTTCGCGGGTGTCCTCAACCCCCTTGCCGCGACCCGTAGTTACCTGCGGGCCTCGGACGCCGCGTCGGTCGTCAGCATCAACGCGGTGCTCGCCAAGCAGCCCGAGACCCGGCTGATCACCACCAGCGCCGCCCGGGCCGGCACCCTCAACCTCTCCAAGTCCCTCGCCCAGGAACTCGCCGCCGAGGGCATCCGCGTCAACTCCGTCTGCCTCGGCCTGATCGACACCGGCCAGTGGACCCGCCGGCACGCCGCCGCGGACAGCGGCCTCACCTACGAGGAGTGGCAGGCCGAGCTGGCCGCCGACCGCGGCATCGCCCTCGGCCGGCTCGGCCGCGCCGAGGAGGTCGCGTACGCCGTCGTCACGCTGCTCTCCCCGCGCGCCTCCTACATCACCGGTACCAGCATCGACGTCTGCGGCGGAGTCGGCCGCGGCATCCTGTGAGGAGCCTCCCCATGCACCACGGGCAGTACGACAACGGAGGCGATCTCCTCGTCGCCCATCTCAAGTCCCTCGGCATCGACACCGTCTTCGGCATCGTGTCGGTGCACAACCTGCCGCTGGTCGAGGCGGTCGACCGCGAGCTGCGGTTCGTGCCGGTGCGCCACGAGGCCACCGCCGTCAACGCCGCCGACGGCTACGGCCGGGCCCGCGGCTCCATCGGCTGCGCCCTGACCTCCACCGGCACGGGCGCGGGCAACGCGGCCGGCTCCCTGATCGAGGCCCTGTCGTCCGGCACGGCCGTCCTGCACGTCACCGGCCAGGTGGAGTCGGCGTACCTCGGCAGCGGACGCGGCTTCATCCACGAGACCAAGGACCAGCTCGGCATGCTGCGGGCCGTGTCGGCGTACGCGGCCACCGTCACCTCTCCGCGGGACGCAGGAAGGCTGCTGCGGGAGGCGTCGGCCGCCGCGCTCACCGCGCCCGGCGGCCCGGCGAGCATCGAGTGGCCCATCGACCTGCAGTACGCCGCCCAGCACGACGACGGCGAACCCCTCCCGGCCACGGCCCCACCGGTGCCCGACCCCGCCGCCCTCGACGCCGCCCGCGAACTGCTGGCCTCCGCCCGCCGCCCGCTGATCTGGGCGGGCGGCGGCGCCACCACCGCACGCGGGGAGCTGCTCGCCCTGCTGGAGGCCACCAGTGCCGGCCTGCTCACCTCCAACTCCGGCCGCGGCAGCGTCCCCGAGGACCACCCGCTGGTCGTCGGCAACTTCGCCACGACCCCGGCCGGCCGCGCCCTGCTCGCCGACGCCGACGTGCTGCTCACCATCGGCACCCACTTCCGCTCCAACGAGACCGCCGACTACACGCTGAAGCTGCCCGCCGCGCACATCCAGATCGACCTCGACGCGGCCGCGCTCGGCCGGGTGTACCCGGCACGCCACGCCCTGCACGGCGACGCGGCCGCCGTCCTGCCCGCGCTGACCGAGACGGCCGTACGCGCCGACGCCGACTGGTCGGCCCGTGTCACCGCGGTCCGCGAGGACGTACGCGCCGCCCTGAACGACAACATCGGCCCGCAGGCCGCCGTGTGCGACGCGCTCGCCGCCGCCCTGCCGCGCGGCGCGGTCGTCGCCCGCGACGTCACCATCCCCTCCTCGTCCTGGGGCAACCGGCTCCTGCCGATCCACGACCCGCGCGCCAACGTCTTCCCGCGCGGCGGCGGCATCGGCCAGGGCCTCGGCATGGGCATCGGCGCCGCGCTCGCCCGGCCGGAGGAGCCGACCGTCGTCATCGCCGGCGACGGCGGGCTCGCCGTACACCTCGGCGAACTGCTCACCGTCGCCCAGGAACGCCCCCGCCTGACCCTGATCGTCTTCAACGACGGCGGCTACGGGGTGCTGCGCAACATGCAGGACAGGTACGGCGAACGCCGCTCCGGCGTCGACCTGTTCACCCCGGACTTCGCGTCGCTGGCCGCCGCCTGCGCCCTGCCCTACGCACGCATCGCGACCGAGGCCGACGCCGCACCGGTCCTGCGGGCCGCCCTCGCCTCCGACGGACCGACCCTCGTCGAGGTCGACCTCGACGCGCTCGGCCCGATGAAGCACCCGTTCACCCCGCCCGTCTCGATCCCCACCGCGTAGGGAGGCCACCGCCATGACCGCCGACCGCGAACACGAACTCGACCTTCTCGTCCGCCGCATGACCTGGGAGGCGGACGGCGTCCTCTCCGTCGACCTGGTCCACCCCGAGGGCAAGCCGCTGCCCGCCTGGACGCCGGGCGCACACCTCGACCTGCACACGGGCGGGCACGTGCGCCAGTACAGCCTGTGCGGCGACCCCGCCGACCTCACCACCTACCGCCTGGGCATCCTCGACGAGCCGTCCTCGCGCGGCGGTTCACGGCACGTGCACACCAGGCTGCGCCCCGGCCAGAGCGTCCGCGTGACCGGCCCGCGCAACCGCTTCGCCCTGGAACCCGCAGCCTTCTACGTGTTCCTGGCCGGCGGCATCGGCATCACCCCGATCCTGGCGATGGCCCGCCAGGCCGACCGGGACCAGGTGCCCTACCGGCTCGTCCACGGCGGCAGGTCCCGCGCCACCATGGCGTTCGGCGCCGAACTGGCCGCGCTGACCGCCGGTGAGGTGACCGTCGTACCGCAGGACGAGCAGGGCCACATCGACCTGGCGGCCGCCCTGCGGGATCTCCCGGATGATGCCCTGGTGTACTGCTGCGGCCCCGAACCGCTGCTGAAGGCCGCCGAAGAGGCCTGCCCGGCCGGCCGGCTGCGCATCGAACGCTTCGCCGCACCGGCGTCCGCCCCGCGCGACGACGACACCGCCTTCGAGGTCGAGTGCCGCTCCTCCGGCATGACCCTGACCGTCGACGCCGGCACCTCCATCCTCGAGGCCGCCGAGAACGCCGGCCTGGCCGTCACCTCCTCCTGCCGCGACGGCATCTGCGGCTCCTGCGAGACCCGCGTCCTCGCCGGCACCCCCGACCACCGCGACCACCTGCTCAGCGAGGCCGAGCACGCCGCCGGCGAGACGATGATGATCTGCGTCTCCCGCTGCGCCTCCGACCGCCTCGTCCTGGACCTGTGACCCGCACGGAGAGCGAGAGACCCATGACCACCGACACCACCGCCTGGCCGTACCTCGACCCGCACCAGAGCCGCGACCACGAACCCACCCCCTACGAACTGAAGCTCGCCCGCACCCTGGAGGAGATCTTCACCGACGACGGCCACGAACTGGCCGACGTCGTGGCCGGGCTCAACGCCCGCCAGGTCCGCACCCCCGGCGGCGAGCCGTGGACCGAGGACACCTTCCGCGCCGAGATGCACCGCCTGGGAGCCTGACATGACCCTCACCACCCGCGACACCGCAGAGCACATCTACGCCCACGGCCTGCGCAACCAGTGGCACCCCGTGGTGCCCTCCCACTTCGTCGAGCCGGGCGGCCTGCGCAAGGTCACCGCACTCGGCGAGAACTGGCTGCTGTTCCGCAGGGCCGACGGCACCCTCTCGATGCTCGCCGACCGCTGCCCGCACCGCGGCGCCCCGCTCTCCCTCGGCAAGCACCTCGGCGACCGCGTCGCCTGCTGGTACCACGGCGTCGAAGTCGACGGCTCCGGCACCGTCACCTCCGTGCCCGGCCTGCCCGGCTGCAACCTGGAGGGCAAGACGCTCGTCACCTCCCTGCCGGTCCGCGAGGTCGGCGGCGCGATCCTCGCCTACTTCGGCGACGAGGAGCACCCCGAGCCGGCCGACCTGACCCTGCCCGAACCGCTCACGAACCCCGGCATCTCCGCGATCCTCTGCTACGCCGAGTGGAACGTGCCGTGGCGCTTCGCCATGGAGAACCTGCTCGACCCGATGCACGGCGCGTTCCTGCACCACGAGTCGCACACCATGTACGACGGCGACACGACGGCCAAGTTCCGCATCCGCGAGACCGACCGGGGCTACTTCTTCGAGAAGACCGACCAGCGCGGCGTCAACTTCGACTGGGTCGAACTGTGCCGCACCGGTGTCGACTGGGTGGACCTGTCCATCCCGTACCCGCCGTCGGCCGGCCCGGGCGGCCCGTTCGGCATCGTCGGCATGGCCTGCCCGGTGGACGCCGAGCGCACCGGCGTCTTCTTCTGGCGCTACCGGAACGTCTCCGGCTGGCAGCGCGACACCTGGCGCTTCCTGTACAAGACCCTCATCGAGGAACGCCACTGGGAGGTCCTGGAGCAGGACCGGGTCATGCTGCAGGCCATGCCCGCCGACGCCGACCAGCAGGAGAACCTCTACCAGCACGACCTCGGTGTGGTCCGGCTGCGCCGCCTGTACCAGGCGCAGGCCCGGCAGCAGTCCAAGGCGGGCGCGGCGGACCCGGCGGCATGAGAGCGACAGCCGCCGCGCGGCGGTGGCCGGGCGTCCTGAGCCTGCTGGTGATCGTCCTGATCAGCTACGTGGACCGGGTGAACGTCTCCGTGCTCGTCACGGACAAGGCGTTCACCGACCACTTCGGCATCACCGGCGACACCGTCGCCCAGGGCGCCCTGACCACCCTGTTCCTGGCCGGCTACGGCATCGCGGCGTTCTTCCTGACCCCGCTGTACGAGACGGTGCTCGGCGTGCGGCGTGGCCTGTTCGTCAGCGTCGGCCTGTGGGCGCTGCTGACCGTCGTCTCCCCGTACGCCTCCGGCGCGCTCGTGCTGGTGGTGTGCCGGGCGCTGCTGGGCGCGAGCGAGGGCCCGCTGTTCTCGCTGAAGACGATGTACGTGCGCGAGCACTTCCCGCCCGAGCAGGCGGGAAAGCCCAACGCGGTCAGCTCCATGGGGGTGTCGCTGGGCACGGCGGCCGGGCTGCCGCTGGTCACGTACCTCGTCTACCGCTTCGACTGGCACGCGTCCTTCCTGCTGCTCGGCCTGCTGAACGCGGCTGTCGGCCTCCCCCTGGTGTGGCTGTTCATCAAGGGCCGAGGGGCGCGGGCGAGGGAGCGGACGTCGTTCGGCCAGACCCTGAGGCTCGCGCTGCGCACCCCGCGGCTCGGGGTGATCCTGCTCATCGAGATCGCCACGCTCGCCTACCTGTGGGGCTCGACGGCCTGGCTGCCCTCGTACCTGCTGCGGGAGCGGCACTTCTCGATCGCCGCGATGGGCGCCGTGTCGTCGCTGCCGTTCCTGATGAGCCTCGCCTCCGGCTTCCTGGGCGGCTGGCTGCTGGACCGGCTGCCCGCCCGGCGCCTGCCGGTGCTGTTCGTGACCGGCTCCCTCGGCACCGCCTGCTGCGTCGTGTTCGTCATCGGCGCGGACACGGCGTGGGCGGCGGCGACCGGGCTGATCCTGGCCAACGGCTTCTGGGGACTGCAGGGCCCGGCGATCCCGACCCTGGTCCAGAGGTGTGCACCGGCCGGCTCGGTGGGCAGCGCCTACGGGACCGTCAACGGCGTCGGCAACCTCGTCTCCGCGCTGATGCCCACGGCGATGGGCTGGGCGATCGCGGCGGGCGGCGGCAGCGGCTTCGGCGCCGGGTTCGGTCTGCTGGCCGGGACCCAGCTGCTGACGCTGGCCTGCGGGATCTGGCTCCTCCTCCGGCCGGCCGTGACTCAGCCCGCGGCCTCCTCCTCCGGCTCGGCCCCGTCGGACTCGACGATGGAGCGCTCCAGCTTGGACAGCAACCGGGCCAGCTGACGGCGCTCGGCGGGTGAGACCCCGCCGAGCATCCGCCGCTCGTTCTCCAGGTGCTCGGCGAACACCTCGTCGACCTTGCGCAGCCCTGCGTCGGTCAGGCGCGAGTAGACGACGCGGCGGTCCTCGGCGTCGCGCTCCCGCACCAGCAGCCCGTCCTTCTCCAGCCGGTCCAGGCGCAGTGTGACGCCCGCCGAGGAGATGAGACCGGAGGCCGCCAGCTGTCCCGCGGTCAGCCGGTACGGCGCCCCGGACCGGCGCAGCGCCGTCAGCACGTCGAAGCCGGCCACGGACAGCCCGTGCCGCTCGATCTGGGAGGTCAGCCGCGAGTGGTACTGCAGGTACGCGCGGTGCAGCCGGGCCAGCACCTCCAGCGGCGCGGTGTCGAGACCGGGCCGTTCACGCGCCCAGTCCTCCACGATCCCCGCCACGGCATCCGGTCGCCGCCCCGCCCTGCGCTGAGTCATGTCATCCCCTCGCGGCTCGTCCCGTCGCGAGTCGCGGACTCACGTGCCCGCGCACCCGCTGAAATCTTAGCCCTAAGAGAAGACGGGACCCTCACTCGCCCGTCGCCCGGTCCGGGGGAAGACGACGCCGTACTCCCGGCCGAACTGGACTCTCAACGGCCGCCACGAACACACCTCCGTGGCCGCTACTGCCCCTTCACTCGTGAAGAGTCCCTTTGATGACCGTCAGTCCACGAGTAGCACGAGTTTGCCGCGCACAGTTCCGGCTTGGCCGACGCGGTGCGCGTGGGCCACCTCGGTCAAGGGGAAGGTCTGGCCGACCTGGATGGAGAATCGTCCCGTTTCGGCCATATGAGCGACCTGGGCCAGCGCGTAGGTGGCGCGGCCGGTGTCGCCGCGGCTGAAGCGGATGCCCGTCTGCTGCGCGCCGCGGAAGTCGGCGACCGTGATCACGTGCTCGGGCGCGCCCGCGAGCCCCACGAGTTCGGGAAGGACGCCGCTGCCGGCGACGTCCAGTGCGAAATCGACACCCGACGGCATGATGGCCCGGACGCGTTCCGGCATCCCGTCGCCGTATGCCACCGGCTCGGCGCCGAGCGCGCGGAGGGCATCGTGCGTGCCTGGACTGCCCGTGCCGATGACGCGCGCGCCGCGCTCCACGGCGAGTTGGACAGCGGCACTCCCGACGCTGCCGGATGCCCCGTTGATGAGCAGGGTGCTGCCCGCTGTTACGCCAAGCTGGTCGAGCGAGCGCGCTGCGGTCTCGGCCGCCGCGGGGATCGCTGCAGACCGCGCATAGTCGAGCGAGTCCGGGATCGGGGCCCAGTAGGACAGCACGGCCAACTCCGCTTGGGCGGCTCCGTATGGTGAGGCTCCGAAGACCCGGTCGCCAACCGTGACACCCGAGACGTCGTCGCCGATCTCGTCAACGACGCCCGCGGCCTCGTAGCCCAGGGTCTGTGGCAGTTCCTGGTCCATCAGGCCCTGACGCTTCTTCCAGTCGCTCGCGTTGATGCCCGCGGCACGGACCTTGATCCGTATCTCCCCGGCGCCGGGATGGGGATCCGGGAGGTCAACGATCTCAAGAACCTCCGGGCCGCCGAACCGGCTGAACTGTGCCGCCCTCATCACGCACTCCTTCCGCGGAAGGAGTGGCGGATCGTCCGATACCGCGTGTGCGCGTACTCCCTGTCCGGCCATCTGCTCGGCCCCAGAGCACGTTTCTACTCCGATACCTCCACACTACGTCATGACCGCCCACGCGTGGCGGGCTGCCTCGTCACCTGATGTGACGTCACCTGACGTCCGTACCGCCCCGGAACGCCCCCGGCGTCACGCCCGTCCGCAGTCGGAAGAACTTGGTGAAGTCGCTGGCGTCGACGAAACCGAGGCGGTCCGCGACCTCTTTCGCCGCAAGACCGCTGTGCCGCAGCAGCCGCTTGGCCTCCAGCAGCACCCGATCGTCGATGTACTGCTTGGCCGTGCGGCCCGTCGCCGCGGACGCGGCCCTGGTCAGCGTGCGCGGACTGTAGCCGAGTGCCGCCGCGTAGTCCTCCACGCGGCGCGTCACCGCGTGGTCTCGCTCCACGGCCGCATGGAAGCGGCGGAACACCTCGGACGGGGCGGCGGGCCGTGGTGCCGGGCCCCGGGCCTGCGCCAGACGCATCACGAGGACGGACAGCAGGGCGCGCAGCACCTCGGCGTGTGTCTGCAGCGGCAGCGAGGCCAGCTGTCCGTACTCGTACCTGAGATGGTCGAGGGCGCGGCGCACGCCCTCCGCGTCCGGGCCCTCGGGTGTGAGCGGCCGCTGCTCGTACGGGGGATCCATGTGCGCTGCCGCCACGGTCGCGGGCGGCAGGAACCCCGCCTCGAACAGCACGACCACCCCGTCCGCCGCCCTCAGATCCGGGCCGAACCGCTGCACCTGCCCCGGCCGGATCCACAGCCACGAGCCCGGCCGCAATGCGTACTCGACGAAGTCCACCGCCATCAGCAGCGGCCGGTCGCGGGCGCCGATCAGCTGGTGGAAGGACGGGCGCAGCGGCGCGTACGGGTCGTTGCCGTGGCGGCGCGCCCGCTCGTACAGGTCGGCGAGCTCCATCACCTCGACCCCGGCCGGTGCGCCGACGGTCGGGGTGTAAACCAGGTCCCTGACGTCAGGGTGCCGATCGTGTCCGTTTTTCCCCATCGCTAGTCCCGAGCGTACCGCCGCCGCGGCCGGACCGCCTCATAGCGTGAAAGCACAGGTCAGCAACGGGTGAGGAGTGGTCCTGTGCGGTTGGTCGTGGGAATGACCGGGGCGACGGGCGCCCCGTTCGGTGTCCGGCTCCTGGAGAATCTGCGGGAGCTGCCGGACGTGGAGACGCATCTCGTCCTGTCCCGGTGGGCGCGCACGACGATCGAGCTGGAGACCGGTCTGTCCGTGGCAGAGGTCTCCGCGCTCGCGGACGTCACGCACCACCCCGACGACCAGGGCGCCACCATCTCCTCCGGCTCCTTCCGCACGGACGGCATGGTGATCGTGCCGTGTTCGATGAAGACCCTCGCCGGGATCAGGACCGGCTACGCGGAGGGGCTGGTCGCGCGCGCCGCCGATGTCGTGCTGAAGGAGCGGCGCAGGCTCGTCCTCGTCCCGCGAGAGACCCCGCTGAGCGAGATCCACCTGCAGAACATGCTCGAACTCGCTCGCATGGGCGTGCAGTTGGTGCCGCCCATGCCCGCCTTCTACAACCACCCGCGCACCGTCGACGACATCGTCGACCACGTGGTGGCCCGCGTCCTCGACCAGTTCGAGCTGCCCGCGCCCGCCGCCAGGCGCTGGGCCGGAATGCGCGCGGCCCGCACCGCTTCCCGCGACGCCGCCTGAAGTCCCCACACCGCCCGAAGTCCCGTAGCCCGCAAAGGAGTTCCCCATGGCTTATGACGATCTGCGCAGCTTCCTCGACACCTTGGACAAGGAGGGGCAGCTGCTGCGCATCACCGACGAGGTGCTGCCCGAGCCCGATCTCGCGGCCGCCGCCAACGCGACGGGCCGCATCGGCGAGAACGGGCCCGCCCTCTACTTCGACAACGTCAAGGGCTTCACCGACGCCCGGATCGCGATGAACGTGCACGGCTCGTGGGCCAACCACGCGCTCGCGCTCGGGTTGCCGAGGAACACCCCGGTCAAGGAGCAGGTGGAGGAGTTCGCGCGCCGCTGGGACGCCTTCCCCGTCGCGCCGGAGCGTCGCGAGGACGCGCCCTGGCGGGAGAACACCCAGGAGGACGACGACGTCGACCTGTTCTCGGTGCTCCCGTTGTTCCGTCTCAACGACGGCGACGGCGGCTTCTACCTCGACAAGGCCGCCGTCGTCTCCCGCGACCCCGACGATCCCGACCACTTCGGCAAGCAGAACGTCGGCACGTACCGCATCCAGGTGATCGGCACCAACCGTCTCGCCTTCCAGCCGGTCCCCATGCACGACGTCGCCCAGCACCTGCGCAAGGCCGAGGAGAAGGGCGAGGACCTGCCCATCGCCATCACCCTCGGCAACGACCCGGTGATGGCGATCGTCGCCGGGATGCCGATGGCCTACGACCACAGCGAGTACGAGATGGCCGGCGCACTGCGCGGGGCGCCCGCCCCGATCGCCACCGCGCCGCTCACCGGCTTCGACGTGCCGTGGGGCAGCGAGGTCGTCATCGAAGGCGTCATCGAGTCGCGCAAGCGGCAGATCGAGGGCCCCTTCGGCGAGTTCACCGGCCACTACTCGGGCGGGCGCCGCATGCCCGTCATCCGCGTCGAGCGCGTCTCGTTCCGTACGAACCCGGTCTTCGAATCGCTCCACATCGGCATGCCGTGGACCGAGTGCGACTACCTCGTCGGCCCCAACACGTGTGTGCCGCTGCTCAAGCAGCTGCGCGCCGAGTTCCCCGAGGTGAAGGCTGTCAACGCCATGTACACGCACGGTCTGTTGGTGATCATCTCCACGGCCAAGCGGTACGGCGGCTTCGCGAAGGCCGTCGGCATGCGCGCCATGACGACACCGCACGGACTCGGCTACGTCGCTCAGGTGATCGTCGTCGACGAGGACGTGGACCCCTTCAACCTGCCGCAGGTCATGTGGGCGATGTCGGCCAAGGTGAACCCGAAGGACGACGTCGTCGTCATCCCCAACCTGTCCGTCGTGGAGCTGGCCCCGGCGGCCCAGCCCGCCGGCATCACCAGCAAGATGATCATCGATGCGACGACGCCGGTCTCACCTGACGTTCGCGGCAACTTCTCCACACCCGCCAAGGACCTGCCGGAGACCGCGCAGTGGGCGGCCCGGCTGCAGAGCATGCTCGCTGGCCGTGCCTGAACGACCTCCCCGATCTTTTCGAAAGGACCACCCCATGAGCAATCCGCCTGCTGAGTGCCCCCGCTGCGCCTTCGAGACGGTCACCCGGCTCGCCACCTCACCCGTCCCCGGAGTGTGGGACGTGCTCCAGTGCGGCCGCTGCCTGTACACCTGGCGCACGACCGAGCCCGCCCGCCGTACGCGGCGCGACGCCTTCCCCGAGAACTTCAAGCTGACCCCGGCCGACATAGCGAACGCTATCGAGGTACCGGAGGTGCCGCCGCTTCTCAAGTAGGGGTCGGCTTCCTCTCTGCGAGGCCGGCCCGGCCAGCGCAGAAGGGCCCCGGCCGGCGAAACGGCCGGTCACGTCATCGGCCGGTCCCGCGGCGGACTGACCAAGAAGGTCGGCCTGCCGCCGATGGGAACTGCCGACCGCCGGCCCTGGTCCTCACCGCCGGGCAGGCCGGTGATGCGCCACTGTGTGGTTCAGTGTCCGATGCTGTCCAGGTCGGCCAGATCCTCCTGGGAGAGGGAGAGCCCGGCGCCCGCGATGTTCTCGCGCAGGTGGGCGGTGGACGAGGTACCGGGGATGAGCAGGATGTTCGGCGAGCGTTGCATCAGCCAGGCGAGCGCGACCGACATCGGCGTCGCCTCGAGCCGGCTCGCGACCCGGGAGAGGGCCTCGGACTGCAGCGGCGTGAAGCCTCCCAGCGGGAAGAACGGCACGTAGGCGATACCGTCGGCGGCGAGGTGGTCTACGAGGTCGTCGTCGTGGCGGTGGGCGAGGTTGTACATGTTCTGCACGCACACGATCGGGGCGATGCCGCGCGCCTCGACGACCTGCTCCGCGGTGACGTTGCTGACGCCGAGGTGGCGGATCAAGCCCTCTCGCTGGAGGTCGGCGAGCGTCTCGAATGCTTCGGCGATCGAGCCGGGCTGGGCACCCTGAGCGTCGCCCATGCGCAGGTTGACCAGGGCGAGGGCCTCGACGCCGAGGGATTCGAGGTTCTCGTGGACCTGCTTGCGCAGGTCTTCGGGGCGCCGAGCCGTGGGCCAGCCGCCCTGTGCGTCGCGGGTCGCGCCCACCTTGGTGGCGATGAAAAGCGACTCCGGATAGGGGTGCAGCGCTTCGCGAATCAGCTCGTTCGTGATGCGCGGTCCGTAGGCGCCGCTGGTGTCGATGTGGGTGATTCCGAGGCTGACTGCCTCGCGCAGGACGGCCAGGGCGCCGTCGTGGTCGGCGGGCGGCCCCACGACCCACGGACCGGCGAGCTGCATCGCTCCGTAGCCGAACCGGGTGACGGTCGAGTCACCCAGCGTCCAGGTTCCGCCCGGAAGCGGTGTGGAGGGCGCGGTCATCGAGTCCCTTTCGCTTCGTCCCAGGGGATGGTGTCTCCAGCCCCCTTGCAGCAGTCTTGAAGAGTCGCTTCCCCTTGGGAAGTAGGCACTCAAAAGTGCGTAACTAACCCAGAGAGTGGGGCGTGATCGGTGACGACGACGAAGGCCGACAGGAAAGCGCAGGCCAAGGCGGAGTACAACGCGTTCCTCGCGGTGTGCCCCAGCCGTCAGCTCCTCGACCGGATCTCCGACAAGTGGGTCGTCCTGATCCTGTGCGCACTGGGCGGTGACGCGTCCGAACAGCCCGGCGCTGCGCACACCCCGAAGGCGATGCGCTACTCAGAGCTCGCCCGGCTACTGGCCGGCGTCAGCCAGAAGATGCTGACCCAGACCCTACGAGCCCTCGAACGCGACGGCTTGCTCGTCCGCACCGTGACGCCCACGGTCCCGGTCACCGTCACCTACGAGCTGACCGACCTCGGTCTCTCACTCCACCACATGACACGCGGGCTCAGACAGTGGGCGCAAACCCATATGGACCGAGTCCTCGCCAACCACGAGAAGCACGACGCACAGGCTTCCTAAGCGGTCGTCGCGACGCGGCCTCGGTCGGTCGGCAGTGTCGCGATCTCACCTTGCTGCCGATAGCGCTGATAGTGCGAATGATTTCGGTGCGGCACTACTGCTCCGAGAGACATTGCTACACGGTCACGGGGTACTCGCGAAGGCGGAGGTTCACCGTGTTTGAGGCAAGCGACATCCGTGAATGGCGTGGCCATGATGTACTCGATCCCGGTCGCCACAAAATCGGCGCCCTAGAGGCGGTATACGTGGACACCGCGACAGACAAGCCGATCTTTGCCACGGTCATGACCGGTTTGCCCACTCGCCGTCGACTGGTGTTCGTGCCACTCGTGGAAGCGACCGTTGGCCCTGGGTACGTGAAGGTCGCCTACGACAAAGGCCTGGTCAAGAAGGCCCCCGCGATAGACACGGACGGCGAGCTCCCGGCTCCGGCCGAGCCCGGTGTCTTCGCCCACTACTCGCTCGATTACGCCCCGGGTGCGGGCGGCGAACGCCGCCTGGCCCGGCGCTGAACCACCGAGGTCACCGGGAGAGTCGATGGTCCTGTTTCTGCTCGTGATCCTCGCAGCCCTCGTACTGGGCATCATCGGATTCGCCGTACACGGCCTCTTCTATCTGCTGATCATCGGGGCCGTCGTACTGCTCGCCGACCTCATTTTCGGCGCGATCCGCTTTCGGCACCGAGGGCAGCGGATCGCTCGCTGAGTGTTGAGGAAGCCCTGCGGAAATCGGGCGGTCACAAGCTGGGCGCGTGAATCTCCCTGTCGAGGACGCTGGCCGTACGGCTGCCTGACGGCCGTACGGCCATGACGCAGCGCTCGGGGCATAGCTGGCCGCTCAGGCCGACTCGCACCTGGCGGCCGCTGACGTCCGAGGTCAGCCTGGGTCGGCAGTTGGGAGCGGACCCTGTCGTTCGGGGCGTCGTCCTGGACCTCTGACACCTGGTTGGCCTCACAGCCTCACACCTTGGACGTACCTGGAATGCCGGTTATGTGAGCTGTCGGTACGTTCATCGCAGGTCGGTCGTCCGGCCAACGCACATAGGAAAGAGAGAGTGCCCATGCCCTCGCGTGCTTTCGTGGTCGGTGCCGGAATAGGCGCGACCGTCCTTGCAGCTGCCGGCATCACCTATGCCTCGCCCGTCGAGTCCACGTCGGCCTCCCCGAACCCCCACCGGGCCTCCCAGCCACTGCACCACCCCACCCGGCCGGCCCACCACGCCACCCTGCCTGTGCAACTCACCGCATTCGCAGCCTCTGCCTCTTCAGCCACGGCACCCTCGGGCGCCAAGACCGGGGACGGAGGCGGAAACCGGGGCCGCGACGGCAACGGTGGACGCGACGGCGGCGGACGTCACGACGACGGTGGACGCGACGGCGGCGGACGTCACGACAGCGGCGGACGCGACGGTGGTGGACGTCGTGGCGACAGTGGACGTGACGGCGGTGGACGTTACGGCGGCGGTGGACGCGGTCACGGCCACGCGAGAGTCGGAAGGATCTTCGTCAACGAACGTTCGTACCCGGCCTTCGTGGAAGGCTGCATCACCGTGGCCAGCGGATTGGGCGCGCACAGCTTCAATGTTCTCAACGAAAGCTGGAGGACCGTCGAGGTCTTCCGGGGCTTCAACTGCGACGGTGGCCCTCCGATCGCCACCGTGGGCCCCCGCAGCGAGACCTTCGGCGTGGTGCCCCGTGACCACGGCGACGGCGGCGACGGCGAGTTCGGATTCCACGGCGACGGCGGATTCGGTCACCACGGCGTCGTGGGCAGCTTCCGGGTGGTCTGCGACCGCGGCTGGCGGTGGTGACGGCACCAGTCGACGCACGGGAAGGCCCCTGGACCGATCACGGTCCGGGGGTCTCCCCCATCCGCTGCTCACCGGCCGCCCGGAGCAGTATCAAGCGCCTTGTTCAGCGGTGCCGGTGACACATCACTCGATGTCCAGAGGACCGATGCCCAGGTCCTCACGCATGAGGCGACGCATCTCAGCCATGGCCGTGCGCCGCCGAGCTATCAGGGGCGCCGATTCGGCGGAATCGACAGCCACCCCTTGGGCGTAGGCGTCACGTATCGCCCGAAGGCTGTGGAACGCCTCGTTCCCCGCGGCCACAACCTGCGGCGGGCCCACGAGCCACAGGCGCTCGCTTGCCGTGTAGATGCCCGTGCCACGGACGGCTTCCCGCACAGCCGCATCACGCGCCGAGTCGGACATGTGATCACCCAGAGCGACCGCACGCATCTCCTCACCTGCGGTTTTGAGGGCAGAAACGAACTCCGTGTACACCCCGCGTCTGACTTCCAGCGCGTGTCTGGCCTCCTCCCGTTTCCACCGGTTGCGATCGGCGATCACAGTGGCCGCGATGCCGATGACGGCACCGGCCAGCGTAGAGAGCAAGGGCATCCAGTCCATGTGCCGAGCTTGTCCGACCCCGCCGCGTCGGCACCAGTGGCTCTGCCGACGACGGCCGGCTGTGTCGCGGGGCGCTGATGGGGATTCTCGAAAGGACCAGGGCCATTAGGCTTGGGTGCTCCGACGGGCGGTCGCATGCCGGCCAGCGACGGTACGGCGCTCGTGCGGCTGCCCCGAACCACCACACCAAGGACGGCAACGAGTGTCCTTCTTCACCATCGGCCACCGCGGTGTCATGGCCGCCGAGCCGGAGAACACCCTGCGCTCCTTCCTCCGGGCCGAACGCGAGGGGCTGGACGGCATCGAACTGGACTTGCACCTGAGCAAGGACGGCGAGCTGGTCGTCATGCACGACGAGACCCTGGACCGCACGACGGACGGCTCCGGTCCCATCGCCGACCAGACGTTGCAGCAGCTCAAGAAGCTCGACGCCGGCCGCGGCGAGCGGATCCCCACGTTCGAAGAGGTGCTGGACGCCGTCGGGCCGACGCTGCCGATCCAGGCGGAGATCAAGGACGCGGCCGCCGCCCGGTCGCTGGCCAAGGTGCTCGCCGACCGCGACCTGCTGCACCGCGTCTCGGTGCTGTCGTTCCACGACGTGGCCCTGATCGAGATCCACACACTGCTGCCGCAGGCCCGCACCGTGCTGGTGGCAGGCCCCAGCGCACACCGCGACACCTTCGTCGGCCGCGCTCAGAAGGTCGGCTCCACCTTGGTCAGCGTGGAACTGCGCCAGCTGAACCGGGCCATCGTGGAGAAGTGCGGCGCCGCCGGCATCGACGTGATGGCCTGGACCGTCAACGACGAGCGCGACCTGGCGCTGGCCCGGACGCTCGGCCTGGTGGGCTGCGTGACCGACCGGCCCGACATGAAGCGGCTGGTCGAGGCGGCCTGACTTGGGGAGGTCCGGCTCGGCCGCCGCCCTGTTCCTTGCGGGTCAGTCATCGTGTCCCTGGGGACGCCTTGCGGGCGTGAGAACAACGTCTGGTTCCCCGGCGATCCCTGGTCATTGGGCCCGGGGAATCCAGGTTCGTGCGAGGTCCGTGACCCAGGTGGCCGCTGCGCGCGGGGTCGGCGGGGCTGCGCTGACGACGACGAGTTCGGTGACGCCCGCCGCACCGAGTGCGGGGAGGTGCTCCGGGGTGCCGTCGCTCAGCGCGACGGCGACCGTGAGCTCGTCAAGAGCGCGGCCGTGGCGGGCGCACTCGTCGGCGAGAACGGAGATCCGCGCCGGTACGTCGGCCGCCGGGACGTTGAAGCCGTACCAGCCGTCTGCGAGCGTGACCGCACGGCGCAAGGCGGCGTCGCTGTTGCCGCCGATCACCACCGGGAGGCGGCCGCCGCGCACCGGCTTGGGGTTGACCCGGATCGCGTCGAAGCGGGTGAACTCCCCGGTGAAGGAGGCCGGGTCCTCGGTCCAGAGGGTGCGCATCGAGGCCAGGTACTCTTCGGTCCGGCGCCCTCGCCCGGCGAAGGGGACACCCAGCGCGGCGAATTCCTCGGCCGACCAGCCGACTCCGACCCCCAGGCTGAACCGCCCGGCGGAGAGTACGTCGAGTGTGGCGGCCTGTTTGGCGACCATAATCGGGTTGTGCTCGGGCAGCAGGAGAACGCCGGTGGCGAGCTCGATCCGGCTGGTGACCGCCGCCGCGAAGCTCAGGGCGAGCATAGGGTCCAGCCAGTCCGCGTCCGCGGGCACGGCGATCCGTCCGTCGAGTGAGTAGGGATAGCGGGAAGCGGGCGCGTCCACGAGCACCACGTGCTCACCACACCACAGCCTCGCGAAGCCGTGCACCTCCGCGGCCATGGCCACCGCGCGGATCACCTCGGGACGGGCGCCGTCACCGATACCGAGCGCGTGCAACCCCACTCGCATTCTCCACCTCCGGGCGTCACCTTAGGCACGGACGCACTCGGGTGACGTGGCACGCCGCGCGGCTGGTGCCCATCCGGTGGACTCCGCCTGCCTCTTGGGGCCTTGAGCCCATACGTCAGTCCGATGCGAGGGCTGTTGAGGGATCACACACTGTTGCCTCCGAGCACACCGGTCGGAATCTTGACTTCCCTCGGCCCCTGCGGGGCGGCCACCGCTGAAGGGCACCCGCACGGTGCCGCCCGCACCCTGGTGATGCCGTGGGTGCGGGCGGATTCGATGTTGTTCCGCTCAATGCAGGGGGCGGACGCGGCGTGGGCTGGTGTTCGTGCGTCGATGGTTCGCCCTGCACGACCGGCAACGGGTGGTTCTCACACCGTTCGTGGTCGGTGAAGGTCCCGCAGTCTCGGAGCCGGGTCGCTGGGGGTTGGCCTGTGCGCTGCGCGATCACGGGCTTCCGAGCGTCGGGCGCGGCGGCGGGGAGGTGCGGAGTCGGCCGGGGGGAGTTGGCCGCCGCTCACCTCGCGCCACACGCTCTCGGCGAACCGGGCCGCCTGCGGGTGCGAGCCGTGCGACGGATAGGCGAGGTGCAGGCGGACGGTGGGGGCGTCGCGCAGGGGGACGAACCGTACGGCGGGATGGTGGTAGCGGCGCGTGGAGTCCTCCGGCGCGGTTCCCACACCCAGTCCCGCCGCCACCTTCTCGAGCCACTCGTCGTAGTTGGAGCATTCCGCGCCCACCACCGGGCGCCGGTCGGCGGGCCACATGTGAGGGAACGTCACCCCGCTGACGGTGTTGACGATGAGAGGCCACTCGGCCAGTTCCTCCCAGGCGAGTTCGTCCCGCTCGGCCAGCGTCCAGTGCGCGGGAACCGCCGCGACCCGCCTCTCCTCGTAGAGGAAGACACCGCGCAGATGCTTGGGCAGGGAGTCGCCGCGCAGGAGTGCGAGGTCCGCCGCTCCGGTGTCCAGTCCGGCGAGCGGTGTGTCGCAGCGGACGTACTCCACCCGGACGCCGCCCTCCTCGGCGAAGGAGGCCGCCATCAGGGACAGGCCGTCGGGCAGTCCCCAGCTGAAGCCCAGCCGCAGCTGCTCGCCCACCCGTATGCCGTCCAGGGTCGCCTGTAACGTCCTGAGGACCGGGACCAGTTCGTCGTGGAGCCGCTGGCCCTTGGGCGTGAGCTGAGTTCTTCGCGTCGTACGGTCGAAGAGCCGGACGCCCAGGGCGTCCTCCAGGGATCGGATGCAGCGGGTCAGGGTCGGCTGGGCCACGTGGAGTCTGCGGCCGGCCGCGCTGAATCCGCCGTCCTCGGCAACGGCGAGGAAGTACCTCAGGTGGCGAAGATCTACATCCATACTTCCAGAGCATAGGTGATCCGGCATAGCTATTTCTCCTCCGTGCGTGGCACATCTAGTGTTTTCGACGGCGCCACGGCCAGAGGGACGATGCGGCGGCGGAGATCGCATCCGCAGCCCCCATCAATCGTCCGTCCGGGCATTGGCGTCGGCATTCGAAGCACTGAGACGGGGGTCGCAGATTTTGTCTATTCCTTACCTATCGGCGTCCTTGTGTGGGCTGCCGACGGCGGGCGGCGCATGCGGCGCCGGCCCGACCGCGGAAGACCGCGTGGACCGCGGACGGCAGTCGGACCGGACTGCCCCGAGTGGACAAATGCACAGGTAGCAGCCGACCTGTGGCGGACCGGCCATGGGGAGTGCGCACGCCGCGCGGTGCACGGTCGCGGCGCTCGACGGCGCTCCGGTGCGGATGCGACCTGGCCGATTCGGCACGTGCCGCGACTGGCCCACCCGGCTTTGCCGCCTATTCTCGGCCGAGCCGCGATAACTCCGTTCCACTAATTGGTTGAACACTGAATCGACCCTGTACTCGATTCAGCGATTCCCTTCCCGGGGATCCGGTGTGCCCTATTTATCAGGGAACGCGCTCCGGGTAATTCATCCTGCCGAAAACCGGGCAGGCACCCTCTTCTCGAAGGAATTGATGTGCCGGTAGCAGACACCCGACACGGACCGATCGAACACGTTGTCATCGACGGCGACCCGTCCCGTTCACCGCTGGTCTTCCTGCACGGCGGTCTCGGCTGTGTCGCCGCCTGGGGGCGCTTCCCCGCCGCGGTCGCCGCCGCGACCGGGCGCCGGGCCCTGGTCTACTCACGTCCCGGCAACGGTGGCTCCGGCCCCGCCAAGTCCCCCCACACCGCGCGCTACATGCACGAACAGGGGCAGCAGTTCCTGCCCGAACTGCTCGACCTGCTCGGCATCCACGACCCGGTCCTGATCGGACACAGCGACGGCGCCTCCACAGCCCTGCTGTACGCATCCGTCCGGCCGGCCGAGGCCGTGATCGTCATGGGGCCGCACCTGTACTTCGAAGAGGCCAACCGCACCGGTATCGAGGCCGCACGCGCCGCCTACGCGGCCGGACCGCTGTACCGCAGGCTCGCCCTGGTCCACGACGACCCGCACGGCGTGTTCACGAACTGGAGCGAGCTGTGGCTCTCCGACGAGTTCCGGTCCTGGTCCATCGAGAACGACCTGAACGTCACCGCTCCGGTCCTCATGATCCAGGGCGACCGTGACGAGTACGGCACGCTCGGCCAGCTCGACGCCCTCGAGCGGGCGGTACGCGGTCCGGTGCGACGCCTGGTGCCCGAAGGGGTCGACCACTACCCGCACCTCGTCTGCCCCGACCTCGTCATCGAAGCCATCACCGGTTTCCTCGCCGAGCACACGACGGGCCTGCCCGCCACCGGAGGGATCCGATGACGACGTGGACCACCACACCACGGCTCGACGACCTGCTCGCCGATGCCGCCCGGCGCCACCCCGACCGCCCCGCCCTCGCCGGGCAGGGCGCCACCTGGACGTACGCCGAGCTGGAGCGGGCCGTGGCCGCACTCGCCGCCGAACTGACGGCGGCCGGCGTCCACCGGGGACAGCGCGTCGGCGTCTACGCGCCGAAGACCCCCGCGACCGTCATCGCGCTGTACGCGGCGCTGCGCGCCGGTGCCGTGGCCGCCCCGATGGACGTCGCCGACCCTGCGCTGCGTACGGCCCGGATGCTGCGCAACGCGGGCATCTCCCTGCTGCTCACCACGGAGCGGTTCCGGACCGCCGCCCGCACCGCCGCGGCCGGGGCCCGCGACGCCGTACCCGACGGCGACCGGCGCGTCCCCGCCGAGCGCGAGTTCGGCCACGGGCTCGCCGCCGTCGAGGTGCTCCGGCCGGCCGAGCAGCCGGTGACGCTGCCCGCGCCGGCCGACCGCGGCGGGTACATCCTGTTCACGTCCGGCAGCACGGGCTGGCCGAAGGGCGTCCTGCTGTCCCACGAGAACGTGGCGCACTACGCGCTCTGGGCGGCCGAGGAGTTCGGGCTCACGCCCGAGGACCGCATCGGGTCGCAGGCCGCGCTCACCTTCGACCTGACCACCTTCGACCTGTACAGCGCCGCCGCGGCCGGAGCGTGTGCCGTGCTGCTGCCCGACATGCTGCGCTCCTTCCCCCGGGACGTCGTCGGCTGGCTGAACGAGCAGCGCATCACCGCGTTCATGGCGGTGCCCTCCCTCTACCACAACCTGCTCCAGCAGGGCGGTATCGCCGACGCGCTGCCTGCCTCGTTGCGGATCGCGGCCTTCGGCGGAGAAGCCTTCGCCCCGCATCTGCTGGAGCACTACCTCCGGCTGCTGGGCGACCGGCCCTTCTACAACCTGTACGGCCCCACCGAGACCAACGCGTGCACCTACTACCGGGTGCCGCGCGACTGGACGGCCGAGCAGGAACTGACCATCGGCCGGGGCATCGGCGGCGTGCACATCGAGGTACTGGACGCCGACGGCCGCCCCACCGACGGCGAGGGTGAGATCCACATCGCCGGGCCGACCGTCTTCCAGGGCTATCTGCGCGACGGCCGGCTCACCGACCCGACCGTGCGGGTGCCCTTCCGCGACGGCGTCGTGCGCCGCGCCTACGCCAGCGGCGACCTGGGCCGCATCACCGCCGACGGCCGGGTCTTCCTGCGTGGCCGCCGCGACTTCCAGGTCAAGCGCCGCGGCCATCGCATCGACCTGCTCGACATCGAGAGCGCCGCTCTCGACCTTCCGCAGGTGACGACGGCCGCGGCCGTGGCCAAGGACGGCGCCCACGCCGGGCAGATCTGGGTCTACGCCCAGACCACCGCCACCGAACGGGAGTTGCTCGCGGAGCTGCGCACCGCCCTGCCGCACCGCATGCTTCCCGACCGGATCGTGCCGGTGCCGTCCCTGCCCGTCACCGTCAGCGGCAAGGTCGACCGTCGCGCCCTCGCCGACGACCTTCCGGCCACTTCCGTTCCGCACGCGGCCCCGACCGCGAACACCGCCCTCACCACCCTTCAGGAGAACCCCTCATGAGCGCGATCAACAGCGTGGAAGACCTCTGCGCCCTCGTCCAGAGCCGGATCACCTGGGCGCGCGGCGAGGAGCCGCAGACCCTGGCCCCCGACACCCCGCTGCTGGAGAGCGGACTGCTCGACTCCCTGGCGATCATGGAGATCGTCGCCGCGCTGGACAAACAGGCCGGCATCGAGCTGCCCGAGACGGAGATCGTCGCCGCCAACTTCCGTACTCCGCTGGCCCTGTGGGCCGTGGTCCAGAGCGCACCACGCGGGGCGCAGGCATGAGCGACGCCCTCACCCGGATGCTGCGCTGTGCCCCGGCGCCGGCCGAGGGCCTCGTCGACGCGTTCCGCGAACGCGCCGCGCAGGTGGCGGACAAGACAGCGGGGGACGACTTCCGCGCGCAGTGGCGCGCGCTGGCCGCACTCGGGGTGCTGCGCCGCACGGGCGGCGGCCCGGACGGGCCAGGACCGGTCACCCGCGGCCTCGCGGCGATCGAGGGGATCGGCCTGGCCGGGATCGACCCCGGGCTGTGCTACGCGCTGACGTCGCAGCTGTTCGGCATGCAGCACCCGCTGCACACCACCCTCTCGGGACCCGGTCAGGACATCACGGAGTCCGTCGAGGAGGGCCGGACGCTGCTGTGCCACGCGCTGACCGAGCGCATGGGAGGCAGCGACCCGTTCTCCATGTCCACCCGCGCCGAGCGGGACCAGGACGGCTACGTCCTCACCGGGGCGAAGACCTTCGTCACGGCCGCTCCGGTCGCCGACCTCGCCGTCGTCTTCGCCCGTACGGCAGCGGGACGGACGCCGTTCGCCCTGACCGCCTTCCTGGTCCCGCTGGACACCCCGGGCGTCTCCCGCGGTGAGACCTTCGACAAGACGGCCCTGCGCTCGGCCCCCATGGGCGAGCTGCTCTTCGAGGGCGCCCGGCTCCCCGCCACGGCCGTCATCGGTCAGGAGGGCTCCGGGCTGGGCATCATGTCGGCCACGACCGCCTGGGAACGCGCCCTGATCCTCGGCTACGCGCTGGGGCCGATGCGGCTGCTGCTGGACCGTACGGCGCGGTGGGCCCGCGAGCGGGAGCACTTCGGCCGCCGGATGGGCGCCAGTCACCAGGTGGCCGCCCGCATCAGCGACATGGCGATGGCGCTGCACCGCTCGCGGATCCAGCTCTACACGCTGGCCGCCGCCCTCGACACGGGAACCAGCGCGCGCCGGCTCGCCGCCGAGGCCGCCCTGACGAAGATCTCGGTCTCCGAGGACTACCTGCGGATGACCGAGCACGCCACCGCGCTGGCGGGCGTGCGCGCCTTCCTGCCGGACACCGACCTCGCGGCCGACCCCCTCAGCCCGCTGGCGGCCCTCACCTACGCGGGACCCAACGACCTGCTGAGGGTGGGCGTCGCGCGCCAGCTCGGCCTCCCCGTCGAGAACTGATCCGAGGAGAACGATGACACCGATCCATCCGGACGACGTCCTCAAGCGGGCCGCGGAGACCGGCGAGGCCCTGGCGCCGCTGGCCGCCGACGTCGACGCCGGGCGCGTCGGCCTGGACCGCCCCTACGCCGTCCTGCGCGAGTCGGGCCTGCTCGGCGCCCTGGTCCCACGGGACGCCGGCGGCCTGGGCCTGAGCTTCGGCGAGTACTGGAAGCTGCTGGCCACGCTGGGGTCCTACAACGGCGCCGCCGCCGTCGGGTTCAACATGCACCACGTGGTGCTGGGCGCGCTCGCCGACTCGGCCGGCACCCCGCTGCCGTCCGCCGCCGAGAAGTTCCGCACCTGGATGCAGCACGAGGTGGTGCACGGCCGGAAGCTGTTCGCGTCCGCCACCTCCGAGACCGGCCGCGGCGCCCGGCTGTGCGGCATGACCACCCGGTACCGGCTCACGGACGACGGCGAGCACTACGTCCTCAACGGGGCGAAGTCGTTCGTCTCGCTGGCCGGCGTCGCCGACTACTACGTGGTGGCCGCCGCGGCCGAGGGCCCCGAGGACACGGCGGAGATCTCCCACTTCGTCGTCGCCGCCGACGACCCGGGCGTCGGCTTCGGGCAGGTGCACAACCTGTCCGCGATGTACGGGACGAGCACCGCGCCGATGACTCTCACCGACGTCGTCCTCCCGCGCTCCCGGCTGTATCTCGGCGTTGAGGGCATGTCGCTGTTCAAGGTGGTGCGCGAGCCGCACTGGATGGTGGCGGGCTACACCGGCGCCTACCTCGGCATCGCCGAGGCCATCTTCGACTACACCGTCCGCTGTGTGACGGCGGCGCCGTCCCGCGCCGAGTCGCCCGTGGTCCAGCAGGAACTGGGCCGGATGTCGGCGCGCTTGCGGGCCGCCCGGGCACTCGTCCACGAGGCCGGTGCCGCCGTGGACCGCGAGCGCGGCAGCCTGAAAGCCAACGCCCTGGTCCACGCGGCCAAGTACCTGGTCGGCGAGGTCGGGCCGCAGTTGGCGCAGGACGCGACACGGGTGTGCGGCTCTGCCGCGGTCAGCCGGTCCCAGCCCTTGGAGCGGCTGATCAGGGAGGCCTCCTTCGCCTCCGTGATGCCGGCCAAGCCGCACGACTGCCTGGAGTACCTCGGCAAGGCCGCCGTCGGGGTCAATCTCTACGACGCCCGGGCCTTCGCATGGTGACGCCGGTGGCGGACGAGACCGCCGTGGCCGCGGCCGCCTTCCGCGCGCTGATGGCCTCCCATCCCGGCGGGGTGGCCGTGATCACCACCGCCGACGAGCAGGGGGTGCCGTACGGCTTCACCTGCACGGCGTTGTGCTCGGTGTCGCTGGACCCGCCCCGGCTGCTGGTGTGCGCGGCCCACACCGGCCGCACGCTGCCGGTGCTCACCGAGCGCGGCGCGTTCGTCGTCAACCTGCTGCACGCGGCCGGCCGCGGCGCGGCGGAGGTGTTCACCAGCCGCACCGCGGACCGGTTCGGGGAGGTGTCCTGGCGACCGGGGCCGGCCACCGGGCTGCCGGTGCTCGCCGACGACGCGCACGCGGTCGCGGAGTGCCGGGTCGCCGCCCTGCACCCGTGCGGTGACCACACCATCGTCGTCGGTGACGTCCTGCGCAGCGAGGTACGGACCGCGGCCCCCGCTCCCCTGCTGTACGGCCGGCGCCGGTTCGCCGCCTGGCCGGCCGAGACCTGACCGCGCCACAGGGTCCCCCTCCCCCGTCAACACCTACGAGAAAGCGACACGCTGATGCAGCGCACCATGATGAAATCCAAGATCCACCGGGCCACCGTGACCCAGGCGGACCTGCACTACGTGGGGTCCCTGACCATCGACGCGGAGCTGATGGCGGCCGCCGATCTGCTGCCCGGCGAGAAGGTCGACATCGTGGACATCGACAACGGCAACCGGCTGTCCACGTACGTCATCGAGGGCCCCGCCGGTTCGGGTGTCATCGGCATCAACGGCGCCGCCGCCCGGCTGATCAGCCCCGGTGACCTGGTGATCATCATCTCCTACGCGGACATGGCCGACGCCCAGGCGCGTTCGTTCCTCCCGAGCGTCGTCTTCGTCGACGAAGACAACCGCATCGTGCAGCGCGGCGACGACCCGGCCGACGTACCCGCCGGATTCGGGCTGCTGCGCGGCGACGTACCGGCGGAGGGGACCCCGGTGTGACAGCCGTGGCACAGTCCAGGCCGCTCGCCGTGGTGACCGGCGGCACGCGGGGCATCGGCGCGGCCTTCAGCCGGCGTCTCATCACCCTGGGACACCGGGTGATCGCCCTGTACCGGGGCGACGGCAAGGCGGCTGCCGAGGCCGAGCAGGCCGGCCGTGGCGATCTCGTCGCCCTGCGCGCCGATCTGTCCCGCCCCGGCGAGGTCCGCGCGGCCGCGGCCCGCATCCTCCACCGGTACGGACCGCCCGCCGTGCTGGTGAACAACGCCGGCGTCAACCGGGACCGGCCCTTCCTGTCCATGACCGAAGAGGACTGGGACGAGGTGCTGGCCACCAACCTGTCCGGCCCGTTCCACCTCACCCGCGCGCTGGCCCCGGCCATGGTGAAGGCCCGGCGCGGCACGATCGTCAACATCGCGGCCACCACGGCCATCAGACCGCGCGTCTCGGGCGCGAACTACTGCGCGGCCAAAGCCGGCCTGCTGCAGCTCACCAAGTGCCTGGCGCTCGAACTCGCTCCCCACGTCCGGGTCAACGCCCTGTTGCCCGGTTTCACCGACACCCGCGAGGTCGTCGAACGCTACGGCCTCGAGGACCCGCGACGACTCCAGGAGGTGCTGGCCGCCATTCCCCAAGGCCGCACCGGCACGCCGGAGGACATCGCCGACGCCCTGGAATACCTCGTCAGCGACCACAGCCGGTATGTCACCGGGCAGCAACTCGTGGTCGACGGCGGCCATTTCATGGGCTGAGCCCCCCACAAGCCCCTCGGACGAAGGAACAAGGAACAGCTATGCGTTTGACCCAGCAGCAGGTGGACGAGTACCGCGCCAACGGATTCCTGCTCGTGGAATCGCTTCTCGGCCGCGACGAGGTACGGCAGTTGACCGACGCCTTCCGACGTGACGGCGACGTGCCCGGCCCGCACCTCGTCACCGAGGACGGCGGCAGCCAGGTGCGCGCCGTCTACGCCTCGCACCGCCGGCAGCCGGAGTACGCCGGCCTGGTCCGCGATCCACGGATCCTTCCGGCGGTCCGCCAGTTGCTCCCGCAGGACGTCTACGTCTACCAGTTCAAGATCAACGCCAAGCCGGCGTTCGGCGGCGACAAGTGGGCCTGGCACCAGGACTACCTGGCCTGGCGGATCGCCGACGGCCTGCCCGCCCCGCTCCAGGTGAACATCGGGGTCTTCCTCGACGACGTGACCGAGTTCAACGGGCCCGTCATCTTCCTGCCCGGTTCCCACCGCGCCGGGCTGGTGCACCGGGAGCGCAAGGCCGACGCGAAGTCGGCGCAGCACCTCGACCCCGACGACATCTCCCTGAACCCGGAGCAGCTCGCCGCGCTCGTGGATCGGCACGGCATGACCAGCCCTAAGGGCCCTGCCGGTTCCGTGGTGTTCTTCTCGCCCGAGATCGTGCACGGCTCCGCGCCCAACATGTCGCCGTGGGCCCGCCGGCTGCTCATCGCCACGTACAACGCCTGCTCCAACCCGCCCCGCCCGCAGGGCGAACCGCGGCCCGACTACGTGGTGTGCCGCGACACCGCGCCCCTGCAGCCGCTGGAGCACCGTTTCTCCGACGCCCTGGGGATGGTGACCTCGTGACCGGACGCACCGGACGGGCCGTGGTGCTGGAGGAGTTCGGCGCACCGCCCGTGCTACGCGAGTTCCCCGTGCCGCCGGCGCCCGCCGAGGGGATGGTCCTCGACCGCCTGTACGGCGGGATCTGCGGGACGGACCTGCACCTGCAGCAGGGCCATCTGCCCATACCGACACCGCTGGTCCTCGGCCACGAGGGGTACGGCTGCGTCCTCGAACTCGGCGCGGGCGGCGGCCGGGACGCCCTGGGCGAGCCGCTGTCGGTGGGGGACCCTGTGATGTGGGCGTCCTCCATCGCCTGCGGCCTGTGTCCGCCGTGCCGGCTGCACCGCGAGCCCACCCTGTGCCAGAACCGGCGCACCTACGGAGTCAACCGCGCCCTGACCGACGGCGTGGCTCTCTCGGGTTCGTGGGCGGACCACATCGTCCTCCAGCCGGGCACCACCGTGGTGCGGGCGGCGCCGGGCGTGTCCGCCACCGCGGCGATGGCCCTGGCCTGCGCCGGTCCCACGGTCGTGCACGCCTTGTACGAGCGGCGGCCCGTGCGACTGGGAGAAACGGTGATCGTCCAGGGCAGCGGCCCGGTCGGGCTGGCCGCGGCGGCCTTCGCCCAGCTCGCCGGAGCGGCACGCGTGATCATCGTCGGCGGTCCCGAAGGGCGACTGGCCGCGGCGGCCGCGGCCGGCATCGGCGACCTGCACCTGGACATCGTGGGCGCATCGGACCCCGAGGCGGTGCTGCGCGAGGCACGGGCCGCGGCCGGTCCGGACGGCGCCGACCTCGTCATCGAGTGCGCCGGGGTTCCCGACGCGGTGGCCCAGGGCCTGACGCTGGCCCGCAGGGGCGGGTCCTACCTGGTCATCGGCCAGTACACCGACGCCGGTGACACCAAGCTCAATCCGCACCAGATCGTGTACCGGCAGCTCGACGTGACCGGCTCGTGGGCCTTCACCGGCGCGCATCTGGTCGAGTACGTGCGGCTGCTGCCCGCCCTCGCCGCGCGCTTCGACCTGGAGAGCATGGTGGCGGTCTACCCGTTGGACAACCACGCCGAGGCCCTGGCCGACGTGGCGGCGGGCGCCGTCCTGAAGGCCGTACTGACCGGCTGACCGGCCGCGCGGTGAGCGCCCCCGCTCACCGGGCGCCGAAGGGCACGTCTCCCCTGCGTGCTTCAGGCGCCGCCGGCACGCCGAGGTGAGCCCCGCGGGTCCGGGTCCCCGTACGACCGGGCCCGCGGGGCTCATTCGCCTGCCTGCATGCGGCGCAGGGCGTCCTCGGAGTCCCGGTCGTCGGGCAGGTAGGCGAGGAAGTGGTGACCGGGCTCGTCCACGGCGGCCAGCTTCACGTAGCGCAGGCGCAGTTCGCCGACGGCCGGGTGCCGGAAACGGCGTACCGAGGGCTGGAATCCGGCTGTCTCCCGGCGCTCGTACCAGCGGGCCGCGTCGTCGTCGGACAGCAGCTCGCCGATGAGTTCGGCGAACCGCGGGTCGTTCGGCCGGCGAGCCGCCCGGGACCGGAACTGGCCGAGCAGGGCGCGGGCCTCGTGTTCCCAGTCGGCGAGCAGGGTGCGGGCCGGCGGCCAGCGGAACACCAGCCAGAGGAGGTTGCGCTGCTTGGGGTGCAGCCGTGCCGGATCCGTCAGCAGCGCGGCGTACCCGGCGTTCCAGGCCAGCAGGTCCCAGTGCGGGTCGAGCACCACGGCGGGGTGCGGTGTCATGGCCTGCACGAGCGTGAGCAGGTTGCGTGACACCCAGGTGGGGGCGTCGGCGGGCGGCCTGCTCTCCTCCACGAACGACAGCACGTGCGCGGTCTCCGCGGCGTCCAGCCGCAGCACCCTCGACACCGCGCGCAGCACCTGCTCCGAGGTGCGCACCCGGCCCTGCTCCAGCCAGGTGTACCAGGACAGGCTGATACCGGCGAGTTCCGCGACCTCGGCCCGCCGCAGCCCCGGTGTCCGGCGGCCCGGGGCGTACGGCAGGCCCACGTCCTTCGGCGTCAGCCGTTCCCGGCGGGACCGCAGGAAGGCCCCCAGTTCGCGGCGGGGGGACTCGCCCGGCGGTGTGGGTGCGGTGCTCACCGGCCACCGTGCCGGCGGCCGGCCGTGGCCGGCCCGGAACCGTGGTGCACGGCGAGGCCCGGGCGCACGTCCAACTCGGCCGGCTGGCACCGTGGTTGGCCGACGTACGGCGCGCGGAGACCGAACTGCGCGCCGCCCTGGGCCGCGGTGGGCCGTGCGCAGGTGTCCAGGGGCGACAGCCTGCCGCGCGTCATGGTGCCTCTCCTCCGCGTGGCGGGCGTCCGCCCGGCCGCGGGCGCCCTCTTGTGATGCTGCCGTCACCAGGCGCGATGCCGAACCGGCAGGCTGTGAGTGATGGTAATAGCCAGCGGTCTCCGCCCCGAGGGGCCCGGTGCTGGACTGGGTGGCGGACCGGATCCGCCCAGGGTCGGTCGTCTCTGTCACCCGTTCTCGTCGAACCCTCTCGGAAGGGAGCGTCCACCCCGTGACCACCACCGCGTCGGTACCGGTGGCGACCTTGCCCGCGTCCGCCTTGCGGCTGTTGCGCACCGCCGGATTCGTCAGCAACTTCGACCGCTTCTGCATCGCGCCCATGCTGGTTCTCATCGGCCCCCGGCTCGGGGCCCCGCTCCCCACCGTGGTGCTGGCCGCGAGCGGCTACTACCTCACCTACGGGCTGATGCAGCCGGTGTGGGGGGTGGCCAGCGACCGATGGGGCCGCGTGTGGGTGATGCGGGTGTCGCTCACCGGCGCGGCACTGGCCGCCCTGGCCTCGGCCCTCGCTCCGAACGCCCCCGTGCTGATCGGGGCCCGCGCCCTGGCCGGCGCGTTCTTCGCCGCCTCCATCGCCGCGTCCTTGACGTACGTGGGCGACACGGTGCCCGCCGCCATCCGGCAGCGCCCCCTCAGCGAGCTGATGACCGCGTTCGCACTCGGCACCGCCGTGGCCACGGTCGTCGCCGGGGCGCTGGCGCACTACCTCACGTGGCGGCTGGTGTTCGCGCTGCCCGGCGCCCTCGCCGCCTACCTGGCGGTGGCCCTGCGCCGCCTGCCCGAGCCGGAGCGGGCCGCCTCCGGATCACTGCTGGCGCCCTTCCGCGTGGTCCTGTCCTCGCCCTGGCAGTGGTACGTCATGGCGGTGGCGATGCTGGAGGGTGCGGTGCTCCTCGGCTTCCTGACCTATCTGGCCCCGGCCCTGGAGGCGCGCGGAGTTCCCACCACCCTGGCCGGTGCGGTCGCGGCCTTGTACGGGGTCGGTTCCATGGCGGCGGCGCAGGTGGTCAAGCGGCTCGTCGGGCAGTGGTCTCCGGTGGGCCTGATCGTGGCGGGCGGGGTGCAGATGGCTGCGGCGTACCTGCTCGCCGGGTACAGCCAGTCCACCGGGGCGCTCGTCGTGGTCGCCCTGCTCCTCGGGGGTGGCTGGTCCTTCATGCACTCCACGATCCAGTCGTGGGCGACCGCGCTGTCCCCGACGGCCCGCGCAACGGGCGTGGCCATGTTCGGCGTCGCCCTGTACGTGGGCAGCGCCGTGGCCAGCGGGCTGGCGGCCTCCACCGCTCAGGCGCACGACTACCGGCCCCTGTTCTGGCTGGCGGCGCTCCTGACCGTGCCCCTGACGGTGGCCGCGGCGGTGGGCCGGGCACGCTATCGCTGAGGGGCGGTCTGGTACGTCGGCCGCGGCTGGGGCCGAGCGTCGGCGCAAGCGCCAGCGCCTTACGTGCCTTCGCCGAGGTCGACGGTGAACTCTGTGTCTCGCACCAGCACGGGGGCTCCCGTTGCACAGCGAAGGCGCTTCCCCAGTGGCATCGGTCAGTCCAGTGACGCCGCTGCCGCGCGCAGCTCCTCCAGGGCTGCCAGGGCATGAGGTGCGAGCCCTTCCGTGTCATCACGGTCGCTCGCGCACCAGCGGGCGTAACCGCGCTTGAACGCGAGGACGCCCAGTTCGCCCGCGAGGTGTGCGGTCGGCTCAGGGACACCGCGGGCGATGAGCGCGGCTGTCATGGCGGCCGCGAGACCGACGCTCTTGAGGGCGTCGCGTTCCTGAAGTTCGGCGCTGGCCGCCACGGCCGCTTCGAGGCGGGGGCCGAGTTCACGGTTCGCCGGCCCCATGGCGCTCGATGCGCGCTCGAGACCGGCCGCCACCGCCTGAAGCGGGCCGGCGCTCGCGGGCGCCTCGGCGATGCCGTCGGCGAGCAGCCTGCTGAGCGTCTCCTGACCGGCGACCAGCACCTCGCGCTTGTCGGAGAAGTGCCGGAAGAAGGTGCTCTTGGTGACGCCGGCGCGCTCGGCGATCTGCGCCACCGTGGTGGCGTCGTACCCCTGCTCGGTGAACAGGTCGACGGCCGCAACGACGAGTCGCTGGGCTGCCCCCGGTTGCCATCTAGCCATGAGACCAGAATAGGTGATGGGACTGTTGTCCCATCACCGTGTATGGTCAGTGATGGGACAACAGTCCCATCACTTCAGGGAGCGCTCATGCATGTCTTCGTCACCGGCGGTACCGGCACCATCGGCTCCGCCGTCGTCGCCGAACTGCTCGGCAACGGCCACACCGTCCTGGCGCTGGCTCGCTCGGACGGCTCCGCGCAGGCCCTCGAAAGCGCCGGCGCCAAGGTGCTGCGGGGAGAGCTGGCGGACCTCGACGTCCTGCGGTCCGGCGCCGCACAGGCCGAGGGCGTGATCAGCCTGGCATTCGGACGCGACTACAGCAGTCCGGACACGCTCGCGCGGGCCATCACCGAGGAGAGCGCCGCTCTCGCCGCGCTGGGGCAGGAACTCGTCGGAAGCGACCGCCCGCTCGTCACGGTCTCGGGTACGCCGTGGGTGCCGGGGCGCGCCTCCACCGAGGCCGATCCGCTGCCGACCGACGGACCGGTGGGCGGCCGGGGCCGTTCGGTCACAGCACTGCTGGACCTCGCCTCACGCGGCGTGCGCAGCACGGCTGTCCGCATGCCGCGCACGGTCCACAACGAGGGCCGGGGCGGATTCGCCGGCCTGTTGGTCGATGCGGCGCGCCGCACCGGGGTGGCCGGCTACCCGGGCGACGGCACCCAGCGCTGGCCGGCCGTGCACGCGCTCGACGCGGCGGTCCTGTTCCGCCTGGCCCTTGAGTCGGCACCGGCCGGGACGTCCTGGCACGCCGTCGCCGACGAGGGCGACGCGGTGCGGGACATCGCCACAGTCATCGGCCGGCGACTGGGCCTGCCGGTCCAGCAGGTTCCGCAGGAAGACTTCGGCCCGTTCGGCCCGATCTTCGCCATGGACCAGCCGGCCTCCAGCGCCCACACCCGCGAGGCCCTGGGATGGCAGCCGACCCACTCCAGCCTGCTTGAGGACTTGGAGAACGTTCAGCCCTGACAGGCAACGCAGAGCACCCTAGGCGCGCCGATCTCCTGTCCAACGCTGCTGTGCGGAACCGAAGTTGCTCATGCAGAACCCGGACACACATCGGATCATCACGTCTCGCCGCCCGTTCCGCCCGTCTTCTCCTGGCCGCCGCAGCCGTGACGGCCCTCGCAACCACCGCCGCCTGCGACTCCGACGACGCGGGGGACGCCGGAAGCTCCGCGGACGCCAGCAGCTCCGCGACCCCCTCCCCCACCGCCCCCGCCCTACGCCAGCGCCAACGTCATCCCGGCCGCCCTGCAGGACGACTTCCAGGAGACGTTCACCCGAGCCCACCGCGCCGCCCGCGAGGCGATCAAGGCTCGCCGCGCCGACCTGCCCGTCGGCGTCTCCATCGCCGTCGCCGACGAGGTGGCACTCCCCGGCGGCGAGAAGCACCGGGACGCCACGCGCGCCGCCGTGTACGACCACTGGCTGCGCGAGGCACGCCAGGACGACTTCATCGGCGTACAGAACTACGAGCGCGTCGTCCACGGCCCCGACGGCGAAGTGGTGCCCGACGGGGAACTCAACGGCATGGGCACCGCCATCGCGCCCGCCTCCCTCGCCGGCGCGGTGCGCTACGCCCACGAGGTGGCGGGCGTGCCGGTCCTCGTCACCGAGCACGGAATCCAGACCGCCGAACGACACCCAGCGCGCCGCCTTCATCCCCGCCGCGGTACGCGAGTTGGCGGCCGAGATCGCCGCCGGCACGCCCGTCCTCGGCTACTGCCACTGGACCCTCATGGACAACTTCGAGTGGATCTTCGGATACGGCGCCCAGCTCGGCCTCCACGAGGTCGACCGCGCCACCTTCCAGCGCCACCCGAAGCCGAGCGCACGGGCGTACGCCGACGTGGTGCGCGACTACCGGGGGACGGCGGCGCACTGACCTGGGCGGGGCCCGGTACGACGCGTATGCCGTCCGGACCAGGACGGTGCCGAGGGCGAGGATCGGGGCCGCCGGGAGTGCGGCCAGACAGCCACCGGTCACCGCCGGAGGGAACCATCGGCGCTGTGCCGTGGTGAGTCCCGCAGGCCGCCGAGCGCCAGAGCCGTCATCGCCACCGCGGCCCCCGCCGCGACACCGAAACCACCGTGCGAGCCCGCCGTGTCCACCACCCGGCCCGCGACCGCCGCGGCGCCCGCTGATCCTGCCGCACTGGCGGAGTTGCCCCAGGTGAAGGCCTGGGTGAGGACGGCGCGCGGGACCGACGACTCTGTGAGGACGGAGGCGAGGATCAGGAGGACGGGCACGACGAGTCCGGTCAGGGCGAGGGTGGCGCCGACCGCGAGAGGTGCGTCGAGGAAGGTCAGCGGGAGGCTCGCGAGGGTCAGGCAGGCGGCGGCTGCGGCCTGGTGGCGCCGGGGTGAGCCGCCGTGGCGCCACGCTCCGTATGCCCAACTCCCGAACAGGTTGGTGCAGTTGGAGGCGGCGTAGAGCGGCGCCGCCGCATCCGGCGTGCCGCGGCCGACGGCGTACGCGGTGACCGACACCTGCATCGCGCCGAAGAACACCCCGAGCGCGAGGCCGAGCGCGACCTGCCGCAGGAATGCGGGGTGAAGCAGGGCGCGTCCGGCGTGCCGGTGCTCGGTGCGGCCGGTGAGGGACGGCGTGGTGCGGCGCTGGGCGGCGAGGGCGAGCCCGCCACCGACGACGAGGGCGGCGGCGAGCAGCAATCCGGCGCCCGGGCGGCCCGCTGCCCCGAGGACGCCCACCAGGGCCGGTCCTGCCAAATAGGACACGCCGTTGGCGAGGGCCTCCAGTGCGAAGGCGGTGGGCAGTGCGGCAGCCCGTTCGCCGGACAGCAGGGCGGACCAGCGAGCGGCCGACAGGGCACCGAGCTGGGGCAGCGTTGCCCCGACGAGCACTCCTGCGACCAGGTCCGGAACGGCGCCGGCGAGCAGCAGCACCACGGCGGCGGCATGTGCGCCCAGCGCGCAGGGAAGCACCCGCGTCTGCCCGAACCGGTCGACAAGACGGCCCAGTTGGGGCCCCGCGACGGCGTCCGCGACAGCGAATCCGCCGGTGACGAGACCCGCGGCGGCATACGACCCGGTGCGTGCGTGCACCAGCCAGACGATGCCGATCCCCGTCATGGCGATGCCCAGACGCCCGACGGCAGCGGGAAGGAAGAAGGCCGCGGCACCCGAAGTGCGCAGCAAAGTCCGGTAGTTCGCCGAAGCCGAAGGCACGGCGCATCCCTTTCGCCGCCCGGCGGGACGCGCCGCACGAGGTCGTCGGCGTCCGGATGTGCCGACCCGTGGCTGCGCCTGAAGCCGTCCAGTGGTGGCGTGGAGCGGGGACGCGCACCCCACGCCGACTCCGTCACCGGGCAGATGTCATGCGGTAGTTGGTGACCTCCTTGAGCGTAGAGGAACGGCACGCGGAAACGAACAGGCCGCAGACCGCTTGCCAGGGACCCAGCGGGCCGCGTGGCTCACAGGGGAGCCGCTCACCACGGCACCTTGGTCCCGTCCCACGAGAAGAACGCGCCCGTCGGCCCGTCGTCCGGGAGGAGGGCCAGGCGTACGGCGCCTGCCGCAGCCTCCGCCGGGTCGCCGCCCGTGGCCATCGCTCCGGGGACCAGGTCGGTGGCGCGCCGGCCGGGGGCGAGGGCGTTGACCTTGACGCCCTCCTCGGCGAGCGTCTGGGCGTAGAGGAGCGTGAGGGCGTTGAGGGCGGCCTTCGAGGAGCGGTACGCGGCGGAACCCGGACGGCCCGGCGGGAACTGGGGGTTGGGGTGCGTGCTCCAGGTCAGGGAGGCCGTGCCGCTGGAGATGTTGACGATGCGGGGGTGCGCAGAGCGGCGCAGGGCCGGGAGGAAGGCGTTGGTCACCTCCACCACGGCGACGACGTTCGTCTCGTACGCCCGGCGGAACTCCTCGGCGTGGGACTCGGTCGGCGGGGCGAGGGACGGGTTGATGCCCGCGTTGTTGACCAGGACGTCCAGGCGGTCCACCCGCGCTGCGGCCTTCGCGACACTGTCGGCGTCGGTGACGTCGAGCACCAGGAGCCGCGCGTCGCCGCCGATCTCCTCGACGGCCTGCCGCCCCCGCGCGGCGTCACGTGACCCCACGTACACGGTGAAGCCCTCCGCGACCAACCCGCCCGCGATGTGCCGGCCGATTCCCTTGTTGGCACCGGTGACCAGTGCTGTGCGATCGTTCATGACAGCCACGGTCCTCGCGGCGCGACGGCCGTGCCAGGGATCACCTGTACCAGGCAGCCCGAGGAAGAGCAGGCCCGGGCAACGGCAGTCCCAGGAGAACCCGAGGACGACGGCCGCCTAAGGAGGCGTTCATGCCGAGGCAGGAGCTGGCCCGCTTTCTGCGGGAGCGTCGGGCGGCGCTGCGTCCGCACGCGGTGGGGCTGCCGGCCGGCACACCTCGCCGCACGCCGGGCCTGCGGCGAGAGGAGCTGGCGGAACTGGCCCACATGTCGGTCGACTACTACGTACGGCTGGAGCAGGCCCGCGGGCCCCGGCCGTCCGCCCGGATCCTGGACTCGCTCGCGCGGGCCCTGCGGCTCACGCCCGCCGAGCGCGACCACCTCTTCCGTCTCGCGGGATCGGCCGCGCCGCCCGGCGCCGGACCCGTGCGACAGGTGCGCCCGCATGTGGCCCGGATGCTCCAGCGGCTGCCGGAGACCGCCGCGATCGTCACCGACGCCGCCTACGGTGTCGTGGCGTGGAACCCGCTGGCACAGGCGCTGCTCGGCGGTGATCCGGGGCGCGGGACGACGAACCTCGCGCGGCGCCGGTTCCTCGGCGAGGGGCCGATGTACGACCCGGCCGGTGCCGAGGAGTTCGGGCACGTCCTGGTGGCACGGCTACGGCGCGCCGCCGACCGCTATCCCCATGACAGCGCGCTCGCCGCCCAGCTGGCCGAACTGCACGAACGCAGCGAAGAGTTCCGCCGGCTGTGGCAGGCCCGACCCGTGCACGCGCCCGGCCACCGCACCAAGACCGTCGACCACCCGACGGCGGGCAGACTCCGGCTGAACTGCGACGTCCTGCTGGTGCCCGAGGACGACCAGGAAGTCGTGCTGATCACCGCGGACCCTGGCTCGCCCTCCGCACGTGCCCTGCGCGAGCTCGCCGAGGCGAGCCGGTCAGCCCCCGCCGGCGTAGCGTCCGATCAGTAGCACCTCATGCTCGGCTCGCCTTGAAGACGAGCCGGGCCGGCCGTGGCGTCAGGGGGCCAGTGCGGTCAGGCAGAGGTCGACGGCGGTGTCCTCGTAGGCGGCATCCACCGGTTCGCCGTTCCCCATCCTCATGAACCCCGGGCGGCGGCCGAGGCGTTCGCCGCCCGGCCGTGGTGCCTGCGCCGGCACTGGTGCAGCCGGCTGGAGAACCCGCACCGCGGCTCCGGGCTGAAGGACCCGTGGGACGAGCCCTACCAGGACCTCACCCGCGCGGTGGCCGAGACCAACCACCGGCTGGCCGGACTGGTGCGCCGGCGTTCCTACGGCGCGGCAGGCGCCGACCGCGTCGGCTAGCCGACCGCGTGGCAGCGGATGCGGTCGATCATCGCGTCCAGCACCGCCTCCAGGGCGGCGGTGTCGCGGTGGGTCTGGGTCATGAGCAGGCCGCCCTGGAGCGCCGTCAGCAGCGCGAGGGCGAGCCGGCCCGCGTCGGCGTCCCCGTCCAGCTCGCCCCGCTCCTGCATGGTGCGCAGCCCGTCGCGGATGGCGTTCTCCCACTGGCCGTACGCCGCCACGAGCTGGGCGCGGGCCTGTGGATCGAGGTCGGAGAGCTCGGCGGCCAGCGAACCGAGGGGGCAGCCGCCCCGGCAGCCACGGGCATGCTGCACCTGGATGACGGCATCACGCCAGGCCTCCAGGGCCTCGAAACTGTCCAGTCGGCTCAGCAGCGGCCGCTGGAAGCCGAGCACCTGCTCGGTCTGGTGCCGGATGACGGCCTGGACGAGGGACCGCTTGTCGCCGAAGTAGTGGTAGAGCTGCGAAGCGCTGGTCACCTGGGCGGCCTTGAGGATGTCCTCCGTGCTGGTGCCCGCCACGCCGCGCTCGTACATCAGCTTGGCCGCCGCCGCCACGATGCGGTCACGAGTGGCCCGCCCCTTGGCGGTCAGACGGCGCTCCTGGGTACTGCGGGACTCCTCGGTACTGCTGCTCATCACTCGCTCACGCTAACAGAGGGCGCGACTTTTTTTAGAGTTGACAATCTAATGCGTGAGAATAGAGTGGTCGCTCTAGAGATGAGGGGGTGGGGGCACAGCCGTGCCGAGGCGTGCGCGCACGGCGCGTGAGCCGAACTTCTTTCCGATCGGAGCGGATGGTGTTCCTGAACGGCAAAGTCGCACTGGTGACGGGCGCGGACCGCGGAATCGGGCGGGCCATCTCCCTGACATGGGGCGTGTCCGACCCCAGCTGACCCCCTCCCCCGCGCTCCCGCGCGGTACCCCGCCTCCCACCACCGACCATGGAACGGAACCACCCGTGACCCGGATTCTGGCCTTTGATGTCAACGAGACGCTGCTGGACCTCAAGATCCTGGACGGGCCCTTCGAGGCCCTCTTCGGTACCGCGAAGCTGCGGCCGCAGTGGTTCGGCCAGATGCTCCAACTGTCCTTCGTCGGCGGTCTGACCGGCGCCTACGTGGACTTCACCACCGCCCAGCGGGCGGCCCTGCGCATGCTCGCGCAGCGTGAGGGCGTGTCACTGACCGAGGAACAGATCGAGGAAACCGTCGGCCTGATGGCCTCGCTGCCCCCGCACCCCGAGGTACCGGCGGCCCTGCGCAGACTCGCGGGCACCCCCCTGCGCCTGGTGGCCCTGACGAACTCCGTCGAGGAGGTGGCGGAACGGCAACTGCGCCACGCCGGCATCCGGGACCTGTTCGACCGGGTGATGTCGGCGCATGCCGTCCGCAGCCTCAAGCCCGCCCCGGAGCCGTACCACGCGGTCGCCGCCGCCTTCGGTGTGCCCTCGGCGGAAGTGCGCCTCGTCGCCGCCCATGCCTGGGACGTCACAGGTGCCCTGCACGCCGGCTGCAAGGCGGCATTCGTGAGCCGCCCAGGCGCGGTCCTCAGCCCCATCGGTCCCCAGCCCGACATCGTCGCCGGCGACATCAGCGACATCGCCGACCTCATCATCGAACGCGACTGCCCCTGAACGAGGCCGCACTCGAGTCGGTGCCGGGTCGCTTCCTCCTGTGCCCGGTGTACCCCGAGCCGATCAGCTTCCTGTCGCAGCGGTGAACCGGGCCGAGGAGAATGAAGTGCGCCGGTCGCTGTCGGACGACGTCCGCCGGAAAGGGGAATGTCCCCATGTTCGACATGAAGAACCTTCGCCACCTCAAGGACCTGGACCGGAACGCTCCGCAGGCCATGGAAGCCTTCTGGGCGTTCGACAAGGCCGTGTTCACCGACGGCGCCCTGACCACGCAGCAAAAGCAGCTGATGGCCGTCGCCGTGGCGCTGACGACGCAGTGCCCCTACTGCATCGAGCTGCACACCAAGGCGGCACGGGAGGCCGGCGCCGATGACGCCCAGCTCACGGAAGCCGCACTCGTGGCCGCCGCGATCCGAGCCGGTGGTGCCGTGGCACATGCGACACACCTCTTCCACGACGCTTCTCCCTGAGCCGGCCCATTGACCCACGGATGTCGGGCTCGGACCGCCGGAGTGGGCCGCCGCGGTTTGCTCGTGATGATCGGTGGCCGTGCGCGGGGCTTATCGGCTTTCAGGCTGCGCCTGTGCCGGTGGGACGGTCGCGGAGAGGGCGCGCAGATCGTCGAAGGCTTGCAGGAGATGCGTGTCCAAGCTCTGTGAGGGGTCGTCGATCCAGGCTTGGGCCGCTTGGTGGAAGGCGGCCCAGCCGGTGTGGGCAGCCAGGCCGGCCAGCCGGTCGGGGACTCCGCGCTGCCGCAGCGCCTCCGCTACGGCTTCGGTGAGCGACGCGGCCTTGGCCAAGTCCCGTTCGCGGAGCGCTGGTGTCACCGCGATGATCTTCAGTCGCGGTTCCGAGAACGGGCGGTTCTCCTCGAGGATCCGTCCGGCTTTCCGGAAGGCGCCAAGCAGTACGTCGAGCGGTCGCAGGCCATCCGGGGCGTCGGCGACTTCCTGCATCAGCGCGGCACGGAGGTCGGCTTCGCCGTCGAAGAGCACCTCGCGCTTGTCCGGGAAGTGCCGGAAGAACGTGCGCTCGTTGACGCCGGCCCGGGCGGCGATCTCAGCCGTGGTGGTCTGGTCGAACCCGCGTTCCCGGTACAGCTCCAGGGCCGCCTGCTGAAGGCGGCGGCGCGCTTCTGCTCCGCTCCGTGGCATGCCTCGAGGATACCGGAAATGTCAGTCACCGGCGCTACTTGACGCCAGTGACTGGCGCTACCTAGAGTCTCGCGCCAGGTAGTGCCAGTCACTGGCGTTTAAACGGGGGGCGTCATGCATGTCTTTGTCACCGGTGGTTCCGGCCAGACCGGCCCGGCAGTCGTCGCCGAGCTCGTCGCGGCCGGCCACTCGGTCACCGGTCTGGCGCGCTCGGATGCCGCCGCCGCCCGGCTGGAGTCACTGGGGGCCACCCCACACCGCGGCTCCCTGGACGACCTCGACAGTCTGCGCCGCGGTGCCGCAGCCGCCGACGGCGTCCTGCACATGGCCTACGGCGGCGACTTCTCCGACCTCGGCGACATGAAGCGGCGCGACCGGAACGCGATCGAGACGCTCGGCAGGCCGTTGGCACACTCGGGCAAGCCGCTCGTCATCACCTCGGGCACCCTGGTGATGCCCGCCGGCCGGGAGACCACCGAGATGGACGAGCCCGACACGGCCGGGCTCGCCGCCTTCCGCATCGCCGGAGAGCGAGCGTGCCTGGGCTTCGCCGCCAGTGCGGTGCGCGCGAGCGTGGTCCGCCTCGCTCCGACCGTCCACGGCCCCGAAGACCACGGTTTCATCCCCATGCTCATCGCCACCGCCCGGAAGACCGGCGTCTCGGCCTACGTCGGCGACGGCAGCAACCGGTGGCCTGCCGTCCACCGGCTCGACGCGGCGGTCCTGTTCCGCCTCGCACTGGAGAAGGCCCCTGCAGGCAGCGTGCTGCACGGAGCAGCCGAGAGCGGGGTCACCCTCAAGAGCATCGCAGAGACGATCGCCCGGGGCCTGGATCTGCCCACCGTCTCGCTGACCCCCGCCGAGGCCGCCACGCACTTCGTGAGCCCGTTCATGGCCGCCGCCTACGGCTTCGACGGGCCCGTCTCCAGCGCTCACACCCAGGAGCTGCTCGGCTGGTCTCCCACCCACCCGACGCTGCTCGACGACCTGGAGCACGGCGATTACCTTGCCGCGCCGGCGCCCTGACAACCTCACACGGAGACGCGCTGACGCGGCGGCCCGGCTCGGTGCGTGAACCAGCATCACTCGCCGCTGGGACGGACCACCTGCGCTTTAAGAGAGAGACCCGGACCGCATCCCGGACCGGCTGAGCAGCAGCGCTTCTACCGTCCCTCCGTTCGCGCACGCATCACGGTCCTCGAACCGAGCCGCTCGTCTCACTCCGGGCGGACCGGCCGGTGGCTGTCGCCTCGTAGTCGGCCGCCAAGAGACGATAGAAAGGGTGTATGGGTGTAGTTTCGGGTCAATCCGGGCGCGATGCGCCTGGTGCGTCCGGGCGCGCTGTCGGGCCGGATCGGCGGCGGGGTGAGGCGTGGCGGTCGCTGCTGAGCGTGCGCAGCCTCGCCGGCCAGGTCTTTCTCCTGCAGCTGGCGGTCGTGGCCCTGCTCGTCGGCGCCGCCCTGTCGGTCCTGGTGGTACAGGCTCAGCGGGACATCATGGCGGACGCCCGGACCCGGACACTCGCCACTGCGCAGACCTTCGCCCACTCGCCGGGAATCGTGGCGGCACTGCACAGCGCGCACCCGACCGAGGTGCTGCAGCCGCATGCCCAGGCGGCCCGGAAGGCCGCGGGCGTCGACGCCATCATCGTGTACGGACTGAACGGGATCACCCTCACCCACAGCGACCCCCACCAGGTCGGCAAACGGGTCATCGGGCCTTACGCACAGGCGGCGAGCGGCAAGCCGTTCACGAGCACCTTCCAGGGCACCCTGGGGCTGTCCGTGGTCTCGGCGGTCCCCGTCAAGGATCCTGACGGCTCGGTCATCGGCATCGTCTCCGTCCCCGTCACGGTCGAGAAGGTGCAGCACAGGGTGAACCGGCAGTTGCCCGTCCTCTTCGGAGGCGCCGCCACGGCCCTTGCCGTCGCGGCGGGCGGGTCGGCCGTGGTGAGCCGCCGGCTGCGGCGGCAGACCCATGGCCTGGGGCCGGTGGAGATGACCCGGATGTACGAGCACCACGACGCGGTTCTGCACGCCGTGCGGGAAGGAGTGCTGATCGTCGGCGGTGACGGCCGGCTGCTGCTGGCCAACGACGAGGCGCGGCGGCTGCTGGGCCTCCCGGCAGAGGTGGAGGGGCGGCGCGTCACCGATCTGGGGCTGGCGGAGAACCTCGCCGCGATCCTGGCCTCCGACCGTCCCGCCACCGACCAGGTGTACCGGGCGGGCGACCGGCTGCTCGCGCTCAACAAGCGGCTCACCGCGCCTCACGGACCGGGCGGCAGCGTGGTGACGCTGCGGGACACCACCGAGCTCCAGGCGCTCACCGGCCGCGCGGAGGTGGCGCGCGAACGGCTGAAGTCGCTCTACGACGCCGGGCTGCGGATCGGCACCACGCTCGATGTGAAGCGGACGGCCGAGGAACTGACCGAGGTGGCGGTCCCCCGGTTCGCCGACATCGTCACCGTCGAGCTGCTGGACCAGGTCCTGCGCGGCGAGGAGGCCTCCGCTGCCACCGTCCCGATCACCGAGCTGCGCCGCATCGCCGCCTCCGGCCTGGACGCGGGCCGGCCCCTGTACTCGGTCGGCGAACGGATCCGGTTCGTCCCGGAACACCCTGTCACCACGGCGATGACCGAAGGCCGACCGGTCCGGGCCGGTGACCTGAGCGTCTGCGAGGGCTGGCTGGCCCAGCACCCCGAACGCGCCCGGCGGATCCTCGACCGGGGCATCCACTCGCTGCTCGTGGTCCCCCTGCGGGCCCGCGGCGTGGTGCTGGGCGTCGTGGACTTCTGGCGCGCCGACGGCTCCCCGCCGTTCGAGGACGACGACGTGTCCTTCGCCGAGGAGCTGACCGCGCGGGCGGCACTGTGCATCGACAACGCCCGCCGGTACACCCGTGAGCACGCCATGGCCGCCACCCTGCAGCACAGCCTGCTGCCCCGCGCGCTGCCCGAGCAGTCCGCCCTCGACGTGGCCTACCGCTATCTGCCGGCCCGGTCCGGGGTGGGCGGGGACTGGTTCGACGTCATCCCGCTGTCCGGCACCAGGGTGGCGCTGGTCGTGGGCGATGTCGTCGGCCACGGTCTGCATGCCGCGGCGACCATGGGCCGGCTGCGCACCGCCGTACACAACTTCTCCAGTCTGGACCTGCCGGTGGAGGAGCTGCTGGCTCGGCTGGACGAGCTGGTGGCCCAGATCGACACCGAGGAGATCGCTCCCGCGGAGGACGGACAGGGCACGATCACCGGGGCGACCTGCCAGTACGCCGTCTACGACCCCACCTCCGGGCAGCTGGCCCTCGCCACCGCCGGCCATCCTGGACCGGCGATCGTCCGGCCCGACGGAACCGTCGACTTCCCCCAGCTGCCCGTCTCCCCGCCGCTGGGACTCGGTGCCGGCCTTCCGGTCGAGACCGCCGAACTCAGCGTGCCCGAGGGTTCCCGGCTGGTGCTGTTCACCGACGGCCTGATCGAGGACCGCAGCCGCGACCTGGACGCCGGCCTGGAGTCCCTGCGCGAGGCTCTGTCAGGGCCCGAGCGCACCCCGGAGGCCACCTGCGCGGCGGTGATGGAGGCCATGCTGTCCGACCGGCCCAGGGATGACATCGCGCTCCTGGTGGCCCGCACCTGCCGCCTCGGAACGGCGCAGATGGCCGAGTGGGACGTGCCCCGCGACCCGGCGGCGGTGGCCCCGGTACGCAGCGCCTGCGCCCGCCGGCTGACCGAGTGGGGCCTGGAGCACGTCGTCTTCACCGCCGAACTCATCCTCAGCGAACTGATCACCAACGCGATCCGCTACGCCACCGAGCCCATCACCGTCCGGCTGCTGCGCACGGCGTCGTCCGACGGCCCCGCCGCGGGCACCCTGATCTTCGAGGTCTGCGACGGCAGCAGCACCTCGCCGCGGCTGCGCCGGGCGAAGGCCACCGACGAGGGCGGCCGCGGCCTCTTCCTGGTCGCCCAGTTCGCCCAACGCTGGGGCACCCGCTACACCCCCATCGGCAAGGTCATCTGGGCCGAACAGTCCCTCCGCGACGTCGCCACGCCGGAAGCGGAGGGACTCGGCGACGTCCTGCTCGACCAGTGGGACGACACGGCGCTGTGAGAAGGACACGGCCGTGGAGGGATGGCCAGGGAGTATTCCGCCCAGCAAACACGCTGATCGCAGGCCCCCCGGGCTGGCATCCGCCATCGAGGCTGCCGGGTACTCTGGCGTCGATGACCACTTGGTCGACGCAGGAGACCCACGGACGCCAGGAGGCACGACGCAGGGCCCGCCGCTTCGGGCCGGCCGCGTGCCCCTCCCCGGGAGCAGTCGTGACCACATCCCGTGCCCGAGCAGGGATCGCTCTCGCCTGCTCCGCTCTCGTGGCGCTGGGCCTGAGCGCCTGCGAGCACGCACCGCCCGCCAAGCCCCAGAAGCCGTCGACGGCCACCTCCGCAGCGAACGCCGGCGGCATGCGCGCACTGACCGCCGCGGCGAGACACGAGGGCAGGCTCACAGCGATCGCGCTGCCACACGACTGGGCGAACTACGGCGGCCTGATCCAGGGCTTCGAGAAGAAGTACGGGATCAAGGTCACCGTCGAGGATCCGCAGGGCCACAGCGAGGACGAGATCGACGCGCTGAGGAAGAGCGGGAACAAGCCGACAGCCCCCGACGTCGTCGACGTGGGCGACACGTTCGCGCGGAGCGCGGCGCAGCAGAACCTGCTCGCGCCGTACAAGGTCGCCGACTACGACTCGATCCCCGAGAGCCAGAAGGACTCCGAGGCCCGCTGGTCCAACAACTACGGCGGCTACATCTCCATCGGCTGTGACGCCAACCGGGTGAAGACCTGTCCGCAGACCTTCGCCGATCTGCTGAAGCCCGCTTACAGGGGCAAGGTCGCGCTCGAAGGCGACCCGCGCCGGTCGGCCACCGCCTTCGACAGCGTGTACGCCGCCGCGCTGGCCAACAACGGGTCGTTCGACAACATCCAGCCCGGCCTCGACTTCTTCGCCGAGCTCAAGAAGATCGGCAACTTCAACCCCCTCAGCTCCAGCACGACGTCGGTCGTGGACGGCCGTACCCCCATCAGCATCAACTGGGACTACATCAACCTCCACTACGCCGACCAGCTCGGCCGCAAGGGCGTCGACTGGCAGGTCGCGATCCCCTTCGACGGCAGCTTCGCCCAGTACTTCGCCTTGGCCGTCAACAAGTACGCCCCGCACCCGGCGGCCGCCCGCCTGTGGCTGGAGTACCTCTTCAGCCCGGAGGGCCAGAACCTCCGGCTGCGCGGCTACGCCCGTCCGGTGCTCATGGAGGTCATGCGGCAGAACGGCACCCTCGACACGGCCGCGGCCGCACGACTGCCGACCGTCGAGGGAACGCCGCAGTTCCCGACGGACGCACAGCTGGAGAAGGCGAGGAACACGGTCGACCAGGGCTGGGCGAAGACCATGTCGAAGCGGTAGCGCTCCCGAAGCGCCACGCATCACGCCCGGCGCGGTCTCGCGCCACTCCTTCAATGTCAGGTAGCCTGACATAACTGTCGAGGAAGTCGGAGGCTCCGCATGACCATCGAGTACGCCACCCAGTACCGCACCCGCTCGCACATCCCGCCGGAGCCGGGCAAGCCGTACTTCGTCGAGAAGGGCCAGGGCGACCGGGCCCACCTTTTCGGTGACCTCTTCACGATCTACGCCGGCGGCGAGCAGACGGAGAACACCTTCAACTTCTTCACCTGCGAGGGCCCCAAGGGCGACATCATCCCGGCGCACTCCCACCCCGACACCTACGAGGTCTTCTACGTCACCCAAGGCGCGGTACGCCTCTTCGTGGAGGACCTGCAGGGCGAGCAGTACGAGAAGCTGCTCACCCCCGGCGACTTCGGCTTCGTGCCGAAGAACTGCCCCCACGCCTACCGGATGGAACGGCACCACACCCAGATCGTCGGAGTGGCCGCAGGGCCGGGCGGCACGTTCGAGCGGTTCTTCGAGAACCTGGGCACGCCGACCGACGAACTCACCCTGCCCGTACAGCCGTTCGTGCCCGCACCGGGGAAGTTCGCCACCGTGCCCGCCGAGTACGACGTGCGTTTCCTCGCCGACCACAAGTGGCGCACCGAAGGCTGACCGCCCATGGCCTACCTCAAGGCACTGCTGGCCGGCGTGCTGGTGGGCGTGCTGTACGTGGCGGTGCGGGTGAAGTCGCCGGCGCCGCCGCCGATCGCCCTGTTCGGACTGCTCGGCATGGTGCTGGGCCAGATGCTCCCGGCGGTGCTGTGAACGACCGCCCGGCCAGGACTCTCGCCTTCCTGCGCGCCGCCGCGCTGTCCTTCGCCGCGGGCCTGCTGATGGGCGCCGTCTACTGGGCCCTGGACATCCGCTCACCGGCTCCTCCCCTGCTGGGGCTGACCGGACTGTTCGGCATCGTCCTCGGCGAGCGCGCCGCCTCGGCGATCCGCTCTCGCGCGGGCGGCCGCGCCAGGCCGTCACGGTCCGCACCTTCCGCAGCAGGCCGCCGTCCCCTCCCACCGCACGAGGAGTACGACCATGACCGCACCCTCTGACGACGCCGGGCTCATCGACGTCCACGCCCACTTCGTCACCGACTCCTACATCCGCCAGGCCCGGGCCGCCGGCCACGACAAGCCCGACGGCATGCCTGCCTGGCCGGCCTGGTCCGCCGAGGCCCACCTGGAGATGATGGACCGCAGCGGCATCGACACGGCCCTGCTGTCGGTGTCGTCGCCGGGAGTCTTCTTCGGCGACGCCGAAGCCGCCCGGCGCCTGGCCCGAGAGGTCAACGAGGACGGTGCCGGCATCGTGCGCGCGCACCCGGGCCGCTTCGGGCTGTTCGCCTCACTGCCGCTGCCGGACGTCGACCGAGCCCTCACGGAGATCGCGTACGCCTTCGACGTGCTCGGCGCGGACGGTGTCGTACTGGAGACGAACACCGACGGCGTGTACCTCGGCGATGAGCGCCTCCAGCCGGTCTTCGCGGAGCTGGCGCGGCGCAAGGCCGTCGTCCTGCTGCACCCCACCTCACCGGTGTGCTGGCAGCAGACGGCCCTGGGCCGCCCGCGCCCCATGGTGGAGTTCATCTTCGACACCGCGCGCACGGTGACCGACCTGCTGTTCGCCAAGACGCTGGAACGCCACCCGGAACTGAAGGTCGTCGTGCCCCACTGCGGCGGTGCGCTGCCCGTACTGGCCGACCGGATCAACGGGTTCCTCAAGCTGTTCACACCGGCCGAGCAGGACGTCCCAGACGCCGTCGCCCAACTACGGTGCCTCTATTACGACTTGGCCGGGCCGGCCTTCCCCCGCCAGGTTCCCGCCCTGCTGGGCCTCGCCGATCCCGAGCGCCTGCTCTACGGCAGTGACTACTGCTGGACGCCGGCCCCCGCCGCCGAGGCGCACGCCGCGGCCTTCACCGATGCTCCCGCGCCCGTCGAGGGCACGACATGGCGGTCGCTCACCACCGCCAACGCGCGCGCCCTGTTCCCCCGCCTCACCCGCTGACCTCGTACCGGAGTCTCCCATGTCCCTGCCGGAAGCCTTCCCGGCGGAGTTGCTCGCCCCGCCCGACCCGGCCGCTCTGCCCCTGCCCCGCGCCACGCCGGGAGTACGGCATCTGCGCGGTGTCGTCTACGCCGTGCGCGAGGGCAGCCGCCCCCTGGAGATGGATCTCTGGCTGCCCGCACAGGCGCCGGGCCCTGTGCCGGTGATCGTCTTCGTGCACGGGGGCGCCTGGCGCACGGGACTGCGCGACGATCTCGGCCCCCGCTTCCGTCACTGGCAGCCGGGCCCCTTCGCCCGTCTGATCCGAGCGGGGTTCGCCGTCGCCTCCCCCGACTACCGGCTCAGTGGTGAGGTCACCCACCCCGGCCAACTGCGAGACCTCCGGGCCGCGGTGGCCTGGCTGCGCACCAGGTCCGCAGAACTGGCTCTGGACGCGGACCGCACCGTCCTGTGGGGCGAGTCGGCCGGCGGGCATCTCGCGGCCCTCCTCGCCCTCACGGCCGACGCTGTCCCGGCACGCGGCTGCGTCACCTGGTACGCGCCGACCGACCTGACCCACCTAGCCGAGGACCAGCCGGCCGGGGGCTACGACCCGACCGACCCCGGCACCTTCGAGGCCCTGCTGATCGGCGGCGCGCTCACCGACCTTCCCGACCGCGCCCGGGACGCCAGTCCCGTCAGCCACGTGACATCGGGCGCACCGCCCTTCCTCGTCCTGCACGGCACCCACGACGTGATCGTCCCTTACGCCCAGGGCGGCCGTCTCGTCTCCGCCTTGCGCGGCGCCGGTGCGCACGCCGAACTCGTCCCCGTGCAGGGCGGCGATCACCTCTGGGTGGGAATACCGGACGACGAGGTGGAACGGTGCTTCACCGCGAGCCTCGACTTCGCCGTGCGGTGCGTCCGCTGAAGGCACCGCACGGGGCACCGGGTACGACGGCAGGGATAATCCCGCCTGTCACCGACCCCCTTGAAGGAGCCATGAGCCACCGCACGGCCAATCTGCCCCAGCTGTTCGCCGAATCCCGGCGCTGGTTCGAAGAGGCCCTCTTCGCCAGTATGGAAGCGGCGGGCGAGCAGCCGGTCACCTCCACCCAGGCGTCGGTGTTCGCGCTGCTCGACCCGGAGGGAACGACCGTGTCGGAACTCGCCCGCCGTATCGGCGTCACCCGGCAGACGGCCCATCAGGTGGTCCACGCCCTGATCGGCATGGGCCTGCTCGAACAGGTCCCCGACCCGGACTCGGCACGCAGGATCCTCATCCGCACCACGACCGAGGGCCGGCGGGTCCACGAGCGGGCGCAGGCCACCATAGCCGTCATCGAGTCGGTCCTCGCCGACCGCATCGGCCGCCCGGCCGTCGACGCGCTGCGGCAGACCCTCACTGCCGACTGGGGCGAGCCCCCACTCGTCGCCGCGCCCTGACCGCAGGCGCCTTCACCCGTCTCCGGCCCGGGCCTCATGCCACCGCGCTCGGTGTGTCAGCGCGCGATCACCTGCCGCCGTCCGGTCCAGGGCCCTGCCCGTCAGTGCGCGCCGGCCGTGCCCGCACCGCGTGCTGCCGTGCCCGGTCCGCGAGGGTTCGATGGCAGATCTTGCCGGTGGGGCCGAGCGGCATCTGGTCGACCAGGAGCAGCAGTTCGGGGAGTTTGCGCCGGGACAGGCTGCGGGTGAGCAGGTGGGCGGTGAGGGCGGACAGGGTGGGTGCGGGGGTGCCGGGGGCCGGGCGGACGCAGGCGCACACGCGTTCACCCAGGTCCGGGTCGGGTACGGGGACGCAGACCGCCTCGGCCACCGCGGGATGGGTGCCGAGTTCGCGTTCTACCTCGGCGAGACTGATGTTGAGACCGCCGCGCACCGCGATGCGCTTGAGCCGGTCCAGCACGTGCAGCCGTCCGTGCTCGTCCAGCAGGCCCAGGTCGCCGGTGCGCACCCAGCCGTCAGCGGTGCGGTAACGGGCGTCCAGTTCAGGGGCGTTGACGTAGCACATCGGGGTCATGGGGCCTCTGGCCTCGATCTGGCCCGCCTGCCCGGTCGGCAGCGGGGTGCCGTCGGGCCCGGTGATCCGGATGCGGGCGACCGAGGGGTCGGGGGTGCCGGTGCTGCCCTCCGGTGGGCGGCTTTCGCCCGCGGTGTGGCAGTTGACGCCGTCCGAGGAGCCGTAGACGGTCACCACCGGCCGGGCGAACCGCCGGCGGCAGGCCTCGGCCGTGGCCTCGGGCAGCGCCGCGCCGCTGGAGACGACGGCGCGCAGCGAGGAGGTGTCCTCTCCGGGGCGGGGCGGCAGGTCGGCGATGCGGCGGAGCATGGTGGGCACCGCGAAGAGGTGGGTGGGCCGGTGATCGGCGATCAGCCGCGGTGCGCCGGCCGCGTCGAACGCCGACTGCACGATCAGGGTGCCGCCCAGGGCGGCGAGGGTGACCGGCGTGCCGAGGGAGCCGAAGGAGGAGGCCAGCGGTACGAGGACCAGGTGGCGGGGCGGCACCGAGGGGTCCGGGTGGAGGGCGCGGACGTAGCGGGCCCGGCCGCCGGCCAGGGCGTGATGGCTGTAGGCGACCATCTTGGGTTCGGCCTCCGAACCCGAGGACACCAGGATGCGTGCGGGGCCGTACGGATCGACCGGCCGGCGCGGTCGCGCGGGAAAGGGCCCGGGGTGTGGGGGGTGCAGACCCGGGGTCCGGTCGTCACCGGGGCCGGGGACGAGCACCGTGCGCAGATGAGGCAGGTTCGCGACTGCCTCGGCCTCCTGCGGTGCGGTGAGGACGACGCCGGCGGCCCGGGAGCGGGTGAGCAGGGCCCGCAGGTCCCGGTCGTCGCCGCCCGGAGGCAGCGGGAGGGCCGCCGCGCCGAGCGCGTAGAGGGCGAGTTCGGCGGCCACGGCGTCGCGTCCGTTGGGCAGCCGCACCGCGACGACGTCCCCGGCCACCAGTCCCGCCCGGTCGAACGCGGCGGCGACACGGCGCACTTCGGCGGCGAGGTCCGCGTACGACAGCACCCCGGCGTCGTCCACCAGCGCGTCCCGGCGCGGGTGTGCCCGGACCTGGGCGGTGAACAGGGTGTACAGATCGGTGTCCGGGCACAGGCCGGCCCTCACCCAGGCGCGGCGCCGGTCCCGTGGCACGAGGTCGGGGAAGGGGATTCCGGCACACGAGGTCCACACCGGCGGCACGGCACGTCCGGCCTCCGTGGCGGCCGGGGCGGTGGTCATGCGAACTCCTCCGACGAGGCGGTGGTCAAGCGAACTCCCAAGGAGGCGCCGGACGGGCGTAGCCCGTGGCCGGGTCCGGCGGCAGGACGGCGGTCCGGAAGGCGGGATTGTGCGCCAGGCCGGTCAGGTCGGTCAGCACGGGTGTCGCCGTCAGGCCCGCCTCGGCCAGCCGCGCCAGCCACTGGCCGGTCGTACGGCGGGCGAGGCGGGCCGCCGCGTCCGCCGGGAACGCGGGGTCGGCGCCGTCCAGCAGGCGGCACACCGACTCCGGGTCCCGCCGGGCGCCGGGGCCGAGGTACAGGTGGCCGTCGGCGGTGCGCAGCGGCCGGTTCAGCGGCGTCCAGTGGACCCGGTGCGCGGGGCGGGGCACCAGGACGCCCGCGGAGAGCAGGGAGGACCGGACATGGCTCCCCCGGCCGGTCGCCTCGCGGAGCGCGAGCGCCGCCACCACGCCCTGGGCGCACAGCAGTCCGCCGAGCACGTCGGTGAGGGTCATCAGGGAGGGCGCCGGGGGTTCGTCGGCGGGCCGCACCGCGGCAGCGAGGCCGCTGTGCACCTGGGCGAGGTAGTCGGTGCCCACGGGAGGCCGGGCGCCGCAGGCGTCGCCGAAGCCGGACGCCTCCGCGTACACCAGGGACGGGCGTCCGGCGAGCAGGTCGGCTGCGGCCAGGCCGAAGCGGGAGGCCTTTCCTGGCGCCCAGTTGTGCAGGAACACGTCGGCGTCGGCGGCCAGGGCGCGGACGGTGTCGCGGCCCTGAGTGGTCGTCAGATCTGCCTCGATGACGGGCTTATGGGCGTTGAGCGCCAGGAAGCGGGCCGAGCACTCCCCCGCCAGCGGGGGGAGCCAGCGCATCGGGTCACCGCCGGGCGGCTCGACCCGTACGACGTCGGCGCCCAGCATCCGCAGCACATGCCCGGCGAGCGGCCCCTGCACCCGGCGGGTGGACTCCACCACGCGCAGTCCCGCCAGGGGCAGGACGGTGTCCGGGGTGGTGGTGCGCGGGGCGGGCAGGCGGTGCGCCCGGGCCGGCGTCGGGCCCGGGGTCAGTTCCCATGGAGCCGGGCGCACGGCGGGGGCCGGGTCATTGTCTACGACGAGAAGGCTGACGCCGGCCCGGTCCGCGGCGGCGCGCAACTGCTCCGGGGTGCACCGGCGCGCGGCCTGCCGGAGGGCGTCGGGCAACGGGCAGACGGCGGTGGCGAACCGCTGCTGGAAGGGCAGCCAGCCGCGGCCCGCGAGCGCGGGGGGCGCCCCGAGCCGTACCCAGAACTCCCGCCAGGCGAAGGGGTCCAGGGTCTCGATCTCCACCCGGGTGCCGTCGCACGCCACCAGGGTCGCCAAGCCCTCCGCGCCCCTTCCGGAGGGGGCCGACGGCGGTTGCGGCAGGTCCGGTTCGGGCGGTCCGGAACCGCCGTCGGCCGTCGCGGCGGCGAGGTACTGGCCGACCGCCAGCAGCGCGCCCTGGGCCACCGAGGTCCGCACCTCGCTCAGGTCCAGGCCGCGGGCCCGGCCGACGCGCAGCGCGGTGGTGCCGAGAGCGGCCAGTGCTCCGGCGACGACCGAGGCGTAGTCCACGGCCAGCGGGACCGGGGCGCCGATGGCCCGGCCGTGGACGTGCATCACGCCGCAGGCGGCCTGCACGGCCCGCTCGTCCGGCAGGTCCGCCGTGACGGGACCGGCCCAGTCGAGGACGGGCCGCTCCGGTTCCGGTCCGGCACCGTCCGGCAGGGCCTGGGCGGTGTGCCGCAGCAGCCGTTCCGCGACCGCGGTGGCGGTGTCCGGCCGGGTCTCGGTGCCGAGCCGCGGCGTCACGGCCGCTCCCGCGCCGGGCGGCGGCCCTGCACCGAGTAGAAGACGCTGGAAGCGGCCCGGAAGGACGGGTCCCGCATCAGCCGTGCCACCCGGTCGAGTTCGTCGTCGGTCATGCCCTGTTCCTTGAGCCGGTCCCGCAGGTTGCGGGTGTGGTTCAGCTGGAGCGCCAGCCCGGGGTCCTGCGCGTGCCGTACGCCGATGTGCATCCGCACGTCCAGGTCGGTCAGCCCCGCCGCGCGCATCGCGGCCGGCGCCCGCCGTCCCCAGTGCGGGTCGCCGCCCGCGGCACGCAGGGCGGCCGTCTTCGCGTGGAGGAACCGGACGTACAGGGCCTCGGACAGCGGGTCCGGGGCGAGCAGCGGGGGTTCGTAGGAGGCGTCGATCTCGTCGATCTGCAGCAGGCCGCCGGGTTTGAGCGAGCGCACCAGCGTGCGCAGCACGGCGTCCCGGGTGGGCACGTGCTGGAGCACCAGTCGGGCCACCACCAGGTCGTACGCCGCTTCCGGGAGCGGGTCGCGGGCCACGTCCAGCGCGGCGACTTCCAGGCCCGGTCCCGGCACCAGGTCGCGGGGGTCGCGGTCGGTGGCGAGGACCGAGCCGCCCGGGAGGACCCGCTGCGCCAGCCAGCGCGCGATGCTGCCTCCGCCGGCGCCGATCTCCAGGCACCGCCAGCCGGGTCCCACACCGGCGGCGGCCAGCCGGGGCAGGGTCACCGGGTCGTACGAGGCGGCCAGGCAGCGGTGCTGGTCGCGGCTGTGCGCGGTGCCGTTGCCGAAGACCGCGCGGGTCCCGTCGGGGGCGGGGGGTGGCTGGGGCACGGTTTCCTGCGGGGGGAACGGCTGGGACACGAAAGGACTCCTCTTCCTCTCACGGACAGGGCGTCTGACGCACCGTCAGGTCCAGCGTCCCGTGCCGGTGGCCGCGGCGCCGGTGAGCCGGCGGGCGAGGGCCGTGCGGCGGACCTTGCCGGTGCCGGTGCGCGGGACGTCGTCCCAGGCGAGGACGGTGGGCGGGGGCAGCGCCGGCAGCCGTTGGGCGGCGTGTTTCCAGGCGTCCGGGTCCAGCCGGCCGTCGGCGGTGACGACGACCGGCAGCGGGGCGCCGTCCGGGTCGCGGAGGATCACGCACTCCAGGGCCTGCGGCAGCCGGTGCTCCAGCATGTCCTCGGTGTGCAGGCAGCTCATGCCGGGCAGGCGGTCGGCCTCCCGGTCCAGGACGCTGACGCTGCCGTCGCGGTGCAGCACCCCCACGTCGCCGGTGGCCCACCAGCCACCGACGTGCTTGGCGTCCCAGCGGTCCGGTTCGCCGACGTATCCCTGGGCGAGGGCCGCGGTGCGCACCAGGAGCAGGCCGGGGCGGCCGCGCGGCACCGGGTGCAGGGTGTCCGGGTCCACGACGCGCAGCCGGGTCCGGCCCGGGACGGGACGGCCGAGCCGGCGGGTGGTGGACGCGGCGTCCGGGGCGAGCGCGGAGCGCCGGGTGTGGAAGCGGAACGTCAGCGGCCCGGTCTCGGTCTGGCCCCAGCCCTGCATCCACAGCGGGCGGTCGCGGCGGCTGGCGCTCAGGTAGGCGCGAAGGACGGGCGGGTGCACGGCGTCGTAGGTGCTGATGTACAGCCGGACGCGCCGGAAGGGGTTGTCCAGCCGCGCGGTGAGCGGGCGCAGCCGGGTGTAGGTCGCGGGCAGGGCCTCGACCACGGTGGGCCGGTGCGCCCGCAGCAGCGGGTCGGCGGTGTCCGGGTCGTCGCCGGTGAGGACCAGGATCCCGGCGGGCGCGAGCGAGAGCACCACCGCCGTCCAGCAGAAGGTGCGCCCGTGGCCGTAGGCGCTGGCCGTGCACAGCACGTCGTCGCGGCGGATGCCGATGCCCGGGTAGCGCACGGCCTCGAAGCGGGCCAGTTTGTGCACGAGGGTCCGGGTGGAGTGCACGACCAGTTTGGGGACGCCGGTCGTCCCGGAGGTGTGGTGGATGACCAGGGGTTCGTCGGCGTGGCGGCGTACCGGTCCGCTCGGGCCGGAGGCGTCCAGCGCGGGGAGGTGGGCGGCGCCGGGCACGGCGGTGTCGACGGTGACGCAGACCGGCGCCGGCGGGCCGGCCGCGGCCTCGCGGCAGCGGGCCAGCACCGCGGAGGTGGTGACCAGCGCGGCCGGCCGCAGCCGGTCCAGCAGGGTGGTGAGGTCCGCGGTGTCGAGCCGGGCGGACAGCTGGGCGGGTACGGCGCCGATCCGGACGGCGGCGCAGGCCAGCAGGTCGTAGTCCCAGTGGTTGTCCTTCACCACGGCCACGCGGTCCCCGGGCCGGACCCCGGCGGCGGCGAGCCGGGCGGCGGTGGCCCGGACGAGCACGGCGAGCGAGTCGACGGTCCACCGGGTGCCGGCGTCCGGGGCGATGTCGAAGGGCCGGTCCAGGTGGAACACGGTCCGGGCACCGCCCGCCGCCGCCTCGTCGAACAGGGTCCCCATGTCATGCGGTCGCACGGCTCTCCTCCGCTCGCTCCACGGCCGGCCGGTGCCGCCCCAGCCTGCTCAGCACCCGCGAGGCGGCCAGGGCACCCGCGCGCACGGCGCCCTCGGACGCGGGGCGCAGCATCACCCAGTCCCCCGCGTACTCCACGGCCCGTGCCGGGCGGGCCAGGAAGCCGGGGCGCTCCCTCAGGGCTTGCGGGGTGGCCTCCGGCAGGCCGTGGCGGAAGGCGTGCACGAGGTGGTGGCGGCGGGCGCCGGTGATGCCCGGCACGTACCGTTCCGCCGCGCGGACGAGCACGTCGGCGGCGTCGTCGGCCGAGGCGTCCAGCAGGTCGCGGACCCGGCGCGGACCGGCCACCAGGGTGATCAGCCCGCGGCCGGCCGGGGCCCGGCCGGGATCCTTGGCGTGGTCCACGACGACCCCGGAGAGCACGTCCTCCTCGACAGCCGGGGTGAGCAGGATGTGCAGCGGGCGACGGGCCGGCGGGGCCAGCGGGCGCTCCAGCAGGTAGCTGACCTTCAGCATCGGGGTGAAAGTGCAGGCCGCGAGGAAGGGCCGCTCGTCGGCGGGGGCGTCCGGGCGGAGCGCCGCGGCGACCGGCGCCGGTACGGCCAGCACGGCGGCCCGCGCCCGGACCTCGCCGTCGTCGAGCCGCAGTACGGCGTGGTCGCCCGCGTCGGTGACCTCCCGTACGGCGCACCCGGCCTCCACATCGATGCCCTCGGCGAGCCGCCGGGCCAGGAAGTCCATGCCGTCGCGGTAGGTGCGCCAGCCGGACGGGGCGCCCGCCTCCAGCAGCAGGCTCACCAGCGGCGCGGCGGCGGAGCGTGCGGTGTCCCAGCCGAAGAAGCAGCCCGCGACCGGCTGGAGGAGGTAGTCGTGCAGGTCGGGGTGGTAGCGGGCGGCCGCCTCCCGCACGGTCGCGGCACCGAGCGGGCTGGCCTCGGGGCGGTCGCCGTCGAACCGGGTCCGGTGGCGTCCGGTCCAGGCCGAGAAGGCGGCCAGGTCCAGCCGGGCGCGGGCGGACAGGCCGGCACCGGTCAGCACGGCCGAGGGCTCGCCGACGCCGAGGCGGGCCCGTCCGCCGCGCCACACGGCCGGCACTCCGCCGACCCGGGGCACGTCCGCCGGTCCGGCGCCCAGCCGGCGCAGCAGTTCCCAGGTGGCGCGGTAACCCCGCGGGGCGATCTGCTCGGCGCCGGTGTCCACGGTCCAGCCCTCGTGGCGGACACTGCGCATCCGGCCGCCCACCTCGGGCAGTTGCTCGTACACCCGCACGGTGAGTCCGGCGCGGCGCAGTTCGTGGGCGGCGGTCAGCCCGGCGATGCCGGCGCCGACCACCGCGACGTCGAGGCCGGCCCTCATCCCGCGGCCCCCGTTCCCACCAGGACGTCGGCCACGGTCATCAGCACCACGCTCAGCCGGTGCACCGCGAAGCCGGTCCGGCGGGCCGTCATGACGTCCCCGCGGACGAACCCGGTCAGGTACTGGCGGGCGCGCAGCGCGGTCGCCGGCAGCATCAGCAGCACGAACCACCACGGGGCCACCCCGGTGGCCGAGGCGAGGGCGCCGATCAGGAACTCGGTGACCGAAAGCGCCCCGATGAACACGGCGTTGCCCCGCTCCGACACCAGGGCGGCCACGGTGGGACGGCCCACGGCCCGGTCACCGGCGACGTCGTTGGTGTTGGAGTACACCCCGAACATCAGCGGCCCGAACCCGAAGAGCACCGCCTGCACCATCAGGAACCCCGACCAGCTCCCCGTCACCAGGCCGTACGGCACGACCACCAGCACGGCGCCGAGCGCGACGAGGAACGCCTCCTGGAAACCGTGGTAGCTGATCTTCAGGCCGTACGAGTACTGCAGCGACACGGCGAACAGCGTCCCCGCCGCGACCAGCGCCCACAGCGGGCGGTGCGGTGCCAGCGCCGCGGCGCCCGCCCACAGCACCGCGCCGGCCGCCGCCGACGTCCAGGCGAACCGCAGTGCCTGAGACACCGTCAGCGTTCCGGCGACGAGGGGTTTGCGCGCCTTGCTGCGCAGCGGGTTGTCGGGGCCGTAGTTGGCGAGGTCGCTGCCGTCCCGGAAGCCGGTGACGTCGTCCAGGGCGACCATCGCCATCAGGACCGCGATCTGCCCGGCCAGGAACACCGCCAGCACCATCGCCTGCCGGGCGGTGAAGTCGCCGACCGGGAACAGGGACGCGGACAGGGCGAGGAAGATGCCGAGGTAGTAGTCGTACACGTCCAGCTTGCCGAGCCGCGCGTAGACGCGCAGCCGGCTGCCGGAGCGCGCGGCGGACGCCGGACGCCCGGCCGCGATGCTGTCCGTCATGGTTGACCTCTTTCCGTTTCTGTGCGTCGGGGTTCCGTCGGTGCGTGTCGGAGGACGCCCTTGGACACAAGCGCCGCGTGCCGTCCGCGCGTTGGGGGCGGTCCGCGCCGTGACCGTGGGTCAGTGGTGCTCGTGGGCGAAGGCGCACACGAGGTCGGCGACCTGCTCGACCTGGGCGTCGGTGAGCAGGTGGTGTACGGGGAGCGACAGATGGCGGCGCGCGGCCTGCTCCGCCCGCGGCCAGCGGGCACCGGGCGGCGCGTAGGGCGCGAAGGCGGCGTGCGCGGGCAGTGGACGCGGATAGTAGACGTGCGTGGCAACGCCCCGCTCGGCCAGGTACGCGCCGAGCGCGTCGCGGTCGGCGGCGAGCACGGTGTAGACGTAGAAGCACCGGCCGTCCTCGTCGGGCGGCGGCGGTACGACACCGCGGTCGGCCAGCGGTGTGAAGCGCTCGGTGTAGTAGGCGGCGATCTCGGCCCGCCGCGCCAGCCGCGCCGGGAAGCCGGCGTAGCGGTGCAGCTGGAAGGCGGCCTGGATCTCGTCGAAGCGGCTGTTGAGCCCGATGGCCCGGTGCAGGAAGCGCCGCCCGGCGGGCTGGCCGTGGTTGCGCAGCATCCGCACCGTCTCACCCAGCGCGGCGTCGCGGGTGACGACCACACCGCCCTCGCCGGGCATGCCGCAGGTCTTGACCTGCACGAAGGAGTAGACGCCCGCTTCGCCCCACAGCCCGGCCGGGACACCGCGCAGCACGCCGCCCTGGGCGACCGCCGAGTCCTCCAGCAGGCGCAGGCCGTGCCGGCGGGCCAGCTCGGTGAACCGGGGCATGTCGGCCATCACCGAGAACATGTGGGCCGGCATGACGACCCTGGTCCGCGCGGTCACGAGGTGTTCGGCGTGGTCCGGGTCCATGGTCAGGGTGTCCGGGCGGATGTCGGCGAAGACCGGGACGGCGCCGGTGCCGGCCACCGACGCGGCGAGCGGTGCGCAGCCGAAGGCGGGCACGATCACCTCGTCGCCGGGGCCGATGTCGAGGGCCCGCAGCACCAGGGAGAGCGCCGAGGTGCCGCTGGAGCAGGCGACCACGTCGGCGGCCCCGAGGTCGTCGCGCAGCAGTTCCTCGAGGGCGGCGGTGCGCCGGCCCAGGATGAAACGCTGCTCCGGGTCCAGGCCGATCTCCCGGACGAGACGGATGAGTGCGGCGCGGTCGGCTTCGAAGAGGTCGGGCGGGAAGAAGGGGACGGCGGCAGGGGGCGATACGGTCATGCGGTCGTCCTCGATCCGGCGAGGAAGCAGCGGAGGGCGTCGCACATGCGGTCCACGTCGCCGGGACTGAGATCGGGGTGGAACGGCAGGGCCACGGCGTGCCGAGCCGCCGCCTCGGCGTGCGGGAAGTCGCCCGGCCGGTGGCCGAGATGGGCGAAGGCGGGCTGGTGGGGCAGCGGCAGCGGGTAGTAGACCTCGGTGCCGATGCCGTGCCGGCCGAGATGCGCGACGAGGGCGTCGCGGTCCTCCGTCTCGATCAGATAGACGTAGTACACGTCGCGGTCGTCGGGGTCCTCCGCGCGGGCCTGCGGCAGGCGGAGGACACCGGGTACGTCCCGAAGGCGGGCGGTGTAGGCGGCGGCCAGCTCGGCGCGGCGCGCGATGTGCCCCTCCAGGAGCGGCAGTTTGGCGAGCAGCACGGCAGCCTGGATGTCGTCCATCTTGCTGTTCACGCCCGGCCACACGGTCTCGGTGGAGATGGCCCGGAAGTCGTTCAGCGTGCGGCCGGCGCGGCCGTGGTGGCGCAGGGCGTCGACGGTGCGCGCCACCTCGGGGTCGTCGGTGAGCACGGCTCCCGCGTCCCCGAGGGCGCCCAGCGTCTTGGAGGGGAAGAAGGACAGCACCCCTCCGGCGCCGTGCAGACCCGCGTGCACACCGCCCCGGCGCATCCCGATCGCCTCGGCGCTGTCCTCGACGACGGTCAGCCCGTGCCGCCGCGCGACCTCGGTGACGGCCGCCATGTCGGCCATGGTGTGGAACAGGTGCACCGGCATCACGAACCGGCTCCGCTCGGTGACGGCCGCCTCCAGCGCCGCCGGGTCCATGGCGTACGTCGCCGGGTCGATGTCGACGAACTCCGGCCGCCCGCCCGCGAGGACGACGGCGGAAGCGGTGGCGAAGAAGGAGTACGCCGGCACCAGCACGCCGTCGCCGGGCCGCAGCCCGCAGGCGCGCAGCAGCAGGACGAGCGCGTCGGTGCCGCTGTTCACGCCGATCACATGCCGGGCGCCGGTGTAGTCCGCGAGCGCTTCTTCCAGTTGCCCGACCTGTTTTCCGTGGGAGAACTTGCCGCTGTCGAAAACCTCCTCCAGGGTCTTTTCAAGAGAAGGCCACAGCTGTTCGAAGGTTTTGGCCTGGGAGAAGAAGGGAATCGCGTGCGGCGCTTCTTCCGTGTCCGCTAATCCACCCCCGGACCGTGCCGAAAAATCTGTGCCGGACGTCATTTGTCACCCGCCCCGTCGAACTGTTCCGAATCACAACGCTAAGCGCATTCAGGGGCCACGGAGTACGGAAAGGATCATGTTCACACTTTATGGGTAATGGCATTCCGGATCTCTTGACCATTTCCTCCGGGCACGGCAATAGTCCTGCGTCGCAAGGAAGTTGGCGCACGGACTAGGAGGCCCTGTGCTGCAGCCCCTCGTGGTCGGGCTCGGCCGTTCCGGATCCGGACTGCATCTGAGGACGCTCACCCGGCTGGCCCGGCGCAGCGGAGGCAGCGGTGGCACCGGTGACCTGCCGGTGGCCCTGCCCGCGGTGGGCTGCGACCCACGCGCCGCCGCTCTCCGGCCGGCCTGCGTCGCGGGCGAGGTGACCGTCGTCGCCACCCTGGAGGAGGCCGTCGCGCACGTGGAGCCCGCCACCGCCGTGGCCCACGTGTGTACACCGCCCGGCGTGCGGCACGCCGTGGTCGCCGCACTCGCCGGGCACGGCGTGCGCCGGATGATCGTGGAGAAGCCCCTGGCCGCGTCCCGCGCCGAACTCGACGCGCTCGTCCGGCTCCGCGACGAGGAGGGCCTCGACCTGGTGCCCGTCTCCCACTGGACCGCCTCCCGGCTCACGGCCCGGCTGCGCCGCCTGATCCACGACGGCCGGCTCGGCCGGCTCCGCCGGATCACCGTCGACCAGCACAAACCGCGTTTCTCGCGATCCCTGGCCACCGACAGCCACAGCACCGCCCTCGACGTGGAGATCCCCCACTCCCTGGCGCTCGCCCTCGACCTGGCCGGCCCGGCCGAGCTACGGGCCGCGCACTGCTGGGACCTGCTCTGCGAGGACCGGCGGCTGCCCGGCCTGGGCGGTGCGCACCTGGAACTGGAGCACCACTCCGGGGTGTTCACGCTCCTGCGCTCCGACCTCGGCGCACCCGTACGGCAGCGCAGCGTCCGCTGCGAGTTCGACGCCGGCACCGTCACGGCCCACTTCCCCCTCAGCGAGGACGACGACCATGCCCAGCTGGTCGTGACGGCCTACGGGGGTGGCGCGCCGGTGCCCAGTGGCGGTGCGCCCGCGTCCTCTGGCGCACCCGGGACCTGCGCGGTGGGCGTGACCGGACGGACGGGGGCGTTGGCCGCGGGCGGGGTCCCCGCGTGGCCGGGGGCCTCGGGCGGGGACGGCATGCCCGCATGGCCGGGAAGGCCGGTCGCGGACGCGGGGCCCGCGCGGGCGGTCGGCCCTGCCACGGGCACGGTCCCCGCGTCGTCGGGGGCCCCGGTCACGGGCGGCACGCCTGCGTCGGCCAAAGTCCCGCTCGCCGACGGTGTGCCGGGCCCCGGTCGGCAGGTCTTCCGGGACGACGCCCTGACCGATTTCCTGGCCGGCGTCTACCGCCGCTTCGCGTCCGGAACCGTGGACGCAGGCGGCTTCACCGGCACCGCCGGTTTCGAACTCGCCTGCGCCGCCGCCCGGTTGCTGTGCGAGGCCCGGGACCAGTGCGCCACCGCCCCGCCCGCCTGCACCGGGAGCCGCTGACATGCCCTCACACCGCTCCCCCGCGTTCGGTCCCTTGGCCGGCATCGGCGACGAGGCCGCGCCCGGTGCCGACGGCCAGCTGGCCGCCCTGCGGGAGCTGGGCTGGCGCGCCCTCGAACTGCGCACGGCCGACGGCACCGCCCTGGCCGATCTGCCCCCGCCCGACTTCCTCACGCTGACCCGGCGGCTCCAGGACGCCGGCGTCACCGTGGTCGCCGTGGCCTCCAGGATCGGCAACTGGTCCCGGCCCGTCACCGGCGACCTCGCCGTGGACCTCGCCGAACTGGACGTCCTCGCCGAGCGGTGCGCCGCCCTGGGCTGCCGGTTCGTGCGGATCATGTCGTACCCCAACGACGGCCTGGGCGAGACCGAGTGGGCCGATCGGGTCCTCGCCCGCATCGCCGTCCTGGCCGACCGTGCCCGGCGTGCGGGCCTGGTGCTGGTGCACGAGAACTGCGCGGGCTGGGCCGCAGAGCGCGCCGACCGCACGCTCAGGCTGCTGCGCGCCGTCGACAGCCCGGCCCTGCGCCTGCTGTTCGACACCGGCAACGGCGTGCCGTACGGCTATCGCGCACTGGATCTGCTCCGCGAACTCGCCCCGTACGTGGCCCACGTCCACATCAAGGACGCCGTGCGCACCCCGGACGGGGACACCGCGTACACCCTGCCCGGTGAGGGGGACGCCGAGGTGGCCGCCTGTCTGCGGATCCTCGCCGCCCACGGCTACACCGGCGCCCTCTCGCTCGAACCGCACCTCGCCGTACGCCCCCACGAGGGCCTGCTGCGGGCCGGTGAGGACGCAGCCGGCCTGTTCGTACGGGCCGGGCAGGCGCTCACCCGGCTGCTGCGGACCCTCGACTCGGACGGTACGGCGTGACCCCTCTGTTCACTGACCGGGACCGGAACCTGCTGCTGGACCTGCTGCGGTTGCCCAGCGTCAACCCGCTGGAGGCCGGACCGGACGATCCGCCGTCGCAGCTGCCCGGCATCCTCGAGCGGTACGCGGCGGCCGCGGCCGAGGCCGGGTTCCGCACCCTGCGTCTCGCCGCTCCGCCTGCCGCCTGCCTGGAACGCCCCGGGATGCCCGCCACGGTCCGCGCCGCCGCACGCGACCGGCGTTTCCTCGCCGGCCAGCCGAGCCTGCTGCTGCGGCTGGGACCCGAACGGGCGCGCGCGGACACCGTGATGTTCAACGTCCACCTCGACACCGTCGCCGGACACGTCCCGCCCGCCTTCGACGGCGTGACCTTCACCGGGCGGGGCGCGGTCGACGCCAAAGGTCCCGCCGTCGCCCTCCTCGCCGGGCTGCGGGCCGCCGCGACGCACCCGGCCGTCGGACGGAACGTCACCGTGCTGCTCCAGGCCGTCGCGGGCGAGGAGGGCGGCGCCCTGGGCAGCTACGGCACCCGCCCCCTGCTGGAGGCCGGCCACTACGGGCGCCTCAACGTGTTCTGCGAGCCGACCGGACTGCGCGCGCTGCCCCGGGCCACCGCCTCGATGACCGCCCGGATCACCGTCACCGGCGAGGACGCCGTGGACGACCACCCGGACGCCGGGCACAACGCCACCGTACTGCTCGGCTTTCTCGCCCAGCACCTCGCCGCCCGTCTGGACGGGGCCGTGCCCGGGGCCCGGGTGTGCCTGGCCGGGCTGCACACCGGCAGCACCCACAACCGCGTCCACGGCACCGGCACCCTGCTGGTGAACCTCTCCTACCGCACCACCGAAGCCGGCCGGCGCCTCGGGGACGCGGTGGCCCGGCACGTCACCGGCGGCTTGGCCCGCTTCGCCGAACTCTTCGCCAGCACAAGGGAGTTCGCCCGCACCGCACGGGACGCGGCGGACATCACCCGGCTCGACTGGGACAAGCACGGTCTGCCCGCGCTGGACAACCGCGATCCCTGGGCCGAGGCCCTGCTGGCCCGCGCCGGAGCCCGCCCGGCGGCCGACGACCCCGGTTTCACGTGCGACGCCATCTGGGCCGCCGGCCTGGACGACGACGCCTTCACCGCCGTGCTCGGCCCGGGCGACCTGGCCGCCAACCGCGCCCACGCGCCCGGGGAGTTCGTCGCCCTCGCCGACCTGGAGGAGTTCGCGGGCGTCGTCCACCGCCTCGTCACGCTCTTCGCCGAAGACCGCCGACCCACCTCTCCCCTAAGGAACCCTGGATGACGGCACCCACCCGCTCCCCGGCACCCGCCCCCTCCCCGGAGGCCGACGAGGACTCCACTGTCGTCGTCGGCCACGCCGAGCTGCACGCCGCCCTCACCGGCCTGTTCACCGGGCACGGCATTCCGGAGCCGAGGGCCCGGCTCGCCGCCGACGCGCTGTGCCACGGCGACCTCACCGGCCTGGACTCGCACGGGGTGTTCAACCTCGCCCGGCTCTACGTGCCGCTGCTGGAGTCGGGCCGCTGCGACCCCCGCGCCGAACCGCGGACGCTCACCGACCTGGGCGCCTGCGCCGTCGTCGACGCCCGCCGCGCCCTGGGCCTGTGGGCCGCGGCCGAGGCGATGGACGACGCCGTGGCCAGGGCCCGCCGGCACGGCGTGGGCCTGGTGTCCGTGCGCGGCGCCACCCACTTCGGATGCGCCGGCTTCCACGCCGTGCGCGCCGCGCACGCCGGGATGATCGGCGTGGTCACGAGCAACTGCGGGGGCCAGCGCCTCGCACGGCCCCCGGGCGGCGCCGTGGCCATGCTCGGCACCAACCCGCTGAGCGTCGCGGCCCCCGCCCTCGACGGCCACCCCTTCCTGCTGGACATGAGCACCACCGTCGCGCCGACCGGCCGGGTGCGCGTCGCCGCCCGCCGCGGCACCCCGGTGCCCGCGGGCTGGCTGGAGGACGCCGCGGGCAACCCGGTGACCGACCCGTCCGCCTTCGACCGCGGCGAGGCGTTCCTGCGCTGGCTCGGCGGTACGGCCCAGACCGGTGTCCACAAGGGCTACGGCCTCGGCATCGCGGTGGAGCTGCTGTCCGCGGTGGTGTCCGGAGCGGCCACGGGACCGGCGCCCGCCGCCCTGGAAGGGGACGGCCGGCCGCACGGACGGGACGACGACATCGGCTTCTTCCTCCTCGCGATCGCCCCCGACGTGCTGCGTCCGGACGCGGACATCGCCGGTGCCGCCCGGTCCCTGTTCGGCGCGCTCACCGACTGCCCGCCGGTGCCCGGCGGCCGGCCGGTGCGCTACCCGGGCTGGTACGAGGCGGAACGCGCCGCCGAACGCCGCCGCACCGGCATCCCGCTCCCCGCGCACCTGTACGACGAACTGGCCGGACTCGGCCTCTTCGGCCCGGGGAAGCAGCCGTGACCCGGCCGCTGCGCCTGGGCGTCATCGGCCTCGGTGCCATCTCCCCGTACTACCTGGCCGCCGCCGAACGGCTGCCCGGCTGGGAGCTGTCGGCCGTGTGCGACACCCGCGCCGAGGCCCTGGACCGGTACACGGGCCCGGCGGCCCGCTTCCGCGACCATCACGCGCTGCTGGCCGGAGCCCGGCCGGACGCCGTGGTCGTGGCCGTGCCCAACCACGCGCACCTCGCGGTGTGCCGGGACGTGCTGGACGCGGGTGTCCCCGTGTGCGTCGAGAAACCCCTCGCCCTGACCGTCGCCGAGGGCCGCCTGCTGACGGACGTCGCCCGGCACCGTGGAGTGCCGCTGATGACGGCGTTCCACCGCCGCTACAACACCGCCGTCCGCGCCCTGGCGTTCCGGACGGCGGGCCGGGAGATCCGCGCCGTCCGCGTGCGCTACCTGGAGCGGATCGAGGAGCATCTCGGCGGCGAGGACTGGTATCTCGACCCCGCCCGCTGCGGCGGCGGCTGCGTGGCCGACAACGGCCCGAACGCCCTCGACCTGGTGCGGCTGCTGCTCGGCGAGGTCACCGTCACCGGCTGCGAGACCCACCGCGACGGCGCGGGCGTCGACCGGCAGGCCATCATCCGCCTGCACAGCCCCGCCGGGGCCACCGCGTCGGTCGAGCTGGACTGGTCGTACCCGGGCGAACTCAAGGACGTCCAGGTGACCATGGCCGGCGGAGAGGTCCTGCACGCCGACATGCTGGCCGGCCACACGGGCTTCAAGGCGTCGCTCTGGCACGAGTACGAGGCGATCCTCACCGAGTTCGCGGCGCTCGCCGCCGGCCGCACCCCGGCCGGAGCGGGGGCGCACGGCGGCCTGCCGGCGCTGGAGCTGGTGGAGGCGGCCTACCACCGGGCTGACGGCCCGGCGGCGGAGGCGGACCGGTGAACCCGGCGGAGGACGGTGCGAAGCGCGTGGTGCGCGGCGCCCTGGTCAAGGTGCTCACGCACCACCGCACCGACCGCGGTATGCGGCTGGAGGACCACGCGGCCCGCTGTGTGCGGCGGGGCGAGGTGCACGAACTGGTCAGCACCGACCAGTGGGACCCGCGGCCCGGCGCCCGGATCGACCGGGTGGGCTTCCTCGGCTTCGCTGAGCTGGTGTGCGGCGGCGTGATCGACCGCGGTGACCTGGTGAGCATCGGGGACACGCCGGTCGGCACGGTCCTCGGCTTCGACGCCTGCCACCTTCCCAACCACTACAACATCCTCATCCACACCGCCCGCCCGGTCAGCGGCCGCGACCTGCGGCTGTCGCCCGAGGCCCGCGTCACCTTCGTCCAGGGCGCTCCCCTGGACCAAGGCGCGGCGCCTGGCTGAACCGGTACGGCGTCGGCCGTTCGGCCACCGGCGCCGTACAGGGCTGTGACCCCGGAGGATCTCCCTCCGGGGTCACAGCGTGTCAGACGGTTCAGCCGAGGAGTTCGACCTCCAGCCGACCGAAGTGGAAGTCACGGACCACCTGCAGCAGTTCGTCCTCGGACAGGCGGCCGTCGCCGTTCGCGTCGACCTTGCGGAACATGTCGCCGGCCTGCGAGGCGGGCACGCCGACGGCGGTCAGCCAGGCGCGGAACTCGCGGTCGTCGATCTGTCCGTCGTGGTTGTCGTCGCACAGGGCGATCAGCGCCTTGACGATCGGGGACAGGGCGCGGTTGAAGCCGGCCTCACCCTCCTTGAACAGCATGTCCCCCGTGGCACTGAGGAACTGCTCCCGGCTGATGCCGCCCCCGGCGGGGACGCCGGCGCGGTCGGCCAGGTGCTCGTAGAGCCCCTGGAACGCGCTCACGAGCGCCTGGGCCTCCGGGGAGCCGGCGTCCCTGCCCAGGTTGTCGAGGATCCGGGCGGCCTCGCCCTGGAAGTCGCTGGGCTCGAGGACGCCGTTGCCGTCGGTGTCCCACTTCTCGAAACGCTTGGCCAGACGGTCGTTGGCGACAGCGGTGCTCATGTGGTGTCTCCTTCTGTGCTTTCTCGGGTGGCCTTGTCTCGCAGAGACGACGGCCCGCGGCGCCTGGTCAGGGGCCGCTACCGCGCAGGGCGGTGCGCTGCGCGGAGTGTGGGGATGCCGGCGGCACGCCGGCCGAAGGCGCCGTACGGCGGCGCCGGGTGAGGGAGTGACAGGGTGCGGGCGGCGCAGGGCCCGCCCGGGGTCAGAGCAGCGTGACCTTGCTGCCCACGGCCTTGCCGCGGGTGTCCAGCAGAGCGCACCGGGCTCTGCCCAGCGCTTCTCTGGCGTAGCAGGCGTGGTCCTGCAGCAGGACCGCCACGTCCGCCTCGTCGAGGGCGGCACGCAGATCCGTGGCGCGCGGCAGGGGCCGGCCGTCCACGGTGAAGTCGGTGACGTACGGGTCGTGGTAGGACACCCGGACCCCGGCCGCGAGCAGCCCCGCGGCCACCGGTCTCGCCGGTGTCTCCCGTACGTCGGCCACGTCGGCCTTGTAGGTGACGCCGAGCAGGAGGGCGCGTGCGTCCTCGGTCCGGCCGCGGGCCTCACCGAGCAGGGCCAGGGTCCGGTCCACGACATGCCGCGGCATCCGGGTGAGGACTTCCTGCGCGGCCGCCAGCATGCGGAAGGGGAAGCCCTGGGCCTCGGCCCGCGCGGCCAGATAGCGGGGATCGACGGGGATGCAGTGCCCGCCGACGCCGGGGCCGGGGGTGAACGGTGCGAAACCGAAGGGTTTGGTCGCGGCGCAGTGCAGGACGTCCCAGACGTCGATGCCGGTCCGGTGGCAGAACAGCGCGACCTCGTCGGCCAGGGCGATGTTGACGTAGCGGTAGGTGTTCTCCAGGAGTTTGGCCATCTCCGCCTCCCGCGTGCCGCGGGCGACGACGAGCTGGTCGACGAACCGCCCGTAGAAGGCGGTGGCGTACTTGGTGCACAGAGCGGTGCAACCGCTCACGATCTTCGGGGTGTTGGCGACTCCCCAGGTGGGGTTGCCGGGGTCGATGCGCTGGGGCGAGTACGCCAGATGGAAGTCCTCGCCCGCGCGCAGGCCGCTGCCGTGCTCCAGCAGCGGCCTGACGACGTCCTCGGTGGTGCCCGGGTAGCTGGTGGACTCCAGCACGACGAGCATGCCGGCGCGCAGTCGGGCCGCGACGGCCCTGGAGGCGTCCTCCACCGCGGACAGGTCGGGTAACCCTTGCGGGGTGAGCCCGGTCGGCACGCAGATCACCACCGTCTGCGCGCCGTCCAGAACCGCGGGGTCGGCGGTGGCGCGGAAACCGGCGCCCAGCATGGCCGCCACGTCCGCGTCCGAGACGCCGCCGACATGGGAGCGGCCCTCGGCGAGACCGGACACCACCGTGCCGGACACGTCGTATCCGGCGGTGGCGAGGCCGGCCGAGAGCGCGGCGCGGGCGAGCGGTAAGCCGACATGGCCGAGCCCCATGACGACGACGTCGACGGTCATGTGCAGCAGTTCTCCTGGTCCGAAGGGGAAACGCAGGGCGGACGGCGCCTGGTTCGGTTGGGTTCGGGTGATCCGGGGGGTCCCGGTGATCCGGGTGGTGGCTTGATCGGCCGAGGTGTTCTGTCCGCTTCCGTTTCAGGCGGAGAAGCTGCCGCTGCCGGGCGCCACGTGTGCTCCGTATCCCGGTTGCACGATGAGGCCGGGGGTCAGGCAGAACGGGTCGCCGTACACCGTGACCGGACGGTCGGTGCGGTTCGTCAGCACATGCGCGTCCACCGGGAGTTTATGGCAGCCGTGCGGATTCTGGTAAACGGTCAGCGGTACGAATTCATTTCTGAAGACGACGACATCGCCGGAATCCGCCGCCACAGCCGTACCGGAAGCCGCAATTCCCGCGAGCAGCACACTGCTCACTGCAAGCCCAAAAATCCTGGTGAAGCGCATGGTCAACCTCCATTGGAGTGCGTCCCTGTGATCATTCTCCGCACGACAACGGCGATCTAATCACCTGATCTCCGGCATGCGCCCGAATCAGCGATACCGTCAAATCAGATTGACGCAAGCAGGGGGCTGAAGCGCTTTGAGGGCCTGGTGGGAAAGCCGCCGCGCGAATAAATGCGGCGGCGAGACTTTCATGCCTTGCCCTCGTGGTCCAGGGCTGCTGAGCGATCGCTGATCGGTCAGTGGCGGATCGTACGTTGAAGGGCGCCGGCGGCGATGCGTGTGGCTGCGAAGCGGGTTCCTGCCACGAAGCGCAGCATCGGGCCGAACGTGGGGGCGGCGAGGGAGCCGGTGAAGTAGAGGCCGGGTACGGAGGACTCGAACCGGCTGCTCAACCGGGGCGCCTTCGAACCGGGTACGCACTCGACGTCGCGGAGCACCGCCGGGAGGAGGAAGGGGAGGGTGCCGAGGTCGAGCCGGTAGCCGGTGGCGGCCAGCACATGATCGACGGCCAGCGTCTCGGGCTCGCCGGGCGGCCCGGCCAGCTCCAGGCGTGCCTCCGTCCCGGCTGCCTCGGCGCGGACCACGCGGCATGCGGTGCGTACCGGCACCACGCCCTCGACCCGGTCGCGCAGCCACCAGCCGCCCGAAGGTCCGAGCGCCCGCCGGAACAGCAGCATGCGCGCCGCGGGCGGCAGGCGCCGCACGGCCCCGGGCGCCCGGCACACCGCCGCCAGCGTCCAGCCGGGCCCCAGGGGCGAAGTGGGCCGGGCGAGCCGTCGCGGCATGGGCTTGTCCGGCTGCGGGACCGCTCCCCACCGGACCTTCCGCTCCCGCACCAGTACCTGCACCTGAGCCCCGGCTTCATGCATCAGCGCGGCGCTCTCCAGGGCGGACTGGCCGCCCCCGATGACCGCGACCCGTTGTCCGGCGAAGCAGGAGAGGTCACTGTGGTGGCTGGTGTGCGACACCAGGGCCTCGGGGCCGATCCCCTCGGGTGCCAGGCGCTGTAATTCGGCGGGCACGTGGGCCAGCCCGTTCAGGCCGGTGGCCACCACCACGGCGGCCGCCGCGATGTGCTGTCCGTCGTCCAGTCGGACGGTCAGCGCGCCTTGGTCCTCCGCGCGGTCGACGCCCACGACGCGGACCGGATCGACGTCACCGACGTACTGTTTCTGAAACCACTGGCCGTAGCGAACGAACACCTCGCACGGGATCGGCGTCAGTTCGGTCAGCTTCGGTTCGCCGTGCAGGCGCCGGAAGTCCGCGAGCCGACCGCCGGGCTCCGGGGCCGACAGATCCACGGCGTCCGGGGTGGACTTGAGGAACATGCCGGTGGCCATCGCATGCCGCCAGCTGCCCATGACCTCGCCGTAGACCCGCACGGGGACTCCGGCGGCCCGTAGATGCGCCGCCACCGACAGCCCGTAGGGGCCGGCGCCCACCACGACCCACGGAAGCCCGCGATGGCCGTCGGCCACCCTCCTGCGGGCAGGGCGCTGCCCGGAAAGCGACTGCGTCATGCATCCCCCACCGATCGACCGCCGCCCCTCCCCAGGGCGGCGCGTCACCTCGGGACGCCCTGCTGGGCCGTCGCCGGCGCAGGACTTCCCCCCTCCGCGCCCCAGTCTGCCCGGACTCGCGGAACACACCCACGGAATGGACACACCTTGACCAAAATCTGGTCGAAGCGCCACAACCGCCCCGGTGCGCGGGTGGCTCGGGCATGCCCCGCCCCGACAGTGGGGGTACGCCGCCTCAGGAGGGCCGGGGTCCCGCGGCGCGGCGGAGCCGGTTGGCGATCGCCAGGCCCAGGCCCTCCTCCACGGGCAAGGACGCGATGATGAGGTCGCACCCCCGCTCGTCCAGCTCGCGCAGGAACCCGTACAGCCTCTGCGCGTAGGCGGCCGTCGAACCGGGGACCGCCACCACGGCGTGCGCCTTCACCGGAGTGTCGGCGAGGGCGGGGGGAAGGAAGACGCCGACCTTGTGCCCCAGCTCCTGCGCGAGCTCCGCTTCGATGACGACCTTCTCCGGCTCGACGAGGACGACCCGCGCCCGCGGCGCGTAGTGCGAGGGATGCTGGCCCGGCACCCGGACAGGGCTCGTCGAGGGCACCGCGACCGGGCCGCCCAGCACCGCTTCGAGGTCCTCGCGCGTCACCCCGCCCGGCCGGAGGATGCTCGGGGTCTCGCCCGTGGCGTCGACGATGGTCGACTCGACACCGACCTCGCAGGGGCCGCCGTCCAGGACGAAGTCGACGGCGTCACCGAGCTCCGCGCGGACGTGGTCCGCCGTGGTGGGGCTGACCGAGCCGAAGCGGTTGGCGGACGGAGCCGTGACACCGCCGCCGAACGCCGACAGCAGCGCGAGCGCGACCGGGTGGTCGGGGACACGCACGGCCACCGTCTCCAGTCCGCCCGTGGCCTCGAGGGGCACCCGTCGACCGCGCCGCAGGACCAGCGTGAGGGGGCCCGGCCAGAAGTGTTCGGCCAGCAGCCGCGCGGTCGCGGGCACGTCCGCGACCCAGTCGTCCAGGTGCTGGGCGCCGCCGATGTGGACGATCAGCGGGTGGGACGGCGGGCGTCCCTTGACCTGGAAGATGCGCGCGACGGCGGCGGGATCTTCGGCGTTGGCGCCGAGGCCGTAGACCGTTTCGGTCGGGAGAGCCACGAGGCCCCCGGCGCGCAGGACCTCGGTCGCCTTCTCGATGTCACTGGTTCTTGCTGTCACTCTCCTAATCCTCTCACTGTTCCGCTCCCCCACTGCCGCCGGCAGCGACGCACCGGCGCCTCGCCAAGATCATCGCCTGGTGTCCATGGCTCCCGCGGCGTGCGAGCCGTCGCCGCGGAGGCCCGCGGACCGGGGCATGCCTGGCCGGCGCCGCTCACGGCGGCACCGCCGGGCGGCCGCCCGGCGGTGCCGGCACGCAGGAACAGCTCAGGAAGGGAAACGCCGCTGCGATGGCTACGGCTTGATGCCGACACCCGTCCACAGGCTGACTTCGGCGTCCGTGGGCGGCTGGGCCGCGGTGGCGTCCCCGCTCGGCGGGTCGGGACGCCAGTGGTGACCCAGCGTGATGCCGGGGTCGAGGAGTTCCAGACCGTCGAAGAAGCGGGCGACGGCGGCGCGGGTGCGGAACTGCACGGGTGTTCCCGCGTTGACGTAGATGTCGGTGACCTTCTGCCAGGTGTCCGGATCGAAGTCGGGCGTGCAGTGGCTCAGTGCCAGGGCGCTGCCGGAGGGCAGGACGTCGAGCAGACGGTTGACGATCCCGTACGGGTCCTGCCGGTCCGGCACGAAGTGCATCAGGGCATTGAGGGACAGCGCCACCGGCTTGTTGAGGTCCAGCACCTCGGTGAGGACGGGGGCGTCCAGCAAGGAAGCGGGGTCGTTGACGTCGGCCTCGATGTACGCGGTGCGGCCCTGGGCCGTGCTGCGCATCAGGCGCTCGGCGTACTTCAGCACGAGAGGGTCGTTGTCGGCGTAGACGACCCGGGCGTCGGGGACGACGGACTGGGCCACCTGGTGCAGGTTCGGCTCGGTCGGGATGCCGGTGCCGACGTCCAGCCACTGGCGGATGCCGTACTCCCGCGCCAGCACGCGAGTCGCCCGGTGCATGAAGGACCGGTTCTCACGGGCGCACACGAAGATCCCGGGGTAGACGGACGCGACGGCCTCGGCCGCCTGCTTGTCCACCTCGAAGTGGTCCTTGCCGCCGAGGTAGTAGTCGTACATGCGTGCGGAGTGGGGCCTGCTGGTGTCGATGTCCCGCGAGGCCGACGTGCTGCTCATGCTCTTCCCTTCCGATGGTTGCGTGGCGTTGAGGGCGAGGGTTCGGCCTCGTGGCGGCGGCTTCTCCCGATCGCGCTGAGGTCAGCCGGCCACCAGATGATCGGCTAGGCCCTTCTTGACTCCCTCGAGGAATGCGCTGATCTCCGCGGTGGTGTAGATCAGCGCGGGCCCCGAAGGATCCGTCGACTGCCGCAGCGCGACGCGGCCGTCGGCGAGTTGCTTGGTCTCCACGCACTGGCCCCCGTTGGGGCCGCTCCACGGGCACTCCCAGCCGTGCTCGCCGAGGTCGGAAGCGGGCATCCCGTTGTAGACACTGCCATGGCTAGTGGTCATGAGTACTCCTTGCGCATGTGTTGCAAGAGCGCCCTGCTGTCTGCGGACGAGGTCAGCAGCGACATCCGGTTGTGCGCTTCCAGATGGGCGGCGACGTCGGAACGCTGGTCCAGGTACATCGAGGCGGTGAGGATCTCGCTGTAGACGACGTCGGGCAGCTCCGGCTCCTCGAACCGGAAGTAGGTGAAGGGGGCGCACGCGCCGACGTGGGCGCCCGCGGAGAAGGGAACGACGTCGATGCTGACGTGTTCCAGCTCCGAGGCCTCGAGGAGCCGGTCGATCTGCGCGCGCATCACCTCCGCACCGCCGACGACGCGGTGCAGGACGGCCTCCTCCATCACCACCCACAGCGTGGGAGCGTCCTTGCCCTCCAGCAGGTTCTGCCGGCGCAGCCGCAACTGGACGCGCCGCTCGAGGTCTTCCTCGCTGTCGTTCGGGAATCCGCCGCGCAGGACGGCGCGCGCGTAGTCGTACGTCTGCAGGAGCCCGGTGACGTAGTGCGGCTCATAGGTACGCAGAGTCCTGGCGCTGGTCTCCAGGCTGACGTAGGCCGAGAACCAGCTGGGCAGCACGTCGCGGTAGGCGTGCCACCAGCCCGGCTCGTTGGCCCGCTCGGCCAGGGCGACGAACTCGTCGATCTCCTGCCGGTCCGCGCCGTACGCCTCCAGCAGCTTCTCCACATACAGGGGCTTGAGCGCGACCTCCGCCTTTTCCAGGCGCCGGATCGTCAGCGGCTTCACCCGCAGGGCCCTGGCAGCGTCCTCCAGCGACACGTCGGCGCTCTGCCGCCTCTCCCGCAGTCGCCGACCGAGGATCATCCGAAGCACTGTCGGCGCGCTGGTCCCCGCCCCCGAACGGCCCTCCATCACGCAGACCCCATTCCCTGACGGACAGTCACCATGGCGCGCAGCATAGCGCTTTGGCGGTGTTACCAACCGGATACCGCCTGGCTGAAATTATCAGGGAAGCAGTTGCAGCGTGAAGTCGACTGCGAGCATAGTTACATCGTGAGCGGTCCAGCCGAACGTCCAGGCCCCCATCGCCAACGTCCCGCGCGCTGTGGGGAGTTGGTACGCCCAGATGTTCGACGGTCCGCACATCGAATCGAACACGGCTGTCGGGAAGGCATCGCCGCCGCTCCACATCCTCGCGTCCCGGCCCCGGATGGAAGGCAACCACCATGTCCCCCCACAGAGCGCTCCTCACCACCCCGCCGACGGGCACTGGCACCGGGTCCCCACGCGGAGCAGCCGTGACCTCCACGGGCTTGATGCACCGCTCCCATCCCTGGCTCGGTCAGCTGGTGACGGACTCCGCGACAGGACGGCGCGGGATCCTCCGCGCCATCGCCCCCGAGGGCACGGCGCTGACGCCGGTCGCCTGGCTGGCCCCGCCGCGAGGCGGCATCGAGTGGACGACGGCACCGGAAAACCTCACCGACCCCATGCCGATCACGCCGGCCGGCCGCGGGGAGGAGAGGATCTGAGACGGCGGACCGGGACACCCTCGGCACGAGTCGGGGCACCTTGAGCGGGCCGGCCGGGCCTGCTCCGCCTCGACCGGCGCGACGTTCTCCCCGCCGGAGATGATCACATCCCCGCTGCGGTCGCGCAGTTCGACGCAACCGGCATGACCTCGCGGAGCACGGCCGCCCGGACGCCGCGGTCGGCCCGTGCACGTGCGTGACCACCCGCTAGCCTCCGACCTGGCCACCTGCATTCTTGAAGGCACAGGCGCAAGCCAGGACGTCGAGGACGGGAACGTGACGAAGACACTGCGCGCTCATCAGCGCGAGGCGGTCGACGCGGTGCTCCGCGCACTCGAGCTGCCTGCGGATCACACCGTTCCCGAGCGCGGGCTGCGGACTCAGGTGGTCATGGCGACCGGCTCGGGGAAGACTCTCGTCGCCGTGCGCAGCGCGGAGGAGCTGCGGGCCGGCCGTGTGCTGGTCCTCGTGCCCTCGCTGGACCTCCTCGCGCAGACCGAGGCCGCGTGGCGGGAGGGCGGCCGTGCGGGGCCGATGATCGGAGTGTCCTCCCTGCGCGGGGACGAGGCGGCGTTCCCCAACACCACGGACGTGGGCGAGCTGGTCGACTGGGTGCGGCCGTTCGACAAGGTGACCGTGTTCGCCACGTACGCCTCGCTCGGGCTGGGCACGCTGGAGCGCGCGCATGCCGCCGGCCTTCCGGGCTGGGGGCTGATCGTGGTCGACGAGGCGCACCGGACGTCCGGGCGGATCGGCAAGCCCTGGGCGGTCGTCCACGACAACACCCGCATCCCGGCCCTGCGGCGCCTGTACATGACGGCCACGCCCCGGCTGTGGCAGCTGGACGAGGACAGCGAGCCGGGTGTGCCGGGTGAGCTGGTGGCCTCGATGGAGGACGACCCTGCCGGGCCGTTCGGTGCGCGCTGCCACACCCTGACGCTCTCGGAGGCGATCGACAGGGGGATCTGCGCGCCGTACCAGGTCGTGTGCCTGGACATCACCGACACCCAGCTGCAGGCCGCCCAGCTCCTGGGCGTCGAAGGCCGCTCGGACCGGGTGCGCGGGGCGCGGCTCGCCGCCCTGCAGGCCGCGCTGGTGAAGGCGTCGGCCGAGGAGAAGTTCCGGCGCACGCTCGTCTTCCACCACCTGGTCAAGGAGGCGGAGGCGTTCGCGGCCGGCCTTCCCGACGTCGCCGCACGGCTGCATGCGCAGGACCCGGCGCCGTACCCCGGGACGGTCTGGGCCGACTGGCTGTGCGGCGATCACCCACCGGTCCACCGCAAACGTGTCCTCACCGAGTTCGCCCGGGGCGTCGCGACCGACGGCACGGCGGTGGAGAAGAGCTTCCTGGGATCCGTGAAGGTCCTGGGCGAGGGTGTCGACACCCGCACCTGCGACTCGGTCTACTTCGCCGACGTACGCGGCTCCATGCCCGACCTCGTCCAGGCCGTCGGCCGGGCTCTGCGCATGCGGCCCGGCGAGGGCAAGACGGCCTCCCTCGTCGTACCCGTCCTGCTGGGGCCCGGAGAGACACCGGACTCCATGCTCACCAGCAGGGCGTACGGCGGCCTCGCCAAGCTCCTGGAGGCGCTCCGGGCCCACGATGCCCGTGTCGTGGAGCAGCTCGCCCAGCCGCAGGCCCAGAGCCGGGTCAGGGGCGTGCAGAGCCGCAGCTCGGGCGAGGAGGACGAGGGCGCCGGCAGCGGCGGAAGCGGCCGGCTTTCGGTGCCGGCCCAGGAGCTGCTGAAGTTCTCCACCCCGCGTGACCCCGCCCAGCTGGCCGCCTTCATCAATCTGCGGGTCCTCAATCCCGAGCACGCCCACTGGCGGCGCGGCGTCGAAGCCGCCACCCTCTACGCCCGCGCGCACGGTGACCTGAGGGTCCCCTTCACCTACCGCGCGCCCGGCCGCGACGAGCAGGAGGCCGAGGCCGAGGGGTGGCCGGCCTCGCTCGCCGGGTTCCCGCTGGGGCAGTGGATCGCCGACGCCCGCAGGTTCCACGCCCGCGGGACGCTGGACGCCGACCGCGTCGAGCAGCTGGAACGGCTCGGCATGATCTGGAGCCACTTCGACGTGGCCTGGGAGGAGGGCCTGGCCGCCGCGCGCGGGTGGGCCGAGGAGAACGGGCACCTGCTGGCCCCGCTGGACGCCACGTACCAGGGGTACAAGGTCGGCATCTGGCTGAAGAACCAGCGGGCCGCCGCGCGCAGGGCCGCGGAGATCGAGCAGCAGGATGATGCCGAGGGCCTGCCGGTGGGGGCGTCGGCCGGAGTGCTGTCCCAGGAGCGACGCGAGCAGCTGGAGGACATCGACCCGTCCTGGTGCCCGGCCTGGCCGGTGGCATGGCAGCGCTGCTTCCATCTGGCCCGGCTGCACCTGGAGGCCGGCGGCACACTCCCCATGGCGCCGGGCGAGGTCGTACGCCAGGGCGAGGACCTCGGACGGTGGGTGCGCGCCCAGCGGCTCGGCTGGGACCGGCTCACCGCCGCGCAGCAGTGGCTGTGCGAGCACGTCCTCGGCATCGAGCCCGCGGCCGAGGACGAGAAACCCGGGCCGCGCCGCAGCCACGCCGACAAGTGGGCCCTCAACTACGCCGCCGCCCAGCAGTTCTACCAGCGCGAGGGACACCTCCGAGTCCCGCGCAAACACGTCGAACGGATCGTCCTCGAGGCCCGTCGGGACGGCGCCGCCGACGAGGGCCGGGAGATCCGGGAGCTCAGACTGGGCGCGTGGATCAGCAACCAGCGCAGCAGAGCGGCGACCCTCTCCCCCGACCGGATCAAGAAACTGTCCGCCATCGGCATGCGCTGGACGTAGCGAGTCCTGGGCGGCATGTCGAAGGCGGTCGTCGTCCGCGGTCATCTGCTGCCAGGGTGTGTTCATGACTACGACACCGGATGGACGACCTGTCCCGCCCCCGTACGCCGACGAGCGCGCCATGCTGGAAGCGTGGCTGGACTTTCACCGCGCGACGCTCGCCCTGAAGTGCTCGGGCCTCAACGACGACCAATTACGGCGTGCCGCGGCATCCCCGTCGTCTATGACGCTGCTCGGTCTCGTGCAGCACACGGCGGAGGTCGAGCGCACCTGGTTCCAGCGTGTCTTCGCAGGTCAGGACCTGCCGCCGGTCTTCGGGGAGGGCAACCTCGACGGCTTTGCCCTCCAGCCCGAACGAGGGATCGACGAGGCGATGGCCGCCTGGCGCACGGAGATCGCCCGGGGGCGTGAGCTGATTGCCGATGCATCGCTGGATGACTCCGGACGTCTGTCCGAGCAGGAAGCGCGACACGTCGGCGGCCACGGAGTTTCCCTGCGCTGGATCATGGTGCACATGATCGAGGAATACGCACGTCACAACGGTCACGCCGATCTCATCCGGGAGCAGATCGACGGAGTCACCGGCGCGTGAGGGTCGCCTGCGGCTTCGGCGGACCGGGCGGTGGCGCGCTGGTCTGGGTGGTGGAACTCGGCGCGGACTCGAACGCGCTGGGCGGGCGAGCCTCGCGTCGCTGGGTGAAGCTGAAAGCGTGAGCATGAGGAGCGAGCACCCGGTAAGTGCCGAGCAGATCCGCGCAGCGCTCGCCGCACTGGCGGCTGAGCCCGCGGCAGAGCCGGAGCGGCGGCCTGAGACGGCGCAGGAGGACGACCGTCTGCAGCTCCTGGGCCGGCTGCTGGCGAAGACGGAGCTCGAGATCACGGCCGCGACCCGGCTCACCGAGGACGGGGAGATCGAGGACGTCCTCGAGACGTTGCTCGGCTGGGGGGAACAGCTGAAAGGTGATCCCGGGCTGGCGGTCAACGTCCTCACGAACCGGCTGCAGCGCACCGCGGTGCAGGTCTCCGAACCCGAGGACGAAGAGCTGCCGCCGGGCCGAGAAGCCGCCTTCGCCGCCGTCATGACCGCCGTATACGTGCTCGGCGCGCAGGTTCACGCCGACCGCGGCGACACGGAAGGAACCCGGCACGCGCTGAGCGGGGCCGAAGAAGCCCTCATCGACATCCTGCAAGGCGTACACGACCTGCGTGTCGCCATCGGCGACGCGCCCGGGCCGGACGAGGAAGCCGGCGACTGACCCGCTCGCCACCGGACAGAGCCCCGGGCAGGGTTCGGGGGCAGTTCCCGACGACGGAGTCAGTCGCCTGACGCAGGCAACGCGGGCCTGCGCAGCAGCCACTGTCCGAACGTCCGGCGCGGGGGCCGTACTACGACGCGGCCGTGGGCCTTCTCACCGACGAGCTCCACTCGCAGAGTGACCGGAGTGCCAGGATCCGTCGGAGTGTGACGGTGCTTGACCCTGCTGTGCACCAAGCGCAGGCCATCGATGTCGACCACGACGCCCGGCCGCGTGACCAGCGTCAGGGTCTTCCCGGTCATGTTCACGTCGATCCGCAAGGCGTCGTGCGTGATCACGGCCTCGGTGAAGTCGAGCGTGACATCGCAGTACGTCACCGCGAGCTCCAGCTTCCGCGGCACCACCCAGCGCCCGGCGCGCTCCACCGCGCCGCTGAAGACCTGTTCGATCCGAACGACGTCCTTGACGTCTGCTCCCGTCACCCCGGCCGTGGCCGACACGGGCGGCAGGTCAGCGGTGAGCGCGGTCAGCTCGCTGAGAGTCCGCGCCGACAGAGCGGCTTCCAGGCGCTCGTCCAGCTCCTCGGCGGTCAGCAGGCCGTCCCCCGCCGCGATGCGCAGCACATCGACCACGCGGTCCCGGTCCGCATGCGAGGCGCGCAGCTCGGGCGGCGAGCCGTGGCCGGAGCGCTTCCCGGTGGGCGACATCTCTCCCGACATGCTTCCGTCCTGGTCTCGTCCGAACGTCTCCGAGCGGGCGCACGCGGCGGCGGTGCGAGGGAAAGAGTAACGCTATATCGCGTCATGGACACGGCCCCCCTCACGAGGAAGCGGGCAGCCGCTAAGGCACCCCACCGGGGCCTGTACGACCCGGTCGCGCCCGAGCTGGTCGCGGGCGACGATGGGGAAGAGGACTGAGCGTCACCCGACACGGGGCCGAGACGGGGCGGAGGGCGTGGTCGCCGTCCGAGGCTGCCGTCGGTCCACGTCATGGCGTCCTGCGCCGTCCGCCTCCCATGGCGGGCGGACTCCGCGAGATGCCGCTGTGGCTTGTCCGGTGGCGCACGGCCCTCCCGGGGTTCAGCCCTCGCTTTCGTCTCTTCGGCGGGCAGGGTATGTGTGCTATTCAGGAGGTGTGCGGTAAGGGATCTCGGGCTTGATCGCACGGACTCGGGAACGCTTTCCGGCATGGGCCGGGAGTCAGTGAGCTGGGTGGAGCTGCATGGACCCCACACCCTCCGCTTCCTCTGGTTCGCCGTTCGACATGGTCAGCGGCGCCCTGGCGAACTACATCCCCAGGGGCGGAAAGAGGGCGGGCACCGGCTCTGCCGCTCCCCCGGACGACCGTCGTGACCGCCGGCCCGCATGCTCCGAGCCGGAGAACGGGGGTCAGGAGCAGATTCTCGGGGCGGTCACCCTCGACCGGGATCTGAGGATCACCAGCTGCAATCTGGACTCGGCCCCTTTCGAGGGCGTGAAGGCCGCGCCGGGAGCGGCTTTCGCCGATCTGCTGCCGCCCGGTGACGTACCGACCGTGAGGCAGCGGCTGCAGCGGGTCCTCGAGACGCGGGAGGCGCACGTCGCCCGGGTCCAGCGGCTGCGGCGGGACGACGGGACGGAGCTGGTGGTCTCGATGAGCATCCTGCCGGCCGCGCCACCGCAGGAAGGTCTGACGGTCTCGCTGATCGCCATGGCCAAGCGGCTGCACCTGTACGCCTCGGCGACCGCGATCGGTACGTCCCTGGACATCGGCGAGACCGCGCAGTCCCTGGCCCAGTCCCTGCTGGCGTGGGGGGACGTGGCCGCCGTCGACCTCGACTACGCCGTGTGGACGGGAGAGGCCGTCACCGAGCAGGCGCAGGACCGCATCCGGTTGCGGCGCGCGGCCCTGGTGCCGGACCGCGCCTGGCCCGAGGGCTATCTGACGCCCGGGGACAACCTTCCCCGCGAGGCGAGCCGTCTGCTGGCCGGTGCGGTCATGCGCGACGACGTACCGCAGCCCATCGTCATCCCCGACCGTGAGGCGATCGAGCGGGTGCTGAAAGACCCGAAGCTGGTGCGCGCCCTGGTGCCCGGCGACCGGCCGGTGAGCGTGGCGTGCATACCGCTGGTCGTGGAAGGTCCGGAAGGCTCACCCGGGCCCATCGTGCTGGGCGTGACGGAGGTGTGGCGGCGGCCGGAGCGCCTCTTCCGCGACAGTGAGCTGCTCGATCTGCAGGAGCTCGTGGCGAAGACCGCCCGCCATGTGGATCTGGCCCGCCAGCATCAGCGTGAACACGCCCAGGTCCTGGCGCTGCAGCGCCGGCTGCTGCCGCGGGCCGGCAGCGACACGATCGAGGTCGCCAGCGTGTACGAGCCCACCACCCCCGACAGTGCCGGCGTGGGCGGTGACTGGGTGAACAGCTTTCCGCTGCCGGGCGACCGTACCGCGCTGGTGGTCGGAGACGTCGTAGGGCACGGTCTCGGGGCGGCGGCGGCCATGGGCCAGCTGAGCATGGAGGCACGCGCGCTGCTGTCGGCGGGGCTGGGCCCCGGGGAGGTGCTGGAGCGCCTGGACGAGACGGTCACCCTCCTCGACGACACGGAGGCGGGCCTGGCGGCGGGCTACAGCGCGCTCGGCTCGACGTGCTGCATCGCGGTCTACGATCCGGTCGACCACCGGATCGTGATGTCCAACGCCGGCCACCTGCCCCCGGTCCTCGTCCATCCCGACGGTTCCGCCAAGACCGTCGCGGCGCAGCCCCACCCGGGGCTGGGAGCCGAGTTCGCCGTGCGGGAGCCGTTCGACGTGCAGGAGTTCGCAGCGCCGCCCGGCTCGCTTCTCGCCCTCTACACCGACGGCCTGGTGGAGGATCCCACGGCCTCGATCGACGAGGGCATCGGCCGGCTGACGGACGTGGTGCGCGAGGTGCATCCCTGGGACGATCTGCAGTCGGCCGCGCGTCGCGTGGTCGCCGCGCTGGCACCGCAGGGGCGCCTTCGGGACGACGTGACGCTGCTGCTCGCCCGCATGTCCGGCCGCCACAGCCGGGACGCCGCGACCTGGCGCCTGCCGGCCCGCGGCGACACCGCCGCCCACAGCCGTGAGCTGGCCTCCCCGCTGCTGCGGCGATGGGATATCAGTGACCCGGTGCGGGACAGTGCGCTGCTGGTGATCAGCGAACTGGTCACCAACGCCGTCCGGTTCGGCACCGGTCCCGTCTCGCTGCGGCTGGTGCGGGCCGGACGGCGCCTGTCGTGCGAGGTCGGCGACAACGGCAACGGCCTGCCGCGCCTGCGCCGTGGTGAGCTGCTCGACGACAGCGGGCGCGGCCTGCACGTCGTCCACAAGCTCACCACGCGCTGGGGCGTGCGGTGGACCGAGACCGGCAAAGCCGTCTGGGCGGAACTGGGCGCATAACGCCCCGGCCGGCATGAGAGCGGCGGACCGCGGCTACAGCCACTCGCCTTCCAGGGCCGTGGCCGTCAGTCCGGGCGCGGCCGCGTACAGGACCGTACGGCTGCCCGGCTTCTGACCGGCGTCGCACGCGCGCCGCAGGATGTCGAGTACGGCGGCGCCGCCGCGGTTGCCGGTGGTGTAGCTGTCCCGGCTGTAGGCCAGCAGCCCCTCCGGCCACGCGTCGGGCATCGTCTGCTCCATGTACTCCAGCACCCGTGTGCCGCCGGGGTGCGCGAGCAGCAGATCGGGATGCCATGCCTCGGTGTCGTCCTGGTGGCGCTCGCGCAGCCACCTCCACATCGCGGCGACCGTCTCCTGCACGGCACGCGGCCCGCGGCGGTCCATCACGAAGTGCGTGCCGTCGGGCCGGGTGTCGAGCCGGTGCAGGTCCGAGGTGCCGGGCAGGGTGTGGTGCCAGGCCGCGTCCAGCCGCAGGACCGACTCCGTCCTGGGGCGGCCGGTGACCACCGCGGCCACGGCGGTGTCCGCGAACAGCAGCCGGACGATCAGGGACTCCAGCGTGTCGTCGGCGGGCTGGTAGGTGGTGCTCAGCGCCTCCGAGATCACGACCAGCACCACCCGGTCGGGGTCCGCGGCGACCAGATCGGCCGCCAGCGCCAGCGACCGGGTGCCGGCTATGCAGGCCCACTGGGTGGCCGGCAGCAGCAGCACGTCGTTGCGCAGAGGGAGTTGGTTGAGCAGGGACAGGTCCAGCCCGGGCAGGGCCGGGGTGGTGGAGTGACTGGTGATCAGGCAGTCGACGTCGCTGGTGTCCAGTCCGGCGATCTCCAGGGCCTGCCGGGCGGCGCGTTCCCCGTACGTCTGCACGGCCGCCCAGGCCGGCGCGGTGCGCTCCTCGACGGTCTGCGGCGCCGGTATCGCTTCCAGTGCGGCGATCACGCGGTTCACCTCCTGGTCGGTGAACCCGTCGCGGGCCAGTGCCTCACGGGCCGGACCGACGCCCGGAGTTCGCAGTCCGCTCCCCCTGCCGGGCGCGGTGGCCGCCTCCAGCGGCAGCATCCACCCGCGGGAGACGATGCCCGTGCTCTCGGCGATGCGGTCGATGCGCGGCAGCCACGGCGCCTGCGGATGCCGGCTCCGCACCTCCGCCAGGATCTGGCCGGTTTCCACGGCGTGTTCGCCGTGTATCACGGACGGAGGACACAAGTAGGCGCCCACGATATGTACCTTTCTCCGGAAATCTCACGGTTGGCAGGAAGCGCCCGAATTTCCGCCTTCTTTGGCGGAGTAGGGTCAAGACGCGGTCATCGCACTCTACTTCGCATTAGATCCTCATTGGACTGTGCGACGAGTGAACGACGTCACGACCGTTGTGTCCGACATGAGTGCAGCACCCAAGGAATGACATACCGTCAACAAACGGGTCATCAGCCATACGCCGACCTCGGCGTTCACCGCACCGCGCGGTCCGCGACCGGCACCGACCACGGCCTGAGCCCGGATGTCTGTCGCGGACATGACATGGCACTGTTCCGGCGTGAGTCATCACACACAGAGGGGTGTGCGCCGGACCACTGCGACACGAAGCCGCTCTGATGTATTCGGCGCGAGCGACGCACTGGGCCGGGCGCGCCGGCACCGGGGCGGCCGACGTCATGGCAGCGGAAGCCGGCGGCCCCGGGATGTCTCCCGGGGCCGCCGGCTCCCTCATCGTTCGGGCAAGGCCGTCAGTGTTTCGCGGTGAGATCCTTGAGCGCGATGTTCAGCTCCAGGACGTTCACCCGGGGTTCGCCGATGAAGCCGAGGGTGCGGCCGGTCGTGTGGTCACGGACCAGCTCCTCGACCGTCGCGACCGGCAGACGGTTGCGGGCCGCGACGCGGTGGACCTGCAGTTCGGCGTAGGCCGGGGAGATGTCCGGGTCCAGGCCGGAGCCGGAGGAGGTCACCGCGTCCGCGGGGACGTCCGAGGGCTTGACCGGGTAGCCGGGCACCGAGTTGTCCTTGACGACGGCGGCGCGGGCGGCGAGCACCTGGGCGCACAGCGTGCCGTCCGCGGGCTGGGCGGGGCATGCGCCGTGCACCGCGCCGCTGTCGGCGGACAGGTTGGTGGCGCCGGACAGGATCAGCTTGTACCGCGTGTTCACGCTGTTGGCGCCGAGGCCGTCGGCCGGGCGGCCCTGGAACCACATCAGGTCAGCCTGCGGGGTCTGCTGCCCCTTCTTCAGGGGCCGGGTGTACGACTGCCCGATCAGGGAGGAGCCGGCGACCTTGCCGTGCGCCGTGATCTCGGAGCCGTTGGCCTTGTCCTGGAACAGCGTCTGGGCCACCCCGGTGACGGCCAGCGGATAGATGACGCCCGTGAGCACGGTCAGCACCAGCAGCGCCCGCAGACCCGCGCCCAGCAACCGGGCTGTGTTGACAAAGGAGTTGTTCATGGCGGTCAGCCGACTCCGGGGATGAGGGAGATGAGCAGGTCGATGATCTTGATGCCGGCGAAGGGCGCGATCAGGCCGCCGAGGCCGTAGATGCCGAGGTTGCGCCGCAGCATCCTGTCCGCGCTCATCGGCCGGTAGCGCACGCCTTTCAGGGACAGCGGCACCAGCGCGACGATGATCAGCGCGTTGAAGACGACGGCGGAGAGGATCGCGGAGTTGGGCGAGGACAGGTGCATGATGTTCAGCTTGTCCAGGCCGGGGTAGACGGCCGCGAACAGCGCCGGGATGATCGCGAAGTACTTCGCGACGTCGTTGGCGATGGAGAACGTCGTGAGCGCGCCCCGGGTGATGAGGAGTTGCTTGCCGATCTCGACGATCTCGATCAGCTTGGTGGGGTTGGAGTCGAGGTCGACCATGTTGCCGGCCTCCTTGGCGGCCGACGTACCGGTGTTCATCGCCACGCCGACGTCCGCCTGCGCGAGCGCGGGCGCGTCGTTGGTGCCGTCACCGGTCATCGCGACCAGCTTGCCGCCGGCCTGCTCCCGCTTGATGAGGGCCATCTTGTCCTCGGGGGTGGCCTCCGCGAGGAAGTCGTCGACGCCCGCCTCCTCGGCTATCGCCTTCGCGGTCAGCGGGTTGTCGCCCGTGATCATGACCGTCTTGATGCCCATGCGGCGCAGTTCCTCGAACCGCTCCCGCATGCCGTCCTTGACGACGTCCTTGAGATGGATGACGCCCAGCACGCGGGCGCCCCGGTCGTCCTGGACGGCGACCAGCAGCGGAGTGCCGCCGGCCTCGGATATGCGGTCCGCCAACTCCCGGACGTCCTCGGCGACTTCGCCGCCGTGTTCGGTCACCCAGGCGATGACCGAGGCCGTGGCGCCCTTGCGTACCCTGCGGCCGTCGACGTCGACACCCGACATCCTGGTCTGGGCGGTGAAGGCGATCCACTCGGCGTGCGCCAGCTCGCCCCGGCGGCGTTCGCGCAGCCCGTATTTCTCCTTGGCGAGTACGACGACGGAGCGGCCCTCGGGCGTCTCGTCCGCGAGCGAGGACAGCTGGGCGGCGTCGGCGAGCTCCGCCTGCGTCGTGCCGCGGACCGGAACGAACTCGGCCGCCCGGCGGTTGCCGAGGGTGATGGTGCCCGTCTTGTCCAGCAGCAGGGTCGACACGTCACCGGCGGCCTCGACAGCACGCCCGGACATCGCCAGCACATTGCGCTGCACCAGCCGGTCCATGCCCGCGATGCCGATCGCGGAGAGCAGGGCGCCGATGGTGGTCGGGATCAGGCACACCAGCAGGGCCACCAGCACGACCATGGTCAGGTGCGTGCCCGCGTAGTCCGCGAGCGGCGGCAGTGTGGCGCAGGCCAGCAGGAAGACGATGGTCAGCGACGCCAGCAGGATGTTCAAAGCGATCTCGTTGGGCGTCTTCTGCCGGGCCGCGCCCTCGACCAGGTTGATCATGCGGTCGATGAAGGTCTCGCCGGGCCTGGTGGTGATCTGGATGACGATCCGGTCGGACAGGACCTTCGTGCCGCCGGTCACGGCCGAGCGGTCGCCGCCGGACTCGCGGATGACCGGCGCGGACTCGCCGGTGATGGCCGACTCGTCCACCGAGGCCACGCCCTCGACGACGTCGCCGTCGCCCGGGATGACATCGCCGGACTCGCAGACCACCAGGTCGCCGATCCTCAACTCGGTGCCGGGCACCCGCTCTTCGGTCTCCCCCACGATCCGGCGGGCGACGGTGTCCGTCTTGGCCCTGCGCAGGGTGTCGGCCTGGGCCTTGCCGCGGCCCTCGGCCACCGCCTCCGCCAGGTTGGCGAAGAGCACGGTGAGCCACAGCCAGGCGCTGATGGTCCAGCCGAACCAGTCGCCCGGGTCCGTGCAGGAGAACACGGTGGTCAGGACCGAGCCGATCCACACCACGAACATCACGGGCGACTTGACCATCACCCGCGGATCGAGCTTGCGGAACGCCTCGGGCAGGGACTTCACGAGCTGCCCGGGTTCGAAGAGGCCCGCGCCGACACGGCCCGGCGCGGGCGTGTGCCCGGCAGGCGTGTCCTGGTGGGGCGCAAGGGTGGGAGTGGACATCGCGTCCTCGTGCTTCTTGGTCTCGGTGGTCATCACGCCAGCCCCTCGGCGAGCGGGCCCAGCGCCAGCGCCGGGAAGTACGTCAGACCGGTGATGATCAGGATCGTGCCCACCAGCAGACCGGTGAACAGCGGCTTCTCGGTGCGCAGGGTGCCCGCCGTCACCGGCACCGGGCTCTGCTTCGCGAGGGATCCCGCGAGGGCCAGGACGAACACCATCGGCAGGAAGCGGCCCAGCAGCATCGCGAGCCCGGTCATGGTGTTGAACCAGTCGGTGTTCGCGTTCAGGCCGGCGAAGGCCGAACCGTTGTTGTTCGACGCGGACGTGAAGGCGTACAGCACCTCGGAGAACCCGTGCGCCCCGGAGTTGAGCATCGAGTGCGGCGGGGTCGGCAGCGCCATCGAGGCCGCCGTGAACACCAGCACCAGCGCCGGGGTGACCAGGATGTAGCAGGCGGCGAGCTTCATCTCGCGGCCACCGATCTTCCTGCCCAGGTACTCGGGCGTACGGCCCACCATCAGACCGGCGATGAACACCGCGATCACCGCCATGATCAGCATGCCGTACAGGCCGGAGCCGACACCGCCGGGCGCGATCTCGCCCAGCATCATCCCGAGCATGGCGATGCCGCCGCCGAGCCCGGTGAAGGAGGAGTGGAAGGAGTCCACGGCGCCGGTGGAGGTGAGCGTGGTAGAGGCCGCGAAGATCGACGAGGAGCCCACACCGAAGCGGACCTCCTTGCCCTCCATCGCACCGCCTGCCGCCTGCAGCGCCGGGCCGTGGTGGGCGAACTCGGTCCACATCATCAGCGAGACGAAGCCGACCCAGATGACGGCCATGGTCGCGAGGATCGCGTAGCCCTGCCTCACCGAGCCGGTCATCACGCCGAAGGTGCGGGTCAGCGAGAACGGGATGACCAGGATCAGGAAGATCTCGAAGAGGTTGGTGAAGGGGGTCGGGTTCTCGAAGGGGTGGGCGGAGTTGGCGTTGAAGTAGCCGCCGCCGTTGGTGCCCAGTTCCTTGATGGCCTCCTGGGAGGCGACCGCGCCGCCGTTCCATTGCTGCGATCCGCCCATGAACTGACCGACCTCGTGGATGCCGGAGAAGTTCTGGATCGCCCCGCACGCCACCAGCACGACGGCGGCGACCGCGGCGGCCGGCAGCAGGATGCGCAGCGTGCCCCGCACCAAGTCGGCCCAGAAGTTGCCGAGTTCACCGGTGCGGGACCGGGCGAAGCCGCGCACCAGGGCGACGGCGACCGCCATGCCGACGGCCGCCGACACGAAGTTCTGCACGGCCAGACCGGCGGTCTGCACCACGTGCCCCATGGTCTGCTCGCCGTAGTACGACTGCCAGTTGGTGTTGGTCACGAACGACACGGCCGTGTTGAACGACTGCGCCGGACCGACCGAGGAGAAGCCCATCGAGCCGGGCAGGACGCCCTGGAGCCGCTGGAGCAGGTAGAGGAAGAGGACGCCGACGGCGGAGAAGGCGAGCACACCGCGCAGATACGCGGGCCAGGTCATCTCGGCGTCGGGGTCGGCGCCGATGGCCTTGTAGAGCCACTTCTCGACGTGCAGGTGCTTCTTGGAGGAGTAGACCCTGGCCATGTAGGCGCCGGCGGGGACGTGGACGAGCGCCAGCGCGCCCACGAGGGCGAGCAGTTGCAGCACGCCCGCGAGTACGGGACCCATGTGTGCGCTCAGAACCTCTCCGGGAAGAGCAGGGCGAGGACGAGATAGCCCAGCAGGGCGACGGCCACGACCAGGCCGACGATGTTCTCGGCGGTCACAGCTTCGTCACCCCCCGGGCGACGAGAGCCACCAGCGCGAAAGCCGCGAGCGCGGTGACGACGAAGGCCAGATCGGCCATCGCGAACTCCTGGAGTGAGGTTCGACGGAAACGGACGTGTCCGAGGAAACCCCTTCTCCGTCCGGATCCGGCCACCGTTGACGGCCCTCTTACGGCGGCCCCGACACCCTTGACGGAACCCATACGGCTCCCGACTCGCACCGGCCGGCTGTTCCGCGGCGGCGGCTCCGGTGACCTTGACGCTTTTTTGACGTGGCCCGACCCGATAGGGTGAACGCAGGTGTGCCGGGAAGTCTGGTCGGCCGGGAGCCGGGGCGGCTTCCGCAATCCCCTTCCGCATCCCCCGGGGGACGGCATGCGCAGCGTCGGTACGGTTCTCTCCCTCGTGGTCCTCGCCACGGTGGTCGCCACCTTCGCGCGCCGCTGGCGGATTCCCGCCCCCTCCCTGCTCGTGGTCGCCGGTCTCGGTGTGGCGCTGCTGCCGGGCACCCCGGAGATCGAGATCAGCCCGGACGTCATCGGACTCGTGGTGCTGCCGCCGCTGCTGTACGCGAGCGCCGAGGACATGCCGTGGCGGGAGCTGCGCGCGGTGTGGAAACCGGTCGGGATCCTCGCCATCGGCCTGGTGCTGGCATCCGCGGCGGCCGTCGGCGTGGTGGCGTCCCTGGTGACCCCGCTGTCCTTGCAGATGGCGTTCGTGCTCGGCGCGGTGCTGGCCAGCACCGATCCGGTGGCGGTGACCGCGCTCGGCCGCCGGCTCGCCCTGCCGCCCCGGGTGCAGGTGCTGGTGCAGGCCGAGAGCCTGTTCAACGACGCCACCTCACTGGTGCTCGTGCGGGTGGCGGCCGGCATCGCCGTCGCCTCGGCCGCCGTGCACTGGGATGCGGCCGGGGCCGAGTTCCTGCTGCTCGCGGGCGGCGGCACGGTGATCGGGACCGCGGTGGCCGGCGTGATCACCCTGATCCGGCGCCGTACCGAGGACCCGGTGCTGGAGACGGTGATCGCGCTGGTCACCCCGTACGCCGCCTACCTGCTGGCCGAAGCGGCGCACACGTCCGGCGTCACCTCGTGCGTGGTGGCCGGAGTCGTCCTCGGGGGCCGGGGCGACCGGCTCACCAACGCCCGCATCCGGCTCCAGCTGCACGCCGTGTACGGCACGGTGGTGTTCCTGCTGGAGAGCGTGGTGTTCAGCCTGATCGGGCTGGCCCTCCCCGCCGAGGTGCGGGCCCTGCCCCACGGTGACCGGGCCTGGCCGCTGTACGCCCTCGCCGTCGCCGCCACGCTGGTCGCCGTACGCCTGCTGTGGCTGGCGCCGCTGTCGGCGGTCGTGCAGCGCAAGGGCGGGATCGGCAAGCTGAACTGGCGGATACCGATGGTGCTGACCTGGGCGGGGACGCGCGGGGTGATGCCGCTGGCGGCGGCGCTGTCCATCCCGGAGGTGACGAGGCACGGCACACCGCTGGCCGACCGGCCGCTGGTGCTGGTCCTGACCACGTCGGTCGTGGTGGTCACCCTGGTCGGACAGGGCTTCACCCTCGCGCCGGTCGTGCGCGCCTCCGGCATCGCCCTGGAGCCCGCGCACACCGCGCGGGAGGAGGCCGAGGCCCGCGCCCACCTCGCGCACGCGGGCCTGGCCCGCCTGGAGGAACTCGCGGAGCTGGAGGTGGTGCCCGAGGTGGTTCTCGACCGGCTGCGGCGCGGCCTGACCGCCCGCCTCGACGACGCCCGCGACCGCCTCGCCGAGAAGGACGGCGCCGAGGGCGTGGCCGCGGAGTCCGCCGACCTCGTCTACCGCCAGCTGCGCCGCGACCTGATCACCGTGGAGGCCGGCGAACTGCAGCGCCTCTACGACGCCCACGTCATCAGCGACACCACCCGGCGCCGGCTCCAGCGCGCCCTGGACCTGGAGGAGGCCCGGCTGACGGACGTGTGAAGCCGCTCCTGGAACACGGGTCGCGGCCGGCACGCCGGCCGAGCGGCCCGGGACATGCCGAGGGCCGGCGCCTCGCGGCACCGGCCCTGGTCATCGGGTACGGCAGGTCAGACCCGCCGTACCTCAGAGCGCGCGAACCCGTGCGGCCTGCGGGCCCTTGGGGCCCTGCACGACCTCGAACTCCACGGGCTGGTTCTCCTCGAGGCTACGGAAGCCGTGGCCCTCGATCTCGGAGTAGTGCACGAAGAGGTCCGGACCGCCGTCCTGGGCGATGAAGCCGAAGCCCTTCTCGGCGTTGAACCACTTGACGGTTCCCTGAGTCATTTCTTGCTCCTTGCAGGGGCTGGGTACGGGATCCGCACCGTGCGGTGTCCCGGGCCGGCCTGGACGCGACTTCTCCAGTTCCCTGAAGGAAGGCGCCCGCGACATCGTTCTTCGCGAGCGTGCGGTGAAACACAGACACAAAAACTTCGACCGTTATGTACAACAGGCCCCCCGTCGGATTCATTCCCGACGCCGAAGAGCCTGGTCAGAGCGCCGGCCGGGAGAGGCCGGGCGTCCCCCGAGCGGAGGCCCACCCATCGTTACAGAAGCGATTGGGCCATTCGGGAGAGTCGAGGCCGCGAGACGGCGAGGGGGTCAGGAGGTCTCCGTCGTGTTTTCGCTGCTCGGGGGGTGCTCCGGTGCCGGGACGGACCGGTGGCCGAGCCTCATTCCAGATGAATGGCCCATACAAGGGAGAGTTACGGATATATGCGTGCTTTGTAACGCGAACCCTGTCGCCGCTCCGGCGCCGCCGCGCCCGGCCACAGTGAGGGCCCTCGGCACCTAGCCGGGAATGTCTGGATTGCGCACCGGCCCTCACGAGGGTCGTGGCGCACGAACGTGAGGTGACAGATTCATGTCTGTGTCTCGTACGGCGGTCCGTCTGATCGCCACCTGTGTGGCCTCGGGCGCCCTCGTCGCCGCGGCCGCCATGCCGGCCCTGGCCGCCGGAGGCGACCACGACCGCGACAACGGGAGGGGCTACTCGCACAGCCGCTGGAGCGGCCACGACCACGACGGCCGCTTCGGCGACCGGGACGGCGGCCGGCACTGGGGCTGGCACCACGACCGGGGCTGGCACTCCGGCTGGCACCGGCACCACGGCTGGTACGGCGAGCACTGGGGTCACGACCGCTACCCCGGCCGCCGCTAGCCGGCCCGCCTCGGGCCGTGCTGTGGCGCGGAGGCCGACGACAGCCTGAGCCGCCCGCGTCGTGACCGGCACGGCCGGATGCATCCCGCCGGAGGGCCGAAGCACGTTCCTCGAACGTGCTTCGGCCCTTCGGCCATGTGCGGGGAAGCGGCGCCTTCCTCAATGGACAGGCACCCGTACCGGCGACGGTGACGGGTGGCTCAGGCGGTCTCCCCCCGCGGGCTGTCGCGGACGCGCACCGCGAGGGCCGCCACGTCGTCGTTGAGTCCGCCGCCGTGCCTGAGGAGATCCCGGTGCAGCCTGTCGAGCAGTGCCCTGGGCCCGTCCGGGGCCTGGCGACGCATCCAGTCCTGCAGGGCGAAGAACTCCCCTTGGCAGTTGCGGCTCTCGATGACGCCGTCGGTGTAGAAGAGCAGCTGGTCACCGGGGGCGCAGGCGATCGTGTCGGTGGTGTACTCGGTGCCGATGAGCGCCGCGAGGTTGAGCATCGGAGAGGCCGTGCTGGGGGCCAGGACGCGCAGCTCGCTGCCGCGCAGGAGCAGCGGCGGAGGATGCCCGCAGTTGAGCAGCCTGAGGCAGTCGCCCCGGTGCGGGAACTCGGCGAGCACCACGGTGGTGAACTGCTCCAGCAGGTCCTCCCCTGGCTGCGTACAGCTGTGCCGGGTGCTGCTGGTGTCCAGGCGGCGGACGATGTCCTCCAGGGTCGGCTCGTCGTAGGCGGCCTCCCGGAAGCAGTTGACCACCGCCGCGGCCGCGCCCACGGCGGGCAGGCCCTTGCCCCGCACGTCGCCGATGATCAGTCGCGTGCCGTACGGGGTGGCGACGGCTTCGTAGAAGTCCCCGCCGATGCGGGCCTGCGCGGCGGCCGCCACGTACATCGACTCGATCTCGAGGCGGCCGACCCGGCGAGGCAGGGGACGCAGGAGCACTTTCTGCGCCGCGTCGGCGACCAGCCGGAGCTGGAGGAAGGCCTGTTCCCGCAGGATGCGGACACGGCAGGCGTACGCGGCGGCCACCGTGACGGAGGCGATGGCGCCCACGGTGAACCAGGCGCCCAGGTCGGGGTAGACAAGGCTCAGCCCGATCATGATCGCGATGCAGACCGCTCCCAGCAGAACGGTGGGCAGCACGGGCCAGACGGACGCGGCGAGGGCCGGCACGGCGGTCAGCAGCCGGCTGAAGGCGACCTTTCGCGGAGTGGAGAACGCCAGGCACGTGATGACCACAGTCAGGATCACCGGTGCGAGCAGGGCGGGACTCCACCGCTTACGAAGCGGACGTCGGGGCCGCATCCACCCGATCCAGGGCATAAAAGGGAGCATAACGGCATATGCCAGGCATACGACTTAAGACGCGTCGGGCGTGGGCGGCATCAGCGGTCAGGGGCAGGCGCGGTTGCCGTGCTCGAGTCGTACGCGCAGGCCGGGGATGCTGAACGTGCCGGCGGACACCGCGACCGCGTTCACCCGCACGTCGGTCAGGGTGGTCGACACGGCCTGCTGGCTGACGCCGTCGGGATCGAAGAACCGCGAGTCCCGGTCCCCGGGCCTGACCGTGCCCTTGGTCAGGGCGCCCTGAGCGACGCCGATGTCCAGGCCTGTGAAGTTCGCGCCTGAGGCCATCTCGGAGGTCGCGTCGATGAACAGGTCCGACGCCTCGGCCGGCCGTTCACCGCCGGTGAGGCGCAGGGTCTGCGTGCCCAGCACCGGGATGTCGACGACGTAGGACTGGCACAGCCCGCGAACCGTGGCGCGCCGGAAGCCGCTGACCACGACAGGGACGAGGTCGTGCTTCCGGGTCACGTCGACCATGCCGTAGAGGCTGAACCCGCGCGCGGTCAGCGTGTCGGCGGTGACCTGGAACGGCCGGCCGGAGATGAAGAAGGAGGCGGCGAGCACTCCTTGCGCCATGGCGATGCAGACCGCCGCACAGGCCGCGACGCCGGGCAGCAGGACTACCGCGAACCGCCTCCAACGGGTTCTCCCGGCGCAGTGCGACATCCCGTCTCCTTCAGTTGCGCGGCCGACCCGTCCATGCCGCAAAAGGGCATGAAGATCACATTTGTCCGGTAATGGATCCTAGGGTTCCGGGCGCCGCGACGGGATGCACTCCACGCCCGCCGTACGAGTGACGACAGGTCCCGCCGGGCGCTACACCTCGCCGGTGGCGAACAGCTCCAGGTGCCCGCACTTGGGGCAACGGAACGCCTCTATCTGCCGGCGGGGCCGGCCCATCCGCTTGGCGCCCCCGAAGATGCCCCGTTCCAGCGCACCTTCGATCCAGCGCGCGTAGCCGCGCGAGTGCTCGCCGGCGTCCTCGATGAAACCTTCCACCAGTCCGACGGTGCCGCAATGGGTGCACGTGTTGTTGGTCATCCGGCGAGTGTAGGAGACGCTGCGCATGTCCATGACGCCGGTCACCGGCCTGACACACGCACGGCGGGCCGGCCCCGGCGCTCGCGCTCCGGGAACCGGCCCGCCGTCTCGGTGTCCGACGGGCCCTACTGGCCGAAGCCGTAGGCGAACAGGTGGTCGGTGCCTGTCGAGCCCGTCACGGGCAGGGTGATCGACGCGACCTGCTTGGCGGCGTCGAGCGGGACCTTGGTGGCGAAGACGTAGGTCTTCACCCCGTCCCGGCCTCCGCTGCCGGTGTTGCGGTAGGCCGTCGTGACGGCCGTGGTCTCACCCGGGAGCGGCTTGCTCGAACCGGCGTTGAGCGTCCAGTCGGAGAAGCCGACCGTCGCCTTCGAGGTGCTGCCGTCGGTGTAGGTGACGGTCAGCGTCCCCGAGACCCCGCTGCCGTCGGTCGGTGCGTTGGTCGCCGTGCCCAGCAGGCCCAGCGACGCGCCCGACGTGCCGGCCGGCATCGGGATGGTCTGGCCGGCCATCTCCAGGTTGTCCAGCCGGCCGGAGGCCACCGCCGGCCAGGTGTACGCGATGCCGTCGACCGTGACGGCGGAGCCGCTCGTGACACCGGCCGCCGACAGCGCGTTCTGCGAGAACGCCCAGCCGCCGCTGTCGAAGCCGCCCGAGAACTTCGCGCCGTCGGGGTAGATGCCTTCGTTGGTGTTGTACGGCCACAGCTCGCCGGCCTTCGCCACGGCCACGCGGAGGGCCGCCCCGCTCAGTGCCGTCCCGGTGCTGTGGTCGGTCAGCGCGAAGGTGACCGGGAACGTTCCTTCGTCCCCGCCCGCCGTCACGTGGATCTTCGCCTCGGCGCTGCCCGAGGCGGGCACGTTCACCGAGCCGGAGGAGGTCGCCAACGTGACGCCGGAGGGCGCGGTCGCCTTCCAGTCGACGGTGACGTCCTTGCCGCCGAGGTTGGTGAGGTCGAGCGTGGCGTCACCGGACGCGCCCGGCTGGAGCACCAGCCCGTCGGACGGGCCGGTCGCGGCCAGCACCCGGTCGCCGCCCGTGGTGTCCGACGGCGGCGCCGCCGACGGGTCGGACGCCCAGGACGTGTCGGGCTGGGTGCCGAGGGCGAAGTCGAGCGTGCCCGCGTCCTTGAACTGCTGGTAGGTCAGCCAGGAGGTCTTCCACTCCTTGCCCTTGACGTCGAGGGACTGCACGTACGGTGCGTCGGGCGCCGCCTGCGGCGCCTTGATCTGCACCGTCCTGCCGCCCGCGAGGGTCACCTCGGCGACCGGGAAGACCGGGCTGCCGAGCGCCAGCGTGTCCGTGCCCGGGGTCTCGGGGTACATGCCCAGCTCGGACCAGACGTACCACGAACTCATCGCGCCGAGGTCGTCGTTGCCGAACGAGCCGACCGGAGCGTTGAAGTACAGCTTCTGCTGGGCCTCGCGGACGGCCGCCTGGGTCTTCCACGGCTGGCCCGTGTAGTCGTACTCCCAGGGGATCTCCACGCTGGGCTCGTTGCTCAGGTTGGCGTCGGTGTTGCCGGGGTCGGTGATGTCGTCCAGCAGGCTGTCCAGGTAGGACGAGTACGCCTTGTCCCCGCCGCGCGCCTGGATGAGCTGCCGCACGTTGAACGGGACCATCGGGGTGTACTGGGCCGAGGTGCCCTCCACGAAGCCGTTGGAGGTGCCGGGGGTGAAGCCGCCCGCGAACTGGCCGTCCTTGTTCTTGGCCTGCATGTAGCCGGTCTGCGGGTTGAAGACGTTCATCCAGTCCTGGGCGCGGGTGGCGAACTTCGTGTAGACGTCCGTCTTCCCCAGCGACTTGGCGAAGGCGGCGAGGGCGTAGTCGGCGGAGTCGTACTCCAGCTGCGTGGAGACCGGGCCGTAGAAGTTGCAGCAGCCGTAGTCGTTCTCGTCCACCGGGAGGTAGCCCTTGGCGTCGCGGACCGACTCGCCGGGGCGGTCGTTGTTCGGGACGGTGGCCTCGTGCTGCAGGGCGGCGAGCGCCTTGCCCGTGTCGAAGCCGCGGGCGCCGAAGGCGTACGCGTCGGCGATGATGCCTGCGGCCGGGTCACCGACCATGACGTAGCTCTCGCCGTTGTTCGAGGCCCACTTGGGCAACAGGCCCGTCTGGTCGTAGCCGTTGAGCATCGAGGTGACGACGTCGCTGGTGACCTTGGGCTCGACCATGGCCATCAGCTGGGTCTGGGAGCGGTAGGTGTCCCAGCCGGAGTAGTTGGCGTACTGGGCCTGCTGGCCCTTGGCCAGCTTGTGGATCTGGTTGTCCATGCCCATGTACTGGCCGTTGTCGTCCGAGAAGACGTTGGGGTGCAGCAGCGCGTGGTAGAGGGCGGTGTAGAACTGCACCTGCTGGTCCGAGGTGCCGCCGCCGATCCGGACCTTGTTCAGCACCGCGTTCCAGGCGTCGTGGTTCGCCTGCCGCAGGGCGTCGAAGTTCCAGTTCCTGATCTCGGCGGCGAGGTTGCCCGCCGCATTGGCGTCACTGGTGTAGGAGATGCCGACCTTCGCCTTGACCGTCGTGTCGGACGAGGTGTCGAAGGTCAGGTACATGCCGTTGGCGCCCGTCGTCGGGGGCTCGGCTGCCGGCGTCCGGGGTGCCGCACTGGCGCTCGGGGCCGGCGACGACGTGCCGGAGGACTTGGCGGTGCTCCCGTGCAGGGTCGGGGACGGGGCCGCCGGCACGGTGAAGTGCTTTTCCTTCAGCGGTTTCGAAGGGTGTGTCTGCAGGTTCTGCCGGACCTTGCCGGCCTTCAGCGAGGTCGCGCCCGGGTTGATGGTGCTGCCGACCCAGGTGCCGCCGGCGGTGAACGGCTGGTCGAACTTGATGTCGAAATGCAGGGTGTAGCGGTTGTCCGCGCCGCAGAAGTGGCCGCTGTCGACCGAGCCGCTGATCTCCTTGTCGTTCACCACCTGGACGCGGGTGCCGTCCACCTGTGTGGCGCCGCCGCTCAGCTTGAACAGCAGGTTCGCCTGCTTGCCCGCGGGGAAGGTGAAGGCGCCCAGGCCGGCGCGGGTGGTGTCGGTCAGCTGGGTCGTGACCCCGTTTGCGTCGGTGACCTTGTAGTACCCGATGCCGGGCTGCTCGTCGTCGTGGCTGAAGCCGACGGACGCGCTGCCGAGGTTGCCCGACAGCGCGCCGGTGACCGGCAGGACGGGCAGGTCGCCCGCGACACCGCAGCCGGGTCCCGAGACATGGGTGAGGCTGAAGCCCGTTATTTTGTCGTCGTTGTACTCGTAGCCGCCGCCGGAGGGACGATCGGGCGTCGTGTCGGGACCCCACTGCATCATGCCGGCCGGCATGTCGGGGCCGGGGAAGGTGTCCACCTCTCCGGAGGTGCCGATGAGGGGGTTGACGAGGGACGCGGGGTCCGTCACCAGGGCCGGTGCCGCGGCGCTCGCGGCGTAGGCGCCCGCGGTCGCGGTCAACGGCAGTGCCGCGATGCCCAGGACGCAGATCACGGCCAGGCGTTGGCGGAGTCTTCTTCGGTTACGTGGCGCAGCTGGACGTCGAGGTCGGACCATCGGTTGCCTCCGCAGCGGTTTGTGCTTCGCACCGGTGCTGACGTGCCGGGGAAGCGGGCACGCCAGTGACGGACAACGGAACCGGGCGCCCCGCAAGGTGCCTGACAACGTTGCCATTCACGAGTGTCGAGTGAAACGCGTGAGCTCACGGCCTGTCAACGAGGCCAACAGCGGTTTCTGAGCGCGAAGTTCGCAATGAGGCGAGGAGAGGTACGCCACCGCGGCCGACTGCAGGCACGGGTTCGCGTGCGGGACGGTCGCGCGACCGGGGCCAAAGGAGATGGCCCGCCCCGGCAGCGACTTGCCCGGCGCGCACCGGCAACGCCCCAACGTCCCTCGCGACTTCGCGCCTGAAAACCCGTCACAGGGCACGCTCACTGCCGCTTCGCCACATTGAGCGCACCTAGTCGTGTGTGGCCGGCCCGTCCCTTTCCGCGTCCCCGACCAGCACGCCCAACGGGCGGCGGCCCGGCGGCTGTTGCGGTTCGGGCAGCATGGGCGTGGGCGGGATCCGGCGTTCGACCGTCGCGTCGGCCGTCACGGTCACCGGTTCCCCGTGGTCCAGTACGACCAGCGGCTCGCCCTCGAGAAGCCGGTACCGCGCATGGGACGGACCGATGTCCACCCTCAGTCTGCGGCCCCGCACCAGCACGGTGAACGCCACCTTGGACAGCGCCTCCGGCAGGCGCGGGGCGAACGCGAGCAGCTCGGGTTCCCCGTCGCCGCCGATGCGTCGGCGCATACCGCCGAAACCCCCCACCAGTGCGATCCAGGTCCCGGCCAGGGAGGCGATGTGCAGCCCGTCACGGGTGTTGTGCTCCAGGTCGTCCAGGTCCATCAGCGCGGCCTCGGCGAGGTAGGCGTAGGCCAGCCGCAGGTGGCCGGTCTGGGCAGCGAGGACCGCCTGGCAGGACGCCGACAGGGACGAGTCCCGGACGGTCAGCGCTTCGTAGTACGCGAAGTTGCGCGCCTTCTGCTCGTCGGTGAAGGCGTGCGGGCACTCCATCATCGCCAGCATCAGGTCGGCCTGCTTCACGACCTGCTTGCGGTACAGGTCGAAGTAGGGGTAGTGCAGCAGCAGCGGGTAGTTCTCCGGCGGGGTCGCCTCGAAGTCCCACCGCTGCAGGGTGGTGAAGCCGTCCGACTGTTCGTGGACGCCGAGGGACTCGTTGTACGGCACCGCCATGCGCGCCGCGGCGTCCCGCCAGGCCGCCGTCTCCTCGTCGTCGACTCCCAGTTCGGCGGACCGGTCGGGATGGCGCGCCGCCGCGTCCGCGGCGGCGAGGAAGTTCTGCTGGGCCATCAGGTTGGTGTAGAGGTTGTCGCGGGTGATGGCGCTGTACTCGTCGGGCCCGGTGACCCCGTCGATGTGGAAGACGCCTTCCGCGTCGTGGTGTCCGAGGGTGCGCCACAGCCGGGCGGTGTCCACGAGGAGGTCGAGGCCCTCACCTCGCTCGAACTCCTCGTCGCCGGTCACCGCGACGTACCGTACGACGGCCATGGCGATGTCGGCGTTGATGTGGAAGGCGGCGGTCCCGGCCGGCCAGTAGGCGGAGCATTCGGGACCGTCGATGGTCCGCCAGGGGAACACCGCCCCGGACAGGCCGAGTTGGCGTGCGCGTTCCCGGGCCTGGGGCAGCGTCCTGTGCCGCCACCTCAAGGCCGACGAGACGGTCTCGGGCGCGGTGAACGTCAGGACGGGCAGCACATAGGACTCGGTGTCCCAGAAGGAGTGACCGTCGTACCCGGTTCCGGTCAGGCCCTTGGCGGGGATCGCCCTGTTCTCGCCGCGGGCGGCGGCCTGGAGCACGTGGAAGAGGGCGAAACGCACCGCCTGCTGGATCTGTGCGTCGCCTTCCACCTCGACGTCCGCGCCGGCCCAGAAACGGTCCAGGTACGACCGCTGGGCTGCCACCAGTCCGTTCCAGCCGGTGCCCATCGCGCCCGCCACCGCTCCGTCCACCTGGTCGTGCACGGCGGGCAGCGAGCGCTCCCCCGACCAGCCGTAGGCCACGAACTTCACCAGCCGCAGCGGCTGTCCGGGCACCAGATCCGCGGTCACCGTCAGACGGCTGACGTCCGGTTCGCTCTGCGCCGTCCACCGGACGCTCTCGGGCCCGTCGATCAGGTGGTCGGCCGCCGCGCCCACCCGCAGCCTGCTCCGCTCGGTGCAGTGCACCAGCCGCAGCCGGGTGTCCTGCGCGAAGTGCTCCTCGGGCACCAGCGGTGACTCGGTCGCGGCGGCGACCCGTGGATCCCCTTCGAAACGGGGAAGCTGCTCGTTGGCGACGAGTTCGGACTGCAGCGCCACCGTGGCCGGTCCGTCGACCGGCTCGATCTCGTACACCACCGCGGCCACCGCGCGCTGGGTGAAGGACACCAGCCGCTGCGAGGCGATCCGTACCGTACGGCCGCCGGGTGACGTCCACCGTGCGGTGCGGCTGAGGATGCCCGAGCGGAAGTCCAGGACCCGCTCGTGTGCGACCAGCCGGCCGTAGCGCAGATCGAACGGGTGGTCGTCGACCAGCAGGCGGATGATCTTGCCGTCGGTGACGTTGATCATCGTCTGGCCGGACTCGGGGTATCCGTAGCCGGCTTCCGCGTAGGGGAGTGGATGCCGTTCGTGGACGCCGTTGAGGTACGAGCCGGGCAGTCCGTGCGGTTCTCCCTCGTCGAGGTTGCCCCGCCACCCGATGTGGCCGTTGGAGAGGGCGAAGACCGATTCGCTCTGGGCGAGCACGTCCAGGCTCAGCTCGGTCTCGCGCAGGCTCCACGGCTCGACCGCGAAGCAGGGGTGGGTGATCACCGGTCCTCCAGAAGCTCGGCCGGGCCACGCCCCTGGAGACGGGCGTCGGACGTCTCTTTCCTGTTCCTGGCGGCGGCACGACCTTTCGCGGTCCGGGTGAGTACTCCGTCGAGGTCGGGCAGGCAGGCGCGGACGCGCGCGGGAAACCCCAGCATGCCGCCAGGCTAGAAGGCGCGCGCGAGCACCCGGGCCAGGCTGCGGCGCGGCACGCTGGAAGGCACCCGCCCGGTCGAGCCAGACGGGGTGTCCGCCTACGACTGGTGGGGCCTACTTGCGGGGCTCGTCCTCCCGCGTGACCGCCCACGGCAGCTCAGCCGGACAGCGGCCGGTCGTCCCGGTGCGCCCCGTAGAAGTCGGCCTGCCGGGCCATGATGGTGCGCATGGACGTGCCCCGCGGCACGCCGTAGACGGTGCCGGGGAAGTCCAGGCGCTGCTGCTCCTCCCAGAGTTCGGCGTGCTGGTCCGGGGAGAACAGCCGGGCCGGGTCACCGGCCGCGATCCAGCCGATGGGCACCACGCTGTCCGGCGGCAGCCTGGAGTTGACGTGGAGGACGCTGTTGATCCGCAGCTCCGAGTGTGTCCCGGCCACGGATCCCGGGAACATCGACACCCCGGTCGCCACGAAGACCTCGTCCTCGGCACGCGCGCCGTTGACATGGGCGTGCGGCCCGATCAGCACCGCGTCGCCCAGCACCGCCGGATGGTTCGCCCTGCCCCGGACGAGGGCGTTCTCCATGATCACGACATCCTCGCCGGTGCGCACCTCGCCGTCCTCGGCGGTCAGGACGGCACCATGCAGGACGCGGGCCCGCTCACCGAGAACCACCGCGCCGCACAGCACGGCTGACGGAGCCACGTAGGCGGACGCGGGTACGACCGGTCGCCGTCCACGGTGTTCGATCAACATGTCTGCAAGCCTAGGCCCGGGCTGCCGGGCCCTGTCCTCGGCCATCGGGCTGTTCCTGGCGGAGGTGTCGGTGAGGTTCCTGGCGGATGCGGACCGATGAGTTCGGCGGCCGGGCGTGGTCTACTCCTCAACACCGCATACCGCGCACACGACAGTGAGGGACCATGAGCAACAAAGCGCTACCGCCCGTCGTCGACGCCGAGACCTGGCAGCGGGAGCTGGAGGCCCTGCGTGCCCGGGAGAAGGCCGCGACCCGGGAACTCGACGCGATCGCCGCCCAGCGTCGCCGCCTGCCCGTGGTGAGGATGCCCGAGTACACCCTGGAGGGTGAGAGCGGGCCGGTTCGGCTGGTGGACGTCTTCGACGGCAGGACGCAGCTGATCGTCTACAACCACATGTGGTTCCCCGGCAAGCAGTGGCAGTGCCCGGGCTGCACGGGCTTCACCTCGCAGTTCACGCGACTGGAGTTCCTGGACGCCTACGACGCCCGGTTCGTCGTCGTCACGCAGGGGCCGATCGGCGAGGCGCTCGCCTACAAGCGGCGGGTCGGCAATCGGATGGAGTGGTATTCCACGGCGAACAGTCCCTTCGGCAGCGATGTCGGCGCGCCGCCCGGCGGCGGGTTCGCCGTCAACGTCTTCCTCCGTGACGGGGACACCGTCTACCGGACCTGGCACACCACCGGTCGCGGCGTCGAGCAGCTCAGCCACTCCTTCGCGCTGATCGACGTGCTGCCGTACGGCCGGCAGGAGGAGTGGCAGGACTCTCCCGAGGGCTGGCCGCAGGATCCGACCTACAGCCGGTGGAGTTCCTCCGAAGACATCGCGGCGCTCTACGGGCCGGGAGAGCCCGCGTAGACATGCTGCCGGCCGGCTCGCCGCTGCCGCTGCGACCTGCCTCAGACGGGTTCGGGTTGCGGTTCCGCGCGCAGTGCGGGCGCGGTGTGGGGTTCCCACACTCGGGTCGTACGTATGTAGCCGTGGACCACCGAGGCCATCGTCAGCAAGAGAAGCGGTCCGTACACCCACGGGTGTGCGGTCATTTCCAGCGGGAGGTAGCGGTAGGAGACCAGGAGCGCGGCGAATGCCGTCGCGCCGTGCGCGACGAGCAGGGTTCCCGACCGGTCCCAGCCGCGTTCGAGCGAGCGCAGGGCGGCCTCGATCGTGAGCGAGAAGACGACGCCGGCGACGAGGTCCGCGCCGTAGTGATATCCGAATCCCAGCGTCGCGCCGAGCGTGGCGATCAGCCAGAAGGTACCTGCGAAACGCAGCCACCGCGGGCCTTTGCGGGAATGGACGAAAATCGCCGTCGCCCACGCCGTGTGCAGGCTGGGCATGCAGTTGCGCGGGGTGATCTCGTCGAACGGCATCGGGTGCGGCAGATGGACCGGCGGCGGCGTGTGGGGCCACAGATCGGACACGGCCCAGTGCCCGCCGTCGGCGCCGTAGGCGAAGACCGGTCCGACGACGGGGAAAACCATGTAGACGGCCGGCCCCAGAAGGCCGATGACCAGAAAAGTGCGGACCAGATGGTGGCGCGGGAATCGGCGCTCGACCGCCACATGGCGCAGCTGGTACATCGCTACGACGGCTGCGGCCACGGCGAGCTGGGCGTAGACGTAGTCGAGAAGGTGGGCGCCGATCGGCCCGGTGGCGGCGACGGCCCGGCCGGCCAGCCAGGACGGGTTGCCGAGCGCGTGATCGACGGTCGCGACGTACTGGTCCAGCACCGTCGGGCGGCTCTTCGACGTGATGAGCAGCCAGGTGTCTCCGGCCTTGCGGCCGGTCACCAGCAGCAGGCCCAGACCGACGCCCTTCAGCAGCAGGGTCCGTTCCGGACCCGTGCGGCGCGTGACGGCGATCACCGCGCAACCCAGCATCACCCACAGTGCCCCGTTGCCGAAGGGATGGCCCTCGGTAATGGTGAAGCCCACCGCCCGCCGCACCAGAAAGAAGACGACGTCGATGCCGATCGCGGCACCAGCCGCGATCATTCGTTGCCGCCAGGTGAGCACCACCATCATCAACGCCATACTGGCGTACAGCAGGAAACCCGACTTCGGGGGCAATATCACCTCTTTCGCCTGATTGGTGATCGGCCCCGGCAGACCGTAGCGACGCGCGGCGATCTCCAGCGTGACGAGGAATCCGAGGACCACCACGACTGCCACGGCCCGCAGCATCGCCCGTGGTTGACGCCACGCGGCGACGTTGATGCTGCCGTTGATTCGCGACAACGTGCGCGATGCTCTAGATATCAATTGTCCGGCCGGTTTGGGTAGGTGTTATTCACATCGGTCGCCCTTCACGCCCGTTGGCATGGTTTTCCATGTGACGGGCGAGCAATAAGGGCACTGGTCATGATTTCGATCATGTTACCGGAGCGGCGCAAGCGGATTTCGCCGATTGCGGTTGATGGCCCAGCAACAACGGGGCTCCGCCGGTTCTACGTCGGTCCGGTCAGGCGCGGAGCCGTTCGGTGGCGAGTGCCGCTGAGCCGGCCACGGTCAGCACCGCACCGATGGTGAGCGCGAGCCATCGCTGCTCGATCAGGTCCCAGGCGTTCCAGCGGAGCACGCCGGCCGCCTGCGCGTCGTCCGGGTGCGCGGGGTCGTAGACCACCGTGGTGCGGATGTGACCCTCGGCGTCCCTCGGGCCGTTCGGTACGTACAGGGTGTGGGCCAGGCGGGGTTCGGCGGCGAACCGGGACAGCCCCTTGGCGTCGTGGAAGCTGAGCCACACCGCGCTCGTGGAACACCCGGCGCCTCGACCGGACGAGCACGTGTGCAGCACCAAGGCGTCGCCGGGGACTTGGCGTCCGTGTGCGCGCAGCGCGGAAATCCGGTGATCGCCCTGCACCACCTCGACGCTGTTCGCGGCCAGGATGCCCACCCCGAACAGCGTCATCACGAGGGCGACGACAGGGCGGGTCCAGTTTCTCGTACGCGTGCTGATCTCCACGCGGCCACGCTATCCGGCGGCGCTGCACGAGCCGCGCCCGACCAGGGCGCTGCTCCCGTAACCGACAATCAGAGTCTCCTTGACAATTTTATTTGTCGGTAGCAGGCTGAGGGACAGCGGAACCGGACCCGAAGCCCAAGGAGCCCCATGCGTACTCTGATCAGCACCGCCTTCGTCTCGCTCGACGGTGTCGTCGAGGCCCCGGGCGGCGAGCCCGGCTACCGGAACGCCGGATGGACCTTCAAGGACATCGAGTTCCTCCCCGATGCCTTCGAGATCAAGGGCCGGGAGCAGAAGGAAGCCACCGCGATGCTGCTGGGACGGGTCAGCTACCAGGCGTTCAGTCCCGTCTGGCCGGACATGGAGGAGTTCGGCGACTACCGGTCGATGCCCAAGTACGTCGTCTCCACCACGCTCACCGACGACGATCTGGTGTCGAACTGGGGCGAGACCACCATCCTGCGCTCCCTCGACGACGTGGCCGCGCTCAAGCGGACCGAAGGCGGCCCGATCATCGTCCACGGCAGCGCCGCCCTGAACCATGGCCTCTCCGACGCCGGCCTCATCGACCGCTACCACCTCCTCGTCTTCCCGCTCCTCCTCGGCGCCGGCAAGCGCCTGTTCAGCGCCGCCGACAAGGACGCCCAGAAGCTGCGGCTGACCGAGCACGAGGTCTACGCCAACGGGCTGCAGAAGCAGGTCTTCGACGTCGTCCGCTGAGCCGGTGGCGGAGCCGCCGGCAGGGCATCACGCCTCCCCGCTCCCGCGGGACCCGTCGGCGAAGGCGCCGTCGCGGCGCGGCAGTTCGACGCCGCGTTGACGTCCGTGGCTTCAAGCTGTCGGCCGAGTTGCTGGAGCATCTGTCGCGACTGTCCGAACCGGCAGTGGTCGACGGCGACGCTGGACACCGTGCCGGAGATGGCCGGCGACCACGTGCGGCACGGGCTTCCTTCTCACCACTCCTTGAATCCAGCCTCTTCGCTTTCCTCGCCGCCTACTTGCGGCCTCCGGCGGTCCCACACCAGGCCGGGCTGCCGGAGGACCGGCGCGGGCTCCCGTGCGGGTCCCTGCCTCTCCTCCGGCCCCGGGTGACCGTGCGCGACGGCCGCCGGTGCCGCGTGGCCTGTCCGGCTCACCTATGATCACGGGCATGTCACGACTGCACGAGCGCTCGGCCCACAGTCAACTGGCGCCCGGTGAGCAGCTGTTGGGGTACGGCTCCGTCGTACCCGCCAAGAGCGCCAAGGGCGTGGGATTCGGCGTCACGCGGGCGATCGGGAACCAGTTGGTCAACGCCGTCGGCGCGCAGTCCGGTTCGGCCGGCAGTATCGCCGCCGGGATGCCGTCCACCTCGGGCGCGCTGCTGCTGCGCGTGACCGACCAGCGGGTCGGCCTTGTCAAGCCCCTGGACGGCACCCCGGTCTGGGAGGTGCCGCGGGCCTGGGTGACGCGGGTCGAACGCCGCCCGCGGACCCAGCTGATGGCCCGCTTCCGGCTGCACTTCGCCGACGGCTCCTGGCTCGCCTTCCTCACCATGCGGCGTCGTACGACGGAGGAGTTCCGCTCTCTGATCGGCTGACGCCGCTTCTCGCCGGGACCGGGGTGAGCGGAATCCCTCCGCCGGCGAGTCCGGCATAAGTAGGGTGAGCACATGAAGGCACTTTTGTTGTCTGGTGGGTCAGGTACCCGTTTGCGCCCCATAACCCATACCTCGGCGAAGCAACTGGTACCGGTCGCGAACAAACCGGTGCTCTTCTACGGCCTCGAGGCGATCGCCGAGGCCGGCATCACCGACGTCGGGATCATCGTCGGGGACACCGCCGAGGAGATCCGCGAGGCGGTCGGCGACGGTTCCGCGTTCGGTCTCGACGTCACCTACCTCCCGCAGGAGGCGCCGCTGGGGCTGGCCCATGCGGTGCTCATCGCCCGCGAGTACCTGGGCGAGGACGACTTCGTGATGTACCTCGGCGACAACTTCGTCGTCGGCGGCATCACCGACCTGGTGGAGGGCTTCCGAGCCGAGCGGCCCGACGCGCAGATCCTGCTGACGAAGGTGCCGAACCCCACCGAGTTCGGAGTGGCCGAACTGGACGCGGCCGGTCAGGTGATCGGCCTGGAGGAGAAGCCCCGGCACCCCAAGAGCGAACTCGCGCTCGTCGGCGTGTACCTCTTCTCCCCCGCGGTGCACGAGGCCGTACGCGCCATCAAGCCGTCCGCGCGCGGCGAGCTGGAGATCACCGACGCGATCCAGTGGCTGATCGACGCCGGACGCGACGTGCGGTCCACGACGATCTCCGGGTACTGGAAGGACACCGGGAACGTCACCGACATGCTCGAGGTCAACCGCTCGGTGCTGGAGACCCTGGAGCGCCGGATCGACGGGACGGTCGACGACGACAGCGAGATCATCGGCCGGGTGCGGATCGAGGCCGGGGCGAAGGTCACCGGCAGCCGGATCGTGGGCCCGGTGGTCGTCGGCGCGAACACCGTGGTCACCGACTCGTACGTCGGCCCCTTCACCTCGATCGCCGGGGACTGCCGGATCGAGGACAGCGAGATCGAGTACTCGATCGTGCTGCGCGACTCCTCGGTGAGCGGTGTCCGGCGGGTGGAGGCCTCCCTCATCGGCCGCAACGTCGAGGTCACCCCCGCGCCCCGCAAACCCGCCGCCCACCGTCTCGTCCTCGGCGACCACAGCAAGGTGCAGATCGCGTCATGACGGGGCCGCCCTGGTGCGTTCCGGTCACCGGAGACGCCGGCTTGGTCCGCTCGCACTACGTCCGCACGCACCTCGGCCCCGCCGGCCCGGCCGATGGGGCAGTCCCGCCAGGTACGCCACGCAGAGCGCCGGGTCCACGACGGTCGGTGGGCTATGACCTGGGCCACAATCCGGGGGGCTTCCGCCGCGAGCGGTGGGAGGCGTAGGTTCCGTTTACCCCGCGAGAGCGCCTCTCCGGCGCCGGTCCGCCAGTCCCGGGTCCGTGGACCAGCGGGGGCCAACTTGCATACATGCGGGCAGTGAGCGGTCACGGAACGACGGCCGCCGGCCTTTCCGGAACGGTGGCCGACGACCACGCCCCAGCCACTAGGGTGCGTAAGCGATCGCTTACACGCCAGGCGGCACGCGGTGGTGCCGGAAGAGAGGCGAGGAGCCCGTGTCGGTCATCGACGTGTGGATGCAGCACCCCACCCTCCGTCACTCCAACCACGAGATGTTCGAGTCGCTGCGCCAGTGGACCGGGCAGGGGCTGCTGGAGGAGCCGCTGCCGGTCAAGGCCACCGTGGCCGCGCTGGCCGCGGCGGACGTGGAGATCGGGCTTTCGGCGGCCTGGTACGGCCCTCAGGGCCCGCTGATCAGCAACGACGAGGTGGCCGAGTTCGTCGCCCAGTCCGAGGGCCGGCTGCGCGGGGTCGCCGGCGCGGACCTCACCCGCCCGGTCCAGGCCGTGCGCGAACTGCGCCGCGCCGTCGAGGACCTCGGCTTCGTGGCGCTGCGGATCATCCCCTGGCTGTGGCAACGGCCGCCCACCGACCGGCTGTACTACCCGCTGTACGCCGCCTGCGTCGACCTCGGCATCCCCTTCTGCACCCAGGTCGGGCACACCGGCCCGCTGCGCCCCTCGGAAACCGGTCGCCCGATCCCGTACATCGACCAGGTCGCGCTCGACTTCCCGGAACTGACCATCGTCTGCGGGCACATCGGCTACCCATGGACGACCGAGATGATCGCCGTGGCCGACAAACACGCCAACGTCTACATCGACACCAGCGCCTACACGGCCCGCCGCTACCCGCCGGAACTGGTCGAGTACCTGCGCGGCCGGGGCCGCAGGAAGGTGCTGTTCGGCACGAACTACCCCATGATCACCCCGGCACGGGCGCTGGAGCACCTCGCCGGTCTCGGGCTGGACGACGAAGCCACCGGCCTGTTCCTCTCCGGGAACGCCCGCCGGATCTTCAGCCTCTGAGGCCGCCTCGGCGATCTTCCGCGATCGCCAACTGGCCTCTCCGCGCCGGACCGTTGCTGCATGATGATCAGCATGACTTCGATCGCCCAGACCCCGATCACCGGCCTGGACCTCACCGGATTCACCGAGCGTGAATCCGGTGTGTGGACCGACGCGGCGGGGCTCGTCCTCTCGGTCCACTTCTTTCCGCTCGTCCCGGATCTGCCGGCCCCGCTGCACGAGCCGGAGCGGCTCCGGTTCGCGCGTGCACAAGGCGTGGCGGCGTCCGGCGGCGGTCTCATCGAGGCGGTGGCCGGGACCGTGGACGGGGTCCCGGCGCTGCGCCAGCTGATCAAGGTGCCGTTGCAGAGCAGGCAGGGGCAGGCCTTCATCGGGAGCTGGACACTGCCCAAAGACCGGTGCAGCTCCGTCGTGAAGGTGCAGGCCGCGGAGGGCGCGACGACCGGCCTGCGGGAGGCCGTGGTGATGAGCCAGGTGGGACCCGCCGACTACTTCCAGCCACACCCGTACGCCGGCGGAGGGCAGCTCGGCGGACTGCCGTACCACGTGGCCGACCTGGAGCAGTGGGATCCCCAGTTCCCGGACCACCCCCTCACCCTGGTGCGCGCCGCGCTGCACCGCATCACACCGACGATCACCCTCCACGACCAGTTCAAGACCCTCCCGGCGTTCACCGGCCCGACACCCCCCAACGCCTTTCCCGGCCCGCCGCCGTCCCCGTACGGCGGCCCGGTCCCGCCCGCGGCACCCGGCCCCACTCCCCCGCCGTACCCGGGCCCGGCCGCCCCGCAGGCGCCGCGCCGCGGGTGGTTCCGTCGAGGAGGCGCGTGACCGGCTCCTGCGGCCAAGGCGCGCACCGCGTCTTCGCGCAGGGGGCCGGGCCGCGGTGTCACCTGTGACGGCGGTAGTAGGTGATGTCGTCCGTGGTGGCGTAGTCGCCGTGGTCGACGTCGATGACGGTGAGCACCGCGATGTCGCCGGTCGTCGTGTCGCGCAGGCAGAAGGTGGCGCCGGGGGGAACCTGGCGGAAGTGCAGCCAACCGTGGGCGGGGCGGTCAGTGGCCTTGGCGGCACACTGGCCGGCGGTCGGGACGGCCCTGCCCGGTGGGACGTACGCGTCGGTGAGCGGCTGGAGTTCGAAGGCGCCGTCGCCGTCGCCCCCGGCGTCCGTGCTGAGGCTCCAGGCGGTCTCCGATCCGCTGACCGCGCCCGCGCGCAGGTCGACGTAGAAGGTGTAGTTCTTCAGGGCCAGCGTCCGGTGACGGTAGACCAGGGTGTAGTCGTGCGGAGCCGGAGCCGTCGTCCCGGCGCCGGACGGGCGAGTCCCGGAGGCGGTCGCGGTCGAGGCCGCGCGGGCGTGGCCGGTCTCGGGTGCCAGTGCCCCGTAGACCACCGCGCACAGCGCGGCCGTGACGGCCGCCGAGACCAGGGCGGTCGTCACACGGTCCCGGGTCGGCCACCGGCGCCCGCCGGGCGGCTCCGGCGGAGGGCTCGCAGGATCGGGCGAGGGCGTGGAGGAATCCGGCGGGGCGCCGTCCGGATCCGTGTCGCTGCGGCCTGGTGGATCAGTGCGCGGAGGCGTCGTCGACGCGGCCGGGCGGCCGTTGCCCTGATCCGCGGAGGGATCGTGCGGGGCCTGGGCGGCCCACGGTGAGAGTGCCTTGTCCGCGGCGCCGGAAGCCGCCACGGCGAAGGCGATGGCGATGGCCCACCGATCGGCCGCGTCGCGTGTCAGCCAGATACCCGTCAGCGCGTAGAGCCCGGCCAGCGCGGCGGCAAAGGTCCCCAACGTCACCACCAGCAGGGCCAGACGCCGGCGTCCCGCGCTCACATCCGCTCCCCCCGGTATCCGTGGCACAGCGACCCGTCCAGCCTGGCATGAAACGGACACGAGGGGGAGACCGCCCTCATCGGTCGGCCTCGTCTGCCTGACAGGACTTGACGAGGATGCACTCAAGTTTTATCTCGGTTACTGAGGCAATCGGAACCGAAATGGGCAGCTCGCGGTGGTCGGCCGGGTGGCCGAAAATGGAGGTGCCCGCCGCCAGGGGGTACCCGGCCGCCGCCCGGGCGTGCCGTTCTCGGCGGGCCCGCCCCGGCGGACAGGGCACAGACGAGGAGGGTGAGTCCCGATGGCGCGTCCAGTCGGTATAGACCTGGGAACGACGAACTCCGTGGTCTCGGTCCTGGAGGGCGGCGAGCCCACCGTGGTCACCAACGCGGAAGGCGCCCGGACGACGCCTTCGGTGGTGGCGTTCGCGAAGAACGGCGAGGTGCTGGTCGGCGAGGTCGCCAAGCGGCAGGCCGTGACGAACGTGGAGCGCACCGCGCGATCCGTGAAGCGGTACATGGGCGACCACACCTGGCGGTTCCCGGAGCACGGTGACGTCGACGGCAAGCGGTACACCGCGCAGGAGATCTCCGCGCGCGTGCTGCAGAAGCTCAAGCGGGACGCGGAGGCGCACCTGGGCGAGGACGTCACCGACGCCGTGATCACGGTGCCCGCCTACTTCGACGACGCGCAGCGGCAGGCCACCAAGGAGGCCGGGGAGATCGCCGGCCTGAACGTGCTGCGGATCATCAACGAGCCGACCGCGGCGGCGCTGGCGTACGGCCTGGACAAGGAGAACGACCAGACCGTCCTCGTCTTCGACCTGGGCGGCGGCACCTTCGACGTCTCACTGCTGGAGATCGGCGAAGGCGTCATCGAGGTCAAGGCCACCAACGGCGACACGCACCTCGGCGGCGACGACTGGGACCAGCGCATCGTCGACCACCTGGTCAAGACCTTCAAGAACAACTACGGCATCGACCTCGCCCAGGACAAGATGGCCGTGCAGCGGCTGCGGGAGGCGGCGGAGCGGGCCAAGGTCGAGCTGTCGAGCTCGACGGAGACGAACATCAACCTGCCCTACATCACGGCGTCCGCCGAGGGCCCGCTGCACCTGGACGAGAAGCTGACCCGCGCGCAGTTCCAGCAGCTGACGGCGGATCTGCTGGACCGCTGCAAGGCGCCGTTCCACAACGCGATCAAGGACGCCGGGATCAAGGTCTCCGACATCAACCACGTCATCCTCGTGGGCGGTTCGACCCGCATGCCCGCGGTGACGGATCTGGTGCGGGAACTGACCGGCAAGGACCCGCACAAGGGCGTCAACCCCGACGAGGTCGTGGCCATGGGCGCCAGCCTGCAGGCCGGTGTCCTCAAGGGCGAGGTCAAGGACGTCCTGCTGCTCGACGTCACCCCGCTGTCCCTCGGCATCGAGACCAAGGGCGGCATCATGACCAAGCTGATCGAGCGCAACACCACGATCCCCACCCGCCGTTCGGAGATCTTCACCACCGCCGAGGACAACCAGCCCTCGGTGACCATCCAGGTCTACCAGGGCGAGCGGGAGATCGCCGCGTACAACAAGAAGCTCGGCATGTTCGAGCTGACCGGCATCGCGCCCGCCCCGCGCGGGGTGCCGCAGATCGAGGTCGCCTTCGACATCGACGCCAACGGCATCATGCACGTCTCCGCCAAGGACCTCGGCACCGGCAAGGAGCAGAAGATGACCGTCACCGGCGGTTCCGCGCTGCCCCGGGACGACATCGACCGCATGGTCCGCGAGGCCGAGCAGCACGCCGAGGAGGACCGCCGGCGCCGGGAGGGCGCCGAGACCCGCAACCAGGCCGAACAGCTCGTCTACTCCACCGAGAAGCTCATCAGGGACAACCCCGACAAGATCCCGGCGGACGCGAAGAACGAGACCGAGACCGCGCTGGCCGACCTGAAGGAGAAACTGAAGGGGGAGGACACGACCGCGATCCGGCAGTCCATGGAACGTGCGGCCGAGGCGGCGCAGAAGATCGGCACGGCGATGTACCAGCGGTCCGGCACGGAGAGCCAGGCAGGCGCGGACGCGGGCGCGTCCGCCGAGTCGGGCGCCTCCTCCGACGAGGACGTGGTGGACGCCGAGATCGTCGACGAGGACAAGAAGGACAGGCCGGAGGCGGGCTGACGATGGACAAGGGCCGGCTGCAGAACCCGGACCCCGCCCAGCTGCAGCGTCTGCTTCGGGAGCGCACGGCCGACCTGCAGCGGGTGAAGGCCGAGTACGACAACTACCGCAAGCGGGTGCGCCGGGACCGCATGGCCGTGCGCGAGATCGCCGTGGCCAACGTCCTGCGCGCCCTGCTGCCCGTCCTGGACGCCGTGGACCGCACGTGCGCGCACGAACCCATGACACCGGGCCTGACGGACATCACCGACACCCTGGCCACCCAGTTGGGGTCCCTGGGAGTCGAGGCGTTCGGGGAGGTGGGCGATCCGTTCGACCCGGCGTGCCACGACGCGGTCACCCACCACGTCCGCCCCGGCGCCGACGAGCTGATCTGCACCAAGATCCTGCGCCCCGGCTACCGCCTCGGCCTCCAGCTGCTCCGTCCGGCCCATGTGGAGGTCACCGGTCCGCCGCCGCCCACGAGGAATCCGCTCGGACACGAGCGGGCGGAATCCCCGCCGGCTCCGGTGCGCGAGCTGCGGCGCTGAGTACGGCGCCGGCTGCCCCTTCCGCGGGCAGCCGGCCCCCCGGATCAGGGGCCCGGCTCAGCCCCGTACGGCGAACGCTTCGGCGACGGCGTCGCGCCCGGCGCCGGACGCCAGCAGGAGCCGGAGCAGGACCCGGGCCTTGAACGGGTCGAGGAAGCCGCCGTCGATCAGCCCGCGGCGCCGCAGGTCCGTCTCCGAGCCCGGCGCGTGGTAGGTGTGCCGCAGCACCGAACCGCTCCCGGTGCGCGAGGTCAGCACGACCGGCATGTGCTCGGCCAGGGCGCCGAGCCGGGGCGCGAGCGCGCCCGGCACATGCCCGACGCCGAAACCGGCGACGACCAGGCCCCGGTGCGTGCTCTCCAGCCCCTGCAGCTGCGCGCCGTCGTCGTCCAGGGTGACCACGTGCAGCGCGACACGGGTGGCCTCGAGGCGTTCCCGGTCCGGCCCGGCCTTCAGCGGCTCGTGCTGGGGCGCCGCGAGCAGCATCCGTACCCGGCCCTCCACGACGTGCCCGAGCGGGCCGGCGCTCGGCGAACCGAAGGTCGCGGGGTTCGTGCTGTGCGTCTTGCGCACCCATCGCGCGGCGTGCACCTCGTCGTTGAGGACGACCAGCGCGCCCGCGCCGCGCGCCTCGGGCGCCGTCGCGACGCGTACGGCGGCGAGCACGTTGGCCGGCCCGTCCGCACCCGCCAGGGCCGGCTGCCGCATCGCGCCGGTCAGCACGAACGGCGCCTCGTGCGGCCACACCAGGTCCGCCAGGAAGGCGGTCTCCTCCAGAGTGTCGGTGCCCTGCGTGACGACGACGCCGTCCGCGCCGTCCGCCACGGCCCGCGACGCGAGCTCGACGACGTCGAGGACCTGCCCGAAGGTGAGGCTTCCGCTCGGTACGGCGTGCACGTCCCGCACGTCCAGAACGACGCCCAGCTCCGCCAGTCCGGGTACGGCCGCGGTGATCTCCGCACCGGTCAGCCGCGCTCCCCGCGCGCCGCCCGGCACCGATATGGTCCCCCCGAGTGCCACCATCACGACAGCCAACGCCCGCCCCCTCACCCCGCTGTGCGCCCGGCAGGGCTCCACCGGGCGCCCTCAACCTACAAGGGCGAGAGCAAGTGAGTGGCTCAAGGCTGTGCGCCTCGCGTGAGGATGACGGCGTAACGGCACTCCGTGTCGGTGGTGTTGGCGAAGACGCGCTCGGCGGGCTCGCCGAGTTCGAGGGTGTCGCCGGCGTCGAGTTCGTGGACGGTGTCGCCGTCGTGGAAGGTCAGGTGTCCGTCCAGGACCCAGACGACCTGGCGGACGAAGGCGAACGCGGCGGCCGGATACGGCACTCGGGCCCCGGCGGGCAGGCGGATCTCGGCGACCTCGGCGGGGAAGTGGGGTCCGGTGATCTGGCGGCGCCGGAAGCCGGTGCCGGGGTCGCGCCACTCGGCCGCGTCCGTCCCTCGGCGTACGCCCGGCACGCCCCGCGCCTCGTCCGGGGTCTCTTCGGCGAGGGCGAGCAGGGAGGCGACGCTGAGCTGGAACGCGGCCGACAGTTTGCCCAGGACGACCGCAGTGGGGCTGCTCTCCCCGCGCTCGATGCGGCTGATCATCGCCTGCGACACACCTGAGACGTCCGCGAGCTGGGCCAGGGTCCACCGGTGCCGCTCCCGCTCGGTGCGGACGCGGGCGGCGATCCGCCCCACCAGCGGATCTACTATGTTGGACATGAATCCAATATACGAGAGGGGCGGCGTGACCGTCACCGTGCGCCGAGCCCGCCCCGGTGACGCCGAGGCTATCCGCGCAATCCGCAACCACGCGATCGAGCACTCCTTGGCCCTGTGGACCGAGACCCCGCAGTCCCCCGCCGAGGGCGCCGCCTGGCTCGCGGCCCACCTGGAGCGTGGCTCGGCGTTCGTGGCCGAGACCGGAGACGAGGTGGCCGGGTTCGCCGTCTACGGCCCCTGGCGCGAACTGCACGGCTACCGCCACACGGTCGAGGACTCGGTCTACGTCCGCGAGGACCGGCACGGCCTCGGCATCGGCTCCGCACTGCTGACGGCCCTCATCGCCTCGGCACGGGACGCCGGACACCATGTCATGATCGCCGGTATCGAGGCCGGCAACGGCGCGTCGGTCCGGCTGCACGAGCGGTTCGGGTTCGAGCACGTCGGCACGGTGCCGGAGGTCGGCACCAAGTTCGGCCGGTGGCTCGACCTGACCCTCATGCGGCTGCCCCTGACCTGACGGGCACACCCGGACTCGGCCGCGCCGCTGCCCTTTCGGGCCGGACGGCGTCAGCGCCGCTGGGCAGCGATCATCGCCTTGTACCAGTGGTAGCTGTCCTTCGGTGTGCGCCGCTGGGTGTCGTAGTCGACGCGGACGATCCCGAACCGCTTGCCGTAGCCGTACGCCCACTCGAAGTTGTCCAGCAGGGACCAGACGCAGTAGCCGCGGACGTCCACGCCGGCGTCCAGCGCGGCGCGCAGCGCGGTGAGATGGTCGCGCAGGTAGGCCACCCGGTCGGCGTCGTGGACCGCCCCGTCGGGGCTCACCTCGTCGTGCTCCGCGGAGCCGTTCTCGGTGATGTGCACGGGCGGCAGGGCGTCGCCGTAGCGGTCCTTCAGCCGCACCAGCAGATCGGTGAAGGTGGCGGGGGCGACCGGCCAGTCCATGGCCGTGTGCCGTACGCCCGTCAGGCGTACCTCCTCGTAGCGGTTGTCCGTGGCCACGCGCCGCGCGAGGTCGGCCTCGCGGTGCGGGGCGTCGGCGACGACGATCGGGCGGTAGTAGTTGATCCCGAGGAAGTCCAGCGGCTGGGAGATCAGTTCGAGGTCGCCGTCCTGCCGGAAGTCCTGCCGGGTGATCAGTTCGCCCCAGGTCTCCTCCTCCGTGACCGGGTAGCGGCCGGCCAGGATCGGCTCGGTCCACACCAGGTTGTGCTGGGTGTCCGCGCGGACGACGGCCGCGAGGTCGGCCGGCGCGTCGGTGGCCGGCAGGTTGTGGTCGAGGTTGAGCGTGATGCCCACCTCACGTGCTCCGGCCTCCCGCAGGGCCCGTACGGCCAGGCCGTGGCCGACCAGGAGGTGGTGGGCGGCGGCCAGCGCTCCCCTGCCCTCCCGGGCGCCGGGTGCGTGCCGGCCCACGGAATACCCGAGGAAGGCGCTGCACCAGGGCTCATTGAGGGTGATCCAGCGCGGCACGCGGTCGGCCAGGTGCTCGGCGACGACGGCCGTGTACTCCGCGAACCGCTCCGCCGTCTCCCGCACCCGCCAGCCGCCCCGGTCTTCGAGCGCCTGCGGCAGGTCCCAGTGGTACAGGGTGGCGGCGGGCTCGATGCCGGCGGCGAGCAGCTCGTCGACCAGCCGGGAGTAGAAGTCGAGCCCCTTGGGGTTGACCGGGCCGGTGCCCTCCGGCAGCACGCGCGGCCAGGCGATCGAGAACCGGTACGACCCCACGCCCAGCTCGCGCAGCAGTGCCACGTCCTCCCGGTAGCGGTGGTAGTGGTCGCAGGCGACGTCACCGGTGTCACCGCCTGCCACGAGGCCGGGGGTGTGGCTGTAGGTGTCCCAGATCGACGGGCCGCGGCCGTCCTCGCGGGCCGCGCCCTCGATCTGGTAGGAGGCGGTCGCGGCGCCGAACACGAAGCCGGGCGGGAAGCGGGGGAAGTCACTCATGCGATGAGGTCCGATTCGAGGCGGGAACGGGTCACTTGACGGAACCGCCGGTGATGCCGGCGGCGATGTACTTCTGGGCGAGGACGAGCAGGATCGCGGCGGGCACGGCGGACAGCACGGAGGCGGCCATCACCGAGCCCCAGTCACCGACGTGCGCGCCGATGTACTGGTAGATGCCCAGCGTGACCGGCTTGACGTGGTCGGTGGTGTTCAGGGTGAGCGCGAACATGAAGTCGCTCCACGCGAACAGGAAGGCGAACAGTCCCGAGGTGATCAGGGAGTTGCGGCTCATCGGCAGCACCACCCGCAGGAACGTGCGCACCGGCCCGGCGCCGTCGAGCTGGGCCGCCTCGATCACCTCGCCGGGGATCGAGACCATGAAGGAGCGCATGAGCACGATGGAGAAGGGGATGCCGAGCGAGGCGTCCGCCAGCATCAGGCCGGCGTAGGAGTTGACCAGGCCCAGGGAGACGTAGGAGTTGTAGAGCGCGTTGGCGATGACGATGCCCGGCACCATCTGGGTGATCAGTGTGCCGAACACGATCGTCCGTGCGCCCCGCAGCCCGAACCGGGCCAGTCCGTACGCCGCCGGTGCGGAGATCGCCAGGCAGACGACGACCGCGCCGAGCGCGACCACCAGCGAGGTCAGCAGATGACCGCCCTGGTCGGTGAGGGCCTTCGAGAAACCGGACAGGTCCAGGCTGTGCGGCACCGGGTCGACCTGGAGCAGCCCGGCGCCGGGCTGGAGCGCGGTGTTGAGCATCCAGTACAGCGGGAACAGCATCACGCACAGGATGAGCACGCCGGCGAGGGTGGAGCCCCAGCGGCGCCGGGATGTCGTGGGTGTGGGAGCGGCCACGGACGTCACTTCCCCTCGGTGCGGTTGGCCCGCAGGTAGAACACCGCGAACACCGCGGAGATCAGGATGAGTACGTTGCCGACGACCGCGCCGGCGCCGAAGTCCAGCTGCACGAAGGACTGCTGGTAGGTGAGCGTGCCCAGGGTCTGGGTGGCGTCGGCGGGGCCGCCGTCGGTGAGGGCGAGGATCAGGTCGAGGATCTTGACCGTCGACATGAAGCCGAGCACCAGGACGACCGTGATGACCGGCCTGAGCATGGGCAGGGTGATGGAACGGAAGGTCCGCCAGGCGGAGGCGCCGTCGAGGGAGGCGGCCTCGTACAGCTCCGTGGGGATCTCCTGCAGGCCGCCGTAGAGGATGACCATGTTGAAGGGGATGCCGATCCAGATGTTGACCAGGACCGCCGACAGCAGGGCCATGCCGGGGCTGGTCAGCCAGGGGGTGTGGCCGCCGAGGCCCAGGGCGCCGAGGAAGGAGTTCAGCACGCCGGTGTCCTGGTCGAGCATGCGCCGCCAGACGACGCCGGACACCACCATCGGCACCAGCCAGGGCAGCAGGATCAGCGAGCGCAGGACGCCGCCCAGCGGGAACCTGCGGTGGAAGAACACGGCGAGCGCCAGGCCGATGCAGAACTGCCCGAGCAGGGAGCCGGCGGTGAACAGCATGGTGTGCCACAGCGCCTTGCCGAACAGGGCGTCCTGGAAGACCTTCGACCAGTTGTCGACGCCGTTGAAGGGGGCGTCGCCGGTGAAGAAGGTCTTCGGCGTGTAGTGCTGGAAGCTCATCACGACGTTCCGGACGAGCGGGTAGCCGAAGAACAGCAGCATGAAGAGGACGGCGGGAGCGACGAACCCCCACTGCGCGAGGCGGCCGCGCAGCCGGACCCGTCGGGGATCCGGGGTGCCGGTCCGCTTCCGGGCCGTGGCGGCTGCCGGGACGGTGACGGTGGACGTGGTCATGTGCGCTTACCTCAGTTCCCGCTCGTGGCCCGCTGCTGGGCGCGCGTCAGGGCGGCCTTGCTCGACTCGCCGGTCAGGGCCGACTGGAAGGCGCTCTGCAGGGCGAGCGACACGCTCGTCCAGCCGGCGCCGAGTTCAGCCGTACGGGAGCGGGCCGCGGCCACCTGGCCGGCGAGCGCGTCCAGTTCGGGCACCCGCTTGCGCCACACCGCCGCGGCCTTCTCGTTGGCGGGGACCATCCAGCTGTTGAGCGCGTAGGTCAGCTGTTCCTTCTCGCTCGACAGGCAGCCGACGATCCGCCCGGCCATCCGCTCCCGCGTCCGGTCCCCGGTGTTCGGCACGGTGAGCACGGCGCCGCCGAGGGGCCCCACGGACTTGTCCCCGGCCCTGGGCACCGGGATCCGGGCGATCCCCCAGTGCAGGGACTTCTTGGTGTTCAGCGTCTCGACCTGCCAGGGCCCGTTGATCATCATGGCGGCGTTGCCCGCCATGAACTGGTCGTTGACGTCGGCCTGGGTCCAGCTGACCGTCGACTTCGACAGCGAGCCGTCCTTCAGCAGGCTCTTCCAGAAGTCCAGGGCCTCGACGACGCGCGGTCCGTCGAGCCGCCTCTCGTCGCCGCCGTTGGACCACATGAACGGCGTGAACTGGAAGACGCCGTCCTCGGCGCCGCCCGCGCTCAGCGCCAGGCCGTACTGCTTGCCGTGGGTCAACTGCTCGGCGGTGCGGCGCAGTTCGTCCCAGGTGCCCGGGACCTTCAGGCCCGCCTTGGCGAGGATGTCCTTGTTGTAGAACAGCGCGAGCGTGTTCACCGAGCGGGCCGCGCCGTAGTACGTCCCCTTGTACGAGCCGAATTCGACGATGCCCCGGGGGATGTCCCGGGTGCTCAGCCCGAGGGTCCTGAGGTCGATCAGCCCGCCGGCGTCGGCGAACGTCGGCATCTCCGAGGCGTCGAACTGCACGATGTCCGGCAGCGACTTCGACGACGCCATGCGCAGCGCCTTCGTCATCACCTGTGCGGCGGGGACGCTCTGCTGCTCGATGGCGACGCCGAGCCGCTTGCCGCAGCGGGCCATCGCCTCCGCGTCCCAGCGGTGGTAGGTCTCGTCGGTCGAGGAGTTCAGCACGGTGAACACGTGGCTGTCGCGCTGCTGACCGCATCCGGTCAGGCCCGCCCCCGCGACCAGCACGGAGACGGCGGCGAGCGGCACCACACGCCTGCGGGGGCGTCCGCGGGTCCGGCGGCCGACGGTGCGGAGTCCGAGAGTGAACCTCTCCTCGGGAGTGGTGTTGAAGCGCTTCAACATGTGGCGGCCCTTGCTGTCGTCACTCTCGGCGCCCTCGCCCCGAGAATATGTTTGCCGTGATGACTAATACGTCAATCCTGGGTGCCGCGCTAGCCCCGTACGCGTGTCCGTTTCCGTACGCTCCGAGACCCCACCCTGTGCTCATTTTTCAATAAGCCAAGTTCAGAGTGCATCTACGCGCGGTGACACAAACAGCGGCGCCCTGGGTCCTGTGTACGATCAAGTCGCCGGGCGACAGCCTCTTCCCAGCCTTCGCCGACCACCTCCGCTCCCTTGAGGAAGACCATGAAGTTCACCAACGGGTTCTGGCGCATCCGCGACGGCGTCCAGGTGGCGTACGCCACCGAGGTGCGCGACGTGCGCGTTCAGTCGAAGCGCTTCACCAGCCATGCGGCCGTCCAGAAAGTGACGCGCAGAGGGGACACGCTCAACGCGCCGCTGATCACCGTCGACTGCTTCTCGCCCGCCGACGGGGTCATCGGCGTCCGCGTCACCCATCACGCCGGCAAGCGGCACCCGGGACCGGACTTCGCACTCGCGGCCGAACCCGGCGGTGCGGGCGAGGTCCGCCGGCAGGGCACCGTCACCGAGTTGGTCAGCGGTCCGCTCACGCTGCGCCTGGACCGGGCCGCGCCCTGGTCGCTGACCTTCCACGGTGCGGACGGACGGGAGCTGACCCGCGCGGGCCGCAAGGGCACCGCCTTCGCCACCACCGACGACGGCGCGCACCACGTCCTGGGCCAGCTCGCGCTCGGCGTCGGCGAGCAGATCTACGGACTGGGCGAGCGCTTCACGCCGTTCGTCAAGAACGGCCAGGTCGTGGACACCTGGCAGGCGGACGGCGGCACCAGCAGCGAACAGGCCTACAAGAACGTCCCGTTCTACCTGTCCTCACGCGGCTACGGCGTCTTCGTCAACCACCCCGGCAAGGTCTCCTTCGAGGTCGGCTCCGAGTCGGTCGGGCAGGTGCAGTTCAGCGTCGAGGACCAGACGCTGGAGTACTACGTCGTCGCCGGGCCCACCCCGAAGGACGTCCTCACCCGGTACACCGCCCTCACGGGCCGCCCGGCGCTCCCGCCCGCCTGGTCGTTCGGGCTGTGGCTGACCACGTCGTTCACCACGGACTACGACGAGGCGACGGTGATGTCGTTCGTCGACGGCATGGCCGGGCGCGGCATCCCGCTGTCCGTCTTCCACTTCGACTGCTTCTGGATGCGCGAGTACCAGTGGTGCGACTTCGAGTGGGACCCCGAGGTCTTCCCCGACCCGGAGGGCATGCTCGCCCGGCTGAAGGCCAAGGGGCTGCGCGTCAGCGCCTGGATCAACCCGTACATCGCGCAGAAGTCCCCGCTGTTCGAGGAGGCCGCGGCGCTCGGTCACCTGGTGCGCCGGCCGAACGGCGACGTGTGGCAGTGGGACCTGTGGCAGGCCGGCATGGGGCTGGTCGACTTCACCAGCCCCGACGCCCGCGCCTGGTTCCAGTCCAAGCTGAAGCCGCTGCTGGACCAGGGCGTGGACTGCTTCAAGACCGACTTCGGCGAGCGCATCCCCACCGACGTCGTCTGGCACGACGGCTCGGACCCGGAGCGGATGCACAACTACTACACGCACCTGTACAACCAGACCGTCTTCGAACTCCTGGAGAAGGAGCGCGGTCAGGGCGAGGCCGTGCTCTTCGCGCGCTCGGCGACCGCGGGCGGTCAGCAGTACCCGGTGCACTGGGGCGGCGACTGCTGGTCGTCGTTCGAGGCCATGGCCGAGTCGCTCAGGGGCGGCCTGTCGCTGTCCCTGAGCGGCTTCGGTTTCTGGAGCCACGACATCGGAGGGTTCGAGGGGACGCCCGAACCGTCGGTCTTCAAGCGCTGGCTGGCCTTCGGCCTGCTGTCCTCGCACAGCCGGCTGCACGGTTCGTCGTCCTACCGGGTGCCGTGGGAGTTCGGTGACGAGGCCGTCGCCGTGGCCCGGCGGTTCACCCGGCTCAAGCACCGCCTCATGCCGTATCTGTACGGCGCCGCCGTCGAGGCCCACCACACCGGCGTCCCGCTGATGCGCCCCATGCTCCTGGAGTTCCCGCACGACCCGGCCTGCCGCACGCTCGACCGCCAGTACATGCTCGGCTCCGACCTGCTGGTGGCCCCGGTGTTCAGCGAGGACGGCGAGGTGGAGGTGTACCTCCCCGAGGGCACCTGGACCCATCTCCTGTCCGGCGAGCAGGTCACCGGCCCGGCGTGGCGCACCGAACGGCACGGCTACGACAGTCTTCCGCTGTACGTCCGCGAGGGCGCCGTGCTGCCGCTGGCCTCGGACGACAGCCGGCCCGACGGCGACTGGCTGGACCGTCCGACGCTGCTCGTCCACCCGTCGGCAGCGGCCGGCCACACCGCTCGTGTCACCGTGCCCGACCCGACGGGCGCGCCGGCCGCCGTGTTCCACGTCCGCAGTGAGGGAGGCGTCCTGCGCGTCACCGCGGACGGCACCGACCGGCCCTTCACCGTGCGCGTCGCCGGTGGCGCGAGCGCGGAGGGGACGGGAGAGGTGACGGTGCCGCTGGGATGACGCAGCGGCCGGCACGAGCGTCGCGACGAGGGCCGCCGCGTTCCGGCAGCTGGCACGCAGCAGCTGTTGCCCGATGCCGGGGCAACGGCATCGGCGCGCTACCCCGTCGGCCTCAGTCGCGCGGTGAGCAGGGAGCGTTCGGCGGGGTTCGCGGTGAGGCGCAGGGCCTGCCGGTCGGCCTCGGCGGCCTCCTCGTCGCGGCCGAGGTCGCGCAGGAGCGCGGCGCGGGTGGCGTGGAAGAGGTGGTAGCGGCCCAGCCGGTCCGCGAGGGCGTCGACGTGGGCCAGGGCGGTGGCCGGACCGTCGGTGTGGCTGGTCACGATGGCCCGGTTGAGGCGCACCACGGGTGAGGGGTCGACGGCGAGCAACATGTCGTACAGGCGCAGGAGTTGCGGCCAGTCGGTGTCCTTCCAGGTGGGCGCCTCGCAGTGCACGGCGGCGATGGCGGCCTCGATCTGGTACGGGCCCGGTCTGCCGAAGCCGGCCGCCCGCTCGATCAGCGCGGTGGCGCTGCGGATGCGCCGGCCATCCCAGCGGGTACGGTCCTGGTCGGCGAGCGGTATCAGCCGCCCGTCCGCGTCCAGGCGGGCGGGCCAGCGGGCCGCGTGCAGCCGGATCAGGGCGAGCAGGGCGAGCGGTTCCGGCTCCTGGGGCAGCGCGCCGGCCAGCAGGGCGGCGAGCCATTCGGCGTCGTCGACGAGTTCGCGCCGTACGCCCACGTCTCCCCCGGTGGTGAAGCAGCCCTCGTTGAAGACGAGGTACACCACGCGCATGACCTGGGGCAGCCGTGCGGCGCGCTCCTCCGGCTCGGGCGCCCGGTAGGGGATCCCGGCGGTCGCGATCTTGTGCTTGGCCCGGGTGATCCGCTTGGCGAGGGTGGCCTCGGGCACCAGGAACGCCCGCGCGATCTCGGCGGTGGTCAGGCCGGCCACGGCGCGCAGGGTCAGGGCGACCTGGGCGTCCGGGTCGAGGGCCGGGTGGCAGCAGGTGAAGATGAGCCGCAGACGGTCGTCGGGCTCGCGCTCGGCCGAGTCGGGCAGCGCCTCGATGCGGGCCGCGAGGTGCGGGAGCCGGTCGTGGAAGCGGGCCTGGCGCCGGACGCGGTCCAGGGCCTTGTTGCGGGCGCACGTCAGCAGCCAGGCTCCGGGCCGCCGGGGCGGGCCCGTGCTCGGCCAGTGGCGCAGCGCCTCCACGACGGCCTCGCTGACCATCTCCTCGGCCAGGTCGAAGTCGCCCAGGAGGCGGACCAGGCTGGCGGTCAGCCGGCCCGCCTCCTCGCGGAAGACCCGCTCGATCAGCGACCGGGTGTCCCGGTCGCCGGCCGGGTCAGCGTTCGACAAGCGGCCGCACCTCCACCTTGCCGTCGGGCACCGGGAAGCTCGCCGCCAGCTCCAGCGCGGCGTCCAGGTCCGGCACCTCCACCACCGCGTAGCCTCCGATCGCCTCCTTGGCCTCCAGCAGCGGACGGTCGATCACGGTGGAGCGGCCCTCCTCGACCACGACGGTGGTAGCGGTCTCGGGTTCGCGGAGCTGCTGGGCCTCGACGATCGTCCCGTCGGCGCGGTGCTTGGTGAACCACTCCATGATCCGGCCGTAGACCTCGCCGCGCTCCTGGTCGGAGCCCTCCTCCTGCCAGGCGCCCCGGGTCAGCAGCAGTACGTACTTCATCGTGTCCTCCTCGGTCGTCGTGCCTGTCACACCTACACGACGAACAAGCCGGCGCCGACAGGACAGCACCGCGACCTCGTTTTGTCACGGCACCCGGCGTACGGCCGCCTCGGGTGCGCGTTCGCGCAGTGCGCCGTAGGCGATGAAGTAGGCGGGCAGGCGGCGCAACGGTGATCCGGCGACCAGGCGCGCCAGGCGCCGGGCCCGGTCCGGACCGCCGAGCGCCGGCCGGCCCTGCAGGACGGGTGCGATGAAGCGGGCGTGGGCCATCCGCTGGAGGGTCTGTGTGGCGACCGTGGTGGGACGGCGGCGGCGCTGCAGACGGCGCAGGTCGCGCCGCCGCACCCGGCCCTGGCGCAGTGGCCCGACGAGGTAGCGGGCGGCGGCCACGGCGTCCTGGACCGCGAGGTTGATGCCGATCCCGAAGACCGGGGACATGGCGTGCGCGGCGTCACCGATGCACAGCAGTCCGGGGCGGTACCAGCGGCGCAGCCGGTCCAGCCGTACGTCGAGGAGCTTGACCTCGTCCCACGAGCGCACGGCGTGCGTGCGGTCGGCGATCCAGGGCACCGCCGCCGCGAAGTCGGCCAGGAAGCGGTCGAGGCCTGCGGCACGCCGTCGGCTGTCGGTGCCCTTGGGGATGAGCCCGGCGCACTGCCAGTAGTCGCCGCGGTCGATCATCGCGGTCAGGAAGCCGTTCCCGGCGCCGCCGTAGAGCCCCTGCGGGTCGCTCTCGCGGCGGGGCAGCCGGAACCACCAGGCGTCCATCGGGCAGGTGAAGCGGCGCAGGCCCAGTTCCGGGCGGGTGCGGGCGAGTGATCCGCGCCCGTCGCAGGCGACGGTCAGCAGGGCGCGCAGCTCGCCGGTGCGGCCGTCGGCGGTGCGGTAGCGCACGCCCGTCACACGCCCGGACTCGATCAGGAAGTCGGTCGCCTGCGTGTTCATCCGCAGGTCGAAGGACGGCTCACGCCGGGCCTCGTCGGCGAGCAGGTCCAGCAGGTCCCACTGGGGCACCATCGCCACGTAGTCGTACGGGCCGCGCAGCACGGTGAGGTCGCCGACCGTCACGGTCGAGCCGTCGGCTCCGACCGGCAACTGGACCGTGCGCACCCGGCGTTGGGGCAGCCGGGCGAAGCGCTCGCCCAGGCCGAGATCGTCCAGCAGCGCCAGGGTGGAGGGGTGGACGGTGTCGCCGCGGAAGTCGCGCAGGAAGTCGCCGTGCTTCTCCAGCACGGTCACCGGGACACCGGCCCGGGCCAGCAGCAGGGCGAGCACCATGCCCGCGGGGCCGCCGCCGACCACACAGCATGTGGTCCGTTCCATCGCGTGCCGCCCTTCAGGAGAGCATCAATTCATCGACCGATGAATATCCTATCTCCACCGGGGCCCGGCTGCCATGGCGGCACCGTTCACCGGCGTACGATCCGCAAGGTTTCGGCAGCGGGGCGGCGCCGCGTTCCGGGTGCGGGGTGACCGCGTGCCTGCCCTTGTCCCGGGCCGGCTTCATCACCTCGGCGGGGTGCAGGGCGTGCCGTCCGGTGCCGGCGTCCTTGATCTGGGTCTTGCAGGAGAAACCGTCGGGCCTGTTCGCCGCAGTCCATGTGCCGCCCAGGGACACGCACAGGTCGGGTGGAGAACCGGGTCAGGTGGTCCGTGGTCCGTACACGCGGTAGCGCTCGGCGTCGGGCCACTTGACCTCCAGGCCGAGGCCGGGCCGGCCGGTGTCGGGGCGCAGCGCGCCGCCGTCGGGTGACAACGTGCCGTCGAACAGCAGGCGTTCGAGCCGCACGTGGTCGTGGAAGTACTCCAGGTGCCGCAGCCGGCGCACGGCGCAGAACGCGTGCGCCGAGACCGCCGGCGCGCAGTGGGCGGACAGGTCCAGATGGTGGGCCGCCGCAAGGCCCGCCGCCTCCAGGACGCCGGTGATGCCTCCGCAGCGGGTGACATCGGCCTGCAGGCAGTCCACCGCGGGTCCGTCCACGAGGTTGACGAAGTCCCGTGTGGTGTACGCGTACTCGCCCGCCGCGATCTCCAGCCGCTCGGGGCCCCGCTCGCACAGCATGCGCAGGCCCTCCAGGTCGGCGGAGCTGACGGGCTCCTCGAACCACCGCACGTCCCACTCGTCGTGGAACCGGCGGGCCCAGTACAGCGCCTGCTTGCGGCCCAGGGCTCCGTTGGCGTCGGTGAAGATCTCCGGCTCGTCGCCGATGGCCTTGCGTACGGCCGTCAGGCGCTGCGGGTCCCGTTCGGGGTCCCGGGAGGTCTTGAGCTTGACGCGTGGGATGCCCTGCTCCACCCATCCGCCGAGCTGGTCGGTGAGGCGGTCGAGCGGGTAGTTCGTGAATCCTCCGCTGCCGTACACCGGGACCCGGTCGTGCCAGGCGGGCAGGAGGTGGATCAGCGGCAGGTCCAGCAGCCGCGCCTTGAGGTCCCAGAGGGCGACGTCCACCGCGGAGACCGCCATGGCGCCGACGCCGGGGCGGCCCGCGTTGCGGATCTGCCGTCCCATCAGATGCCAGACGGCGGAGGGCGAGGCGACGGACTGGCCTTGTACGACGCCCACCAGCTTTGACTCGGCGAAGGAGGCCACCGACACGTCGCCGTACGTGTAGCCGATCCCGGTACGGCCGCCGGCGTGCACCCGGACCAGGACCATGGTCGTGGACTCCCACTCCAGGGTCCCGTCCTGCTCCGTGCCGTCCGGGCCGTCGGTCGGCACCTCGAAGGCGTGCACGTCGACGGAGTCGATCCGACAGGCCGTCAGGTCCGGTACCGCGGCGCTCACGAGTGCCGTCCCGGCAGATGCTCGGCGACCTCGGTGAGCTTCTGCCGCATGCCCTTGGCCGCGATGCCGGCCCGCTCCGGGTCCCGTACGGCGGCCTTCGCGGCTTTCTTCCCCTGTGCCAGCATGATGTGCGGCGGGATCGGCGCGATCTCCTGGTCCACCTTGAACTCCAGGACGACCGGTACGTCCGAGGCGAGTGCCTCGTCCCACGCCTTGCCGACCTTCTTCGGCTTCTCGCAGAAGATGCCCTTCAGACCCAGCATCTCGGCGTACTGGGCGTAGGGCACGTCGGGGACGGACTGCGAGCCCGGGAACTTCGGGTCCCCGGCCATGGCCCGCTGCTCCCAGGTCACCTGGTTGAGATCCTCGTTGTTGAAGACGCAGAAGATGAACGGCGCCGGGCCGGACAGCCGGTCCAGGTACCGCTTGACGGTGATCATCTCGGCCATGCCGTTCATCTGGAACGCGCCGTCACCGACGAACGCGATCACCGGCCGGTCCGGGTAGGCGAACCGGGCCGCGATCGCGTACGGCGTCCCCGGCCCCATGGTCGCCAGGGTGCCGGACAGCGACGCCTGCATGCCCTTGCGCAGCTTCAGGTGCCGGGCCCACCAGTTGGTGCCCGAGCCGGAGTCCGCGGTGAGGATGCAGCCGTCGGGCAGGCGCGGCGACAGCTCGGACGCCACCGCCTGCGGGTTGATGGTGCCGCCGAAGTGCTGGCCGGCCCGCTTCTGGCAGATCGCGTCCCACTCCCGGACGTCCTTCTCGATCTGCTGCCGCCAGCCGCGGTCCTGCTTGCGTTCCAGCAGCGGCAGCAGGGCCTTCAGGGTCTCCTTGGAGTCCCCGACGAGATGGGCGTCCATGGGATAGCGGATGCCGATCATCCGCCCGTCGATGTCGATCTCGACACCCTTGGCCTGCCCCTCGTCCGGCAGCCACTCCGCGTACGGGAAGCTCGTGCCCACCATCAGCAGGGTGTCGCAGTTCTGGATCATGTTGTCGCTGGCCTTGCTGCCCAGCAGACCGATCGGCCCGGTCACGAACGGCAGGTCGTCCGGCAGCACCTCCCGGCCCAGCAGCGCCTTCGCGACCCCGGCCCCCAGCAGTTCCGCCGTCTCCACGACCTCGCTCTCGGCGTGTGCGGCGCCCTGCCCGATGATCACGGCCACCTTGGTGCCCGCGTTGAGCACGTCCGCCGCCTTGCGCAGCTCTTCGGGGTCGGGCAGGACCCGGGGTTGGCTCCAGCCGACGCTGGAGAACACCGAGCCGTGCGTCTTGGGCGGGGACGGCTGGGCCTTCTCCTCCTGCACGTCCTCCGGGATGATGATCGTGGCGACACCGCGCGTGGTCAGGGCCGTCTTGAAGGCCCGGTCGATGACATGGCGGGCCTGCCCGGGGTGCATGATCATCTGGCAGAACTCGGAGACATCGGCGAACAGCCGGGCCAGGGGGATCTCCTGCTGGTAGTGGGCGCCGAGGGAGAGCCGTTTCTGCTGGCCGACCACGGCGACCACCGGCTGGTGGTCCAGTTTCGCGTCGTACAGCCCGTTGAGCAGGTGGACCGCGCCGGGGCCGGAGGTCGCGGTGCAGCAGCCCACCTCCCCGGTGAACTTCGCGTGCGCGCACGCCATGAACGCGGCCATCTCCTCGTGCCGCGTCTGGATGAACTCCGGCTCGCCCTGGGCACGGTCGAAGGCGCCCAGCAGCCCGTTGATCCCGTCTCCGGGATAGCCATAGACCCGCTTGATCCCCCATTCCCGCAGGCGTTGCAGGACGTAGTCGGCCACCAGCGTCATGACATGCTCTCCCTCGGACGCGCACCTCTGCCGTCGGGACTGGGTGACCCATGGGCGCGTCCCGCAAACGGACGCCGGGCGCGGTCCCTCCGTCTGGCCGAACAACTGCGCGCCGGTGGCGCCGGGCCGGGCCGGGACAGGGCACACGCCGTCCGCTGCGGCCCGGGACGCCGGACGGCGTACGACGCGCTTCGGCGTCGACCGCCGGGACTTCGGTGTGCCGGGGTGGTGCTGTTCGCGCCTGCCCGACCGCTTCTGCGGGATTTCCCCGGTCCGTGCCGGTGACGGACGGGGCGAGGCCCGCGAGCGTCTGCCGCAGCTGTGCGAGGCATCGGGTGAGCAGGCGCGACACGTGCATCTGCGAGATCCCCACGGCCGCCGCGATCTGCTGCTGGGTCCGGTCGTGGAAGAAGCGCAGGACGAGGATGCGGCGTTCCCGGTCCGGGAACTGCCGCAACGCCCTGATGACCTCGACGCGTTCGGCGGCGGCTTCCAGCCGGGGGTCCTGCTCGCCCAGCGTCTCGGCGAGCGCGGGACGGGCGGTGTGGCCGGCCGCCTCCGGCGGTGCGTCGAGGGAGCGGGGGCGCAGCGCGCCCTGGGAGCGCACGGCCTCGGTCACGGCGCCCTCGGACAGGCCGCAGGCGCGGGCGATCTCGGCCCGCGAGGGCGCGCGGCCACCGCACCGCTGCTCCAGCTCCTGCCGTGCCCGTTCGACCTGTTGCCGGGCTTCCTGCACGGAACGGGGCAGCCGGACGAGGCCCGTCCGGTCCCGCAGGTGCCGCTTCAGTTCGCCGGTGATCGTCGGCAGCGCGTACGACAGAAAGGCGTGCCCCCGGCCGGGTTCGTAGCCGTCGATCGCCCTGACCAGGCCCAGACAGGCCACCTGGACCAGGTCGGCGTGCTCCTCGCCCCCGATAGCGCGGTACCTGGCGGCGATCCGGCGCGCGAGCGGGACCAGGGTGCGGACGGCCATCTCGCGGGCGGCCTCCCGGTCCCGGCCCGGGGGCAACCGGCTGATCCGGGCGACGAGTTCGTCGATCCGCTCGGAGGAAAGGGCGCCGCCGGGGGTGCGTTTCCGTGGTGCTCGGGGAGTGCTGAGCGGGGTCATGGGCGCCTCTGCTGTGGCCGGGCTTCCGTGCACAACGGCTGGGTATCCAGATTCCGTTGCACTAGGCAATGCTCCCGCGGGGGCGCGGGCCGCGCGCGCAGCGTCGGGGCCATACGGCCGAACGGGCATCCCAGGCCGAGCGTGCGGAGTCACCCCGAAAGGTCTTGCCGCCTGCCGGAGCCGTGCGTTCGGGTGCGGAGTGGCCTGGGTACCGGAGTCTGGTGCGCAGTGGCGCACCGCACGCCGGGGCGGTGATCAGATCTGAAGGCGTCCGTCCTCGGGGGTCTACCGCGCCGAAGCCCACCCTTCCCGAGAGGAGACCGGAGCATGGAACACATCGGGCACCGTGTGTGGGCGATCCCGGAGGGGTTCGTCCCGGACGGGAGCACCGGGCCGGAGTCGATGGCCAGCCATGAGACGGCGTGCATCCTCAACACCGGGGACCAGGACGCGCATGTGAAGATCACCCTCTTCTTCCCGGACCGCGAACCGGCCGGGCCGTACGAGGTCACCGTGCCCGCCCGCCGTACGCTGCACCAGCGGTTCAACGAACTCACTGACGACGGCTCCGTACCGGTCGGCGCGGACTATGCGTCCGTGCTGGTCAGTGATGTGCCGGTGGTCGTGCAGCACACGCGTCTCGACAGCCGGCAGGCGGCCAACGCCCTGCTGTCGACCATCGCGTACGCATCATGACGACCGCACCGCTCCCCAGCCCCGACGCGCTCATGGTGGAGGGACCGTGAGCGCCCGGCAGGCGTCGGGCACGCCCTCCTCCGGCGGCTTCGGCGCCGTACCGGGCCGGCTGCTCGGCGGCGTACGTCTGTTCCTGCTGTCCGCCCTGCTCCTCGCCGGCGTCGGGGCCATCGGCCATCTCATCGGGTGGGTGGCGCTGACCACGACGCTGGGGCCGACCGCCTATGTGCTGCTGGCTCATCCGGAGTCGGAGGGCGCGCGGTTGCGCAGCGCGGTGACAGGGCACGTCCTGGCCATCGCCGTGGGGCTGGCGTGTCTGGCCGTCTTCGGGCTGTGGAGCCACCCGTCCATCGCGCAGGAGCACCAGGAAACCGTCCAGCAGATCGGCGCGGAAGCCCTCGGGGTGGGACTCACCCTGCTCCTGCTGCACCTGTGCGACGCCCATCACCCGCCGGCCGCCGCCACGGCCCTGCTGATCACGTCGGGCCTCTCGCGACCGGGACCGCCCCTGTACGGCCTGCTGGTCGGGCTCGCCCTGGTCCTGGCGATCGCCCCCCTGATCGGCATGGCGACGTCCCGGAGCGGAAGGCGCCCCTGACCGCTCCAGCCGTCCTCCGTCGGCGTACGGTTCGTTTCCTCGGGGGGAAGCGGGGAAAACCACAGTGCCATGGGTGACGGAGCGGACAGGCCGGTGCGCGTGCCGAGCGACATGTGTCCGCCATGGGTGCTGCGGGAGTACGCGGTCCTGGCCGACGGCGAGCGCGGCGCCGTCGTGGACCCGGAGGGACGGATCGTCTGGCTCTGCGCCCCGCGCTGGCACAGTGACGCGGTGTTCTCCTCACTGATCGGCGGCTGCGGGTACTTCGGTGTGGAACCGGAGGACCGCTGGCACGTGTGGGGCGGCTACTACGAGGACGGCACGCTGATCCGGGTCAGCCGCTGGCTGACCGCCGACTCCGTGATCGAGTGCCGTGACGCGCTGGCGATGCCGGCCTCGGTGGACCGGCTCGTCCTGCTGCGCCGGATGCGCGTCGAACGCGGGGAGGCACGCCTGCGGTTCGGCCTCGACCCGAGACCCGGCTTCGGCGCGGGCCGGGTGCGCGACCCCCGGCTGGACGGCGGGGTGTGGACCGCGGACGCCGACGGTCTGCGGCTGCGGCTCCTCGGGGCGCACCGGGCGGCGTGGAACCCCGAGTGCGGCCTGCGCGGTGAGGTCCGCCTCCGCAAGGGCGAGCAGCACGACCTGGTCCTGGAGCTGTCGGAGAACGGCAGCTTTGAGGAGCTGGACCCGGAGGAGCTGTGGACACGGACCGAGGACGCCTGGCGGCGGGCCGTGCCCGACTGCTCCGGCCTGGCCGCACCGCGCGACGCCCGGCACGCCTACGCGGTCCTGCGCGGGCTGACGAGTTCCTCCGGCGGCATGGTCGCGGCCGCCACGACCTCGCTGCCGGAGCGGGCGAACACCGGCCGCAACTACGACTACCGCTTCGCCTGGCTGCGGGACCAGAGCTACGCGGGCCTCGCGGTGGCCGCGCACGGCCCGCACGAGCTGCTCGACGCCGCCGTGCGCTTCACGGCTGAACGCGTTCTCGCCGACGGTGATGGCCTGCACCCCGCGTACGCCGTCGACGGCAGCCCCCTGCCGGACGAGCGGGGGCTTCCGTTGCGCGGCTACCCGGGGGGCAACGACCGCATCGGGAACCGCGCGGCGCGGCAGTTCCAGCTCGACGCGTTCGGCGAGGCGCTCCAGCTGTTCGCCGCCGCCGCTCACCACGACCGGCTCTCCTCGGATGCGGAGCAGGCGGTCGCGGTGGCGGTCGACGCGGTGGAGCGGTACTGGCAGCGGCCCGACTCCGGGCTGTGGGAACTGGAGGAACGGTGGTGGACCCAGTCCCGGCTGAGCGTCGTCTGCGGGCTGCGCCGCATCGCCGAGGTGCTGCCGGGGCGCACGGCGAAGCGGTGCGCCCCTCTCGCCGAGGCCGTCTTCGCCGAGACCCGGCGCCGGTGTCTGCGCGCCGACGGCCGGTGGCGGCGGGCCGCCGACGACGACGGTCCGGAGGCCGCCCTGCTGATGCCGCTGGCCCGGGGCTGCCCTTCCGCCGACGACCCGAGCAGCCCGGCCACCCGCCGCTACATCGAGGAGCAGCTCGCCGAGGACGGATACCTCTATCGCTTCGCCCACCCGGGCATGCCCCTGGGCGAGGCCGAAGGCGCCTTCCTGTTCTGCGGGTTCACCATGGCGCTGGCCACCGATCACCTCGGCGACCGCACCGGCGCGCTCCGCTGGTTCGAACGGACCCGGGCGGCCTGCGGTCCGTCCGGGTTGTTCGCGGAGGAGTACGACGTACGTCAGCGCCAGCTGCGCGGCAATCTGCCCCAGGCGTTCGTCCACGCCCTCCTGCTGGAGTGCGCCGTCCGCCTCAACGACGCCTCGGCGCTTCCGCGCTGAGACGGCCGGGGCAGCGGGCGCAGGCCCGCCGCGAGAGCCGTGCCGGCCGCGCCCAGGGCGGCCGCGGTGAGCGCGAGGGGACGCCGGTGGCGGGAGGCCCACAGCTGGAGGCTGCGGGAGTGCGCCTCGTCGTCGAAGATCCCGTGCGGGCCGTGGTCGGCGCCGTGCGTGTCGTCGACCGGCTTCCACAGGTTGGCGGGCCGCGTGGGGTCCAGGGGCTGGTCCGTCTGCTGCGAGTCGTAGCCGGTCCGGGCCAGGTACCTGTCCAGCAGGCCGGCCGCGAACCGCTGCCCCAGCAGGGTGGCGACCGTGGAGCCGCCGATCCAGTGCTCGCTGCGCTGGGGGTGGTCGGCCGCGTGCAGGATGCCCTCGGCGGCGACCTCCGGCTGGTAGACCGGCGCCACCGGCCGCGGATGCCGGGGCAGCCGTGTCCGCACCCAGCTGAACTGCGGCGTGTTCACCCCGGGCAGGTGCGCCGTGGTCACCCGTACGCCGCTGCCGTCGTGCAGCAGCTCGCAGCGCAGCGCGTCGGTGAAACCCCGGATCGCGGCCTTGGCCCCGCAGTACACCGCCTGCAACGGCACGCTGCGGTAGGCCAGGGCCGAGCCGACCTGGACGATCGTGCCCCGGCCACGGGGCAGCATCCGGCGCAGGGCGGCCTGGGTGCCGTGGACGAAGCCGAAGTACGTCACCTCGGTGGCGCGGCGCAGCTCCTCCGGGCGGACCTCCGTCACGGGCGCGAACACCGTGGCGAACGCGGCGTTCACCCAGATGTCGATCGGCCCGAGCTGGTCCTCCACCTGCTGTGCGGCCGCTTCCACGGCCTCCGGGTCCGCGACGTCGACGACGAGGGGCAGCGCCCGTCCGCCGGCCGTGCGGACATCGTGCGCGGCCTGCTCCAGGCCCTTCTGCCCGCGTGCCAGCAGCGCCACGGCGGCACCGCGCGCGCCGAACGCACGGGCCGTGGCCCGGCCGACACCGGCGCTGGCGCCGGTGACGACCACGACCTGGGGGTTGCTCATTTTTCCCCCCGGCCGGGGAGGTGCTCGGCATATTCGGTGAGCTTCTGCCGTACGCCCTTGGCCGTGATGCCGGCCTTCTCCGGGTCGTGGAGCGCCGCCATGGCGGCCTTCTTGCCCTGGGCCTTCATGATGTGCGGCGGAATGGGTGCGATCTCGTTGTCGACCTTGAACTCCAGCACCACCGGCCGGTCGCACGCCAGGGCCTCGTCCCAGGCCGCGCCGACCTTGTCGGGGTCGTCGCAGACGATGCCCTTCAGGCCCAGCAGCTGGGCGTAGGCCGCGTACGGCACGTCCGGGATCTCCTGCGAGGCCGGGTACTTCGGGTCGCCGGCCATGGCTCGCTGCTCCCAGGTGACCTGGTTGAGGTCCTGGTTGTTGAAGACGCAGAAGATGAACGGCGCCGGGCCGGACAGCCGGTCAAGATACCGCTTGACGGTGATCATCTCGTTCATACCGTTCATCTGGAACGCGCCGTCACCGACGAAGGCGATCACCGGACGGTCCGGGTAGGCGAAGCGGGCCGCGATCGCGTACGGCGTCCCCGGACCCATCGTGGCCAGCGTCCCCGACAGCGACGCCCGCATGCCCTGGCGCAGTTTCAGGTGCCGGGCCCACCAGTTGGTGCCCGAGCCGGAGTCCGCGGTGAGGATGCAGCCGTCGGGCAGGCGCGGCGACAACTCGGCGGCGACGGCCTGCGGGTTGATCGTGTTCTCGAAGTGCTGGCCGGCCCAGCGCTCGCACAGGTCGTACCACTCGCGGACGTCCTTCTCGATCTGCTCGCGCCAGGTCCGGTCCTCCTTGCGGTGCAGGAGGGGGATGAGCGCGCGGAGCGTCTCCTTGGCGTCCCCGACGAGATGGGCGTCCATGGGATAGCGGATGCCGATCATCCGTCCGTCGATGTCGATCTCGACACCCTTGGCCTGCCCCTCGTCCGGCAGCCACTCCGCGTACGGGAAGCTCGTGCCCACCATCAGCAGGGTGTCGCAGTTCTGGATCATGTTGTCGCTGGCCTTGCTGCCCAGCAGACCGATCGGCCCGGTCACGAACGGCAGGTCGTCCGGCAGCACCTCCCGGCCCAGCAGCGCCTTCGCGACCCCGGCCCCCAGCAGCTCGGCGACCTCGACGACCTCCGCCTCCGCCTTGGCCGCTCCCTGGCCGACGAGCATCGCGACCTTGGATCCCTCGTTGAGGACCGCCGCGGCCTTGCGCAGCTCGTCGGGATCGGGCAGCACGCGGGGCCGGCTCCAGCCGACGCTGGAGAACACCGAGCCGTGCGTCTTCGGCGGGGACGGCTGGGCGTCCTCCTCCTGCACGTCGTTCGGAATGATGATCGTGGCGACACCGCGCGTGGTCAGGGCCGTCTTGAAAGCGCGGTCGATGACGTGCCGCGCCTGTCCCGGGTGCACGATCATCTGGCAGAACTCGGACACGTCCGCGAAGAGCAGCTCGAGATCCACCTCCTGCTGGTAGTGGGCGCCGAGGGAGAGCCGCTTCTGCTGGCCGACCAGGGCGACCACCGGCTGGTGGTCCAGCTTCGCGTCGTACAGCCCGTTGAGCAGGTGTACGGCACCGGGACCGGAGGTCGCGGTGCAGCAGCCCACCTCCCCGGTGAACTTCGCGTGCGCGCACGCCATGAACGCGGCCATCTCCTCGTGCCGCGTCTGGATGAACTCCGGCTCGCCCTGGGCACGGTCGAAGGCGCCGAGGAGTCCGTTGATGCCGTCTCCGGGATAGCCGTACACCCGTTTCACGCCCCATTCGGTGAGGCGTTGCAGGACAAAGTCGGCGACTTGGGTCATGGGGGTTCTCCTGAGCCGGGGTGCGAAGGGTCGCGCCTGGGGGTTGCCTCGACGGCCCGGGCGTAAACGCCGCGCGCGGCCGTTCGGGGAAGGTTCCAGCCGACCGGCTCAGCGGCCGACGTCACCTGCCGGGCACGGCGCTCACCGGCCGGCCCGTGCGAGGGGTCTCGGACACGCCGCTGCGGCCGAGTTCCGGGCCCAGTCCGAAGTAGTGCCGGAAGTTGTAGATCAGCGGGCTCCAGGCGGCGGGATCGATGTGCTGGGTGCCGGGGACCACCAGACGCGGGTCGGCGTGCACCTTCAGCACCTGGGCCTCGACGATCAGGAAGTCACCGGCGGCGGCGGTGCCCACGCGGGCGGCCCGCGCCTCCAGCTGGACCGGGCATTCGGCCACCCGTGGCGGGCGGACGGTGTGCGAAGTCTGCGCCCGGAAGCCGGTGGCCCCGAACTTGTCCGGCTCGTAGCGGGCGCGGCGGGGGCCCTGCCCGGCCGCTTCGGGCCGGCCGGTGAGCCCGCCCAGGTGCTCGACCATCGGCCAATGCCCGGGCTCAGGCAGGCTGATGACCATCTCCGGACGGACCGCCAGGTTCGCTCCGGTCTGCCCGTGTTCACCGAGCCCCAGCACCACCACCTGCCCGAGGGCCCAGGCGGACGAGATCGGGGCCAGGTTGAAGGTCCCGTCGGCGTTCTCGGTGGTCAGCAGCACGACGGGCGTGCCGAAGTAGAGGATGCTCGGGGTGATGGTCAGGTGGCTGCCGGTGGGCCTGGCGGGGTTCGGTGCGGTGTCCATGCGGTGACCGTAGGGCGCCGGTCGTTCGGCGGGAGCCGAACCGATCACCGGTGATCATCGGCGGCAGCGGGGAACGAGCAGCAGCCGTCTTCCGCCGGATCTCGCCTCACTTCTCCCGGTGCTGGCTCCGGATCCGGGCGGCCACCTCGTTCTGCTCGGTCTCCCACCACGGCCGTACCCGCTCGGGCGCGGGCACCGGGCCAGGGTCCGAGGCGGGCGGCGTGACGGGGGCGAGTTCCGCGTCGAGCCGGCGGTCCAGGTCCGCGGAGTGGACCCGCTCCGCGCGCGCCCACTGGTACAGCAGCGCCAGCAGGAAGGGCAGCGCGACCAGCTCGGCGATGCTCAGCATGGCGCCGCCGCCGATCTGCTGGTCGTGTTGGACGTCCGGGGACCAGGCCGGCGCGTGGTGCAGATACCAGGCGCCCGCGATCAGCGTGCCGTGCGTCATCACGACCACGCCCGGCACCGCGTCGACGATGCCGTCCACGAACACCAGCGCCGCCCGCACCGGGTGGGTGCACCAGGCGGGCAGCGTCTCTTCGCGGGTCAGCACGGGCACGACGAACAGGCAGCCGGCCACGAGCAGATGGAGATACATCAGCTCGTGCAGCCAGCCCACCCGCAGGGCGGTCGCGAAGTACGGCGTGAAGTACACCGTCAGCTCGGTGCCGAGCACCAGGGCGGTGCTGACCAGGGGGAACGTCAGCACCCGGATCAGGCGTCCGGTCATGGCCCGGCGCACCCGCCCGCCGGCGCCCGCCGGCAGTGCCTCGACGGCGAGGCGCAGCGGGTCACCCAGAGCCAGGCCCAGGGGGGCGACGAGGTCGAGGAGGATGTTCTGCACGGCGGCAGGCCAGAACAGCACGTGGTCGTAGACGGCCAGGGCGGACATCGTGGCCACCACCAGCGCGCCCAGACCGAGCAGCACGAACGCGGTCACCCGGACCGGCGGCCAGGGCGTGCCCCGCCTGCGCAGCCGCGCGACGCCCCAGCCGTAGAGCGCGCCGAGGGCGATGACCAGCAGCAGCGCGGGGATGTCCAGCTGCCATGTGGACAGCAGACGTCCCGTGGTCAGCTCGGGGAGTGCGCCGGCCGACAGTCCGGTCATCGCGTGACCATCCATGCAGTTCGTCCTCCTTCGGATCGACACGGACCAAGGTCGGTCGGATCCGTGCCGGGACGACGCTAGTCCCCGGTGCTCGGAAGGCGGGTATCGGGGTGCCACACGGCGGGGTGAAATCCGGGGATGGAGCAGGACGGGCGGGCGTACGGCCGTGTCGGCGCATCCGGTGCCGGACGTGGGCCTGGGCGCGCCCTACCGGGACGTGCGGCGGCTCCGGACGGGGGACAGCCCCGGTCGGCGAGGACGCCGTCCGGGGCTGACTCCGTTCAGTCAGTGCGGTGGTTCACCGCAGGAGAGCTCAGTGGTGCCGGCCGCCCTCTCGGTGGCTCCTGCCCCAGGAGACCGAGTCGACGAGGCGGCCACGGTCGTTGCGCAGGACGGCGGTGTCGGCGTTGACGTCCCACACGCGCGCGTGGCGGTCCTGGTACAGGTCGGTCCTGGTGTCCCGGCCGAAGCCGGTGTGCACGCGGACGGTGGCCCGGCCCCGGAGCAGCACGTGGTGGAAGGTGTAGGTGTGGCCGTCCCGGTCGGACAGCGTCCAGCCGTCCAGGTTCAGCGCCCGGCGGGAGTCGTTCGTGATGTCCACCCACTGCGCGTTCAGCGCGTGGTTGGATCGGTCGCCGCGGATCGCCCAGGCGTGCTGTACGCCGCTGATGAAGACCGCCGCGTGGTGCGTACGGTCCGGCTGGTGACCGGCAGCCGCGGCCGGGAGGGCCGTGGCGCCCACCATGGCGGCGGCCACTGCGGCGGCTGCGGTCATACGGCGGACGGAAGAAGAAACGGACACGAGGTCCCCCTTCGCAAGATGCGCTGGTCAGCGGCCGGTCGGCCGCACAGCCACACCTTGCGACTTACGTCCGGTTTTGTGAGGGAAACCGCGCACGCCATTACGGATCCCGCAACATTCCATAACTCTCGCGTGTAATGTCCATTTAACTCATGAAGGCATTGCTCTGATGCCGTATAGGCGCAAATTTCCCGTGAAAACAGAGCCTGAGGCAACCAATCGCCAGTTCCCGCCACCCCACCGGTCACTCCTGCGGCCACTCGAAAGTGGGTAACAAGGGCTACGCCGACCGGAGCAGCCGCAGCACGAGGGCCGGCGTCATCGCCGGCCGCCGAACTGCCAGTCGTGGACCTGGATGTCGGCGTAGCGGTCGACGGTCAGGACGTTGCGTGCGGTGTCCGCGTCGGGTGCGCGCACCAGTGCGGCCGTACCGAGCCAGGTGGTGCCGTCGTCGGACAGCAGCGGCCCGTAGGCGATCAGATCGCAGCGGTCGGAGGGCACCGTGAGGTCGGCGGCCTGCCCCTCGCCGAGGCCGAGCACCAGATGGCGCCGGCCGCCGGTGCGCCCGCCGGGGAAGTCCCACATCGTGCGCCCCAGCAGGTTGCGCCACCGGCGCAGCAGGACGTCCTGGTACACACCCGCCTGGTAGCCGGGCTCGTCGAAGGCGAACGCCCGGGCTGCGGCGGGATCGGGCAGATCGACGATGTGCACGCTGCCTGTGGGCACTTCACCGTCGCCGGTGAGCGTCGGGCCGCGGGCGATCAACTCCTTCTCGAACCGGTCCATGTACGACCAGTGGGCTTCCAGCAGCTCCATACGCAGCGCCAGCGAGCCCGGCCGGTCACGGTGGTAGCAGAAGAATTCCATGCCCGCAGTCTCCGGCACACGGGCGCAGGCGCGCAGCGGTTATCGGTTGCCTCTCAGGACTCCGGCCGGCACCACCGCGGACGGCCGGCCTCGTCCGGCTCGCCCACGTGTCTGCGAACGGCCGCGCTCACATCCGTTCCGGTGCCGAGACACCGAGCAGCCGCAGCCCGCCCCGCAGGACCACTCTGGCGGCCTCCGTCAGCCACAGCCGGGCCCGGGTGCGGTCGTCCGGGGCCTCACCGGCCCGCGGCAGGACGCGGCAGGCGTCGTAGAAGCGGTGGTACGCGCCGGCCAGTGACTCCAGGTAGTGCGGCACCCGGTGCGGCTCGCGCAGCGTGGCGGCGGTGGTCACGACCTGCGGGAACTCGGCGAGCATGCGCAGCAGCTCCATCTCCCGCTCGTGGGTGAGCTGAGCGGGGTCGAAGTCCTCCGGGGCTCCCTTGTCGATCCCGGCTTCCTTCGCCTTGCGCAGTACGGCGCAGGGCCGGGTGTGCGCGTACTGGACGTAGTAGACCGGGTTGTCGTTGGACTGCCGGGTCAGCAGGTCGATGTCCAGGTCGATCATCGCGTCCACACTGGCCCGCGCCAGCGCGTACCGCGCGGCGTCGACGCCGACCGCCTCGGTCAGGTCGTCGAGTGTGAGGACCGTACCCGCCCGCTTGCTCATCCGGACCGGCCCGCCGTCCTTGACCAGGTTGACCAGCTGGCCGATCAGGATCTCCAGATGCCGGTCCGGGTCGTCGCCGAAACAGGCCGCCATGGCCCGCATCCGCCCGACATAGCCGGCGTGGTCGGCGCCGAGCATGATGACGACCCGTTCGAAACCCCGGGACCGTTTGTTCAGGTAGTAGGCGCAGTCCGCGGTGAAGTACGTCCAGGAGCCGTCGCTCTTCACCAGCACCCGGTCCTTGTCGTCGCCGAAGGCGGTGGTGCGCAGCCAGACCGCGCCCTCGGCCTCGAAGACGTGGCCGCCGTCCCGGAGCCGGGCCAGGGCGGCGTCCAGGTCTCCCCGGTCGTGCAGGTCCTTCTCGTTGAAGTAGGTGTCGAAGCGGGTTCCGAACGCCGCGAGCGAGGTCCTGATCTCCTCGAACATCAGCTCCGTGCCCACCGCCCGGAACACCGCGTAGCGCTCGGGCGCGGACAGGTCCAGGGTGCCGGGCCGCCGGTGCAGCACGGCGGCGGCGATCTCCTCGATGTACGCGCCGCTGTAGCCGTCCTCGGGCACCGGTGTGCCGTGCGCGGCGGCGAGCAGGGAGCGGACGAAGCGGTCGATCTGTACGCCGGCGTCGTTGAAGTAGTACTCGCGCGACACGTCCGCGCCCGCGGCTTCGAGCAGCCGGGCGAGGACGTCGCCCACGACCGCCCAGCGGGCTCCGCCGATGTGCACGGGGCCGGTGGGGTTGGCGGAGACGAACTCCAGGTTGATCCGCAGCCCGCCCAGCCGGTCGGTGCGGCCGTAGGAGTCGCCGGCCAGGACGATGTCCCGCGCGAGGGAGCCGATCGCCGCGGTCTCCAGGGTGATGTTCACGAAGCCCGGGCCCGCGGCCTCGGCCCTGGCGACTCCGGCGGCCCCGCTCACCAGCGGCGCCAGTATCTCGGCGACGGTCCGGGCGGGCAGGCCCGCGGACTTGGCCAGTCGCAGGGCGACGTTGGTCGAGTAGTCGCCGTGGCCGCGGTGCCGCGGGCGCTCCACGCGGATCTCGTCGGGCACCTCTGCCGAGATGCGTCCGGACCGGATGGCCGTATGGATGCCGTCCGAGATGACGGCCGCGAGATCGTCTGGAGTCACACGGCCGACGCTAGCGGAGCCGCAGCCGCCGGTGACAGCCAATTTCCGGGGGCCGGGTCCGGGGCGAGGTCGTCGTCGGAAGCGGCGGGCTCACGGATGCTTCGCGTAGTTGTAGACCGTCGCCCGGGACACTCCCAGGAGGCCCGCGATGGTCGTGGCGGCGTCGCGCGAGTCGAAGTAGCCGTCCCGCTGCAGCTGCTGGACGAGCGCCTTCTTCTCCTCCCGGCTCAGCGACCGGGGGGTCGCGGCGCGCTGCGCGGCATGGGCCTCGACCGCCTGGCGCAGCTCGCGCGCGGTGCGGTCCCGCAGGGTCTCCAGGGGCTGCTCGGGGTGCTCGGTGTCCGTGGCCACCAGGTTGGCCAAGGTGCGGGTGACCGGTGACAGCACGGAGACGTCGAGGTTCAGGCAGAGGGCCGCGACGTACTCCCCCGCGGCGTTCTTGATGCCGATCGACGTGCTCTTCGCCGGGCGGCCGTCCGGGAACCGGTTGGGGTAGTTCTGGATGACGCTCGGGTAGTCGGGGTCCTCGACGCGGGCCAGGCCCAGCTCCGTGGCGGAGTCGCCGACCCGGCGGCCGGAGAGGTTGTTCTCGATGACCCGGATGGCGTGGTCCGGGTTCCGCAGGTCGTGCAGCACCACCTCGCACAGCCCCGGGAACATGCGCCCCAACGCCACGGCGATCTTCTCGGCCTCACGGATGAGGTGCTCGTCGTCCACGGCAGCCCTCCCCGAGCAGCGGATTGGACTGATTGTCCACCTCTGGATGTGCAGTCTAGCCGGGCCGGCGGCCTGCCCGGGTCTGCGGGACAGGCCGCCGGTCGTCCGGGGGTGCCGGGTTACAGCGCGCGTTCCAGGCGGTCCGCCATCAGCTTCACGAAGCGGGCGGGGTCCTTCGGCCGGCCGCCCTCGGCGAGTACGGCCAGACCGTGCAGGAGTTCGGCGGTCCCGGCGAGTTCCGTGCGGTCCTCGCGCTCCTTGTACGCCTGGTTGAGGCCCTTCACCAGCTGGTGGTCCGGGTTGAGTTCCAGGATCCGCTTGGCGCGGGGCACCTCCTGGCCCATCGCCCGGTACATGTCCTCCAGCGCCGGTGTCAGGTCGCCTGCGTCGGAGACGACACAGGCCGGGGAGACGGTGAGCCGGGAGGACAGGCGCACCTCCTTGATGTCCTCCTCCAGTTGCTCCTTCATCCAGCCGAGCAGACCCGCGTACTCCTCGGTCTGCTTCTCCCGCGCCTCCTCGGCCGTGGTGTCGTCGTCCTTGGCGTCGAGGTCGATCTGCCCCTTGGCGACCGACCGCAGCTTCCTGCCCTCGTACTCGCCGACGGCGTCGGTCCACACCTCGTCGACGGGGTCGGTGAGCAGCAGCACCTCGATGCCCCGGTCCCGGAAGGCCTCCATGTGCGGGGAGTTCTCGATGCTCTGCCGGGACTCGCCGGTGAGGTAGTAGATGTCCTCCTGGCCGTCCTTCATGCGCTCCACATAGCTCTTGAGCGTGGTCGGCTCGGTGTCGTGGTGCGTGCTGGCGAAGGAGGCGAGGGCGAGGACGGCGTCCCGGTTCTCCGGGTCGGTGACCAGGCCCTCCTTCAGGACGGTGCCGAACTCCCGCCAGAACGTGGCGTACCGGTCGGGGTCCTTGGTCATCATGTCCTTGACCGTGGACAGGACCTTCTTCGTCAGCCGTCGCCGCATCATCTCGATGTGGCGGTCCTGCTGGAGGATCTCGCGGGACACGTTGAGCGAGAGGTCTGCCGCGTCGACGACGCCCTTGACGAAGCGGAGGTACGGCGGCAGCAGCGCCTCGCAGTCGTCCATGATGAACACGCGCTTGACGTACAGCTGCACACCGCGCTTGAAGTCGCGCGTGAACAGGTCGTGGGGGGCGTGCTCGGGGAGGAACAGCAGGGCCTGGAACTCGAAGGTGCCCTCCGCCTGGAGCCGGATCGTCTCCAGCGGATCACGCCAGTCGTGGGCGATGTGCTTGTACAGCTCGTGGTACTCGTCGTCGGACACCTCGTCGCGCGACCGGGCCCACAGCGCCTTCATCGAGTTGAGCGTCTCAGGCCCGGGCGTCGTGTCTCCGTCCCCGGAGCCCTCGGGCGCCATCCGGATGGGCCAGGTGATGAAGTCCGAGTACCGCTTGACGATCTCCCTGATCTTCCACGGGGAGGTGTAGTCGTGGAGCTGGTTCTCCGGGTCGGCGGGCTTGAGGTGGAGGGTGACGGAGGTGCCCTGCGGGGCGTCGTCGGCCGGCTCCAGCGTGTACGTGTCCTCGCCGCGCGAGGTCCAGCGGGTGCCCTTGCTCTCGCCGGCCCGCCGGGTCACCAGGGTGACCTCGTCCGCCACCATGAAGGCGGAGTAGAACCCGACGCCGAACTGGCCGATGAGCCCCTCCTCCCCGGCGGCGTCCTTGGCCTCCCGCAGCTCCTTCAGGAACTGCGCGGTGCCGGAGTTGGCGATCGTGCCGATGAGCTGCCCGACCTCGTCGTACGACATCCCGATGCCGTTGTCCCGCACGGTGAGGGCGCGGGCGTCCTTGTCGATGTCGATCTCGATGTGCAGATCGGACACATCGGCGTCCAGCGTGTCGTCCCGCAGCTTCTCCAGACGCAGCTTGTCCAGCGCGTCGGAGGCGTTGGAGACGAGTTCCCGCAGGAAGACGTCCTTGTTGGAGTAGACCGAGTGGATCATCAGCTGCAGCAGCTGACGGGCCTCTACCTGGAACTCCAGCGTTTCAGCCGGCATGTTCGCGAATACCTCACAGGTCTGTCGCCTGAACTGATGGCAGACACTTTGACGTGCTCCCTGGCCTAAAGTCCAGGGATTCCGGCCTGGGTCGTCCGACCCTTCCGGGGGCTTCCTGGTTCACCGCGCTGTGCAGGCACGCGTACCCGTCTTATCGGCGCTCCACAGGCGTTCAGCGTCTCCGCACGTCCGGCGGCGACGATACGGCGTCCTTCGAACAGGACGTTGCGGGCTGCGTTGTGGTCGCGGTCGTGCACCGTGCCGCACTCGCCGCACGTCCACTCCCGAACGTGGAGAGGCTTGGGGCCGTCCCGGAATCCGCAGGCCGAGCAGACCTGCGAGGACGGGAACGTCCGGTCCACCTTGGCGAAGGTGCGGCCGTGTTTAACCGCCTTGTACTCCAGCATGCCGACGAACGCGGACCATCCCGCGTCGTGCACGGACTTGGCGAGCCGGGTCCGGGCGAGAGCGGACACCGCGAGGTCTTCCACATATACCGCTTGGCTGTCGCGGATGATCTGTGTGGATTGCTTGTGGTGCCAGTCCCGGCGCCGGTCCGCCACCTTGACGTGCTGGCGTGCGACCTTGATACGGGCCTTGGCCCTGTTCTTCGAACCCTTCTGCTTGCGGGACAGCTCCCGCTGCAGGCGCCTGAGCTTCTTCTCCGTCCGGCGCAGGAAACGCGGGGCGCTGATCTTCGTCCCGTCGGACAGGACGGCGAAGGGCGGACAGGCCCAGGTCGATCCCGGTGTCGCTGTCCAGCCCGGGCAGGAGGTCCGGCTCGGTGTCCACGACGAAGCTGAGGAAGTACCGGCCACAGCTGTCCTTGGTGACGGTCAGGGACGTGGGCGCGGCAGGAAGCCGGCGGGACCACGTCACCTTGAGATCACCGACCTTGGCCACGTACACCGTGCCGTCACCCTTCAGGCAGAAGGCGTTGGCGGTCAGGCGGATCGACTGCCGGGTGTCCTTCTTCGACTTGTAGCGGGGAGGGCCCACCTTGCGGCCCTGCCGCTTGCCGATGATCGAGTCGAAGAAGTTCTTGTAGGCGGCATCCAGGTCCCGCAGGGACTGTTGCAGGACGACCGCCGAGACGTCGGCGAGCCAGGCGCGCTCTGCGGTGCGCTTGGCCTGGGTGATGCGCAGCCGGGACAGCTCGGCCGACTTCACGTACGGCAGCCCCGCCGCGTGCGCTTCCCTGCGGTCGCGCAGGCAGTCGTTCCACACCACGCGGGCGCACCCGAACGCCTTCGCCAGCGCACGGCGCTGCAAGGCGTCCGGGTAGGCCCGGTAGTTGTAGCGGAGCTGCATGACCGAGATGCTACTAGCGCTGGTCTCATGGATGCGCGGAACGATTACAGACCTGGCAGGCATGTTGTTTCGGCGATGCACGTGCACTTGGTCTTCGTGACGAAGTACCGACGTGGAGTGTTCAACGACGAGATGCTGACACGCTGCGAAGAGATCATGCGCAAGGTGTGCGACGACTTCGAGGCGGAGCTGAAGGAGTTCAACGGCGAGCGCGATCACGTCCATCTCCTGGCGCACTACCCGCCGAAGGTCGCCGTCTCCAAGCTGGTCAACAGTCTCAAGGGCGTCTCCGCGCGCCGGATACGGCAGGAGTTCACCGGCCGTATCAATCGCGCCGTCATGCACGGGCACCTGTGGTCACCCTCGTATTTCGCCGCATCGTGTGGCGGAGCACCGTTGGCGATCGTCCGCCAATACATCGAGCAGCAGAAACGCCCGCTCTAAAGTGCACGTCAGAGCAGTCTTGAGATGCATTCATCCCCGGCGTGAACGCCGAGGCTTTCTGCAAGAGTCCCGGTAAAACGCGCTCGCGCCGGTCACACATCGCTCACGGCGAGGGGTTCCCCTGAAGACGAACACCGCACGCGGGCCCCGCCGTTGCCGCCGTGCAGCACTGGCTGCCTTGCCGTCGCCCTCCGCGCCGGGAAATTCCCTGCCGTGGCGGGCGGGAAGGGCGGAGACTCGTCCCATGAGTGACATGGGGGCGTTCCGAGAGGCGGTCATCGCGTGGGCGGCCGGTGGCCATGGCGGGCCCGCGCGCGACCTGGCCGTGCGGCTGCCGGTCCGGGCGGCCGTCCTGCTGGAAGGGCTGAGCGATGTCGCGGCGGTCGACGCGCTGGCCGCGCGCCACGGCCGGAACCTGGCGGCCGAGGGTGTGTGCGTGCTGCCGATGGGCGGCGCCATGAGCGTCGGGCGCTTCGCCCGTCTGCTTGGTCCGCACGGCCTGGGCCTGCGCCTGACGGGACTGTGCGACGAGCGCGAGCGTGACTACTACGCCCGCGCCCTGGAACGGGACGGCGCGGCTCGGCACGGGTTCTTCGTCTGCGCGGCGGATCTGGAGGACGAGCTCATCCGCGCGCTGGGCGTGACACGCGTGGAGGAACTCGTCCGGGCGGAGGGCGATCTGCGTGCCCTGCGCACATTTCTGCGTCAGCCCGCGCAGCGGGGCCGCACCGCGGAACAGCAGCTGCGCCGCTTCCTGGGCACGAAGAAGGGCCGCAAGATCCACTACGGCCGGGTCCTGGTCGAGGCCCTCGACCCCGACCGCGTCCCCGCCCCGCTCGCCGGCCTGCTCACCAGCTTGTGACCGCGGACCGCCCGTCAGTTGGGGGGTTCAGCCGTCGGTGCGGGTCTCGGTGAGGGCTGCCGCGATCTGGTGGCGGCCCCGGATGCCGAGTTTGCGGTAGACGCTGGTCAGGTGGAACTCGACGGTGCGCTGGGTGAGGAACAGGGCTTCCGCGATCTCCCGGTTGGTGGCTCCGGCGGCGGCGCGCTCGGCGACCTGGCGCTCGCCGCCGCTGAGGGACTCGGCAGGCGAGGTGGTGCCGCGCCGCAGTCGGCCGCGCGCGGCGGCGAGGACCGGCCGCACCTCGTCGAGGAGCATTTTGTCCCCGCTCAGGACCGCCGCGTCGATGGAGCGGTGCAGCCGGGTCCGGGCGCCCTGGGCGTCGCCGCGGTCGAACAGGCGCCGGCCGAGGAGGTATTCGGCGCGGGCGTGCTCCAGCCGGCCGGGGCTCCTGCCCAGCAGGTCGGCGGCCTCGGTCAGGTGGCCGAGGCCGGTGTCGCCCGGGGTGAGGACACCGCGCGCCAGGGCCAGCATGCCGCGCGCCCGGACGGTCCCCCACTCGTCGACCGGCGCCGTGACGCGCTCTACGACGGCGTGCCCCTCGTGCTCGCGGCCGAGCCGGGCCAGCAGCTGGGCGGCGTCGAACCACCAGGGCGCCAGTACGGGGTTGCCGATGCCGGCCGCGGTGAGGCTGTCGCCGCAGCGCAGCAGGTCGTCCAGCGCGCCTTCGAGGTCGCCGAGGGCTTCCCGGGTGCGGGCGCGGGTCATCAGGTAGGTGTGGTACTCGAGGGTGAACTGCTCCAGCCGGGGCCGCTGGATCCGGTCCAGGAGCTGCCGGGCCTTCTCCGGTTCGCCGCGCCGCACGTGGACGGCGGCGAGGGCGCACTGCGGGGAGACCGAGGTCGGCATCCGCAGTTCCCGGTCGAAGAGGTCGTGGGAGAACTGCGCGTCGGACAGGGCCTGGGTGACGTTCCCGGCCCACAGGTGCAGCTGGGCGCGGGTGGTGGAGACGAGGGCGCACTGCCAGGCCTCGCCGCGGGCCCGGGCCTGGGCGAGGAGCGTGCTCAATGCGGTGTGGACGGGGTCGATCTCGTCCGCCAGGTACAGGGTGAGGGAGGCGCCGAGCGCTCCCCAGCCGCCCCGGGGGCCGTCGCCGAGGCGCAGGACGCGCTCGGCGGCGGGCACCAGCTCGGCGGCGGGCCGGCCCTCCAGGGTGCGCAGCGCGCACAGCATGCCCAGCAGCAGGCGTTCGTCCGGCGTCTCCCCGGGCGGGGGCGTGTAGTCGCTGAAGCGGCGGCTGACCCGGCCGACGGTGGACGTCTCGTCAAGGCCGGAGATCAGCACCATGGCCTCCACGCGGGCGCGCAGGGCCTGGTCGGCGGGGGACGTGCCGAGTTCCCCGGCGGTCACGTCGAGGGTCTCGTTGACGAGGTCGAAGGCGCGCAGTGAGTTGTGGGCGCCGAGCGAGGTGACGCCGTACTGCAGGACCAGCCGGCAGCGGGTGCGGGGGTCGGCCGGCAGGGACAGCGCGTGTTCGAGGTGGCGCAGGGCGGTGCCGGGCGCGATGTGCGCGAAGACCCTGGCCGAGTGGGACAGCAGGTCCAGGTCGTCGGGGACGTGGTGCAGGGCGCGGGTCAGGTACTGGCCGGCCGTCGCGGGCGCGCCCCGCAGTTCGGCGCCGAGGGCGGCGGAGCGCAGGGCGGTGACCATCCAGGCCTCGGGGCTGGCCGGGAGCAGCATGAGCTGGACGGCGACCTCCTCCACGGGGCGTCCGGCCTCGTCGAGGAGCCGGGCGGCGCGCTCGTGCAGCGCGGCGCGCTCGGCGGGCCGCAGGGTCTGCAGGACGGCCTCCCGGATGAGGTCGTGCCGGTAGGCGAGGGCGTCCGGCCGCAGCAGGCCGGCCGCGCGCAGGTCCTCGACGACGCGCTGGGCGGGCTCGGGCTGGGTGTCGGCGAGGGCGGCGACCGTGTCGACGGTCTCCTCCTCCAGTACGGCGACGGCCCGTGCCACGGCGAGCCGTTCGGCCGTGAGCCGGTCGATCTGGAAGCGGGCCACCAGGCCGAGGCCCGCTCCCTCGTCGGCCTCGGCGCCGGGCCCGGTGAGCGGGTCGCGTTCCTTCCACCGGCCGGCCAGCAGGTGCACGAGGAAGGGGGTGCCGCCGGTGATGCGCATGCAGGTGTCGACGAGTGCGGCGTCGGGCCGGCCGCCGAGGGCCTGGGCGAGGAGGTCGCCCACGGCTTCCTCGCCGAGCGGGTGCACGTCGAGGGTGAGGCAGGACGGGACGTCGGCCATCTCCTCCAGTGCGGCGGGCAGCGCCTCCTCGGCCTCGGTGCGCAGGGTGAGGAGCAGTACGAGCGGCAGGTCCTCGGCGCGGCGCAGCAGGAAGCCGAGCCAGCGCAACGACGCCTCGTCGCACCACTGCAGGTCGTCGACGGCGAGGACGACCGGGCGCTCGGCGGCGAGTCCCGCGGTGAGCCAGTACAGGCCCTGCATCACGGCGTAGAGGTCGGCGGGGGCGGCGTCGGCGGTGCGGCCCGGGGTCAGGGCGGGCAGGGCGAGGCGGGCGCTGCCGCGCAGCAGCGGGTGGCCCGCGGTGTTGCCCTCGGTCAGGTGCAGCGGTGCGAACAGGGACCGGACGACCTCGTAGGCGCCGCTGCCGTTCTCCGGGCATTTGACGGTGAGCACGCAGGCGTCGTCGGTGGCCAGTTGCTCGGTCGCGGCGTCGATCGCGGCGCTCATCAGCCGGGTCTTGCCGATGCCCGCGGGGCCGCGCAGCAGCACCGCGCGGCCGGTGTCCTTGACCTGCTCGCGGATGAGCGAGAGTTCCGCGTCCCGGCCGACGAGCCGCGGCGGGACCTCGCCGCCTGCGCTTTCTCCGTTTCCGACGCTGAACAGGGCCACCGCGACTCCTAACACCGCCCGACGGAACACGGCGGAGGTGCCGGTCCGTTCGTGGGCTTCATTGATGGGGGGTTGTTGCGGGAGGCGGTCACGGGACGCGCCTCATGGGTGCGGTCGGTTCCTCGCACCCCGGCGAGCCGGCCCCGCCCCGGCCGTCGCGTCGGTGGACGGAGGACCAAGGCGTATGGGGGCGCGCAGGGAGGAACGCGGCCTGGTCGGAACCGCGCTGCCCCGCTGGTCACCGGGGTCGCGCGATCACCGTACCAGGGCTGGTCCGGACCGCCACCGGCTCGGCTGCACGGTCGGTGCAGGCCGCGACACGTTTGCTTTCGTATTCGGGCACGGGTACCGGTGATTCGGGCACGACGGTACGGGTGTCGGGCAGGGTGTCCGTCATGCCGGCTGGTCGTGGCCGGGGAGCGGAGGCGGCGGTGTCATGGGTGCTGACGTGGGTTTTTCTTGACTCGGTCCGGTCGGGCCGTGAGGTATGGAGCGGTGTCCGGGGTGATGGGCGGATACGCCGATTCGGGCACGGACAGAGGGCAATTCGGGCACAGGCACAGGGCATTCGGGCACGAGCGTGCTGCTCGGGGTCGAGCGTGGGCCGGGGCGCCGGGCACGTGAGCCGGTGGGTTCGGGCAGGCGGCCCCGGGGTTCCAGGTGCACGGGCCGGGTTGGGCTCGTCGGCCTGAATCGGCTGCGCGGGCCGGGGTTCGGTGCGCAGGCTGGGAGTTGGGCTCGCGGACCGGGATCGGGCATGTAGGCCTGGGCTTGGAACGCGCGCCGGGGGTCGTGAGCGTGCGGGCGCCGTGCGGTCGGCTGCATGGGCGGGGGGTGTGCTCATGGGCCGGGGTCGGCTGCACGGGCGGGAGTTGTGCCCAAGGGCCGAGGTCGGCTGCACGGGCGGGACTTGTGCCCAAGGGGCCAGGTCGGCTGCAGGGGCGGGGGGTGTGTCCATAGGCCGGGGTCGGCTGCACGGGCGGGAGTTGTGCCCAAGGGCCGGGGTCGGCTGCACGGGCCGGGATTGGCGCGCGGGCCGACGCGTTTAGCCGGCGAGGGTGATCGCGCTCGAGGGGGGAGCGGGCCGCATTGGGTCCGCAGCCGAGGGGGTGGGGCTGCGGCAGAGGTCCTCACTGGCTCTGCGGGTTCCCGGGTGATGTGTCCCGGCCCGGGGCGCTCCTTTGGGGCTGGGGCTCCAGTCCGGGGCCGGCGTCGTCGGGGTGGGAGCCGGCGGTCCGGGCGGGGCCCGCTGGTGCGGACGGCGTCAGGAGGCCGCCGCGGCGATGCGTCGGGACGGAGGAAATGCCGCGGGGTGCGGGTGGTGCTTCCGGGCGGCGGAGGTGTCGTGTCCGGCGCGGCGGGCGCTGCGCTGGAGACGGGTCACGGCGACGACGGCGAGGGCCGCGCGCAGGGTGGCGAGACCGCGCAGTCCCTCGGGGCGCTGACCGGTCAGCAGGGCGATCCGCTGGAGCCGGCGGTCGAGGGTGTTGCGGTGGATGCCCAGGCGCAGACAGGCCCGGTGGCGCACTCCGTCGGCGGCGATGAGGGCGGCGAGGGTGTCCCAGAGCACGGGGTGCTCGTGCAGCGGCTCGACCATGCGGACGAGCCGTTCGGAGACGGCGGGGGTGGCCGCGGCGCCGTACTCGACCAGGACGTCGTCGAGTTCGTACACGCCGGGCGGGGAGCCGAGCGCGAGGAGGGTGGCGCAGATGCCGTCGACGATCGACAGCCCGCTCTCATCGAGCAGTTCGCGCGGGTCGGTGCGACCGGTGCGGGGGTCCTGCCGGTGGACGGCGATCCACACCTCGCCCGGCAGGTCCTGGTGGACGGCGCGGGCGAGCGCGAGGGCCGCCTTCTGGTCGGTGGCGCAGAGCAGCACGTGGGCGCCCTCGGGGGAGCCGAGCACCGTGGTGACGGCGTGGCCCCGGAAGGCCCGTTCGATGTCGGCGCGGGTGCAGGACGGCCCGCGCACCCCGAGCACCGCGCAGGTGTCGGGGGCGGAGTCCGAGCCGGCCACCGGGGTGGGGGCGAGGGCGGCGGGGGGTGCCTGCCGCGGCAGTTCGGGGGCGGTGTCGGCGTCGATCTCGAAGAAGCCGCAGCTCAGTTCCCGGCCGACCCGGCGGCCCGCGTCGCCGAGCCGCAGCACGGTGACCTCGTGTCCGAGGGAGTCCTGTTCCTGGCCGCCGACGGTGCAGCGGTCGATGAGCCGGCGCGTCATCGTGCGCAGCATGGCGAGCAGGTCGTCGACGGATCCGCCGCGCCGCGCCCACGCGCGGCCCTCCGCGCGGATCCGGGCCGCGCTCTCGGTGCTCCAGTCCCCCTGGCCGGACACGACCTCGGTCAGGGCGGAGAAGATCTCCCACTGCACTCTGCGCCGAGCGTCGTCGGCGTCGTCGTCGTTCCCAGGGGCCCCTTCGGCCGGGAAGAGCAGGTCAGGCTCGGGTGTCGCCGCCGCGTATGTCCTCATGTCCGGTCAGCAAAGACCACGAACATCAAAGGTGCATCAAAGCTCGCTCAGAGAGCGCTCGGAATCCTGAGCCGTCTGATCACCCCTGTGCCATCATGACCACAACGGCAAGTGGTTTCTGTCTCCTTCGACTCGGCGGCGGATGTCGGGAGCAGATATCGGCGGCGCAGGTCCGAACTCACTCCTATGGTGCGACACACACGATGACCAGAAGCGACACGTCCGCGAAGTCCACGGTGCTCGTCGTGGAGGACGAGTCCAGCATCGCCTCCATGCTCACGATGGCGCTCCAGTTCATGGGCTTCGAGGTGGTCACCGCGGCGTGCGGGTCCGAGGCCCTCGACCGCGCCGCCCGGCACGCCCCGGACGTGATCCTGCTGGACGTCGTCCTGCCCGACATGGACGGCTTCGAGGTCTGCCGGCGGCTGCGCGACGCCGGCGTCCACGCGCCCGTACTGTTCCTGACCGCGCGGGACGCCGTCTCCGACAAGATCCGCGGCCTGGAACTCGCCGACGACTACGTGACCAAGCCGTTCGACCTCAACGAAGTGGTGGCGCGGATACGTGCCGTGATGCGCCGCGGCCGTGAGATAGCGCCGTCCAACAGCCGCAGGCTGCGCGCCGGCTGGGTGGAGCTGGACCGCGACACCCGGGAGGTGTGGCGGCACGGCCAGCCGGTGCAGCTGTCGTCGACGGAGTTCGCGCTGCTGCGGTACCTGCTGGAGAACGCCGACCAGGTCATCTCCAAGGCGCAGATGCTCGACAACGTGTGGAGTTACGACTTCCAGGGCGAGTCGGGCATCGTGGAGACGTACATCTACTATCTGCGCCGCAAACTCGGGGACACCGACCAGACTCTCATCCACACCGTTCGCGGAGCGGGCTATCTGGTGCGCACCAGCCCTCCCTCGCACATCACGGAGGGCTGACCCCGTGCCCACCGCCACCGGCGCCGCGCCGGACCGCCCCGGGACGGCGCGGACCCGCCCCGCGCTCAGCCCGAAGTCCCGCAGGCTCACCCGGGCCCTCCTGGCCCTCACCGCCCTCGGCGTGCTCGGCACGGAGGGCTACTGCGCGCTCCCCCTCTCCGACCGGCCGCGGGACCACTCCGATCAGCAGCGCGTGTCCGTGGCTGTGTCGGCGGCGGCCGACACCGGGCGCGGACGGGGTGTGGTGCGGGCGGTGCGGCTGCGGCCAGGTGACGCGCCGGCGACCGCCGGGCGGACTCCGGGTAAAGCCGCGTATCCCATCAGGCAGTTGGACCCTGGTCGGACCACGGCGAACGCGGGTGCCCAAGAAACGGTACGGCTGTCCGCGGCCCGAATTTCCGGTGACGACCGCCCGGCTGACACGCGAACGACCCCGGTTGACGCCCGAACGGCCGCCTTGGGCGCGGAGTCCGGAGAACAATCGGCACTGTGTCCCGTCGTTCGGGCCGAACTCGTCGTCGGCGTCCCGGTGATGGGCCTGCTCGTGCTCGGGGCGCTGTGGTGCAGTCGCCGCGCCCTGCTGCCCATCCGGGAGATGAACCGCACCGCCCGCCGGATCGCGGAGGCCAGCGACGAGCCCTCCGAGCGGCTCCCCTCGGTCCCGCGACCGCCGCGGGAACTGCAGTGCACGGCCGACACCCTCAACTACCTGCTGCGGCGCATCGAGGAGGGAGCCGTGCGGCGCAAGCAGGCGGAGCTTCGGCTGCACGAACTGGTCGGCGCGGCCAGTCATGAACTGCGCACCCCGCTGACCACCATCACCGGGTACACGCAACTGGCCCGCATCGGGGCGCTGGACGACCCGCGCCGGCTCAACCACGCGATGGAACAGGTCCAGCGTGAGATCCACCGCATGAACCGGCTGGTGGAGGACCTGCTGCTGCTCGCCCGGCTGAGCCAGGGCGGGATGCTCGAACAGCGTCCGGTGGACCTGGCCGAGGTGTGCGCCGACGCCGTGGCCCGGGCGCAGTCCCCCGGCGCCCGGCACGCGCTGCGCTGTGTGACGGAGTCCCCGACCCATCTGGTGGAGGGGGACCGTCACCGGCTGGAGCAGGTGATCGGCCATCTCGTCTCCAACGTGCTGGCCCACACGCCCGAGGACACCTCCGCCGAGGTACGGCTGCGGCTGGACGGCGACCGTCAGGTGATCGACGTGGTGGACGACGGCCCGGGCGTTCCCGAGGCGGCCCGGGAGCACGTCTTCGAGCCGTTCTTCCGCGCGGAGAACACGCCGTCGGCGCCGGACGGCGATCCCTGCCGGGGGCGCGGACTGGGGCTGAGCGTGGCCGCGGCAGTGGTGAAGGCGCACGGCGGCACGATCGCCCTGCGGCCGTCCGAGCGGGGGGCGTGGTTCCATGTCACGCTGCCCGCACTGGACGAGCGAGCCCGGGCCGAGACCGCCTCGGTGGCGCGGGCCACCCTCTCCTAGCGGCTGTCGCCGGCCGGGGCTCTGCTCGCGCAGGCCGCCGGTTTTGTGGCGTACGCCTGTTGCGTCCCGCATCCAGTACGTCGAGTCCGTCACGTATGCGAGCGCCGTGCGGGGTTTTCCGCGGGCGAGCGCCATGTGTCTCTGCGCGATGGCCTGTTCCCCGCCTGATCGCGTCCTCTCGTGTCCTCTCGTGTCCCGGAGTCGTGCGCGATGGCCACTGTCAGCCTGCGGGTGTCACGCGGATCACGGGGAAAACCAGGGATTTCCCTAGCTTTTCCCGGACGAGGGTCGTGCGGGTACGGGGTCGGGCGGGGCAGCGCCGGCGACGCCTCGCGCGCGGCCAGGCCCGGTTGCCCACGCCCCGTGCCGCACCTCGACTCGCCGTAGTGAACTGGGGTTTCGTGCAGTCGTCGCACGCGGCGACGGAAGCGTCGCGGGGCGCTACGTCCGGTAGTCGCGACTCGTCCAGCGGCCCCGCCCCGCAGGTGCGCGTCGTGCCGTCCCCGGCGCGCGCGACCGCCCCCGCGAGGGGTGTCTACGCGGGCCCACCTGCGAAGGCCTGGCTGTCAACTTCTGTCGGCCTTCGAAAGATCTCAGCCAGCCCCTGAAACCCTGCGAATCCCCGAACTTGGGTATCGTGCCGCAGCAAGGCTTTTTCCCGTCGCTTTCACACCGCGACCTGGACGGACGGTGAGGTGTTCCATCGACGGCCTTCTGGGCAGACCGCCGTTCCGGCGGGGCGCGCCCCTGTACGCCTTACGGCTACGGCGCGGCCCGGCGGCCCTCGGGGCTGCGTTGCTGCTGGCCGCGGTTCTCGCGGCCGCGGGGTCGTACGCGCACGATCCCTCGGCCCACCTCATGGGCGCCGGACGGCCCGTGCGGTGGCTGCAGGTGGCCCACCTCGCCCCGGGCAGCGCGCGGGAGACCACGTCCGTCGCGTACGGGGCGACACCGGTGCCGACGCGGCAGCGGCCTGCGCCTCATGTGGCCGCGGCGCCCCGGACCAGCACGTTCAGCGGGGCGGCGCCCGATGACGGCTCCCCCGCCTCGGCCGGGGCTCGCGGCGACAGCGGCGCCGGCGCCGGCGCCGTGTTCGCGGCGCCCCGCTCGGCATCCCGTCGTACCACCTCACCCACATCCCTCAAACTGCTCCTGATCTTCGCGCTGTTGGCCGTCTCGCTCTGGCTGGCCGCCCAACTGCGACGCGAGCGCGTCAGCCGGCGCCGGTCGGAGCAGCGGATGCTGGAGTTCCTGGCCACCGCCGGGCACGAGCTGCGCACCCCTCTCACGGCGATCTCCGGCTACGTCTCGCTGGCCAGGATGGGCGGGCTGGCCGATCCGGAGAAGTTCGAGGTGGCCATGGACCGGATGACGGACGAGACCCGGCGCATGTCGGCGCTGATCGACGAGTTGGTCCTGCTCGCGCGGCTGGACCTGGGCCAGCCCCTGCACCGCGAACCGGTGAACCTGGCCCGGCTGTGCCGCGACGCGGTCGCCGACGCGCAGGCCTCTTCGCCGCGCCATCCGGTCCGGCTCACGATCCTGCCGGGCCAGTACACGGTCGTCGGCGACCGGGACCGCCTCTACCAGGTGGTTGCCAATCTGCTGGCCAACGTCCGCCACCACACGCCCGAGGGCACACGCACCGTCCTCGGGCTGGGCAACGAGGACGGCCACCGGGTCATCGAGGTGATCGACGACGGGCCCGGCGTACCGCCCGAGTTGCGAGAGACCGCGTTCGACCGGTTCGTGCACGGCGGAAAGCCGACCGCGCCCGTGCCGAAGGAGGGCGCCGGCGGTGGCAACGGGCTGGGGCTGAGCGTCGCCTCGGCGATCATCGGCGCCCACGGCGGCACGCTGACGCTCGAACCGAGCGAGCGCGGTGCCTGGTTCCGCATCCGGCTGCCCGCCTGACGGCACCCGGCGGACGCGGTGTCCCGTGACTCGCGTGGTACGGCGGCCGTGGCTCACCTCCCGGGCCGCGCTCCGGGCTCGGACGTCCGTTTCCGGCCAACTGCTGTCCCTCGGTGCCACCACAGGTCCACGGCAGGTTCACGACGGTTCGCGACGGGTCACCGCAGCCCCGCGGACCGGGTCCGACAGGCCCCGGCAGGTCCCGGGCAGGTCCCAGCAGGCCGCGACAGGAAGCCCTGACAGGAAATCGACAGCAAGAATTCATGGAGTAATTCCCTGGATTCACCGACGACCGGAACCCGCGCTGCCACATCATGGGGCACTGAGTGCCTGACACGGATGTGACCGGGTGTCGGCGAACCCGGAATTCACCCGACCGCGAGAAGGTCCAGCGGATCATCGCTCAGGCCCGATTTCCCGTGTTCCGGCGGAATGCCCTTCACGCTTCCTCAACATCTCCCCGTGCGAAAGCGAGCAGCGCTCACGTTTACGCGGGCGCGGTATGAACTGCCCGAACCAGGAGCAAAGCGGGCCGAGGCGGACGCCTCTCCCCTTTTTCCCGGAGGGGGCCACGGACTACTTCGGCACTCCTTCGGTACTTTCTTCCCGAGACAGAGGTTCACACATAAGACACAGTTGACAGCTATAATCACCGACGTTGTGCGTGTGACCGACGCCCAACCAAGTGCAGGGTGCCGCAACCGCCCACAAAGCGGTGAAAGCGGTTTTCCCGCAACCGTGCACGCCGGGTCCGCGTCGGCCATTGTCACATCACTTCCGACCGTCAGCCCTCCCGTGACCGCCCCCCACACACAGAACATCCGGTGGCACCGTGAATACCGTTCCGGCCCCGTCAGCCACTCGTCCCCTGAGCCGCGGCTGCCCAGCACCCGTCCCGCGTTTACCGGACCCGTTCCCCCGGCCCGGCAGGGCCGCGATGTCCGCCCGATCCGCCTATGCCCCGGCCCGGCCGAGGCGCAAGCGCTTGCACGCTGCCGGGGGTGAGCCCCGATGAGCGTCACGGGCCACCTGCCGTCGGCGCCCGGCGGACGGCTGCTGCGCGAGCGGGCCACCCAGGACTCTCTCGCGCCGCTGTACGGCCGGGACGCCGAACAGGCCGCGCTGGTGCACCTGGTGACCCGGCTCGCCGCCGGCCAGGCGGGGGTCACCGTCCTCCACGGAGTCCCGGGCAGCGGACGCAGCAGGCTCCTGCGGCGCGGCATCGCCTTCGCCCGCGCGGTCGGGGTCCAGGTGCTCACCGCGCTGGGCTCGGCGTCGTCGGCCCACACCCCGTACGCCTACGTGGCGCAGCTGGAGCCCCGCACCTCCACAGCCGGCACGGCCCGGGCGGCGGTGCCGTACGAGGAGCAGTCCGTGGTGGGCTGGTGCCGCGGTCTGCTGGCCTCCGCTCACCGGCCGACGCTGCTCGCGCTGGACGACGTGCAGTGGGCGGATCCCGAATCCGTGGCCGTCATCGGGGGGTTGCTGCGGCGGCTCGCCTCGGCGCCGCTCGGCGTGCTGATGACCGTCACCGGCACCCGGGGCGAGTTCCCCGACCACTGCGCCCCCCTGGTCGACCAGGCGGCCTTCTGCCAGGACGGCGGGGGCCTGCTGCTGGAACTGGGGCCGCTCGGTGCGCCGGAGGTCCGCTCACTGTTCACCGCGACAGGCCTGCCCGAGCCGGCCGGACCGGGCGATCCGTGGTGGGAGCACGCCGCCCGGATCAGCCGGGGCAGCCCCTGGCTGTTGCGGTGGGTCCTGGACGAACTGCGTCGCGAGCCGGGCGAGATGACCGCGGCCCAGCTCAGGGCGGCGTTCGCCGAAGGGATGGAGACGGCCCGTTCGGAGCTGGCGGGGCAGACGGTCGCGCGTCTGGCCCAGGCGCCGCTGACGCTGCTGCGCGGCCTGTTGGTGTGCCGGGGGCTGGTGCCCGTGGACCGGGTGGCCGCGCTCGTCGGCCTCGACGCGTCCGAAGTCCCCGGCGCGCTCAGGGAGTTGAGGGCGCACGGGCTGATCGGCCCCGGTGACCCGCCGCGGCCCGCGCTCACGGAGCGCACCGCCTCGGTGCTGGCCGGGGTGCCCGCCGAGGCCCGGGCACGGCTGCGTGCGGACGCGGCCCGCTGGGCCCACCGGTGCGACGCCGCCGAGGAGGACGTGGCCACGCTGCTGCTGAGCACCGGGCCGCTGGGCGATCCCTGGGTGCCGCCGGTGCTGCGGCGCGCCGCCCGGCTGCGTCTCGTGCGGGGCAGGCCCGCGGAGGCGGCCGAACTGCTGGAGCGTGCGCTGCGCGAGCCGCTCACCGGGGCGGAGCGCGCCGAGGTGCTGCTGGAGGCCGCCGAGGCGTACGCGGTGACCGCGCCGGAGGCGGCGCAGGTGCGGATCGGCGAGCTGCTGTCCGGGGCGCCGCCCGGCCCGCGGCTGCGCGCCGCCGCCACCGACCTCGTCCTCGCCCGCGGCGAACCGGTGTGCACACCGGCGGCGCCGGTCCCGTCGTACGACGGCGACGGCGCACGGCCTGCGCTGCCCTCGTGTGCCGACGGCGGCGACCGGACGGCGGACCTGCTGCGGTGGGCGAAGGGCGCCTCCTGGGACGACGTTGCACAGCCGGGCCGTCCGGCCGGTGGCGGGCGCCGGGGCGGCGAGGGTCCCGTACGGCACGACAGCCCGGTCGGGCGGGGTCGTACACGTCAGGCACGCTCCGCCGGGGGACTCGCTGCGGCAGGCGCGTCGCACGGCGCTCTCGCCCCGGCGTTCGGCACGGCGGACCCCGGTTTCGATCCGGCGGTGCTGGCGGCCGACGCGTGGCGGCAGGCGATGCGGGGGGACGACGCCGCCGCCGTACGGGAGATGAGCCTCAAGGTGCTGCGGGCGCCGCTCGACGGGCCGCTGTTCCCCCGGTTCACCGCGGTCTGTGTGCTGTCGCTCGCGGACGCGCACTCCGCGGCGCGCGACGCGCTGGACGCCACGCTCGCCGAGGCGGGCAAGCGGGCCAGCCCGACGGTCGTCGCGACGGGTCTGCTGCTGCGGGCGCGGCTGAACCTGCGGGCGTGCGACCCGGAGACGGCCGCACGCGACCTGGCCGCCTGCCGCTCCCTGGCGCCGCCGCACGTGTGGCATCCCACCCGGCTGACCGAGCTGCGGGCGGCGCAGATCCGGGTGCTGATCGCCCGGGAGCGGTTCGCCGAGGCCGACCTGCTGGCCGCCGAGGAGCTGCCGCCGGGCGCCGAGGAGAGCAGCGCGTGGACCGAGCTGCTGTACAGCCGCGCGCAGCTCATGCTGTGCCGGGGGCGGCCCCGGCAGGCGCTGGCCGAGGCGGAGGAGTGCGGCCGGCGGCTGTCGGTGCGCGGCTGGCGCAACCCGGCGCTGCTGGCGTGGCGTTCACTCGCGGCGCTGGCCCATCTCGGCTGCGGCGACGAGGACCGGGCGGCCGGGCTGTTCGCGGAGGAGCTGCGGCTGGCCGAGCGCTGGGGCACCGAGTCCGCGCTCGCCTGGACCGAGCTGCGCCGCGGCCTCGCCTCCCCCGCCCCGCAGGCGACCCGGCTCACCGAACGCGCGCTGCGCCGGCTCGGCCGTACCCCCGCGGCCCGCCGGTTCGCGCAGACCCTCGTCGCCCGGGAGACGGCCGGGCTGCACCCGCCGGCCCGGGCGGACGTCCCCGCGTCCGTGGTCCGGCGGCTGAGCGACCACGCACGTGCGACCTGACGTCCACCGACCGACGTTCCTCCCATCCACCCCCCATGCTCAACCACACCGCGCAAGGAGGCCGCTGGCATGCTGCTTGAGCGGCAGAACGAACTGAAGGTGGCGGCCGAGGCCCTGCGGCTCGCCCAGCACGGCAACGGATCGCTCATCGTGATCAGCGGCCCGCCCGGCATCGGCAAGTCCGCGCTGCTGACGGAGATCGGAGAACTGGCCGCACGGTTCACCGCCGGGCCGTCGGCCGGTGCGACGGCTCCGCCCCGCGCCCTGGTGATGCGGGCGTACGCCGCCCCGGCCGAGCGCGACTTCCCCCTCGGGGTGACCCGGCAGCTGCTGGAGCCGGTGCTGACGTCCGGGTCGTTCGTGGCCCGGTGGTGTTCCGGGCCGGCGCGGCCCGCCCTCGCCTTCCTCCAGGGCGACGCGGAGTCGAGCAGGCAGCGCACGGCGACGGCCGTGCGGGCGCTGCTGTCGATGGTGGAGAACATGACCCACGACCGGGTGCCGGTGCTCCTCGTCGACGACGTGCACTGGGCCGACGAGGAGTCCCTTCAGTGGCTGGACCAGTTGGTCAAGCAGGTGACGCACCGGCGGATCCTGGTGGCGGTCACCCTCTGCGAGGGCGAGCCGGCGGCGGAGCGGCAGGAGGTCCGGCCGCTCGCCGCCGCCGAGCACACGCTGCTGCCGGCGCCGCTCGGTCCGGCCTCCGTCGACGGGCTCCTGCTGGAGCGGCTGGGTGTGCCGGCCGACCCGGAGTTCACGGCGGCGTGCCACGAGGCCACCCGGGGGAACCCGCTGCACCTCGTGTCGCTGCTGCAGGAGTGCCAGACCCGCGGCGTCGCGCCGGAGGCCGCCGAGGCATCCGCGGTGGCGGCGATGGTGCCGCCGGCGCTGCGCCGCAGACTCCTGCTGTGTCTGCGCGAGCAGCCGCCGTACGTGCTCGCCGCGGCCCGGGCGCTGATGGTCCTCGGGGACGACGCCGACCGGCAGGTGGTGGGCGAACTCGCCGGGCTTGACCCGGTGGACCTCGACGAGAGCCTGTGGCGGCTGCGCCGGCTGGCGCTGGTGACCCGGCAGGACACCCTGCGGCTGGCCCACCGGGCGGTGCACGAGGTCATCGACGACGGCACCTCCCCGGACGAGCGCAACCGTCTGCATCTGCGGGCCGCCGCGCTGCTGCGCTACCGGGGCGGCGCGCCCGAGCGGGTCGCCGGTCATCTCCTCGCCGCCACCGCGCAGTTGGACGACGACGCGGTGGCCGTGCTGCGGCGCGCCGCCGACGCCGCGGTACGGCGCGGGGCGCCCGAGACCGCCGCCCGCTATCTGCGCCGGGCCCTGCGCGACATCCCGCCGCACAGCGAGGCCCGGGCCGGGCTGCTGGTGGAACTCGCTCATGTGGAGCGCAGCTTCGCCCCGTCGGTGGCCGTACGGCACGTCGCGCAGGCGTTCCCGCTGCTGCCCGGCCCGCTGGCCCGCGCGCAGGCGCTCGTGGCGCTGACGCCCGTCGCGCCGGCGGCCACGCTGCTGTCGCTCACCGATCTGCTGCGGCGCACGGCGGACGAACTCGGCGCGGCGGACGAACTCGCGGGCCCCGGCGGGCCGACGGCCGCCCACCGCTCGCTCCGGCAGCGTCTGCAGGCCCGGATGTACTACCTGTGCGAGAACGACCCGGAAGTGCTCGCGTCGGCCGCGGACCGGCTGTCCCGGCTGGACGAGCGGCCCGAGACGGCGACCGGCGAGCAGCGGGAGCTGCTGGTCGCCCTGCTGCACGCGGCGACCGTCTCGGCGGGGCTGCCGGCCGCGCACATCGGGGCGCTCGCCCACCGGGTGCTGGACCACGAGCCGGCCTCCGCCGCGCACGTCCATACGATGCTGCCGCTGCTGGTGCCGATATCGGTCGCCGCGGACTCGGTGGCCGGGCTGCTGCCCTGGCTGGACAAGGCCCTGGTGGACGCCGTACGGCGGGGCGGACGGCTGGAGGAGTCGGTGGTGCTGGCCGAGCAGGCGCTGGTGCTGCTCGCCCAGGGCCGGCTGGCGGCCGCGCGGGAACGGGCGGTGCGGGCCGGCGCCGCCGTCGCCCCCGAGGAGGCCACCATGCTGTCCGCGCTGGCCCTGGTCGCGGTGGCGCTGCGGGCGCGGGAACCCGAGCTGGTCGCCGCGGTGCCGGAACGCTTCCGCGGACTGCACGAGAACTGCGAACTCGCCGCGCTGCTCACGCTGGTCCGCGGCATGGAGGCCGAAGCCCGCGGCGAACCGGGCACGGCGGTGGAGCACTACCTCGACGCCGGGTACGCCCTGGACCGGGCGGGCTGGCGCAACCCGCTGGTGGTGCCCGCGGCCTACTGGGCGGCCCGCGCCCTGCACCGCACCGGCGAGGCCGACCGGGCCGAGCAGCTGTCCGAGCAGTACCTCGAGCAGGCCCGCCGTTGGGGCGCCCCGTCGGCGCTCGGCCGTGCGCTGGCGCTGCGGGCCGCGGTGGGCGACGAGGCCGCCGCACCCAAGCTGCTGCGCGAGGCCGCCGGGGTGCTGGAGGACTCGGCCGACCTGCACACCCGGGCCGCGGTGCTGCTGCGGCTCGCGGAGACGGTGGCGCCCCGTCACGCCGCCGAGGCGGAGGCCGCGCTGCGCCGCTCCTTGGAACTGGCCGTGGAGTGCGGCGCGGGGCGGATCGCCGCCCGGGCGCAGGAGACGCTGGGACCGGCGGCGGCCGGCGTCATCGCCCGCACCCCGCTGACGTCCGCGGAACGGCTGGTGGCCCAGATGGCCGTCCAGGGGCTGACCAACCAGGCGATCGCCGACTCCCTCGGCGTCTCCCGCCGGGCCGTGGAGAAGCACCTGACGAACTGCTACCGCAAGATGTCCACCTCCGGCCGGTCTGGCCTGGCCACCGCCCTGGCGGAAGCAGGCCTCCTCGACACCCCCGACGCCCCCGGCGACCCGACCGGGGCCGTACGACCCCAGGGGGCGGCGTGACACGGAGGGGCGGGGGCCGGCCGTGGCAACGAGTGTTCCCCAACCGGGGGCGCCCGGAGACGAGGGCACCGGCGCGCCTCCCGGGCCCAGGGCGGCCTGACACCGCGGGACGGTCCCGTACGAGGGAGTGCCTCTGCGCGCGGGGGAAATCCGGCGCGCCGCCCGGACCAGCTGGACCATGCGGGAGCGCCTCACATGCGAAGGCAACCCCGCATGTCTCACCTCACCAGGCGCGGCCGGGCGCGGAGGAGCGCTCGCCCAGGAGGAAAGCGCCACCCGCCAGGTGACCGGCCTCGTCCCTGATGTGCCCTTCGGGTCAGGCTGGGGCCTGCCAGCTGAGGGGTGACTGGTAGAACCGGTGTCGTTCCAGGCGGTTCCAGTGGGCGGTGGCGCGGGGGCGCCGGGCGGTGTCGCGGGTGTGGCCGTGGGCCGCGGCGGCGCGGGCCAGCAGGAGCGCGGTCAGTGCCGCGAGTTCCTCCTCGTCGGCCACGCCCCGCTCGACCCGTACAAGGGCCGTGTCGTGGAGTGTGTTCACGTGGGTCCCTCCTTACTGTCGGGGGCCGCCCGAGCCGGTCAGCGGGCGTGCGCGGCGGCCTGAGCCGTGAAGTGTTCGTCGAGGATCCTCAGTACGTCCGCGGCGCGGCTGTTGAGGTAGAAGTGGCCGCCGGGCAGGACGTGCAGGCGGAAGCCGGCGGTGGTGTGCTTCTGCCAGTCCTCGGCCTCGTCGACGGACGTCTTGGGGTCGCTGTCGCCGACCAGCGCGGTCACCGGGCAGGCCACCGTGGCGCCCGGCTCGCACCGGTAGGTCTCCACCGCCTTGTAGTCGCCGCGCAGCGCGGGCAGGATCATCCGGATCAGCTCGTCGTCGCCCAGCAGCCGGTTGTCTGTGCCGCTCATCGCCTTGACCTCGGCGATGATGCCGTCGTCGCCGCGCTGGTGCACGTTCTCGTCGCGGTACCGGGAGGGCGCGCGCCGGCCGGACGCGAAGAGCCGCACCGGGCCGCCGCCGTCCCGCTCGAACCGCCGGGCCACCTCGAAGGCGACGACCGCGCCCATACTGTGCCCGAAGAAGGTCAGCGGGCGGTCGTCCCAGCCGCACAGGGCGCCGTACACCTGGTCCGCGAGCGCGCCGATGTCGTCGATCAGCGGCTCGTTGCGCCGGTCCTGCCGGCCGGGGTACTGCACGGCGACGACGTCGACGCGCGGGCTGAGGGCCGTGGCGACGGGGAGGTAGTAGCTGGCCGAGCCGCCCGCGTGGGGGAAGCAGACCAGGCGGTGGGCGGCCTCGGGAGCCGGGTGGAAGCGCCGGCACCACAGGCCGTCGTCGGCGGGGGAAACGCTCACGCTGCTCGTCCGTCCTCTGTTCGCGGGCCGCCGTGCGCTGCGCACGGGCCCGTTCGCTGGCGGGGATGTGCCGCCACTATCCGGCACGCCGGCGGTCCGGGCGCGCCCGACGGGGGGAAGTCTGGGCGTTTCCCCTGTCCTTGGCCGCGGGGGCCGGTTGCGCGTTGTGCGGGCGCGCGGGCCGGTGGCATAAAGCTGACCGCCGGCCGCGGACCGACGCGCCGGACGCGCCACGAGGAGTTCCCATGCCCACCATCCCGGACGCCCGGCCCACGAGCGGTGCGGCGGCCCCGCCGTGAGCCGTGATGCGGGCGGCAGGCTCTTCGCCGTCAGTGATCTGCACGTCGCCTACGAGCAGAACCGCGCCGTCGTACGCGGGTTGCGGCCGTCCGACCCGTCCGACTGGCTGATCGTCGCCGGTGACATCGGCGAGCTGACCGCGGACGTGGAGTGGGTGCTGCGGCTGCTCGCCGACCGGTTCGCGACGGTGGTGTGGGTACCGGGCAACCACGAACTGTGGACGCACCCGGACGACCCGGTGACCCTGCGCGGCGAGGCCCGCTACCGGCACCTGGTCGAACTGTGCCGGTCCCTCGGGGTGTTGACGCCCGAGGACCCGTACGTCACCTGGCAGGGCCCCGACGGGCCGGTGGTGATCGCGCCGCTGTTCCTGCTGTACGACTACTCGTTCCTGCCGCCGGGTGCGACGGGCGCCGCCGACGCGCTGGCCCGCGCGGAGAAGGCGGGCGTGGTCGCCACCGACGAGTTCCTGCTGCACAGCGACCCCCACCCCGGCCGGGCGGCCTGGTGCCGGGCGCGCCTCGCGTACACCCGGGAACGGCTGGACGCCTGCCCCCCGGACCTGCCGACCGTGCTGGTCAACCACTTCCCGCTGGTGCGCGAGCCCACCCGGATCCTGCGGTACCCGGAGTTCGCCCTGTGGTGCGGGACCACCGCCACGCACGACTGGCACCGCCGCTACCGGGCGGCGACCGTCGTCTACGGCCATCTGCACATCCCGCGGACCACCTGGCACGACGGCGTGCCGCACCGCGAGGTGTCGCTGGGCTACCCCCGCGAGTGGCAGGCCCGCACCCTGCCCGATCCCCTGTTGCGCGAGATCCTGCCCCGGCGAGGTGCCCGATGACGCCGCTGATGCGTCGGCTGCTGCCGGACGTGACGGAAGTGACCGAGGTGCGCGGCGAGTTGTCGGCGCCGCCGCTGTTCCCCGAGGAGGAGGCGGTGGTCGCGCGGTCGGTGGGCGAGCGCCGGCGGGAGTTCGCCACCGGCCGGCGCTGCGCGCGGCTGTCGCTGGCCGCGCTGGGCCTGCCGGCCCAGCCACTGCGGTCAGGGCCGCACGGGGAGCCGCTGTGGCCCGAGGGAGTGGTCGGCGCGCTCTCGCACTGTGCCGGCTACCGGGTGGCGGCCGTCGCCCGCGCCACGGACCTGGCGGCGCTCGGCATCGACGCGGAGACGGCCGGCCCGCTGCCCGACGGCGTGCTGGAGGCCGTGTCGCTGCCCGAGGAGCGCGCCCACCTGGCCCGGCTGCGGGCCTCGCAGCCGCACCTGCCGTGGGACCGGCTGCTGTTCAGCGCGAAGGAGTCGGTCTACAAGGCGTGGTTCCCGCTGGCCCGCACGATGCTCGGCTTCGACATGGCCCGGCTGAGCTTCACCGTCGTGCCGGACGCCGGGAGCAGCGGGGTGCGGGGCACGTTCTCGGCGCGGCTGCTGAGGCCGCTGCCGCCCGCGTTCGCCGATGCGGTCGGCGGGCCCGTCCTGGACGGGTGGTGGCTGGTCGACGAGGGACTGGTGCTCACCGCGATCGCGCCGCCCGTACGCCGTACGACGGCCGGCCCCGGCGACAAGACGTCCGCGGACCGGGCCGGGCCCGGCCCTTCCCACCCGGCGGGACCCCGCACCTCCCACCGGCCCGCGGTCACCCTTTCCGGCCCACTCCCGGCCAGTACCACCCACCGGCCTACCGGCACCCCTTTCAACCCAGTCCCGGCCGGTACGTCCCACCGGCCCGCGGTCCCTGCTCCCAGCCCACTCCCGGCCGACACCACCCACCGGCCCACCGGCACCCTTCCAACCCACTCCCGGCCGGCACGTCCCTTCGGTCCGCGGTCCCTGCTTCCGGCCCACTCCCGGCCGACACCACCCACCGACCCGCCGGCACCCCTTCCAACCCACTCCCGACGGGAGCCACCCACCGGTCCGCGGTCTCCGCTTCCGGCCCGCCCGCGCCCGCGTAGTTCCCCCGCGTCCGCGGCGGGTGCCGCGGGCCGACATCGATCCGATGGAGAGACAGCGATGCCCCAGCTCAACGCGACCGGTCCCGACTCCCCCAGCGAGGCGGTCCTCGCCGCGCGGCTCGCCCTGTCCGCGACGGCGACGGGCGGCGAGGCCATGTCCGACGTCGAGTTCTTCGAGTGGCTGGACGCACGACGCCCCCGGCACCGCCAGGAGGTGCGCCGCACCACGTTCGCGGAGCTGTCCGGCTGGCACTTCGCCCCGGAGACCGGTGATCTCGAGCACCGCAGCGGGCGCTTCTTCTCGGTGCGCGGCCTGCAGGTGCGCAGCGACTTCGGACCGGTCCCCGAGTGGAGCCAGCCGATCATCCGGCAGCCGGAGATAGGCATCCTCGGTCTCGCGGTGCGTGAGATCAACGGCGTGCTGCACTGCCTGATGCAGGCGAAGGCCGAGCCCGGCAACGTCAACGGCGTGCAGCTGTCGCCCACCGTGCAGGCCACGAAGAGCAACTACACGCGGGTGCACGGTGGTTCGGCGGTGCCGTACCTGGAGTGCTTCCGGGAGCCGTGGGCGCGCGGGCACCGGGTGCTGGCGGACGTGCTGCAGTCCGAGCAGGGCTCGTGGTTCTTCTGCAAGCGCAACCGCAACATGGTCGTCGAGGTGGGCCCCGAGGTGGAGGCCGGCGAGGACTTCTGCTGGCTGACGCTGCGTCAGCTCCACGCGCTGCTGCGGTACGAGAACCTGGTCAACATGGACTCCCGTACGGTGCTGTCCTGTCTGCCCGACTGGCAGCACGGCCCCGGACCGTCCCCCGCGCTCCACTCCGACGTGGCGATCCGCAACTGGATCACCACCCAGCAGAGCGAGCGCGAGGTCTGCGCGGAGCTGGTGCCGCTGCGGGAGATCGAGACCGAGGGCTGGCACGTCGGCGAGGACCGCATCGCGCACGAGCGGGGCCTGTACTTCAGCATCGTGCCCGTGGACGTCTCCTCCGACCGGCGCGAGGTGGCGTCCTGGTCGCAGCCGCTGCTGGAGCCGCACGGCACGGGCGTGGTGGCGATGCTGGTGCGCCGTATCGACGGCGTGCCGCACTGCCTGGTGCACGCCCGCGTCGAGCCCGGCTATCTGGACGTCATCGAACTGGGCCCCACCGTGCAGTGCACCCCGGAGAACTACGCCCACCTGCCGGCCTCCGACCGCCCCCGCTTCCTCGGCCTGGTGGAGCAGGCGCGGCCGGAGCAGATCCTGTTCGACACCGTGCTGTCGGAGGAGGGCGGCCGGTTCCTCGACGCGCAGAGCCGCTACCTGATCGTGGAGGCGGACGGCGACGGGCCGGACGACATCCCCGACGACTACCAGTGGATGACGCTCCGTCAGCTCGGTGAGCTGCTGAAGTACAGCCATTACGTGAACGTGCAGGCGCGGACCCTGGTCGTCGCCCTGCGGTCGGTGCCGGCCATCACCGCGCACCTGCCGGGCGCCCGCGAGGCGCTCACCGTACCCGCGGCGGCGACGGCCGTGGCCCACGGCCGCGCCACGGCCGGCACCACGGACGAGGGGGCAGGGCGTGCGGATCATCGGTGACGGCTTCCTCGCCCGCAATCTGGCCGAGGAGTTCGGCGACCGCTTCCCCGGCGTGACGGCACTGGCCTGCGGCGTGTCCAGCACGTCCACCGCGGCGCCCGCCGAGTACGACCGTGAGGCGCAGGTCCTCTACGACGCGCTCGACGACTGCGCCCGGCAGGGCCGGCAGCTGTTGTTCTTCTCCACGGCGTCCTTCTCGATGTACGGCTTCACGGACGGCGGGGGGGCGGCGGCCGAGAGCGACCCGGTGCGCCCGCCGAACACGTACGGGCGGCACAAGCTGGCGCTGGAGAGCGTGGTGCGCTCCTTTGGCGTCGAGTACCTGGTGCTGCGCCTGAGTCACGCGGTGGGCGGCCATCAGCGCCCGCACCAGCTGCTGCCCACCCTCGTCCGGCAGGTCCGCGCCGGTGAGGTGACCGTGCATCAGGGCGCCCACCGCGACCTGCTGGACGTGCGGGACCTGCTGCACGCGGTCGGGCGGCTCCTGGGGGACGGGGTGAGCGGCGAGGTGCTGAACGTGGCCTCGGGCGTCCCGCAGCCGGTGGAGTCCATCGTGACGGCGATCGAGCGGCGCCTGGGCGTCACGGCCCGCCGACTGGAGCGGCCGGGCTCCCCCGCCGTGACCCGGGTGTCGCTGGAGCGGCTGCGCCGGTTCGTGCCGGACTTCCGGGCCACGCCGGACGAGAAGTACCTGGACGCCCTCCTGGACGCCTATCTGCCGTACTACACGGCGCTGTCCCGGGCCTGAGACACGAGGTCGCACCGCCGCGGGCTTCCACTCGTTCCCCGCACTGCGAGAACCCCTAGACAATTGCCCCGCCCCGGGACTGGAGTCACCCGTTCCGCCTAGCGTGGCCGCATGATCGAGCTTGCGGGAGTGACCAAGCGGTACGGCCGCAAGGTGGTGGTCGACGACCTCACCTTCACGGTCCGAGCCGGCTGTGTGACCGGCTTCCTCGGGCCCAACGGAGCGGGCAAGTCCACCACGATGCGGATGATGCTCGGCCTGGACCGCCCCACGTCCGGCCGGATCCTCATCGACGGACAGCCCTACGCGCGGCTGAAGGAGCCGCTGCGGCACGTGGGCGCCCTGCTGGACGCCAAGGCCATGCACGGCGGGCGCAGCGCCTACCAGAACCTCAGATGCCTGGCGCTGAGCAACGGCATACCGCTGGCCCGGGTCGACGAGGTCCTGGAGGAGGTCGGCCTCGCGTCCGTCGCGAAGAAGCGGCCCAAGGGCTTCTCCCTCGGCATGGGGCAGCGGCTCGGCATCGCGGCGGCGCTGCTCGGCGACCCGGAGATCGTGATGCTGGACGAGCCGGTCAACGGCCTCGACCCCGAGGGCATCCACTGGATCCGCACGCTGATGAAACGGCTGGCCTCCGAGGGCCGTACGGTGTTCGTCTCCAGCCATCTGATGAGCGAGATGGCACTGACCGCCGACCATCTCGTCGTCATCGGCAGGGGCCGGCTGCTCGCCGACACCGGCATGCAGGAGTTCATCGACCGCAACACGCGCTCGTCGGTGCGCATCCGCACCCCCGAACCGGAGAAGCTGCGCGACGCGCTGGCCGCCGCGGGGATCACCGCCACCGAGAGCGGCACCGGCGCGTTCGAGGTGACGGACGCGCCGTCGGAGCGACTGGGCGAGCTGGCGCTCGAGCACCGGATCCCGCTGCACGAGCTGAGCCCCCAGCACGCCTCGCTGGAGGAGGCGTTCATCGCGCTGACCGGTGAGGCCACCGAATACCGCACCGGACCGCTCGCCACGGGAACCGTCCCGCCCGGCGGCCCGCTGGTGCCCCAGACCACGCGAACGGAGTCCTGAACCATGTCCGCACCCGTCGCGGCCCTCCGCTCGGAATGGGCCAAGCTCACCACGGTCCGCTCCACGGCGTGGACGCTGATCGCGGCCTTCGCCGTCACCGTGGCCTTCGGCACCCTCGTCAGCGCCCTGTCCAACGCCCGGTACGACGACCTGTCCCCGCAGGACAAGCTCACCTTCGACCCGGCCGGCACCAGCTTCACCGGCGGTGTCCTCGGCCAGCTCGCGATGATCGCGTTCGGGGTCATGGTGATCGGCGGCGAGTACAGCACCGGGATGATCCGCAACTCGCTGGCGGCGGTGCCGCGCCGCGGCGTGTTCTACGTCAGCAAACTCGCGGTCGCGACCGGCGCGGCCCTCGTCGTCGGCATGGTCACCAGCTTCGTCACCTTCTTCGCCGGGCAGGCGGCGCTCGGTTCGCACAGCACCACCGTCGGCGCCCACAACGTGCTGCGGGCGACGCTGGGCGCCGGTCTCTACATGACGCTGATGGCCGTGTTCTCGATGGGCGTGGCGACGATGCTGCGCAGTTCCATGCTGTCGATGGGCATTCTCATGCCGTTCTTCTTCCTGGTGACGCAGATCCTCGCCTCGGTGCCCGGCGCCAAGAAGGTCGCGCACTATCTGCCGGACCAGGCCGGTGAGGCGATGGCCCGGGTGGTGCGCAACCCTGACGTGCCCTACGGGCCGGGCGGTGGCCTGGTCGTCATGCTGGTGTGGGTGGCCGCCGCGGTGCTCGGCGGGTACCTGGTGCTGCGCGGCCGGGACGCCTGATCCCGCCCACGACTCGTCCGCCGGGGACGGAAGTCTAGGAAATTGCCGGTGTTCCAGGCGGCACACTGAGCAGCAATTCCACGGCTCAGGGAGCATTTCATGACCGAGATCAGGTCGGTTCAGGTGGCGGACGGGTTCTCCGTCGCCGTGCCGCAGACGGAGGGCGCGCTGTTCTCCGAGGTCGACTTCATCTACAACGAGATATTCGTCGAACGCGCCTACCTCAGGCACGGCATCCAGCTCTCCGACTCCTCCCGGGTCGTGGACGCCGGTGCGAACGTGGGGCTGTTCTCCCTCTTCGTCAAGCAGGAGTTCCCCGGCGCGAAGATCCTCGCCTTCGAGCCGATCCCCGCCATCCACCGGGCACTGGTGGAGAACCTGGACGGTCACGGCGCGAAGGACGTGGAGGTGGTGCGCGCGGCGCTGGGCCGGCAGGCCGAGGAGCAGGTCCGGTTCACGTTCTACCCGGCGATCCCCGGCAACTCCACCCGGTACCCGGAGCAGAAGAAGGTCGGCCAGGAACTGACCGTGTCGCAGATCGGCCAGGAGGCCGTGGACCGCATCATGGCCGGCATCGAGGTCGAGGCCCAGGTGCGCCGGCTCTCGGACGTGCTGCGCGACTGGGCGCCCGAGGGCCCGGTCGACCTGCTGAAGATCGACGTCGAGGGCGCGGAGCTGGAGGTCATGGAAGGCCTCGACGCGGCCGACTGGCGCCGTGTACGGCAGACCGTCATCGAGGTCCAGGACCTCGACGGCCGGCTGGACGCGGTGCGGGGCATCCTCGACGCCCAGGGCTTCGCCGTGACCGTGGAGAGCGCGGCGAACCTGCCGGAGGTGTTCCGCTACTCGATGGTGTACGCCCGCCGCGAGGACTGACCGCGACGGCGGCCGCCGCACCGGCGAGCGAAGCGCCCCGGCACCGGGAAGGTGCCGGGGCGCTGTGCTGTGCTGTGCTGTGCGCGGCAGGGTGCTCAGGACAGGGCGTTCTCCTTCGCCCAGTCGGGCAGCTCCAGGACGGTCAGGACGGCGGAGGTGGAGACCCAGCCGGACGCCGAGGTGGTCATCAGGACGTGGTCGCCGGGTGACAGCATCCCGTTGAGGAGCAGGTGGTTGAGGGAGACCGCCATGTCGCAGGCGCCCATGTGGCCGTACTCCTTGCCGAAGTCCCAGGTGGAGCGGGACATCGGCAGGCCCAGCGGCTGCATCTTCATCTGGTCGATCATCCGCGAGTCGCTGTTGGCGGCCACCACCCAGCGCAGGTCGGCGGCGTTCAGCCCGGCGTCCACCAGCGAGCGGTGCACGATGTCCAGCTCGAAGTCCCGGATCATCTCCATGCACTTGTCGAGCGGCATGACGTGCTGGTTGAAGTAGGAGAGCAGGTCCATCGTGCCGGACGCCTTGCGCTGCTCGCCGCGGAACGGCAGCAGCGACTCCTCGCCGCGGTGCCACTGCTCCAGCTCGGGGAGGGTCCCGGAGTTCACCGCGCGCAGCGCCGCGAAGCCGCTGTCGCCGCTGAGCAGGACGGCGGCGCCGCCGTCGCTGGCGGTGAAGCCGGTGCCGAATCCGGTCCAGCGGTCGATCAGCGGGCTGGTGAAGTTCTCCGCCGCGGTGACCAGCGCCGTCTCCGCCCCGGCGGCGCCCGTCAGCTGCCCGACGGCGACCTCGATGCCGGCCAGCAGGCCGTTGGAGTGCTGGCGCACGTCGGTGCTGGCGACGCCGCTCGCGCCCAGCTCGCGCAGGACGTAGCCGGGCGGGTAGAAGCCCTCGGGGCCGTGCTGCACCGCGGTGCAGTGGACGTGGAAGTCGAGGTCCTCGATGTCGTACGAGGACCGGCGGAACGCCTGCCGGGCGGCGCGGACCGCCATGTCGAGCGCGGGCAGGTCGCCCGCGATGTAGGCGGCGGTGAGCCCGGTGCCGTACTGGACGGAGTACTCGTCGTAGAGCCCCTCCTCGACCGCCTGCTCGACGCTCACCCACCGCTCCGGGATGTACGCCCCGACCGTGTCGACATAGACGCCGTCCGTCTTCATGAGTGATGGTTCTCCTTGCGTGTCGTGGGTCTGCCGTCGGGGTGCGGGGTCGTGGGTGTGCCGGGGCCGGGACGCGGGGCGCGCGTCACAGCCGCTGGAGTTCTTCCTTGAGGTGGGCGGCGAGCCGTCCGGGGGTGTCGGCCTCGAACAGCAGGGTGGCGGGCAGGCGCAGTCCGGTGGTCTCGCGCAGCCGGTTGCGCAGCGCGAAGGCGGTCAGGGAGTTCAGGCCGATGTCCCGGAAGGCGCGGGTGGCGTCGACGGCGTCGGGCGAGGGGTAGCCGAGGACGGCGGCGACGTCGGCGCGGACCAGGTCGGTCAGGACGGCCTCGCGTTCGGCGTCGCCCAGTCCGGCCAGGCGGCGCCGGAGCGTGCTCAGGGCGCTGGCGCCGCCCCGCTGCCCCACCCGGCGGCGGGGCGGCGGCCCGGCGAGTGCGCGCAGGGCTGCGGGCAGGCTCGCGCCGTCGGGCCGGCCGGCGAGGGCCGCCGGGTCGGGGCGCAGCAGGACGGCGGCCGGGGCGTCGAGGAGGCACGCGGCGTCGAACAGGTCGAGACCCGCCGACCGGGGCAGCGGGGCGACGCCGGCGGGGGCGCCGCCCACCGTGGTGCCGTCGGCGTCCCAGCGGCCCCACGCGACCGACGTGCCCGGCAGGCCCTGGGCACGGCGGCGCAGGGCGAGCGCGTCGAGGAAGGCGCCGAGCGCCGCCTCGCCGCTGCGGCCGGGGGCGCCCAGCGTGCCGGCGGCGGACGACAGGAGCAGCAGCGGCACGGCCGTGCCGGGGTCCTGGAGTCCGGCCAGCTCGGCGAGGTGCCACGCGGCGCGCATCTCCCGTTCCAGCAGCGCCTGTTCGGCCGCGATACCGTCGCGGGGCTCGGGAAGCCGGGCGGCGTGCACGACGGCGGCCGGCGGCCGGCCGCCCGGCGTGCGGTGCAGCAGCGCGGTCACCGCGTCGCGGTCGGTGAGGTCGCAGTCGGTCACGGTCACCTCGGCGCCCGCGGCGGTGAGTTCGGCGGCGAGCGCGACCAGGCCGTCGCCGGGTGCCGTGTCGGCGAGCACCAGCCGGGTGACGCCCCGCCCGGCCGCGAGGTGGCGGGCGACGGCGGCCGCGGCCGGGCGGCCGGCGCCGGTGACCAGGACGGTGTCGCCGGTCCCGGTCAGCAGCCCGGTCTCCCCCGCCCGCACCGGCACGGCGGCCAGCCGCGGGACGCGCACCGAGCCGCGTACGACGGCCAGTTGGGGCTCGGGCAGGGACAGCGCGGCGGGCAGGGCACGCCAGGAGGCGCGCGCCCCGTCGAGGTCGGCGAGGACCAGCCGGCCGGGGTCGGCCAGGTGGAGGGAGCGGATCAGTCCCCAGACGGCGGCCGCGCCGGGCTGCGGTCCCTCGGGGCCGTCCGCGCCGCTCAGCGCGCCGCGGGTGAGGAACACCAGCCGGATGCCGGCGAACCGTTCGTCGGCCAGCCACTCGGCGGCCAGTTCGGCCGCGTCGCGCACCGCCCGGGCGGTGTCGTCGGGTCCGGGCAGTACTCCGGTCAGTACGGCCTCGGGGACGGGGACCCCGCAGTCCAGGGCCTTGGCGAGGGCGGCCGGGCTGTCATGGGCCTCGGTGTAGACGCCGGCCTTCATCAGGGCCGCGCGGGCGCCGAGCACGTCGGGGCCGACGAGCACCCAGCGGGGCTTGGCGCGGGGGGTCTCGCAGCCGGTCTCCGGCCACTCCAGGCGGAACAGCGGGCCGCTGCGGGCGGCGGTGAGCGCGGCCCGGTCGCCGGGGGCGAGGCGGACCGCGCCGACCGACGCGACGGGCAGGCCCAGGTCGTCGGCCGCCTCGACGGCGACGGTGTCGGTGCCGGTGCGGGTCAGCCGGACCCGCAGCGCGGGGGCGCCCTCGGCGTACAGGGCGACCTGGTGCCAGGAGTCGGGCGCCGGCGTCGCGCCGAACGCGTCCTGCCCGGCGAGCGGCAGCGCGCGCAGCGCGGTGTCCAGCAGGGCCGGGTGCAGCGCGTGCCGCCCGCCCTCGCCGGGGTCGGTCAGCGCGACCTCGGCGAACAGGTCCTCGCCGCGCCGCCACAGTCCGCGCAGTCCCTCGGGGACGGACGGCCCGTCCAGGGCGACGGGTTCGGCCTCGGCGGGCGGCCACAGCTCCAGGTCGAAGGAGGCCCGGGTCTCGCCGGTGCACAGTACGGCACGGGCGTTGAGGGTCCACGCCGTGCCGGGCAGCGCGCCCGCGGGCCGGGAGTGGATCCGCAGGGGCCGCTCCCCCGACGGGCCGGGATCGCCGACGGTGACCCGCAGCCGCACCTCGTCGCCCTCGGGCAGCACGAGGGGCGCCTGGGCGGTGAGTTCGGCGATGCGGTCGCAGCCGGCCCGGTCCCCCGCCTGCACGGCGAGTTCCAGCAGGACCGGCCCCGGTACGGCGACCGGTCCGGCCTGCGCCGGGCCGGCGCCGGGCAGGTTCGCCCGGGAGAGGGTGCCGGTGAGCAACAGGCCGCCGGGGTCGGGAAGTTCGACGCACGCGTCCAGCAGGGGGTGCCGCTGCGCGGACCCGTCGGCGGCGGCCGGGGCCTCCGGCGTCATCCAGTAGCGGCGAGTGGCGAACGCGTAGGTCGGCAGCGGCACACGGTGCGCCCCGGCGGGGGCGAGCAGCGCCGCCCAGTCGACGTCCGCGCCCCGGGCGTGGAGCCGGGCGAGGAGCGCGGTGAGGCCGGTGCCGCTGAGGGGCAGCAGTTCCGCTTCGGCCTCTATGCCGGGTGCCTGTTCGCCGAGGACGACGACGGTCCGGTGGCCGGCGTCGGCAAGGGCGCGCAGCGCTGACCCGGCGTCGGCGGGCGGCTCGGCGAGGGCGGCGGCCCACGCGCCGGCGCCGGTCTCCCGCTCCGGCTGCAGCAGGGCACCGGTGACGGCGGAGGCGAGCGGCAGCTCGACGGCGGCGAAGCGGACGGTGGGCGCGGGAGCGGTGGGTGCCGGGACGGTGGGCGCCGGGTCCACGGGGGCCGGGTCCACGGGGGCCGGGTCCGCGGGCGCCAAGTCCGTGGACGCCGAGACCGCGGGCGCCAAGTCCCTGGACGCCAAGTCCCCGGACGCCTCCGAGTGCATGGGTGCCGCCGAGTCCGTAGGCGCCGGGTCCGTGGGAGTCGAGTCCGCGGGCGCCAAGTCCCCGGACGCCAAGTCCCTGGACGCCAAGTCCCCGGACGGCAAGTCCCTGGACGCCGCGGAGTGCGTAAGCACCGCCGCATGCGTCCTACCGCTGTGGTGGACGGCGAGGCGGGCGCCGGTCTCGAGCGGGATCAGCCCGGCGGCGCAGGCGGCGGCGATCTCGCCGTACGACTGCCCGCCGACCGCGCCGGGTTCGACGCCGTAAGCGCGCAGCTGCGCGGCGAGTGCGACGGCCACCGCCCAGCCGAGCGGCCCGGCGATCTCCGGCCGCTCCTGCCAGCCGGGGGCGGTGCGCCCGGCCAGCACGTCGGCGGGGGTCCAGTCGACCAGCGCGGTCAGGGCGCGCCCGCACGCGGCGAGGGTCTCGGCGAACACCGGGCAGGATCCGGCGAGGGCCGCCGCGCCCGCGGTCCAGCGGGGGTCGGCGGGCGGGAAGTACAGGGCGACGGAGGGCGGCACGGAACCGGTGGGGACCGTGCCGGTGGCGAGGGTGACACGCGCATCGTCCTCGGCGGGAGCCGTGCCGTCCGCGAGGGCCTTCAGGGTGCGCAGAGCCGCCTCGCGGTCGGTGACCGTGAGGACCGCCCGGTGTTCCAGCGCCGACCGGGTGGTGGCCAGGGACAGTGCCACGTCGGGCAGGCGGAGCGCGGGCCCTCCGGCCAGGAGGGCGTGCAGCCGCGCCGCCTGTCCGCGCAGCGCCTCGGGGGTGCGGGCGGACAGCGGCAGGGGGATCCCGCCGGGCAGCGAGGGGTGGGCCCCGGGCGGGGTGCCGCCGGCGGCCGGGGCATCGACCGGGGTGTCGGTGCCGTCGAGCCGGCTCTCCCCGTCCCGGGGCGGCTCCTCGATGATCACGTGGGCGTTGGTGCCGCTGATGCCGAACGACGAGACGCCGGCCCGGCGCGGGCGTTCGCCGCGGGGCCAGGGCGCGTCCTCGCGCAGCAGCTCCACGGCTCCGGCGGACCAGTCGACGTGGGAGGAGGGCCGGTCGGTGTGGAGGGTGCGGGGCAGCACGCCGTGGCGCATCGCCATGATCATCTTGATGACGCCGCCGGCCCCGGACGCCGCCTGGGTGTGCCCGATGTTGCCCTTCATCGAGCCCAGCCACAGCGGCCGTTCGCGGTCCTGCCCATAGGTGGCGAGAACGGCCTGCGCCTCGATCGGGTCGCCGAGCGGGGTGCCCGTGCCGTGTGCCTCGACGGCGTCCACGTCGGAGGGCTCGAGGCCGGCCGAGGCGAGGACCTGGCGGATCAGCCGCTGCTGGGCGGGGCCGCTGGGCGCCGTGAGGCCGTTGGAGGCGCCGTCCTGGTTGACGCCGCTGCCGGCGACGCGGGCCAGGACGGGATGGCCGTGGCGCCGGGCGTCGGAGAGCCGCTCCAGCAGCAACAGGCCCACCCCCTCGGCCCAGTTGGTGCCGTCGGCGTCCTCGGAGAACGGCTTGCAGCGGCCGTCCGCCGCGAGGGTGCGCTCCCGGCTGAAGGCGACGTACGGGTCGGGCCGGGACATCACCGCGACCCCGCCGGCCAGCGCCAGATCGCACTCGCCGGAGCGCAGCGCCTGGGCCGCCAGGTGCAGGGCGACCAGCGAGGAGGAGCAGGCGGTGTCCACTGCGACGCAGGGGCCCTGAAGGCCGAAGGCGTACGACACCCGGCCCGCGGCCACGTTGCCGGCGGTGCCCATCTGCATGCCGGACGCGTAGTCGTGGTAGGTCACGCCCGCGAACACGCCGGTGCGGCTGCCCTTGAGGGAGGCGACCGGGATCCCGGCCCGCTCGAACACCTCCCAGGAGGTCTGGAGCAGCAACCGCTGCTGCGGGTCCATCGCGAGGGCCTCGCGGGGCGAGACGCCGAACAGTTCGGCGTCGAACTCGCCGGCGTCGTAGAGGAATCCGGCTTCGCGGACGTAGGTGGTGCCGGGGCGGTCGGAGTCCGGGTCGTACAGGGTGTCGAGGTCCCAGCCGCGGTCGGTGGGGAAGGGGCCGAGGCCGTCGGCGCCGGAGGAGACCAGCCGCCACAGCGCCTCCGGCGAGTCGGCTCCGCCGGGGAAGCGGCAGCCCATGGCGACGATCACGACCGGGTCGTCGTCGGCCGCCTCGCCGGACGGGCGTGCGCCGGTGTCGACGCGGTCGGTTTCCGCGGCGGCGTCCACACCGAGTTCGGCCGCGAGGTGGGCGATCAGGGCGGCCGGGGTCGGATGGTCGTAGACGAGGGTGGCGGGCAGGCGCAGCCCGGTCTCCTGGGTGAGCCGGTTGCGCAGGTTGACCGCGGCCAGCGAGTCGAAGCCCAGCTCCTTGAACGGCTTGCCGGTGCTCACCGCGTCGGCGCCGTCGTAGCCGAGGAGCGCGGCGACCTGCCCGGTGACCAGGTCGGCCACGACGCGGCGGCGCCGGGTGCGCGGCAGGGACGCGAGGCGCCGAGCGAAGCCGCCGCCCGTCCCGTCGGCGGTGTGGGCGCCGCGGCGGACGGTGACCCGCAGCAGTCCGCGCAGCAGCGGCGGCAGTTGACCGGACTCGGCGCGGGACCGCAGCGCACCCGGGTCGAGCCGCATCGCCAGCAGCAGCGCGCGATCGGCGGCGGTGCCGGCGTCGAAGAGGGACATGCCGTGCTCGGCGGAGAGCGCGATGACCCCCTGCGCGGACGTCCGGGCGGTGAGAGCCGGGTCGAGGCCGGCCGTCATGCCGCCGAACCGCTCCCAGGGCCCCCACGCCAGCGACGTCGTCGGCAGCCCGGCGGCCCGGCGGTGCTGGGCGAGGGCGTCGAGGAAGGTGTTGGCGGCGGCGTAGTTGCCCTGTCCGGGGTTGCCGAGCAGGCCGGCCGCGGAGGAGAACAGCACGAACGCGGACAGGTCGAGGTGCCGGGTCAGTTCGTGCAGGTGGGCGGCGGCGGTCGCCTTGGCGCGGAACACGCCGGCCAGGCGGTCGGGGGTGAGGGCGGTGAGCAGTCCGTCGTCGAGGACGCCGGCGGTGTGCACGACCGCGGTGACCGGGTGCCCGTCCGGCACGGAGGCGAGCAGTGCGGCCAGCTCCGCCCGGTCGGCGACGTCGCACGCCTCGACCCGCACGTCCTCGGCGCCGAGCGCGATCAGTTCGTCGCGCAGGGCGGTGGCGCCCGCGGCGGCCGGGCCGGAGCGGCTGACCAGCAGCAGCCGTCGTACGCCGTGCTCGGCGACCAGGTGGCGGGCGGCGAGGGCGCCCAGCGCGCCGGTGCCGCCGGTGATCAGGACCGTCCCGTCGGGACCGAACGGCACGGCCGCCTCGGCGGGCCGCGCCGCGCGGACGACGCGGGGGGCGAGCAGGGCCCGGCCGCGCACGGCGAGCTGCGGCTCGTCGTCCCGGACGGCGGACGGGGGCAGGGTGCCCGGGGTGTCGTGGTCGACGAGGAGGAACCGGCCCGGGTGCTCGGACTGCGCGGTGCGCACCAGGCCCCAGACGGGGGCGTGCACGAGGTTCGGCAGGGGGTCGTCGTCGCCGGCCGCGACGGCGTGCCGGGTGAGCACCACCAGCCGGGCGGCGTCGAGGCGTTCGTCGGCCAGCCACTGCTGGAGGGTGGTCAGTACGGTGGCGGTGGCGTCCTGGGCCGCGGCGGCGAGGGCGTCGCTGTCGGAGGAGGCGTCCCCGCCGGCGGACCCCAGTGTGAGGAGCACCGTCGTCGGGGCCGTCGCGCCCCCGTCGAGCGCGGCGCGCAGGGCGTCCAGGTCGGAGACGGCACGGGCGGGGACGCCCTGGCCGGCGAGGTGGGCGGCGAGGGCGGCGCCGTCCGGGCCGAGCACCGCCCACTCCCCAGCGTCCGGGCGGGCGTCCGCGAGGCCGGCGACCGGCTGCCAGTCGAGCGTGTAGAGGCCGTCGGCCCGGGGGCCGGTGATGAGGCCGGCCGCGGGCACGCCGGTCAGGGTGACGGACTCGACGGTGGCGAGCGGCCGTCCTTCGGTGTCCGACAGGGCGAGCGAGAGCCGGTCGGTGCCCGCGCCGGAGATCCGCAGGCGGGCGGCGCCCGCGCCGGTGGCGTGCAGGGTCACGCCCTGCCAGGACAGGGGCAGCGGGACGTGGCCCTCGGCCGGCTCGGGCCCGGTTCCCGCGGCGGCCTGGACGGCGGCGTCGAGCAGCACCGGGTGCAGCCCGAAGGCACCGGTCTCCTGTTCGCGCGGCCCGTCGGGCAGGGCCAGCTCGGCGTACAGGTCGCCGTCGCTGCGCCACAGGGCGCGTACGGCGCGGAAGGCGGGGCCGCAGGAGTGGCCGCGCCGGGCCAGCTCGTCGTAAAGGCCCTCCACGTCGACGGGTTCGGCCCGCTCGGGCGGCCACACCGCGGTGCCGTCCTGGGCGGGTGCGGGCCGGGCCTCGCTGGTGAGGGTGGCCTCGGCGTGGCAGCGCCAGGGCTGGTCGGTGGTGCAGTCGTCGGGCCGGGAGTGGATGCTCACGCCGCGCCGGCCGGTGTCGTCGGGCGCGCCCACGAGGACCTGGACGCGGACGGCGCCCCGCTCGGGCAGCGGCAGCGGGTCGCGCAGGGTCAGGTTCTCCAGGGCGGTGCAGCCGGCCTCGTCGCCGGCCCGGACGGCGAGTTCCACGAGGACGGACGCGGGCAGCAGCGCGGCGCCGGCCGTCTCCCGGTCGGCGAGCCAGGGCAGGGACCGCGCGGACAGGCGGCCGGTGAGCAGGACGCCGCCGGCGTCGGCGAGTTCGACGGCGGCGCCGAGCAGGGGGTGCCGGGCGGCGCCGAGTCCCGCCGCCCGGATCCCGGCGGCGCCGGAGGGTCCGGTGGGCAGCCAGGCGCGGCGGCGCTGGAAGGCGTAGGTGGGCAGCGGTGCGGCGGGGGCGCCGGGGCCGGTGGCGCCGGCGACGCGGGCGGCCCAGTCGACGGCGGCGCCCCGCGTGTAGAGGGCGGCGAGGGCTGTTTCGAAGGCGAGCGGTCCGGGCCGGTCCTTGTCCTGCGCGGGGACGGCGAGAGTGTCGTCCTCGGCGGGCAGGCTCTGGGCGGCGAGGGCGGTCAGGGTGCCGTCGGGGCCGAGTTCGAGGCAGCGGGTGACGCCGAGTCCGCTCAGCGCGCGCACGCCGTCGGCGAACCGGACGGCGTGCCGGACGTGCCGCACCCAGTACTCCGGGTCGGTGAGGTCGTCGGGGTCGGCGGGGCGGCCGGTGAGGTCGGAGACGACGGTGAGCCGCGGCGGGTGGAACTCCAGCGACTCGGCGACGCGGCGGAAGTCCCGGAGCATCGGCTCCATGAGCGGCGAGTGGAAGGCGTGGCTGACGCGCAGCGCGGTGGCGCGGTGCCCCTGGGCCCTGACCTGCTCGGCGATCTCCTCGACGTCGGCGGCGACGCCGGAGACCACGGTGGCGCGGGGCCCGTTGACGGCGGCGACGCCCACACGGTCGGCCCGGCCCTCCAGCAGCGGCAGCACCTCGGCCTCGGGGAGCTGGAGGGAGACCATCGCGCCGCCGTCAGGGAGCGCCTGCATGAGCCTGCCGCGGGCCACCACGAGGCGGCAGGCGTCGGCCAGCGACCACACGCCCGCCACATGGGCGGCGGCGAGTTCGCCGACCGAGTGGCCGAGGAGGACGTCGGGGCGCAGGCCGAACGACTCCGCCAGCCGGTACAGGGCGACTTCGACGGCGAACAGGGCGGGCTGGGCGTACTCGGTGCGGTTCAGCAGGTCGGCATCCGTGCCGAACACGACGTCCTGCAGGGGACGTTCGAGTCCTGCGTCGGCCTCGGCGCACACCGCGTCGAAGGCGTCGGCGAACACCTCGTAGGCGTCGTAGAGTTCGCGGCCCATGCCGAGGCGCTGTGAGCCCTGGCCGGCGAACAGGAAGGCGGTACGGCCGGGCATGGCGGCGGAGCCGGTGACGAGGCCGGGCCGGGCATGGCCGGCGGCCAGGGCGTCCAGCCCCTGCAAGAGTTCGTCGGGCCCGGTGCCGAGGACCACGGCCCGTTCCTCGAACACGGACCGGGTGGTCAGGAGTGCGGCGGCGGTGCGGGCGGGGTCGGTGTCGGGCCGGGCGCGGACGAACGCGGCGAGTCTGCGGGCCTGTTCGCGCAGTGCGGCGGGGGTGCGGCCGGTGACCAGCCAGGGCACGGTGCCGGACGACAGGCGCAGCGCGGCCGGCTGGGGGGCGGGGGTGCCGGGGTCGGCGGGCGGCTCGTCGGGGGCCTGTTCGAGGACGACGTGGGCGTTGGTGCCGGAGACGCCGAACGCGGAGACGCCGGCCCGGCGCGGCCGGTCGTCGGCCTCGGGCCAGTCGGCGTTCTCCTGCAGCAGCCGTACGGCGCCGGCCGACCAGTCGACGCGGGCGGTGGGCTCGTCGGCGTGCAGGGTGCGCGGCAGGACGCCGTGCTGCATCGCCAGGACCATCTTGATGACGCCGGCGACACCGGCAGCGGCCTGCGTGTGCCCGATGTTGGACTTCACCGAGCCAAGCCACAACGGCCGTTCACGGTCCTGGCCGTACGTCGCGATGAGCGCCTGCGCCTCGATGGGATCGCCCAGGGAGGTGCCGGTGCCGTGCGCCTCGACCGCGTCGACGTCCGACGGCTTGAGCCCGGCGCTCGCGAGGGCCGCCCGGATGACGCGCTGCTGCGAGGGACCGTTGGGCGCGGTGAGCCCGTTGGAGGCGCCGTCCTGGTTGACCGCGCTGCCCCGGACCACCGCCAGCACCCGGTGCCCGTTGCTGCGCGCGTCGGAGAGCCGCTCCACGACAAGGACACCAACGCCCTCGCCCCAGCCCGTGCCGTCCGCACCCTGAGCGAACGCCTTGCACCGACCATCCACCGCGAGCCCCCGCTGCCGGGAGAACTCCACGAACGCACCCGGCGTCGACATCACCGTCACGCCGCCGGCCAGCGCGAGGTCGCACTCGCCGTTGCGCAGCGCCTGCACGGCGAGGTGCAGTGCGACCAGCGACGACGAGCACGCCGTATCCACCGTCACCGCCGGACCCTCCAGCCCCAGCACGTACGACACGCGGCCCGACAGCACCGAGGCGGTGATGCCGGTGGTCAGGTGGCCGTCGGACTCCTCGGGCCGGCCCAGCATCAGGGCGAGGTAGTCCTGGCCGTTGGTGCCCATGAAGACGCCGGTGCGGCTGCCGCGCAGGGTGCCCGGTTCGATCCCGGAGCGCTCCAGCGCCTCCCAGGAGGTCTCCAGCAGCAGCCGCTGCTGGGGGTCCATGGTCATCGCCTCGCGCGGGGAGATGTCGAAGAACGTCGAGTCGAACAGCGGCGCGTCGTAGAGGAATGCGCCCTGGCGGGCGTACGTGGTGCCGGTGCCGCCCGCGGGGTCGAGGACGCCGTCGAGGTCCCAGCCGCGGTCGGCGGGGAAGTCGGCGACGGTGTCGCGTCCCTCGGCGAGCAGGCGCCAGAACTCCTCGGGGGTGTCCGCGCCGCCGGGGAAGCGGCAGCCGAGGCCGACGACCGCGACGGGCTCGTGACGGCTCGCCTCGGCGTCATGAAGGCGCTTGCGAGTCTGGCGGAGGTCCGCCGTCACCCTTTTCAGGTAGTCCCGCAGCTTGTCTTCATTGCTCGCCATCGTGCTCCACTTCCTCGCAAAAGCCGTGACCGGTCCCGTCGCCCGGGCCGGGGTCAGGAGATCCCGAGTTCCTTGTCGATCAGGTCGAACATCTCGTCGTCCGTCGCCGTGTCCAGTACGGAGTCCGTGCCGTCCGTCCCGTCGTCGGCGAGGGGGTCGGCGCCGGTCCACACCGCCAGCAGGTGCCGCAGCCTGGCGGTGATCTCCTGGTGGGCCTCGCCGCCGGCACGGCCCGCCGCGTCGGCCTCGGCGGCCAGGGTCTGCGCCAGCCGGTCCAGTTCGGCGACGACCCCGCTCCCGGCGCGCCCGCCGCCGGGTCCGGTGAGTTCGGCGTCCAGGTACCGGGCGACGTCGGCCGGCGCCGGGTAGTCGAAGACCAGGGTGGCGGGCAGGTGCAGCCCGGTCGCCGCGGCGAGCCGGTTGCGCAGCTCCACGGCGGTCAGCGAGTCGAAGCCCGCCTCGCGGAAGGCGCGGGCCGGGTCGACGGCATCGGCGCGGGCGTGGCCGAGGACCACGGCCGCCTGCTCCCGCACCAGCTCGACGAGCGCGGCGGAACGTGCGGCGGCGTCGAGTCCGGCGAGCCGCCCGCGCAGCGCGTCGGCGTCCGCCCCCGACGCGGCGTCCCGCAGCGCGGCCTCCGCCTCGGGCACACCGGCCAGCAGGGCGGTGGTCCGGCCCGCCGCGAACGCGGGCGCGAACCGGCTCCAGTCGACGCGGGCCACGACCGCGGCCGGGTCGTCCCCGGCGGCGAGCCGTTCCATCGCCACCAGCGCCAGGTCGGGGTCGAGGCCGGTCAGACCGCGGCGGCGCAGGTACTCCTCGATGCCGCCGCCGGCGGCCATGCCGTCCTCCGCCCACGGGCCCCAGGCCACGGAGGTGGCGGGCAGCCCGGCCGCCCGGCGCCGTTCGGCGAGGGTGTCCAGGTAGGCGTTGGCAGCGGCGTAGTTGCCCTGGCCCGGGGAGCCGATCGCACCGGCGAACGACGAGAACAGCACGAACGCCGACAGCTCCCGCTCCCGGGTCAGCTCGTCGAGGTGGCGGGCGGCGACCGCCTTGGCGCGCAGCACCGCGGCGAACCGCTCCGGGGTGAGCGTCTCGATCAGTCCGTCGTCGAGCAGGCCCGCGGTGTGCACGACCGCGTCCACGGGGTGCCGGGCGAGCAGCGCGGCGAGCGCGTCGCGGTCGGCGGCGTCGCAGGCGGCGACCGTCACCCGGGTGCCGCGGGCGGTCAGTTCGTCGCGCAGTTCCGGCGCGCCGGGGGCGTCGAGTCCGCGCCGGCTGATCAGGACGAGGTGCTCGGCGCCGCGGGCGGCGGCCCAGCGGGCGACCCGGGCGCCGAGCGCACCGGTGCCGCCGGTGATCAGCACGGTGCCCGAGGGGCGCCAGCCCGCGCCGAGGCTGCCGGGGGCCGTACGGGTGAGACGGCGTCCGAACACGCCGGTCGCCCGGATCGCCACCTGGTCCTCCCCGGCGCGGCCCGCGAGTACACCGGCCAGCCGGCCGGCCGCGCGCCGGTCGACCACCGGGGGCAGGTCGATCAGGCCGCCCCAGCGGTCCGGTTGCTCCAGCGCCGCGACCCGGCCGAGTCCCCAGACGGCGCCCTGCGCGGGGTCGGGCGCCCGGTCGGACCGGTTGACCGAGACGGCCCCGGTGGTCAGCGCCCACACCGGGGCGGTGATGCCGGTGTCGCCCCAGGCCTGGAGCAGGACGGCGGTGGCGGCGGGCGCGGCCGGGAGGGGATCGTCGGCGGTGCTCCGCGTGCCGGCGCCGGCGTCCTCGGGCTGCCGGTCGGCCAGGGCGAGGAAGGACAGGACGCCTGCGACCGGTTGGCCCCCGGCGGCCTCGGTCAGCCGTGCGGCCAACTCGGCGCGGACGGTGCCGGGTTCCCAGGTGACCGGGACCGGCTCGGCGCCGTTCGCGGCGAGGCCGTCCAGGACCGAGCGGACGAACGGGTCGTCGTACGCCCCGGCGGGCAGGACCGCCGGCCAGCGGCCGGGCAGGGCGCTGCCCGAGACGGTGCCGAGGGGCTTCCAGCCGGCGCCGTACAGCCAGTCGTCGACGCGGGACTGCTCCTGCTGTCCGTGCCACCAGTTCTTCAGGGCGGGCAGCAGTGCGTCGAGCGCGTCCTCGGCCACACCGAGGGAGCCGGCCAGCGCGCGGGCGTCACCGCGTTCCACGGCGGTCCAGAACGCCGAGTCGGCGCGGTCGTCGGCGCCCGGGCCGGTCCGGCCGCCGGGCCTGGCGCCCTCGGGCCAGAACCGCTCGTGGGCGAAGGCGTAGGTGGGCAGGTCGACGACGGTGGCACCGGTGGGCGCGAAGACGGCGTTCCAGTCCACCTGCCCGCCGTGCAGGCGCAGTTCGGCGACGGCCGCGAGCAGACTCGCCGGTTCCGGGCGGTCCTTGCGCAGCAGGGGCGTCAGCAGGTGGCCGTCGCCGTCCAGGCAGCCCTGGGCGAGCGCGGTGAGCGTGCCGTCGGGACCCAGCTCCAGGAACCGGCCCGCGCCCTGCTCGTCCAGCCTGCGCACGGCGTCGGCGAAGCGGACGGGGCGCCGCACGTGTTCCACCCAGTGCTCGGCCGACGTCAGCTCTGCGGCGGTCGCGATCTCGCCGGTCAGCGTGGACACGATCGGGATGCGCGGCTCGGCGCAGGTGAGGCTCGCGGCCACGGCGCGGAACTCCTCGAGGACGGGTTCCATCAGCGGGGAGTGGAAGGCGTGGCTGACGCGCAGCGCGGTCACGCGGCGTCCCTGGGCGCGGAGGTGGGCGGCGATCTCCTCGACGGCCCCGGCCGCGCCGGACACCACCACCGACCGCGGGCCGTTGACCGCGGCGATGCCCACGTCCTCGCCGTCGCCGAGCAGCGGCAGCACCTCGTCCTCGGTCGCCTCGACGGCGGCCATGGCACCGCCCGCCGGGAGGGCCTGCATCAGCCGGCCGCGCGCCACGACGAGCCGGCACGCGTCGGCGAGGGACCAGACCCCGGCGACGTGCGCGGCGGCGATCTCGCCGATGGAGTGCCCGGCGAGCACGTCGGGCCGTACGCCCCAGGACTCCAGCAGCCGGAACAGGGCGACTTCGATGGCGAACAGGGCGGGCTGGGCGTATTCGGTGCGGTTCAGTACGTCCGCGCCCGCACCGTCGCCCTGGCCCTCGGCCTGGCCCTCGGCCTCGCGCTCGCCCTCTCCCTCGCCGAAGACGACCGCCTTGAGGTCGAAGGGCAGTTCGGCGTCCACCGCGTCGAAGGCCTCGGCGAAGACGGGGAACGTCTCGTACAACTCCCGGCCCATACCGGGCCGTTGCGAGCCCTGGCCGGCGAACAGGAACGCGACCCGGCGGCCGGAGCGGTCGGGGGTGCCGAGGAGGACGCCGGGGTGGTGCGCGCCGGCCGCGAGGGCGCGCAGGCCGTGCAGCAGTTCGTCGCGGTCGGCGGCGAGAACCGCCGCGCGGTGCTCCAGCCAGGGGCGGCGCGTGGCGGACAGGCCCAGGTCGGCAAGCCGCAGGCCGGTGTCGCCGTCGACGCGGGCCCACAGCCGTTCGGCCTGCCCGCGCAGGGCCTCCTCGGAGGCGGCGGACAGCAGCACGGGCGTCACGGGCAACTCGCCCGCTTCCACGGGCTGTTCGCCGACCGCCTCTTCGGGGGCCTGCTCGATGACGACGTGGGCGTTGGTGCCGCTGATGCCGAAGGACGACACGCCGGCCCGCCGGGGGCGGTTGTCGGGGCGCGGCCACTCGACGTTCTCGGTGAGCAGGGAGATGTCGCCCGCGGTCCAGTCGATGAAGGGGGACGGCTCGTCGGCGTGCAGGGTGCGCGGCAGCAGCCCGTGTCGCATCGCCATCACCATCTTGATCACACCGCCGACCCCGGCGGCGGCCTGGGTGTGGCCGACGTTCGACTTCAACGAGCCGAGCCACAGCGGCCGTTCGCGGTCCTGGCCGTAGGTGGCGAGGAGCGCCTGCGCCTCGATGGGGTCGCCGAGCGGGGTGCCGGTGCCGTGGGCCTCGACGGCGTCCACGTCGGCGGGCCCGAGCCCGGCGCCGGCGAGCGCCTGCCGGATGACCCGCTCCTGCGAGGGGCCGTTGGGCGCCGTCAGACCGTTCGAGGCACCGTCCTGGTTCACCGCCGAACCGGCGACGACGGCGAGGACGCGGTGCCCGTTGCGGCGGGCGTCGGACAGCCGCTCCAGCACCAGCATGCCGATACCCTCGGACCAGGCGGTGCCGTCGGCTCCCGCGCCGAAGGACTTGCAGCGGCCGTCGGAGGCGAGGCCCCGCTGCTGGCTGAAGTCGACGAACGTGTCCGGGGTGGACATCACCATCACACCGCCGGTGAGCGCGAGGTCGCACTCCCCGGCCCGCAGCGACTGCGCGGCCAGGTGCAGGGTGACCAGGGAGGACGAGCAGGCGGTGTCGACGGTCATCGCCGGGCCCTCCAGGCCGAAGGTGTAGGCGATGCGGCCGGAGTGGACGCTGCTGGTGTTGCCGGTCAGCAGGTACCCGTCGGAGTCGTGCTCTCCCTCGCGCAGGCAGGAGTGGTAGTCCTGCCCCATGACGCCGGCGAACACACCGGTGCGGCTGCCGCGCAGCGCCGTCGGGTCGATCCCGGCCCGCTCGAACACCTCCCAGGACACCTCGAGCAGCAGCCGCTGCTGGGGGTCCATCGCGAGCGCCTCGCGCGGCGAGATCCCGAACAGCCCGGCGTCGAAGGACGCGGCGTCGTACAGGAAGCCGCCGCGGCGGACGTAGGTCTTGCCGAGCCGGCCGGGCTCGGGGTCGTAGAGGGCCTCCAGGTCCCAGCCGCGGTCGGCCGGGAAGTCGCCGATGGCGTCGCCGCCCTCGGTGACGAGCCGCCACAGGTCCTCGGGCGACTCGACTCCGCCGGGGTAGCGGCACGCCATGCCGACGATGACGACCGGGTCGTCGTGGACGCCCCGCAAGGCGGGCAGGGCCTCGCCGCGCGGCCCGGTCGCGTCGTCGGCGAGCGCGGTCAGCAGGTGCCGGGCGAGCGCGGCGGGCGACGGGTGGTCGAAGACGAGGGTGGCGGGCAGCCGCAGCCCGGTGGCCGCGTTGACGCGGTTGCGCAGCTCGACGGAGGTCAGCGAGTCGAAGCCGAGCGCCTTGAACGCCTGGCCGGGCGTCACGTCGGCGGCCGACGCGTGGCCGAGCACCTGCGCCACCAGGTCGCAGACCAGCTCCAGCAGGTACGGCTCGCGCTCCGCGGCGGGCAGGGCCGCCAGCCGCGCCCGCAGCTCGCCGCCGCCGGCGCCGTGCCCGCCGGTGTGCGCGGCCCGCCGGGCCGGGCCGCGCACCAGGCCGCGCAGCAGCGCAGGCACGTCGGGCAGTTCGCGCAGGGTACGGAAGTCCAGGTCGACGGGCAGGAGCAGTGCGCCCGGGCTGTGCCGCAGCACGGCGTCCAGGACGGCCAGGCCGCGGTCGACGGCGAGCGGCCGGACCCCGCCGCGTGCCATACGGCGCAGATCGCCCTCGCTCAGCTCGCCGGTCATGCCCGCGCCGGGCGCCCACGGACCCCAGGCGAGCGACACGGCGGGCAGCCCGCGTGCGCGGCGACGCACGGCGACGGCGTCCAGATAGGCGTTGGCGGCCGCGTAGTTGGCCTGCCCGGCGCCGCCGAACGTGCCGGAGACCGACGAGAACAGCACGAACGCGGCCAGGTCCCGTTCGCGGGTGAGCGCGTCGAGGTGGTCGGCGCCGTCCGCCTTGGGACGCAGCACCGTCCGCAGCCGCTCCTCGGTGAGGGAGGCCAGCACACCGTCGTCGAGGACGCCCGCCGTGTGGACGACACCGGTCAGCGGCCGGTCCTCGGGAATCGCCGCGAGCAGCGCCTCCAGCGCCGCACGGTCGGCCACGTCACAGGCGGCGACGGTCACCTCGGCGCCCAGTCCGGTCAGCTCCGCGACAAGTTCGGCGGCACCGGGCGCGTCGGGGCCGCGCCGGCCGACGAGGAGCAGGTGGCGCACCCCGTGCTCGGTGACCAGACGCCGGGCGACGAGCGCGCCCAGGCCGCCGGTGCCGCCGGTGACGAGGACGGTGCCGGCGGCGAGGCGGGTGGTGGGGTTGGGGGTGGAGTCCGCGCCGGGGTTACCGCTCGGGTCTGGGTCCGTGTCGGTGCCTGTGGGGGAGAGTGCGGTCAGGGGCTCTGCGACCAGCCGAGGGGCGAGCACTGTGCCCTCGCGCAGGGCGAGTTCGGTCTCCTCGGTGGCGGTGGCGGGCCGGGTGAGGAGGGCGACGAGCGCGTCACGGGACTCGGGGGCGCCGTCCAGGTCGGCCAGGGCGAGGCGGCCGGGGTTCTCGGTCCGGGCCGCGCGCACCAGGCCCCACAGGGCGGCCAGCGCCGGGTCCGGCTCTTCCTGCGCGTCGGCCGCCACCGCGCCGCGGGTGACGACGACGAGCCGGGTGTCGGTGAACTCGTCGGCCGCCAGCCATTCCTGTACGAAGGCGAGCGCGTCGGCGGTGACGGCGTGGGCGGCGCCGACGGCGGGCCCCGCCGGGTCGGTCGTCGCGGGGCGCGCCCAGGGCAGCAGGACCGTGCGGGGCGCGGGGTCGCCGTCGTGGACGGCCCGCGTCAGCTCGGACCAGGTGCGGGCCGCGAACGTGCCGGCCAGGGCGGCGGTCCCCGCGTAGTCCTCGCCGGCGCGGTCCGTGAGGACGACGGTGGCACCCGCGTTCGGTGCTGTGTCCTCGTCGGCGGTCCGGGCCGCAAGCGGCACCGGTATCCACTCGATGCGGTACGTGCCGGAGGGAGCCGTCGAGGCCTGAGCGGCCGTCAGGTCGTCGGACGGGACCTCGCGCAGGGCCAGGGATTCCACGGCGGCGACCGCGCCTCCGGCCGGGTCGGCCAGCTGGAGGGCGACCGCGTCGGTTCCGGCCGGGGCGATCCGTACGCGCAGGGCGCGCGCACCGGAGGCGTACAGCGACAGCCCGTTCCAGGCGAACGGCAGCCGTCCGGCGCCTCCCGCCTCGCCGAGGGGACCGAACAGGACGGCGTGCAGGGCGGAGTCCAGCAGGGCGGGGTGGACCGCGCACCGGCCGGCGAGCGTCTCGTGCCCCTCCGGCAGGGCGACCTCGGCGAACACCTCGTCGCCGCGCCGCCACACCGCGCGCAGCCCCTGGAAGACGGGACCGTACGTCAGTCCCGTCGCCGTCAGCCGCTCGTACGCCTCGTCGACGGGCCGGGCCTCGGCGCCCGCCGGCGGCCACTGAACGAGGTCGAAGCCCGGCTCGTCGACGACCGGTGCCGGAGCGAGGACGCCGTCGGCGTGCAGGGTCCAGGGCGTGTCGTCGGGGGCCTCGTCCGGGCGCGAGTGCACCTCCACCGTGCGCCGGCCCGACGCGTCCGCGACACCGACGGTGACCTGGAGGCGGACGGTGCCCTGCTCCGGTATCACGAGCGGCACGGCGATCGTCAGGTCCTCGACCCTGTCGCAGCCGACCTCGGCGCCGGCCCGCAGCGCCAGTTCCGCCCAGCCGGTGCCGGGGAAGACCACCGCGCCCAGGACGGCGTGGTCGCGCAGCCACGGGTGGGAGCGCAGCGAGAGCCGTCCGGTGAGGACCGTCCCGCCGCCCGCGAGGGCGACGGCGGCGCCGAGCAGCGGGTGCCCGGCCGCCCCGAGCCCGGCCGCGGCCAGGTCGCCGGGGCGCTGAGCGGCCGAGGGCCAGAACCGCCGCCGCTGGAAGGCGTACGTCGGCAGCTCCACCGGGCGTGCCCCCGTGCCGGCGAACAGCGTCCGCCAGTCCACGTCACCGCCGTGCGTGAACAGCGCGGCGACGGCAGCCAGCAGCGCCGGCGCCTCCGGCCGGTCCTTGCGCAGCGCGGGGGCCAGCACGGCGGTCGAGGTGTCGTCCAGGGTGGCCTGCGCGAGGGCGGTGAGGGTGCCGTCGGGACCGAGTTCGAGGTAGCGCGTCACATTCTGCTCGGCGAGGGTGCGTACGGCGTCGGCGTAGCGGACGGTCCGGCGGACGTGGCCGACCCAGTACTCCGGGGACATCAGTTCCTCGGCGTGCACCGTCTCACCAGTGACCGTGGAGACGAGGGGCACCTCCGGCCGCCCGTACGCCAGGCTCTCGGCGACCTTGCGGAAGTCGGCGAGCATCGGCTCCATCAACGGCGAGTGGAACGCGTGGCTGACGCGCAGTGCCGTCACCTTGCGGTCCTGCTCCCGGAAGTGCGCCGCGACCTCTTCGACGGCCTCGGCGGTGCCGGCGATCACCACCGCCTGCGGGCCGTTGACCGCGGCCAGGCCCACGCGCACGTCGTCGAGGAACGGCCGGACCTCGTCCTCCGACGCCTGCAGCGCCACCATCGCGCCACCCGCCGGGAGGGCCTGCATCAGCCGCCCGCGCGCCACCACCAGACGGCAGGCGTCGGACAGCGACCACACACCGGAGACATGCGCCGCCGCTATCTCCCCGATGGAGTGACCGGCCAGCACGTCCGGGCGTACGCCCCAGGACTCCAGCAGCCGGAACAGGGCGACTTCGAAGGCGAACAGGGCGGGCTGGGCGTACTCCGTGCGGTTCAGCGCCGCTGCGTCCTCGCCGAAGACGACCGCCTTCAGGTCGAAGGGCAGTTCCGCGCCGACCGCGTCGAAGGCCTCCGCGAACATTGGGTACGTCTCGTACAACTCCCGGCCCATACTGAGCCGTTGCGAACCCTGACCGGCGAAGAGCAGGGCTGTCTTACCGGTCCGGGCATCGGCGCCCTGAACGAGGCCCGCTGCCGTCTTGCCGTGGGCCAAGGCGTTCAGGCCGGCGAGCAGTTCGTCCCGGTCGGCGGCGAGGACGACGGCGCGGTGCTCCAGCACCGTGCGCGTGGTGACGGACGCCAGGCCGATGTCGGCCACGCGGACGTCGTTCCCGGCGGAACTCTCCAGCCAGCTCCGCAGTCGCTCCGCCTGAGCACGCACGGCCGAGCCACCGGCGCCCGACAGGATCACCGGGACGAGGGCGGGGGCGGCCTCGGGATCGGCAGTCGCGGACTCGGGGGTCTCCGCAGGCGTGTCGGGGGCTTCTTCGAGGATGACGTGGGCGTTGGTGCCGCTGATACCGAACGAGGACACACCCGCCCGGCGCGGATGGTCACTCTCGGGCCATGCCCGCTCCTCGGTGAGAAGCGCGATGTCACCGGCCGTCCAGTCCACATGTGATGAGGGCTCGTCCACGTGCAGCGTGCGAGGCAGCACGCCGTGCCGCATCGCCATCACCATCTTGATCACACCGCCCACACCGGCAGCGGCCTGGGCGTGGCCGATGTTCGACTTCAAGGAGCCGAGAAGCAGCGGCCGTTCACGGTCCTGACCGTAGGTGGCGAGGAGCGCCTGTGCCTCGATCGGGTCACCCAGCGGGGTGCCCGTACCGTGGGCCTCGACGGCATCGACCTCGGCGGGCTTCAGTCCGGCGCCGGCGAGTGCCTGGCGGATGACCCGCTGCTGAGAGGGACCGTTCGGCGCCGTCAGACCGTTCGACGCACCGTCCTGATTCACCGCCGACCCGGCGACGACGGCCAGCACACGATGACCATTACGGCGGGCATCCGACAGCCGCTCCACCAGCAGCAGACCCACGCCCTCCGACCACGCCGTGCCGTCCGCGCCGTCCGAGAACGCCTTGCACCGGCCGTCCGACGCCAGCCCCCGCTGCCGCGAGAACTCCACGAACATTTCGGGACCGGCCATCACCGTCACACCACCGGCCAGCGCCAGATCACACTCCCCCGCCCGCAGCGCCTGCACCGCCAGGTGCAGGGCGACCAGCGAGGACGAGCACGCCGTGTCGACCGTGACCGCAGGACCCTCGAAACCGAAGGTGTACGCGATACGACCGGACGCCACGCTGCCGGTGGAACCGGTGAGGAGGTAGCCGTCCGAGTCGTGCTCACCCGCGCGCATGAACGAGCCGTAGTCCTGTGTGATCGCGCCGGCGAAGACGCCCGTGCGGGAGCCGCGCAGGCTCGCCGGATCGATACCGGCCCGCTCGAACACCTCCCACGACGTCTCCAGCAGCAGCCGCTGCTGGGGGTCCATCGCCAGCGCCTCACGCGGAGAGATTCCGAACAGCGCGGCGTCGAACTCGGCAGCGTCGTAGAGGAATCCGCCCTCGCGGACGTACGTGTGTCCCGCCCGGCCAGGCTCGGGGTCGTAGAGAGCGTCCAGGTCCCAGCCCCGGTCACCTGGGAACGCGCCGATCGCGTCACCGCCCTCGCTCACCAGCCGCCACAGGTCCTCCGGCGAACCGACCCCACCCGGGAAACGGCACGCCATACCGACGATGACGACAGGATCGTCACCCACGCCCACCGGCGCGGGCAGCGCGGAGGCGGAGGGCTCCCTGTCGTCCTGGCCGTCGGACAGCTGCGACAGGAGGTGACGGGCGAGCACGGCGGGGGTCGGATAGTCGAAGACCAGGGTGGCGGACAGCCGCATACCCGTGGCGCCGTTGACGCGGTTGCGCAGTTCGACGGAGGTCAGCGAGTCGAAGCCGAGGGCCTTGAAGGGCTGGTCCGCGTCCACGTCGGCGGCGGACGTGTAGCCCAGGACGGAGGCGACCTGGCCGCACACGAGGTCCCGCAGGAACTTCTCACGCTCCCCCACGGGCAGCCCCGCGACACGCTGCCGCAGATCGGCGGTCCCCCCGACGGCGGCCTGAGTCTCCACGGCTCGGCGCGCCGGCGTACGGACGAGCCCGCGCAGCAGGGTGGGGACGTCCTGCCGACGCTTGCGCAGAGCGGCGACATCGAGGTCGACCGGGAGCACGGCAGCCCGTTCGAGCGCCGCGCCGGACTCCAGCGCGGCGTCGAACAGGGTGAGAGCGTCGTCGGGTTCGAGCGGCTGCATGCCCTCGCGGGCCATGCGGCGCAGGTCGGCCTCGGAGAGTTCCGCTGTCATGCCGGCGCCGGGTGACCAGGGGCCCCAGGCGAGCGCGGTGGCGGGCAGGCCGGCTGCGCGCCGCACACCGGCGAGGGCGTCCAGGAAGGCGTTGGCCGCCGCGTAGTTGGCCTGACCCGCGCTGCCGAAGGTACCGGCGACGGAGGAGAAGACGACGAACGCGGCCAGGTCCGCGTTACGGGTCAGCTCGTGCAGGTGGGTCACGGCGTCGATCTTGGGCCGCAGGACGCGGGCCAGCCGGTCGGGGGTGAGGGCGGAGACCACGCCGTCGTCCAGGACACCGGCCGTGTGGACAACAGCGGTCAGCGGGTGCTCGGCCGGGATCATGTCGAGGGCGGCGGACAACTCGTCGCGGTCGGCCACGTCTACGGCGGCCACCTCAACCCGAGCACCCAACTCACCGAGTGCCGAGATGAGTTTGGCGGCGCCGGGCGCCTCGAGGCCACGCCGGCTGGCCAGCAGCAGGTGCCGTACGCCGTGCTCGGTGACCAGGTGCCGGGCGACCAGTGCGCCCAGACCGCCCGTGCCGCCGGTCACCAGGACCGTGCCTTGCGGGTCGAGCGGCGCGGGAACCGTGAGGACCACCTTGCCGACATGGCGGGCCTGCGACAGGTGGCGGAAGGCGTCCGGGGCGCGGCGCACGTCCCAGCAGGTGACCGGAAGCGGCTTCAGTGCACCCGCCTCGAACAGCTCCACCAGGTCGGCCAGCATCTGCCCGATCCGGTCGGGACCGGCGTCCCAGAGGTCGAACGCCCGGTAGATCACGCCCGGATGCTCGTGCCCGACCACTTCCGCGTCGCGGATGTCGGTCTTGCCCATCTCCAGGAAGCGACCACCACGAGGCAGCAACCGCAGCGAGGCATCCACGAACTCGCCGGCCAGCGAATCCAGGACCACATCCATACCCCGGCCGTCCGTCACGGCCAGGAACGCCGCCTCGAAGTCAGTGTCACGTGACGAGGCGATGTGCCGGTCGTCCAGACCAGCCGCCCGCAGCGTGCCCCACTTGCCCGTGCTCGCGGTACCGAACACCTCGGCACCCAGATGGCGGGCCAGCTGCGTCGCCGCCATACCGACACCACCGGCTGCCGCGTGCACCAGGATCCGCTCGCCCTCGCGCAGCGCACCGAGGTCGTTCAGCGCGTAGTAGGCGGTGAGGAACACGATCGGGGTGGAAGCCGCCTGCGCGAACGTCCAGCCCGCCGGAATCCGGGCGATCGTCCGCGCATCCGCGACCGCCACCGGCCCGAACGCGCCCGAGAACATGCCGAACACCCGGTCACCGACGGCCAGTTCGGTCACCCCGGGACCGACCTCGGTCACCACACCCGCGCCTTCGAGACCGAAGTCCTTGGCGTCACCGGGATACATGCCGAGCGCGTTGAGCACATCACGGAAGTTGACGCCGGCCGCGCGAACGGCGATCCGAACCTGCCCCTCCCCCAGCTCCGACCGCGCGTCGACAGGCGTGAGAGCAAGCCCCTCCAGCGTGCCCTTCTCGACGATGTCCAGCCGCCACGACGACTCCCCCACCGGCGGCGTGAGAACGCTTGTCGACGCACGGCCCAGCCGAGGCACGTACACAGCCCCACCGCGCACCGCCAACTCCGGCTCACCCGAAGCCAACGCCCCCGCGACGACCGCCCACGACTCCTCCGCACCGTCCACGTCCAGCAGCACGAACCGCCCCGGAGCCTCCGCCCGCGCCGCACGCACCAGACCCCACACCGCGGCCTGAGCCGGGTCGGGGTCCTCCTCACCGATCGCGACGGCACCCTCGGTCACGACCACCAACCGAGCGCCCTCGAACCGCTCCTCCGCCAGCCACTCACGGACCAGGCCGAGTACGTCCGCGGTGAGCGCGTGTGCCGCCTCTGCGTCGTCGCCGGCCGGGTGTTCGACGCGGATGAGGAGGTCACCGGTGACCTCCTCATCGGGTCCGGGGAGTGCGGTGCGGGGCTGGGCCGGTGCCGGGCCCACGTTGGCGGGGATCTTCGCCCAGTCGATCTGGAAGAGGTTGTGCTGCCGGCCGGCGTCGGTCGCGGTCAGGGCGCCGGAAGCCTCCCGCAGCGTCAGCGACTCGACACCTGCGACGAACTCACCGGCCGCGTCGGCGAGTTCGAGGGTGACCGTGTCGGTACCCACCGGGGCCAGCCGCACGCGCAGTTCCCGCGCTCCCGATGCCCACAGCGACACCCCGGCCCACGAGAACGGCAACCGGGCCCGGCCGTCACCGAACACCGGTGAGAACAGCGCCGCGTGCAGCGCGGCGTCCAGCAACGCCGGATGCAGACCGAACCGTCCCGCGGCCGTCTCCTGCTCCTCGGGCAGGGCGACCTCGGCGAAGACCTCATCACCGCGCCGCCAGACGCTCCGCAGGCCGCGGAACACCGGCCCGTACGACAGACCCAGTCCCGCGAAACGCTCGTACACCTCCTCGACGGGCTCCGCGACCGCCTCCTGCGGTGGCCACACGGCGAAGTCGTAGGCACCGCTGAATCGGTGGGCTGCATCGGTGTCGAGGATGCCCGTGGCGTGCAGGGTCCAGGGGTCGGTGTCGAGGGCGTCTTCGGCGCGGGAGTGGATCTCCAGCGGGCGCCGGCCGGAGTCGTCCGCCGCGCCGACCCGTACCTGAACCCGCACACCACCGCGCTCAGGCAGCACCAGCGGCGCCGCGATCGTCAGCTCCTCCACCCGGTCGCAGCCCGCCGACTCACCGGCCCGCAACGCCAGCTCCAGAAAGCCGGTCCCTGGGAACACCACCGAACCGGCCACCACATGGTCACGCAGCCACTCCTGCGCCCCCGGCGCCAGACGGCCCGTCAGCAGCACCTCACCGTCACCACCGGCCAGTTCCACCGCCGCACCCAGCAACGGGTGCTCCGCCGAACCCAGACCCACCGCTCGCAGGTCGCCGGGGGTGGAGCCGGTGTCCCGGGACCAGAAGCGGCGGCGCTGGAACGCGTAGGTCGGCAGGTCCAGCGGTTCCTGTCCGGCCGTTGCGGTGCCGTCCTGGGGGAACGCCGTGTCCCACGCCACGGGGAGGCCGGTGACGAAGAGCTGGGCGAGGGCGGTGAGCAGGCTCTCCGGTTCGGGGCGGTCGTGGCGCAGGGCGGTCGCGAAGATCTCGGTGCCGCCGTCCAGGCAGTCCTGGGCGAGGGCGGTCAGCCGGCCGTCGGGGCCCAGTTCCAGGAAGCGGCCGGCCTTGCGTTCGGCCAGGGCGCGGACGCCGTCGGCGAAGCGGACCGGGCGCCGTACGTGCTGAACCCAGTAGTCGGGGGAGGTCAGTTCTTCGGGGGTGGCGGGGCGTCCGGTGACGTTGGAGACGACGGGGATGCGCGGCCTGGCATAGGTGAGGCTCTCTGCCACGGCCCGGAAGCCGGCGAGCATCGGCTCCATCAACGGCGAGTGGAACGCGTGGCTGACACGCAGAGCCGTCACCTTGCGGTTCTGCGCCCGGAAGTGCCCGGCCGCCTCCTCCACCGCGCCGGCCTCACCCGACACCACCACTGCCTGAGGGCCGTTGACCGCGGCCAGGCCCACGCGCACGTCATCGAGGAACGGCCGTACCTCGTCCTCCGACGCCTGCAGCGCCACCATCGCACCACCCGGCGGCAGCGCCTGCATCAGACGGCCGCGCGCGACCACCAGGCGGCAGGCGTCGGACAGCGACCAAACCCCGGCGACGTGTGCCGCGGCGATCTCACCGATCGAGTGACCGGCCAGCACGTCCGGGCGGACGCCCCAGGACTCCAGCAGCCGGAACAAGGCCACTTCGAGGGCGAACAGGGCCGGCTGGGCGTACTCCGTGCGGTTCAGCGCCTCTACGTCCTCGCCGAAGACGACCGCCTTGAGGTCGAAGGGGAGTTCCGCGCCGACCGCGTCGAAGGCCTCCGCGAACACCGGGTACGTGGCGTACAACTCGCGGCCCATGCCGAGGCGTTGTGAGCCCTGGCCGGTGAAGAGGACCGCGAGGCGGCCGCCGGGGCGGACGTTGCCGGTGACGGTGTGCGGGTGGGGTGTGCCGGAGGCGAGCGCGGTGAGGGCGGTGCGCAGGTCGTCGTGGGTGCGGCCGGTGAGGACGGCACGGTGCTCGAAGAGGCTGCGGGTGGTGGCGAGGGCGTGGCCGACGCGGGCCGGGTGCTGGCCGGGGTGGGCATCGAGGTGGGCGAGCAGTCGGGCGGCCTGCGCCGTGAGGGCGGCGCGGCTGCGGGCGGAGATCACCCAGGGGAGCGGCGCGTCGGGGGCGGCAGGACGCGTGCGGCCGGTCGCCGCAGCGGCGACGGGTCCGTCGGTCGCCGCGGACCCGGTCGCCGTGGCCCCGGCCGTCGTGACTCCGGTGGCCGTCGTCTCGTCCCGCTCCTGCCCGGCCGGAGCAGGTGGTTCCTCCACGATCAGGTGGGCGTTGGTGCCGCTGATGCCGAAGGAGGAGACGGCCGCGCGGCGGGGGCGGTCGTCCTGGCGGGGCCAGGGCTGGGCCGTGGTGAGCAGGCGCAGGTCGGCGGCGGCCCAGTCGATGTGCGGGGACGGCTCGTCGGCGTGCAGCGTGCGGGGCAGCAGGCCGTGGCGCATGGCCAGGACCATCTTGATGATGCCGGCGACACCGGCGGCGGCCTGGGTGTGGCCGATGTTGGACTTCACCGAGCCAAGCCACAGGGGGCGTTCGCGGTCCTGGCCGTAGGTGGCGAGCAGGGCCTCGGCCTCGATGGGGTCGCCGAGGGGGGTGCCGGTGCCGTGGGCCTCGATGGCGTCGACGTCGCCGGGGGTGAGCGCGGCGTCGGAGAGGGCGGCGCGGATGACGCGCTCCTGGGCGGGGCCGTTGGGGGCGGTGAGGCCGTTGGAGGCGCCGTCCTGGTTGACGGCGCTGCCCCGGATCACGGCGAGGACGGGGTGGCCGTGGCGGCGGGCGTCGGAGAGACGCTCCAGCAGGAGCATGCCGACGCCCTCGGCGGGGCCGAAGCCGTTGGCGCCGGCGGAGAACGCCTTGCAGCGGCCGTCGGCGGCAAGGGCCCGTTGCCGGCCGAAGTCGACGAACATCTCGGGGCCGGACATGACGGTCACGCCGCCGCCGAGGGCGAGGTCGCACTCGCCGGCGCGCAGGGACCGTACGGCGAGGTGGAGCGCGACCAGGGAGGAGGAGCAGGCGGTGTCGACGGTGACCGCGGGGCCCTCCAGGCCGAAGGAGTAGGCGATGCGGCCGGAGGCGACGCTGATGGTGCTGCCGGTGAGGAGGTGTCCGCCGAGTTCGGCCTGGGCGCTGCGGGAACGCGGCAGGTAGTCCTGGGCGATGGCGCCGATGAAGACGCCGGTGCGGGAACCGCGCAGGGAGGCGGGGACGATCCCGGCGCGTTCGACGGTCTCCCAGGAGGTCTCCAGGAGGAGCCGCTGCTGCGGGTCCATGGCCTGGGCCTCGCGCGGGGAGATCTCGAAGAACTCGGCGTCGAACAGGGGCGCTTCGTGGAGGAAGCCGCCCTCGCGGACGTAGGAGGTGCCGGGCCGGTCGGGGTCCGGGTCGTACAGGGCCTCCAGGTCCCAGCCGCGGTCGGTGGGGAACGGGGTGACGGCGTCGGTGCCGGACGCGAGGAGCCGCCACATCGCCTCGGGGGTGTCGGCGCCGTCGGGGAAGCGGCAGCCCATCGCCACGATGGCCACGGGCTCGTGCCGCTGGTCCTCGATGTCCTGCAGACGCTTGCGTGTCTGACGAAGGTCGGCCGTGACCAGCTTGAGGTAGTCCCGCAGCTTCTCTTCGTTGCTCGCCATTCGTTGCCACTTCCTAGGAGGAGCCCCGAGGGGTCCACAGACGTCGGGTCCTGATCGGTCCGGGGTCGGTATCGGGGTCAGGAAATGCCCAGCTCTTTGTTGATGAGGTCGAACATCTCGTCGTCCGTCGCGGACTCGAGTCCGGTGCCGGCCGTGGGGGTCGTGCCGCCGGTGCCGCCGGTCCACCGGGCCAGCAGCTCCCGGAGGCGTGCGGTCACCTTCTCGTTCAGTCCGTCGTCGGCGGGGGTGCCGGTGCCGTCGGGTGTGCCGCCGGGGGCGCGCTCGCCCCTGGTGTCCACCGCGTCTACGGCCTCCATGGCGTCCATGGCGTCCATGGCGGACTCCAGTCGGTCGAGTTCGGCGAGGAGGAGGTCCGCGGGCCGCTGCGCGGGCTCCTCCTGCGGGGCGCACTGCTGCAGCAGGTACCGGGCGAGCACCGCGGGGGTCGGGTAGCTGAAGATCAGCGTGGCCCGCAGGGTGAGTCCGGTGGCCGTACCGAGCCGGTTGCGCATCTCGACCGCGGTGAGCGAGTCGAAGCCGAGCGACTTGAACGGCCGGTCGGCGTCGACCGCGTCGGGGTCGGAGTGGCCGAGGACCGCGGCGGTGTGGGTGCGCACCAGGTCCAGCGCGGCCCGTTCGCGTTCCTCCGCGGGCAGCTGCCGCAGCTGCTCGGTGAACGACACGGTGGGCGCGTCGGCGCCGGTGGCATCCTGGCTGCCGCCCGCCGTGGCGGCGGGCGCGGCGGCCCGCCGGACGGGGGTGCGGGCCAGCGCCTTGAGCAGCGCGGGTGGTTCGGTGCCGCGGCGGGCGAGGGCCGCCAGGTCGAGCCGGGTGGGCAGCAGCAGCGCCTGGTCGGCGGCGAGCGCCGCGTCGAACAGGGCGAGGCCCTCGTCGGCGGGCAGCGGCGCCAGCCCCATACGGCCGATGCGGCGGACGTCGGCCGCGCCGAGCGTGCCGGCCATGCCGGCGTCGGTGTCCCACAGGCCCCAGGCGAGGGACAGTGCGGGCAGGCCCTGCGCCCTGCGGTGGTGGGCGAGGCCGTCGAGGAAGGCGTTGGCGGCGGCGTAGTTCGCCTGGCCCGGGCTGCCGAAAGTGGCGGCCACGGAGGAGAACAGGACGAACGCCGACAGGTCGCTGTCGCGGGTGAGTTCGTGCAGGTTCCACGCGGCCTGTGCCTTCGGCCGCAGCACCCGGTCCACGCGCTCGGGGGTCAGCCCGTCCAGGATGCCGTCGTCGAGGACGCCGGCCGCGTGGACGACCGCGGTGAGCGGGTGCCGTTCGGGGATCGCGGCGAGCAGCCGGGCCAGGGCGTCGCGGTCGGCGGTGTCGCAGGCGGCGACGGTGACCTCGGCGCCGAGCCCGGTCAGTTCGTCGGTGAGTTCCCGGGCGCCGGGGGCGCCGGGGCCGCTGCGGCTGGTCAGCAGCAGGTGCCGTACGCCGTGTTCGGTCACCAGGTGCCGGGCGAGGAGCGCGCCGAGCGTGCCGGTGCCGCCGGTGATCAGGACGGTGCCGGTGCGCTCCGTTTCCGGTGTCGCGGGTACGTCGTCCGGGTGGGCCGGGCGGGTGAGGTCCACCGGTACGTCGGGCACGGTGAGCACGATCTTGCCGGTGTGCCGGGCCTGGCTGAGGTACCGGAACGCCTCCGGGGCCCGGCGCACGTCCCAGGTGGTCACCGGGAGCGGACGCAGCGCCCGCTGTTCGAACAGGCCGAGTACGGCGGCGAGCATCTTCGCGGTGTGTCCGGGGTCGACGTCGCGCAGGTCGAACGCCTGGTACGCCACACCGGGGTGGTCGGCGGCGACCACGCCCGGGTCGCGCAGGTCGGTCTTGCCCATCTCGACGAACCGTCCGCCGCGCGGCAGCAGCCGCAGGGAGGCGTCGACCAGTTCCCGGGCGAGGGAGTTGAGGACGACGTCCACGCCACGACCGCCGGTCACCGCGAGGAACTTCTCCTCGAACCCGGTGTCGCGCGACGAGGCGATGTGGTCGTCGTCCAGCCCCATCGCGCGCAGCGTCGGCCACTTGGCGGGCGCGGCGGTCGCGAAGACCTCGGCGCCCAGGTGCCGGGCGAGCTGTACGGCGGCCATGCCGACGCCGCCGGTGCCGGCGTGGATCAGCACGGACTCGCCGGTCCGCAGGTCGGCGAGGTCCACCAGGCCGTGGTAGGCGCTGAGGAAGACGATGGGCGCCGCCGCAGCCTGAGTGAAGGACCAGTCGTCGGGCACGCGGGCCAGCAGCCGGTGGTCGGTGACGGCGACGGGGCCGTACCCGCCGGAGAACAGTCCGAGCACACGGTCGCCGGCGGCGAGCCCGGTGACGCCCGGTCCGGTCTCCAGGACCACACCGGCGCCCTCACGGCCGGGCACCTCGCGGTCGAGCATGCCCAGGCAGACCAGCACGTCGCGGAAGTTGACACCGGTGGCGCGCATCGCCACCCGCACCTGGCCCGGAGCGAGCGGTCCGCCGACCTCGGGACAGGCGACGAGGGCAAGGCTGTCGAGGGTGCCGGGCGTGGTGACGTCCAGCCGCCACAGGGGCTCACCGGGCGGCGGCAGCAGGCTGCCTCCCGGACCGGCCGGGGCCAGCCGCGGCGCGTACACGGTGGCACCGCGCACGGCGAGTTGCGGTTCCCCGGTGGCGAGGGCGGCGGTGACGATTCCGGCCGGGCCGGCCGCCACCGCGCCGGGCGTGCCGTGTTCCCCGGCGGGGGTGGGCGAGGCGGCTACGGAGGAACCGGCGCTCCCGGAGTCGTAGCCGGGCAGCGGCAGGTCGAGCAGGGTCAGGCGACCGGGATGCTCCGACTGGGCCGAGCGCAGGAGTCCCCACAGGGAGGCGGCGACCGGGTCGACGGGGGCGCCGTCTCCCTCGGCGGGCACGGCACCGCGCGTCACGATCACGAGCCGGGCGCCGGCGAAGCGGTCGTCGGCCAGCCAGCTCTGCACCAGGGCGAGGGTGTTGTGCAGGGCGGTGCGGGTGGTCTCTACGGTGGGGGCTTCGGTGGTGCCTGGGCTGGGGGCCGTGGTGGATTCGGCGGTGTTCAGGCCGTGGGCCGTGGTGTCCGAGCCGGCGGCCGTGGTGGCTCCGGTGGTGCCCGAGCTGGGGGCCGTGGTGTCTTCGGTGGTACCCGGGCCGTCGCCCGTGGTGGCCCGAGTGGTGTCCGAGCCGGGGGACGGGGCGGCACCGGCGGTGGCCGGGCTGGGGGCCGGAAGGCGGGTGCCGTCGGTGCCGGGCGTCGACGTGTCCGCGTGCCGGGTTTCTCCTCCGCACGTGACGAGCACCGACTGCGGCAGCGCGGTGCCCTCGTCCATGGCCGCGGCGAGCGCCGCGAGGTCGGGGTAGTGGCCGACCGCCGTGCTCGTGAGCCCGTCGATGCGCGGGCCGACGACGGCCCAGCGGGCGTCGCGGTCCGCCTGCGCGTCGGACGGCACGGGCAGCGCGGTCCAGTCCAGCCGGAACAGCGCCTCCCCGACTCCGGTGCGGGCGCCCCGCGCCGGGGCCAGGGCCTCGGGGCTGAGCTCCCGCAGGGTGAGCGCGTCGACGCGGGCGACGAGCCGGCCCTCGGTGTCCACGAGGGTCAGCGCGAGCGTGTCCTCGTCGACGGGCGTGAGCCGGACCCGTACGGCGGCGGCGCCCACCGCGGCCAGGGTGACCCCGCTCCAGGCGAAAGGCAGCCGTACCGCACCGGTGCCGTCGGCACCGGTGCGCCCGGCGGCGAGCCAGGCGTGCAGAGCGGCGTCCAGCAGGGCGGGGTGCAGTCCGTGCCGTGCGGCCTCGGCCTGCTGGTCGGCGGTCAGCCGGACGTCGGCGTGGATGTCGTCGCCGTCCCGCCAGACGGCGCGCAGACCCTGGAAGACGGGGCCGTAGGTGTAACCGTCGTCCGCGAGACGCTCGTAGAAGCCGTCCAGCGGGATGCGGTCGCCGTCAGTGGAGGGGCCGTCGGCCCAATCGGCCTTCGCGTGCGCCTCGTCCGTGGCGTCCGTGCCGTCGTCGAGGAGGCCGGTGGCGTGTCGCACCCAGCTGTCGGGGGCCGCGTCCGGCGTGTCGGCCTGGGAGTGGATCGACACGGTCCGCCGTCCCGACTCCTCCGCCGCGCCGACGGAGACCTGGACGCGGACACCGCCGTTCTCCGGGAGGACCAGCGGCGCCTCCAGGGTGAGGTCGGCGACGCGTGCGCAGCCGACGTGGCGGGCGGCCTGCAGGGCCAGTTCGAGGAAGCCCGTGCCGGGAAAGAGGACCGCGCCCGCGACGGCGTGGTCGCGCAGCCACGGCTGGGCCGTGAGCGACAGCCGGCCGGTGAGCAGGGCGCCCGTGCCCTCGGCGAGCGTGACCTCCGCGCCGAGCAGCGGGTGCCCGGACGCGGTGAGTCCGAGTCCGGTCGCGTCACCGGGCGCGGCGGCGGGGGTCGCGGGCCAGAAGTGCTGCCGCTGGAAGGGGTACGTGGGCAGTGCGGTCGGGCGGGCGCCGGTCCCGGCGAACAGGGCGGACCAGCGCAGCGCGGTACCGCGGGTGTGGAGGGCGGCGACGGCCGTGAGCAGGGCGCCGGTCTCGGCGCGGTCCTTGCGCAGCGCGGGCACGTGCAGCGCCTGCGCGGCCGGGTCGGCGCCCGCCTCGGCGCGCACCAGCGCGGTGAGCGTGCCGTCGGGGCCCAACTCCAGCCAGACGGCGGCGCCTTCTGCCGCGACCCGGCGGACTCCGTCGGCGAAGCGCACGGTGTGCCGGACGTGCCGCACCCAGTACTCGGGCGACATCAGGTCGTCCGCGTCGGCGAGGTCGCCGGTGAGCGCGGAGACGATCGTCAGCCGGGGCCGGTCGTAGGTGAGGGTCTCGGCTACGGCCCGGAAGTCGGCGAGCATCGGTTCCATCAGCGGCGAGTGGAAGGCGTGGCTGACGCGCAGCGCGGTGGCCTTGCGGTCCTGGGCGCGGAAGTGCGCGGCGATCTCCTCCACGGCCTCGGCGGTGCCGGCGACGACCGTCGCCTCGGCGCCGTTGAGGGCGGCGATGCCGGCCTCGGCCTCACGGCCGGCGAGCAGCGGCAGGACCTCTTCCTCGGACGCCTGGAGCGAGACCATCGCCCCGCCGACGGGGAGGGCCTGCATCAGCCGGCCGCGCGCGGCGACGAGCCGGCAGGCGTCCGCCAGCGACCACACCCCGGCCACATGCGCGGCGGCCAGCTCACCGATGGAGTGCCCCAGCAGCACGTCCGGGCGCACACCCCAGGACTCCAGCAGCCGGAAAAGGGCCACTTCGAAGGCGAAGAGGGCGGGCTGGGCGTACTCGGTGCGGTTCAGTACGTCCGCGTCGTCACCGAAGACGACCGCCTTGAGATCGAAGGGGAGTTCGGTGTCGACCGCGTCGAAGGCCTCGGCGAAGACGGGGAAGGTCTCGTACAACTCCCGGCCCATGCCGAGCCGTTGCGAGCCCTGACCCGCGAAGAGGAACGCCGTACGGCCGCTGCCGGCCGCCGCCGTGCCGGTGACGACGTGCCCCGGCGTCTCCTGCTGGGCGACGGCCCGGAGGCCGCTCAGGGCCTGCTCCCGGTCCGCGGCGAGCACGACCGCGCGGTGCTCCAGCGCGGACCGGGTCGTCGCAAGGGAGAGCCCGACGTCCTGCGGGGACAGCGCCGGGTCGGACGACAGGAACTCCGCCAGCCGCTCCGCCTGGGCGCGCAGGGCCGCGGGTTCGGCGGCGGAGAGGGGCAGCAGGACGGTCCGGCTGCGGCCGTCGGCCTCGACGGACAGGTCGCCGTCGGCCGTCGTCGCCCCGGGGGCTGTTCGGGGGGCTTCTTCGAGGATGACGTGGGCGTTGGTGCCGCTGATACCGAACGACGAGACACCGGCCCGGCGCGGACGGTCACTCTCCGGCCATGCCCGCTCCTCCGTCAGGAGCGCGATGTCACCGGCCGTCCAGTCCACGTGCGAGGATGGCTCGTCCACGTGCAGCGTGCGCGGCAGCACACCGTGCCGCATCGCCATCACCATCTTGATCACACCGCCCACACCGGCGGCGGCCTGGGCGTGGCCGATGTTCGACTTCAACGAGCCGAGGAACAGCGGCCGTTCACGGTCCTGACCGTAGGTGGCGAGGAGTGCCTGGGCCTCGATGGGGTCGCCGAGGGGGGTGCCGGTGCCGTGGGCCTCGACAGCGTCGACGTCGGCGGGCTTGAGTCCGGCGCCGGCGAGTGCCTGGCGGATGACCCGCTGCTGCGAGGGACCGTTCGGAGCGGTCAGTCCGTTGGAGGCGCCGTCCTGGTTCACTGCGGACCCGGCGACGACGGCCAGCACACGGTGACCGTTGCGGCGCGCGTCGGACAGCCGCTCCACCAGCAGCAGGCCCACGCCTTCGGACCACGCCGTACCGTCCGCGCCGTCCGAGAACGCCTTGCACCGGCCGTCCGACGCCAGCCCCCGCTGCCGCGAGAACTCCAGGAAGGTCTCCGGAGTGGACATGACGGTCACACCGCCGGCCAGGGCGAGGTCGCATTCGCCGGAGCGCAGGGCCTGTGCCGCCAGGTGCAGGGCGACCAGCGAGGAGGAGCACGCCGTGTCGACCGTCACCGCAGGACCCTCGAAACCGAAGGTGTACGCGATACGACCCGAGGCGACGCTGCCGGTGTTGCCGGTCATGAGGTAGCCGCCGGAGTCGTGTTCGCCGGTGCGGAGGAAGGAGCCGTAGTCCTGCGCCATGGCACCGGCGAAGACACCGGTGCGGGAGCCACGCAGGCTCGCCGGATCGATACCGGCCCGCTCGAAGACCTCCCACGAGGTCTCCAGCAGCAGCCGCTGCTGCGGGTCCATCGCCAGCGCTTCACGCGGTGAGATCCCGAACAGCGTGGCGTCAAAGGACGCGGCGTCGTAGAGGAATCCGCCCTGGCGGACGTAGGTACGGCCCGGTGTGCCCGGCTCCGGGTCGTAGAGGGCGTCCAGGTTCCAGCCGCGGTCGGCCGGGAACGCGCCGATGGCGTCACCGCCCTCGCTCACCAGCCGCCACAGGTCCTCGGGCGAACCGACCCCGCCCGGGAAACGGCACGCCATACCGACGATGACCACCGGATCGTCACCCACGCCGGCCGCGACGGGCAGCGCCGTAGCGGAACCGGTCTCGGCGGAACCGTCGTCGTCCACCAGCTCGGACAGGATGAGGCGGGCCACTTCGGCTGGGGTGGGGTGGTCGAAGACCACAGTGGCGGGCAGCCGCATACCGGTGGCGGTGTTGAGGCGGTTGCGCAGTTCCACCGACGTGAGGGAGTCGAAGCCGAGGTCCTTGAAGGTCTGCTCCGCCTCCACCTGGTGCGTGGAGCCGTGGCCCAGGACAGTGGCGGCCTGCGTCGACACGAAGTCCCTCAGGAACCGCTCCCGGTCGACTGCGGGCAGCGCCAGCAGCCGCTCCCGCAGGTCGGTGCCGCCCCGTCCTTCCACGTGCTCGGCCTTGCGGCGGCCCCGCGCACGGACGAGGGCACGCAGCAGCGCCGGAACGTCCTCGGGGGTACGGCGGCGGAGCGCCGCGAGGTCCAGGTCGACCGGCAGGACGACGGCCCGATCCAGGCCGCCGCCCAGCTCCATCGCCGCGTCCAGGAGCCCGAGGCCCTGTTCGGGGGCGAGCGGGAGCATGCCGGCCCGCGCAAGACGCCGCAGGTCGGCCTCGGAGAGTTCCGTTGTCATGCCGGCGCCGGGTGCCCAGGGACCCCAAGCCAGGGATGTCGCGGGCAGACCGGCCGTGCGGCGGGTGGCGGCGAAGCCGTCGAGGAAGGCGTTGGCCGCCGCGTAGTTGGCCTGGCCCGCGCCACCGAAGGTGCCGGTGACAGAGGAGAAGACGACGAACGCGGCCAGGTCCGCATCGCGGGTCAACTCGTGCAGGTGGGTCACGGCGTCGGCCTTCGGTCGCAGGACGCGGGCCAGCCGATCGGGGGTGAGGGCGGAGATCACGCCGTCGTCCAGGACACCGGCGGCGTGGACGACCGCGGTCAGGGGGTGCTCGGTGGGGATCGCGCCGAGGGCGGTAGAGAGCTGGTCGCGGTCGGTCACGTCTACGGCGACGACCTCAACCTTCGCCCCCAACTTGCCTAGCTGGGCGACTAGTTCGGCGGCGCCGGGCGCGTCGAGGCCACGCCGGCTGGCCAGCAGCAGGTGCCGTACGCCGTGCTCGGTGACCAGGTGCCGAGCGACCAGCGCGCCCAGACCGCCCGTGCCGCCGGTCACCAGAACCGTGCCCTGCGGGTCGAGCGGCGCCGGGACCGTCAGCACCACCTTGCCGACATGGCGCGCCTGCGACAGGTAGCGGAAGGCATCCGGCGCGCGGCGCACGTCCCAGCACGTGACCGGCAGCGGCTTCAGCGCACCCGCCTCGAACAGCTCCACCAGATCGGTGAGCATCTGCCCGATCCGCTCGGGCGCCACGTCCATCAGGTCGAACGCCTG